>CBCTTQ010000056.1:0-2607 GCA_965149945.1 uncultured Peptococcaceae bacterium | reverse complement strand
CGATACTACCTATTACCTCAAACACAGCTTTACCGGCTCGACCAGCTCTCTTGGAACGCTGTTCGCCACCGGCGATACCAGCTTCAGCCGACCATCCCGCAACATCACCATCTATGGTCACAACATCCGCTCCAAGCCGACCGTGATGTTCAGCCCGCTGCTTTCCTACAAGAAAGCGGAGTTCTATCAGGCGCATCGGACAATTCATCTGGACACGTTGAACGGCGCTTATACCTACAAGGTGTTCGCCGCGTTCAATATGCGCTATGATGATTTCGCGCCGGAAAAAGCCGATTTTGAAACCGAAGATGATTTTGCGCGCTTCATGGATTTTGTGAAGTCCGCAAATCTGCATGAGAACGATATGACCGTAACCGGCGACGACCACCTTCTGACGCTCATCACCTGCGACCGCACCTACGGCGGCGCGGATGGACGGTTTGTCGTGATGGCGGTCAGGAAAAATTGAGTTTTTTCCTTTTGTCGTCTAACAGATCATCACCCAGACAATCATAGTAGTGCCAACTTTTCTTTGGCATTCTCGCTGATTCCATGCTATACTATTATATAAGGTTGTTTTGAACATTCCATTAAGACCGGAAGGAGGCTGTATAAAAATGAATGTTGACCAGCTCATTGGCGAAGCCACTGAATACGATAAAAAACTTTCGCTCGAAGTCAAGAAACCCAAAAGTTGGTGCAAAAGTGTAAGTGCATTTGCTAACACACTTGGCGGCATACTAATTTGGGGCGTTTCAAACGATGGTCAAATCGTCGGTCTTGAGTCTCCAGACAGTGACGCGGAAAAAATAAGTGAAATTATCAAAACGCGGCTTGAACCTGTTCCTGAATTTCGCCTTAGATTTCAAAGAGTATCTGAAGGGAAAATCGTGCTTATCCTTGAAGTTTTCAAAGGGAATGAAACCCCATATTATTATTCTGGAGACGGTGTTCTGGAAGCCTATGTTCGGATTGGAAATGAAAGTGTAAAAGCTACCGCCACCGAACTGAAGCGGCTTGTACTTCGCGGAAAGAATTCTTCTTTTGATTCTCAGCTATCTGCTTACAAAACAGAAGATTTTGCTTTTTCTAAACTTCGCGAACGCTACAAAAAATGGACAGGTAACAGTTTTGATGATAAAGACCTGATTTCCTTCGGTTTGGCTGATGAACATGGCTTTTTAACAAATGCTGGCGCTTTAATCGCCGATGAAAGTCCCATCCGCTGGTCACGATTGTTTTGTACTCGTTGGAATGGTCTTAATAAAAGCGGCGGTACTATTGATGCATTGGATGATGCTGAATATTCAGGAAGCGTTATTTCTTTAATCGAGAACGGTGAAGCCTTTATCAAACGCAACGTTCGAATGATGTGGAGAAAAACCGCTAATTCTAGAGAAGAAATGCCGGAGTATGTTGACCGCAGTTATCATGAAGCCTTGGTAAATGCTTTAGCTCACCGTGATTACTTGATCAATGGTAGTGAAGTCCACATTGACATTTTCGATGATCGGATGGAGATTTATTCTCCCGGCGGTATGCCCGATGGTTCGATAATTCAAGAAAGAGACCCTTTTACGGTTCCTTCCACGCGGAGAAACCCTGTTCTTGCTGATGTTTTTAACAGGCTTGGTTTCATGGAACGGAAAGGTAGCGGATTTGGCAAAATCATAAGTGGCTATCAGACCCAAATCAATTATACAACAGATAAAATGCCCTTATTTCGATCCGATAGATATCAATTCACAGTCATTCTGCCAAATTTGAATTATGTGATTTTTCGAGATGTCCCTCGAGATGTCCCTCGAGATGTCCCTCAAGATGTCCCTCAAGATGTCCCTCAAGACCTTTTAGACATGCACATTTTATCCTTGATCCGAAAAGATAACAAAATAAGTACGGAAAAGATGGCAATGGCGCTTGGAACCAGCTCTAAAACAATTAAACGACACATAAAGGAAATGTCTAATGTTCATTTTGTTGGTCGAGGATTCAGAGGTCATTGGGAGATTACGGAACACTGACAATTTTATCATTATACTTTCCCGCTCAGAATTTTGCTGAGCGGTTTTTTCCATTTCAAAGGAGGCTGTGATATGCGCAAACCCCATCGAAAACAACTGCTCGCATGGCTGCTGACAGCCGCGCTCCTGCTGACCAATCTTCCGATTTCCGTCCTCTCGGAAGAAATTATCGAAAACCCCATTCAGACGGAAATCGTCGAACAGGACGAATCGGAAACCGTCGAAGAACCCAATCTCTCCGATTCCCCAGCCGAAGAAACCGGCGAGCCAACCGAACCGCCCTTTTCAGAAGAACCCGATGAAACGGTGGAATCCGGCGAGCAATCGGAAATCACGGAAATCCCCACCGACGAGGACAGCCCAGATTTTCCCGACAAAGATGAATCACAAACGCCCGAACCGTCCGATTCGGGTATCGAGGAAACCCCTTCTCCCGAAGTTCCGGAAGAAACGCCTGACACAGATTCGACGGACGAGCCGCCTGTTGAAGAAACGCCCATCCCCGAAGAAATCCCGCTTCCCGACGACGAGGAAGCGTTTTCTGTATCCGAAGCGATTTTGGAATACGGCTATGCGTATGCCG
>CBCTTQ010000055.1:0-3837 GCA_965149945.1 uncultured Peptococcaceae bacterium | reverse complement strand
GCAGGGTCCCCATCTGGGGGTTCCGCAGATGATCCAGAGCCGCGCGCAGTTTGGTGTTTTCGGCGCGGTTATCCCGCTGATTATGGTATTCTGCATGTATCTGGGCTATGCTTCTTCGGCTACCGTTTATGCGCCGGAAATGATTATGGCATTATTCCCTGATTGCCCGATTCCCTTCTCGGGATTGATCTTTATTTGTACCGCTATTACGGCTTTTGTGGTTATTGTCGGTTATGACGCCATCCATGTAGCTTTTAAGTATATTACATGGATCATGGGCGCTCTGTTCCTGATTGTAACTATTTGCCTGTTTACCGTAACTATTCCGGAAGGTGTTTCCTTGGGCTTTGGTGAATTCAACCTGGGTCTCTTCCTGTTCGGTATCAGCATTCCGGCTTCCTGGCAGGCCTGCTATGCTCCTTATGTAGCGGACTATTCCCGTTATCTGCCGGAAGACACTAAGACCAGCCATACTTTCTGGACTACATACATGGGCGCTTGTCTGGGCGCGATCTGGATGATGATTGTCGGCTGTTTCCTGGCGGCCGCGGTTCCCGCCTACGCGGAAAACCAGATGGCCGGTTTGGCCAGCGTATTCCCTTGGCCGACCGTATTCCTGCTGATTAGCCTGGTATTCATGATCCTTGGTTGTACGTTGAATCTGTATGGTCTGTTTATGTCCATTACCACCATTATTGAGCCTTTTAGCAGTTTGAAAATTACTACGAAAGTTCGTATTATAATCATTTCTCTTGGCGCTATTCTGGTATGGTTGATCGGCAGTTACGCCGGTGAAAATTTCTGGGCGTTCTACACCAACTTCCTGGCGGTTATTCTGTACTTCCTGATTCCTTGGACCAGCATCAATCTGGTGGATTTCTATTTTGTCCGCCACGGTCACTACAGTGTGGACGCGCTTTCTGATCCGAAGGGAATGTACAAAGCGTGGAACGGAAAAACTTTGGTTATTTATTTCCTGACTGTTTTGATCGAAATCCCCTTTGTCAGCCAGACTTTCTATGTTGGTCCCATCGCGGAGTTGTTGGGCGGCGGTGAAATCGCCTGGATTGTCGGCGGTATCTTCGCGGCGGTTGTTTACTATCTGGCAAACCGCAATGAAAAAATCGCGAAAGACGCTCCGAAATTCCAGAATGACTAAGAGCATATTGACAGGATACTCAATAAGCAATGTTGAATGAGTTTTGAATGAATTTTCACTGGGGATCGGACGAAAATATCTTCCTCTCTTTTCGTCCGGCTCCCCGGTGAGTATTACAAGACGCCTTTATCGCGATATCCCTCCATTATCGGAAGGAACGGGGACAGATTTTGAAGCTGTCCTTTTTTAAATGAATTTTGGCCGATTCATTATGGTTGGAGTTGTGTTTGTTGAAACGTTGATTGTTTTGGCAGATGCCTTCAGATTTGTCGAAAAAATAAATTCTTTGGTACTGGATAAAAGTGTTTGTTCGCGACAGAATCAGGAAAATGGGATATGCGTGTGATTTTGATTTTGTAAAAAATCTCGATTCAATCAAGGAGAAACGGAGGAGAGCACGATGGAAAAAGCGGATAGAATTCTTTACGGAGAAGCAGTATTTACAGCGAAAAATAAAGATGAGCAACCTTTTGCCGGCGGTGTCGCCGTGAAAGATGATCATATTTTGGCCGTGGGTACTTTGGAGGAACTGCGGCAGTATCAAGATGAACAGACGGAGCTGATTGATTGCGGAACAGACAGTTTGATTTTGCCGGCATTTAATGACAGTCATATGCATTTGAGCATGGTTAATGCCAGTTATTACGGGGTGCCGTTGCGGTTTTTGCCTTCTGAAGAGGCCTGTGTTGCCAGCGCTGTGGAATGGGAAAAACAGCACCCAGATTGTGAATGGGTGTTCGGTATGGGCTGGCAATATACGGAATGGGAAAGTAAGCAGCCCCCCAACAATAAGCTGTTAAATCAAGCCTTCCCCGATAAACCTGTTTGTCTGGTGGATATTGATGCCCATGCGGCCTGGCTCAACAATGCGGCGCTTCAGGCTTACCAAATTACAAAGGATAATCCGGATCCGGAAAGTTCCGTTATTGCCCGTTATGAAGACGGTACGCCGACTGGGTATGTACAGGAAGCCATTGTGACGGAGGCGCTTTCCGAAGTTCCTTTAAAAATGTACAAAAACAAAACAATCATGAAACAGAGCGTTCGGGAGCTGTTGGCTGCGTATAATCGTTATGGTATTACGGAAGTGGCGGAAATGTTGTCTCCTACGGGAGACTGGCTGGATGTCTATGATGAAATGATGAAAAACCATGAACTGACTTGCCGAATCAATTTGACTCAGGATTATTGGCCGGAAAATTATCTGGAATTGGGAGCAAAATTAAAAAAAAGGTTTTCGGATCCTCAAGCGGATGTTTCCTTTTATGCTATGAAGCTGTTCTATGACGGCGTAGGTATTGGATATACCGGCTGGCAGTTGCATCCTTATGCGGATCGTCCCGATTGGTGCGGAGAACCTCTTTTGCCGGAAGGTGATTTGCGGAAATATACCAGAGAGGCCATTGCTACCGGAAGCCATATCCATATCCATGTTTGCGGGGACATGGCTGTTCGCAAAGGGTTGGATTGGTGGGAAGAAGCTCAGAAAGACGGGTTGACCAAAGAAGGACAGCGGTTCACGTTGACTCATAACGATGTGGTAGATCCTGCCGATATTCCCCGTTACGCGCGGCTGGGAGTGGTTGCTTCCATGCAGCCGGATATGCTGGCACCCTGCCAGAAATGGAAAGATAATCTGTATCCACGGCGTTACGGTGAAGTACTCAGCCAAACCTCCTGGCCTTGTCGTTCTTTGATGGATAGTGGGGCAGTTGTATCTTTCAGCACCGACGCGCCGGTGGGTAATATCAGCCCTATGTACGGCATCTACCGTTCCGTCACCAGAAAGCACAATGACGGAAAACCGGAAGAAGGCTTCATTCCGGAACAGAGAATCAGCCTGTCCAACGCGCTTTGGGCTGCGACCTTTGGTTCTGCTTATCAATTGGGAAAAGAAAGCTTTTTGGGAACATTAGAGGTTGGAAAAAAAGCGGATATCGCCGTATTGGAACGGAATTTGTTCCAAACAGATCCTGAAAAATGGATCGGTACGGAAGCCAAGCTGACTATGAAAGCGGGAGAAATTGTTTATAGGAAATAGAAAATTTGTATTTTCGGTTGATCGGAAAAAGTATCCCTATAAAAACAGACCGAGTATGTTGCTCGGTCTGTTTTTTATGAGGCTGAAGGGAAGTTTTATTTTTTATGAGAATTTTTTTGTCGCCGCGCTTATTCCAATGCAATTGGGCCGCGCGGCGATAGATCCCGTCTTTTTGTTGATGTGCGATAAAGAAGTAATAGAAGTGTAAAAAAATTTTGCCGTTCCTATCCGGCACTTGGCCATTGTGTCGGATAGGTCGGGCGTTAGGCTTCGGGCAAGTCAATCTTGCCGACAAAGCTGTAATAAATCTCAATGTCCTGCCTGCGGGTGCCGTTCTCGTCATAGCTGCACTCATGCACGACGATTTTCTCAATCATTTCCCGCAAGAGGGTGGGGGTAAGTTCCTCAAAGGCAAGGTGCTTTCGGACAATCCCCATAAACTTTTCCGCGTCGCCGGTGGCGGCTGGTATTCAGTTTTTTGCTTATCGGTCAAAGCGAAACTTGAACAGCGTGATAATTAGCTGTTGTTTCACATATTCCTCAACCTCGGCATTTATTTGACCGTTCATTTTAGAAAAATATCGGATATATCCGGCGTAGTGGGAAAGGACGGTGTCGATTGCGTCCGGGTCGCCCT
>CBCTTQ010000054.1:0-4053 GCA_965149945.1 uncultured Peptococcaceae bacterium | reverse complement strand
TTAGTCCTGACCGTTGCATTTTGTTGGACTATCTGTTGTATATGATGACGGAAACCCTGAAACGTACCGTCGTCAACACCGAAATTATGCGGGAGAACCTGGATATGACCAAAGGTCTGATTTTCTCACAGAGTGTATTGATGTCTTTGGTAGAAAAAGGAGTTCCTCGGGATACCGCTTTTGAAATGGTGCAAAAGGTGGCGGGCGAAGCCTATGCCCAGGATGCGGAGTACGAATACTTTCTGATGGAAGACGATGAAAGTAAGCAATATTTTACGGTGGCGGAACTGGATAAAATTTTCGATTATGAGCCTTATTTGAAGCATATCGATTATATTTATCACCGCGCCGGAATTGAATAAAAAAAAGGAATATGGGTTCCCGCCCGGGAGCTACAACGAACAAGAATGGGAGACGAAAAGAAATGATGGAAGATAACATCTTATCAAAAGTACACGAGGAATGCGGTGTTTTCGGTATCTATACCGATGAAAGCTGTGATGTCGCGAGAGAAGTTTACATGGCGCTTTATGCTTTGCAACATCGCGGTCAGGAAAGTTGCGGCATCGCGGTCAATGACCGCGGTCACATTGCCATTCATAAAGATTTGGGGCTGGTGCCGGAAGTGTTTACCAAAGAACATCTGGAAGCCTTAGGTCAAGGGCATATTGCTGTCGGTCATGTGCGTTATGCTACCACGGGAAACACCTATCGCTTTAACGCGCAGCCGATGCTTTCCCGCAATTTTAAAGGCGTTATTGTGCTGGCTCATAACGGTAACTTAATCAACACCAAAGAACTGCGGAGAAACATCGAAATGTCCGGCGGAATTTTTCATACAACCAGCGATACTGAGGTGATCTCTCAGATCATCACCGAAGAACGGCTGCGGGAATCCTCCATTGAAAAATCACTGGAAATCGCGATGTTCCGCCTGAAAGGCGCCTATTCCATGGTAGCCATGACCCGCAGAAAGCTGGTGGCTGCCCGCGATCCCTTCGGATTCCATCCCCTTTGTATCGGTAAACTGCCCAATGGATATGTGGTAGCGTCGGAGACCTGCGCTTTGGACAGCATCGGCGCGAAATTTGTCCGTGATGTGGAACCGGGCGAAATCGTAGTTTGGGATGAAGACGGAATGCGCAGTATCCGCACCCATTGCGGCAAGAGCAAGGGCGCTCTTTGTATTTTTGAATACATTTATCTGGCTCGTCCGGATTCTGTCATCGAAGGAGTCAGCGTTCATCAAGCTCGTCTGCGGACAGGCGCTTGTTTGGCGCAGGATTATCCTGTGGATGCCGATGTGGTAATCGGTGTGCCGGATTCCGGTTTAGACAGCGCTTTGGGGTATGCTCGGGAAAGCGGCATCCCTTACGGTGTGGGATTTATTAAAAATCGTTATATCGGCAGAACTTTTATTCAACCCACTCAGGCGCAGCGGGAAAATTCCGTACGAATCAAATTAAACGCGCTGCGGGATACGGTAGAAGGAAAACGGGTGGTGCTGGTGGATGACTCTATTGTACGTGGTACAACCAGCCGCCATATTGTGGAAATTCTGCGAGAAGCGGGAGCCAAAGAAGTCCATGCGCGTATTGCGGCGCCGCCTTTTCTGCATCCCTGTTATTTCGGCACTGATGTGGCCAGTCGAGAAAATCTCATCGCCAATCAACTGACCATTCCGGAAATTGCCAAAGCTATTAATGTGGATACGTTGGGTTATATGAAAGTGGAACGGATGGCGGAAATCGCCAAAGAATGCAAGCTGAATTTTTGCCTGGGTTGTTTCACCGGAGAATATCCCATGGAAATCCCTGAGAATTATTCTAAAAACGATGACCCGTATGATATTTATATTTCTGAATAACGTTTTTAAACAAAAGTACATGATGAAATAAAAAGGAGGCAGACATGGCCATTTCCTATAAAGACGCCGGTGTAGATATTGATGCCGGCAATCTGGCAGTAGAAAAAATGAAAGGTTTTGTGAAATCCACCTACCGTCCGGAAGTGTTGACGGATTTAGGAAGTTTCGCGGGACTTTTTGCGTTGGATACCAAAAAGTATCGGGAACCCGTACTGATTTCCGGTACAGACGGGGTCGGCACCAAGCTGCGGGTAGCGCAGATTCTGGACAAGCACGATACTATCGGGGTGGATGCCGTGGCAATGTGTGTTAATGATATTTTGGTCCAAGGCGCCGAACCGTTGTTCTTTCTGGATTATATTGCCGTAGGCAAGCTGAACCCCGATAAGGTAGCGGATATCGTCAAAGGCGTGGCAGAAGGTTGTAAGCAGTCTCACTGTTCTTTGATCGGTGGGGAAACCGCAGAAATGCCCGGTTTTTACGGAGAAGAAGAATATGATATTGCCGGATTTGCTGTCGGTGTGGCGGAAAAGAGTAAAATCATCACCGGTGAAAAAGTAAAAGCGGACGATGTGCTGATTGGTCTGCCTTCTACCGGCTTGCATAGCAATGGCTTTTCTTTAGCCCGAAAGGTTTTACTGGAAGGCGCTTTGAAGGCCGATGATTACCTGGAAGAGCTAGGCGCCACCGTGGCGGAAGCCATGTTGATTCCGACCAGATTATATGTGAAAGATGTGCTGCCTCTTTTAGAAAAAGTGGATATTCACGGTATGTGTCATATTACCGGCGGCGGTCTGATTGAAAACCTACCGCGGGTGTATAATCAAAACCTGGCGGCGGAAATCGATACTGCCGCCTGGAAAACCCCGGCGATTTTCCGCGTAATACAAGAGCAAGGAGAAATTGCTGATGAAGAAATGTATCGTGTGTTCAATATGGGGGTCGGGTTTGTCATCATCGTGGATGCCGCCGACGCGCGGACGGTGCTGGATGCTTGTCCGGACGGTTTTGTGATGGGCAAAATCGTTGCACGTCAAAACAGTGCGGTGACGTTGAAATAGAACCACGGGAGGAAATTGTAAAAAATGATGAAATTAGCGGTTTTAGCCAGCGGCAGCGGTACCAATCTGCAGGCGATCATTGACGATATCGCCACGGGCTATATTCCGGCGGAATTGAAAATTGTGTTGAGTAATAAACCCAGCGCTTACGCTCTTACCAGAGCCCAACAAGCCGGTATCAAAACTCGGGTAGTATTGCCGGAGGATTATGCCAGCCGGGAAGAATTTGATTCGGAGTTGGTGCGGATATTAAAAGAACATGACGTGGAATACGTGGCGTTGGCGGGCTATATGCGGATGCTCAGCAAGGTGTTTTTGAATGCCTTCCCCGATCGGGTGGTAAACATTCATCCCGCGTTGCTGCCTTCTTTTCCGGGTATTCACGGACAGCGGGACGCGGTGGAGTACGGAGTGAAAGTGAGCGGCTGTACGGTGCATTTTGTGGATGAAAACATGGATCACGGGCCTATCATCGCCCAGGCGCCGGTGCCGGTAACCCATCTGGACACGGAAGAAACGCTGAAAGAGCGCATTTTAGAGCAGGAGCATATTCTTTTCCCCCATGTGCTGCGTCTCATTGCTCAGGGAAAAGTGGAAATTCAAGGCAGAAAAGTGATCATTAACGATTAAAAATGCTCGATGAAAGAATCTCGACACAGTATAAGGGTCGATTGGTCTAGAAAAAGTAGTTTCAGATAAACGGAGGAATGTTTCATGCAGAAAAAACGAGCCATTATCAGTGTATCAGATAAAACAGGCGTTGCGGAATTCGCGAAAGCTTTGGCGGAATTGGATTTTGAAATCGTATCCACCGGCGGCACCTATCAAACCATCAAAGGGGCGGGGGTTCCTGTTACCTATATCAGCGATGTAACCAATTTTCCGGAGATATTGGATGGTCGCGTGAAGACTTTGCATCCCGCTATTCACGGAGGAATTTTGGCTATGCGCAACGAAGACCATTTGGCACAGCTAAAAGAACTGGGCATTGTTCCTGTTGATTTGGTTGTTGTCAATTTGTATCCTTTCCGTCAGACCATTGCCAAACCTGATGTGACCATGGCGGAAGCCATTGAAAACATCGATATCGGCGGTCCCACTATGGTTCGCGCCGCCGCGAAAAAT
>CBCTTQ010000053.1:0-4076 GCA_965149945.1 uncultured Peptococcaceae bacterium | reverse complement strand
TAATTTCGGTGTTGACGACGGTACGTTTCAGGGTTTCCGTCATCATATACAACATATAGTCCAACAAAATGCAACTGTCAGGAATAATGATACGTTCCACGGAAGAATGCGTCATATCCCGCTCATGCCAAAGGGGAACATCTTCCAACGCCGCGCTGACATAAGAACGCAGCATCCTGGCCAATCCGGAAATTCGTTCCGGTCGGACGGGATTCAATTTATGAGGCATTGCCGAAGATCCCCGTTGGCTTTTGATGTACGGCTCTGACAGTTCAGCGATTTCTGTCCGTTCCAAATTGCGGACTTCTGTGGCGAATTTATCTAAAATGCAACCTACCAAGGCAATCTGTTCCACAAAATACGCGTGGCGGTCCCGCTGCAAAATTTGAGTGGAAACAGGAGCAGGCTTCAATTCCAAACGACGACAGACATGCTCTTCCACAAAAGGATCCACAGTAGCGTAAGTCCCCACATTGCCGCTGATTTTGCCCACGGCGATGTTGTTGCGGGCATCCTGCATTCGAATGATGCAACGGTCAATATCGGTCACCCAAAGCGCCATTTTGATACCATAGGTCATGGGTTCTGCATGAATGGCATGAGTCCGCCCCACAATCATATCATATTTGTATTTCTTTGCTAAACCGACCAAGACATCCCGCATGGTATAAAGTTTTCCGATTAACAATTCCGAAGCCTGTTTCATTTGAACAGCTAATGCGGTGTCCAAGATATCGGAAGAAGTCATGCCGAAATGAATCTTCTGAGCGTTTTTTTCTCCGATCTTTTCGCTGACCGCCATCAAAAACGCAACCACGTCATGTTTCACGGCCTCTTCGATTTCTTTGATTCTTTGCAAATCAAAACCGGCAGTGTTTTTGATTTCTTCATAAATTTTGGCATCGAGCTCACCCATGTCTTTCATTGCTTCGCAGGCATAGATTTCCACTTGGAGCATCTGTTCAAAACGATTTTGCTCCGACCAGACTTTTGCCATTTCCGGCAGAGTATATCTACTAATCATAGGTGTCCTCCCACATCCTTTTTTACCGTGCGATTTTTTATTTTTGCGCCAAATACGCATCTACACCCAGTTCCTGGAGTTTGGCATCTTTCTTTTCCACGCCCAGACGCATATTTTCCTTGTAATCAATGATTTTTTGCATAATCGCCCGATCAGCCACACCCAAAATCTGCGCGGCTAAAAGACCCGCGTTTTTGGCGCCGTCAATGGCAACGGTAGCACAGGGAATCCCAGAAGGCATCTGCACCATGGCATACAAAGCATCCACTCCGGACAAAGCGCCGGACTGAATGGGTAACGCAATAACGGGCAAGGGTGTCTGAGCGGCAATAACCCCCGCCAAATGAGCAGCCCCGCCGGCAGCGGCGATAATAACACCCACATCATTGTTGGCGGCGTTTCTTGCCAACTCCTCAGTTTTTCCCGCCGCGCGATGAGCGGAAGAAATATGAACTTCCGTTTCGATTTCCAGCTGACGCAAAATATCCACAGCGCCTTTTACAATGGGCATATCGGAATCACTGCCCATAATCACCAATACTTTTGTCATTTGCACTCTCTCCTGTCTCTTTTACCTTTTTGTCTAAGCAAACAAACTTACCCTATTTCTTTGTTTAGAAAATAAGTATTTCCACAAAAGTTCCTGAAAAACCTGCAAAATCAAAGAAAAATGACTATTTTTTTATTTCGTATTTTCTTAGAAAAAATTTTGTGCTAAAATAAAGCATAAGCCGAGAAAATCTAAGCAAACGGAAGTGAAGAAAATTGATCATCGAAAATCAGCAGCAATTGGAAAAACTCAAAACCATCGGAAAAATTTGCGCCGAAGTACGCGAAACTATGGTGGAAGCTTGCAAACCGGGGATTACCACCAAAGAACTAGATGAAATCGCCGGACGAATTTTTCGTCATTATGGCGCCGTCTCCGGTCCCATCGCAGTGTATAACTTCCCCGGAGAAACCTGTATCAGCGTCAATGAAGAAATCGCCCACGGTATCCCCGGCGATCGAATCATTATGCCGGGAGACTTGGTCAACATCGATGTCACCGCCTCCCTGGACGGCGTTTATGCTGACACCGCCCGCTCTTTTTTTGTCGGAGAAGGCGACAAAGCAGGCAAACATATCCTGAAAACCTGCCATCTGGCGCTGGAAAACGCCATTAATGCGGCAGTAGCAGGCCGCCGCATCAATGTGATCGGCAAAGCGGTGGAAGCCACCGCCCGCAAAAACGGCTGCAAGCTCATTCGCAATCTCTGCGGTCACGGAGTCGGCGATACGGTTCACGACGATCCGGAAATGATCAACAATTATTATGATCCTCTGGATCGGCGCAAACTGCAAAAAGGGTTGGTCATCGCCATCGAACCTTTCATTGCGGAAAAAGAAGAATATGTAGTGGAAGACCCCAACGACGGCTGGACACTGCGCACTCCTATGCGTACCCGCGCCGCCCAGTGTGAGCATACTATTGTGGTGACGGAAGGTAAACCCATCATCATTACCAAACTAGATTGAGCATAAACTAAACATAAACAAAAAGGTAACAATAACGATGAGGTGAGAAACATGCAGATAGTACTTTTAAGCGGCAGTCCCAGAAAAAACGGTAACACCATGGCGGCTTTGGGAAAATGCGCCGCCGCACTGCAAAAAGAAGGCGTCGAAACAGAGATCATTTCTCTACACGACAAGAATATTCAAGGCTGCAAAGCCTGCGGCGCCTGCGCCAAACTGGGGAAATGCGCAATCAACGACGGACTGAATGAAATTCTGGAAAAAATCAAGGCAGCAGACGGCTACGTAGTCGGCGCGCCGGTTTATTTCGGCACAGCCCGCGGGGATATCATGAACGCCATTCAACGCTGCGGAATGGTCGCCGGCAACAACGGCAGATGGTTGGAAGGAAAAGTAGGCGGTCCGATTGTTGTAGCTCGGCGCGGCGGTTTGACAGCCACTCTTCAGGAAATGCTGATGCATTTCTTCATTTGCGGCGTTACCGTTCCCGGATCCACTTATTGGAATATTCTTTTCGGCGGAGCACCCGGGCAGGCGCTGGAAGACAGTGAAGGCGTAGCGACCATCGAAAATTTCGGTCGCAACATGGCGCAGCTGCTGAAAAAACTGCACAAAACCGACTGATGAATAAAAAACAGTCCGTGAAAATCACGGACTGTTTTTTATTCATCTTTCGGATAATGGTTTTGCTCCCCATAATACTCATTGGTAGGCTGATAAGCATTGTAATTAGTTTCTGCTCGATTTTCATACTCATCATCAATGAAATAGTTATCATATTGCTCTCGCACCGGCAACCATGAGATATAAATGATATCCACCAGAAAATACCCAAGAAACAGACCGATCAGCGTAAACAGCAATTTCAAAGGAATCACCGCGCCGCCTAAACCTGTCAGTCCTTCGGCGCTGAGGGTATATGTAAGGGACATCAGCAAAAAAAGACCACCCACAGACAAGGAAGGAATGAGACTCCTGGTATCAAAATAATTAGCTGCCAAGTACGAACCGATGGTTACAAAAATAATATACAAAAGAATGGGGATAACCGTACCGACAGCGGGGCTTTTGCTTACCCAAAGCTGATACAGACTGAACAGCAACGCGATAACAACCGCCGCTGCCACGGCGAGCAAAAGACCTGCCAAGCACGCAGGGACCAGACGCATTTTCAGATTATCGGACAACACAATGACCGGTGCTGATTTTTTCTTTCGCAATTTTCTCCGCATCAATCCAATCCACCTTTCTTTAATCATTTATCATTTCTATTTCATTCTGAAATTTCCTGCATAATCTGAAAAAAACTTCCCAAAATTTTCACGCTGTTTTTACAAAAAAACATCCACCCTTCTTCTTCATAACAAATAACGAATGGGAAAAATCAATAGCCGCAAAATCGTATACAGCAAATATTTGACAACGGACAGTGACACCTGCTGATAGGCGGAGCCAACCCCTATCAAGCCGGCAGCCGTCACATGACGACTTTTCTCGATACCCTTTTGCGCGTATTGCCGCAGTTCTTGATTTA
>CBCTTQ010000052.1:0-4250 GCA_965149945.1 uncultured Peptococcaceae bacterium | reverse complement strand
GTGGAACACATGAGAATCGCGTTGGTTCAACTGGATATTATTCCGGGAGATATTAAGTTTAATGAAGCGACAGTAGAGAAATTGGTGGAACAATGCGCGGCACAACAAGTGGACGCGGTTGTTTTACCGGAACTTTGGAACTGCGGGTATGATTTAGAACATCTAGAAAAAAACGCCCAAACAATCAGTGGCAGTAGTGTCAAATTGATGGGACGATTAGCAAAAAAATTCGGCATTTATCTTTTCGGCGGCTCTATTGCTGAGAAAAAAGGAGATAAATACTACAACACCATGTTTGTGTTCAACAACAAAGGAGAAACCATTCAAAAATATCGTAAAATTCATCTGTTTCCCTTGTTTTTAGAAGAACAACGTTACTTTACTTCCGGCGAGGAGTGGACCTTGGTTGATACCCCGTGGGGAAAATTCGGTCTGATGCTTTGTTACGATTTGCGTTTTCCTGAATTGGCACGTAACTTAGCTTTACGGGGCGCCAAGGCATTAGTAATACCTGCCCAGTGGCCCAAACCCCGTGTAGAACATTGGTATACACTGAATGTCTCTCGAGCCATCGAAAACCAATTGTTCGTTTTTGCCAATAACAGAACCGGAAAAGATTTAAGCGGTCGTTATGTAGGATGTTCCATGGTCGTAGACCCTTCGGGGAATGTACTGGCGGGTGGATTGAAAGCGAAAGATGCCGGTATTATTATCGCCGATTGTGATTTTTCTGCCATTGATACGATACGAGAAAAAATTCCTGTTTACAGTGATCGTGCAAATATTTTAGATGAAATCGATAACAGCCTTTTATAAGGTGAACTTTTACAAAAAAAGCACGCCTTGTATCATAGATACAAGGCGTGTTTTTATTCGTATGAATCGCTTTTTACTGTTTTTCTTCCAGTTTTACACCATTCCATTTATGTTTCACTGCTCGAGCGCTGGCAATAACAATACCCGAAAGCGCCAACAACCCGATAACGTTGGGGATTACCATCAATTGATTAAACATATCGGCTAATTCCCAAACCAAATCATTGGAAAGACAAGAACCAATAAAAATAAAGATAATCGCAATCACAGAATAGGGTAGATTGGCTTTTTCCCCAAACAAACGAACAACATTCAACCGTCCGAAGAAATTCCAACCGATGATAGTAGAGTAGGCAAAGAAAATCAAGCAAATGGCAATGAAGGCATTACCGAAAGTTTGGCCGAATACAGTACCAAATGCAAGCTGCGCCATATTGGTATTTTCGATACCGTCTACAGCTCCCTGCATCATTACGCCATCTCCGGCATAAAGTGTAGAAACAACTACCAGACCGGTCAAGGTAACCACAATAAACGTATCAACAAATACCCCAATCATAGCCATTACACCTTGCTCATGGGGATCTTTTACATTAGCCATAGCGTGGGCATGGGGAGTCGAACCCATACCGGCTTCATTAGAGAACAGACCGCGTTTTACCCCTTGGCTGATCGCGACTTTCAAAGCATACCCAATGCTGCCGCCGATGATGGCGCTGGGATTAATGCCATAATAGAAAATCATGTAGAAGGTTTCCGGAATATATTCGATTCTGGCAATCAAGAGAGCGCCGCAACCGACAATGTACAGAAGCGCCATTACCGGAACCAATTTTTCCGTTACCGCGGCCAAGCGTTTTACACCGCCGATGAAAATAAACACAGACATTGCCGCGATCAAAATCCCTATCAGCCAGGTAGGAATCCCAAAGGCGGTATTACAAGACTGCGCAATAGAATTGGATTGTACCATCGAACCGAAAAAACCTAACGCGATAATTGTCGCCAAAGAGAAGAATCCTGCCAGGAATTTTCCGAATTTGTTTTTAAACGCTGTTAAAATGTAAAAAGCAGGACCGCCGGAAATACTGCCATCAGGATTGGTTTTTCTGGTTTTTTGTGCCAAAACCGCCTCCGCATAAATGGTCGCCATGCCCAAAAAGGCAGCAACCCACATCCAGAAAATCGCTCCCGGACCGCCGATCAGGATTGCCCCGCAGGCACCCACAATATTCCCGGTTCCGACCTGAGCTGCGATAGCTGTGGTCAACGCCTGGAAAGAACTCATCCCATGCTCATGTTTTTTCCCGTTCAAAGAGAAGGAACCAAATAATTTTCGGATGCCTTCAGCAAAGCAGCGCACCTGGACAAAACGGGTACGAATTGTGAAAAACAGCCCGGTTCCCACCAGCATAATAATCAGGATATAGTCTGAAAGATAGCTGTTGATTGTTTGTACAATTGATAACAAGGTGTCCATCATACCAAAATTCCTCCACATAATCCAATAAGTAAAAAATACATAAGTACTATGTCCTTCATCAAACAAAAAAGCTATTGATACAGAAATCAATAGCTCTGAAAAATCTGCGCAAGCAATATCATCTCATTTTTGATCGGCTCTTTTGCCTGAGAGATTCAGCTTACACCTTCGGCACTCTTACGAGATTCTCCAGATATCCGCAGCTTCCAATCCATCTGTTATTCTTGGAACATCATCGAAACAAGATTTGTTTGACGCACAAACACAGTAATTATTATAGCATCCCCTAAAAAAGATGTCAATGATAAGAAGAAAAAATGCACAGCGTTTCTATTTCTCTTCTCGTCATCGAAAGTCAAAAATACTACTGTCCAATCAAAAAGAACACCTGTCTCAATCAGGATTCCGTAGTCTTTTTACAGAAAACGGTTGACTTATTCGGCAAAATCTATTATAATTTGTTTGTATGCGCCTGTAGCTCAGTGGATAGAGCGTCGGCCTCCGGAGCCGAGTGCGTAGGTTCGATTCCTATCAGGCGTACCATTTTTTTATTTGTGTTTTTTATATATACGAGTAAGAGGTATTGTCTATGAATTTTATGGGATTGATTATCGGGATTTGTTCCTTTCTGGTGATCGGCATTTTTCATCCCATCGTAATCAAATGCGAGTATTATTTCACAGCCAAATGTTGGCCGTTTTTTTTAATTGTCGGCATCATTTGCGTGATCCTTTCTCTTTGCATTGAAAACAACTTGGCGTCTTGTATCATCGCTGTTTTCGGATTTTCCGCTTTTTGGAGTATCGGAGAGCTGAAACATCAGGAAAAACGCGTAGCCAAGGGCTGGTTTCCGGCAAATCCTAAAAGAAAACAAAAATAAGTCCGCTTTAACAGCGGACTTTTTTCTTTATCTCTTTCGGAAAGAGAAAATTTTAGAGAATTTCCGTTATTATCTTGCGAAACCCCCTTAAAAGTGCTATTATTTTAGTAGCGTAAACAATGCGCGACCGATATACAAAAATTTGGAGGAAGTTAGCTATGATTAAAGTTGAAAGAATTGATCATCTGGGAGTTGCAGTAAAAAGCATTGATGAAGCGGCAAAATTCTGGGTTGACACATTCGGTTTGGAAATCACCGGCAAAGAAACTGTAGAATCTCAGAAAGTAACGACCGCTTTTCTGCCTCTGGGAGAAAGTGAAATTGAATTGCTGGAAGCAACCAGTGAAGACAGCCCCATCGCAAAATTCATCGAAAAGAATCGCGAAGGCATTCAGCATGTTGCTTTTTATGTAAACGATCTGGAAGCCGCTTTGGCTGATTTGAAAGCCAATGGTGTTCGCTTGATTGACGAAGCTCCTCGTCCCGGTGCCGGTGGCAAAATGATCGCTTTCTTGCATCCCAAAGCGACTCATGGTGTTTTGGTTGAACTCTGTCAAAGCAAATAACGCGGCAAACATATAAGCAATAAAAAAATGAGGATGATTACATCCTCATTTTTTTATAAATCTGCTTTGCCTTCATATGTAACATTTGCCGACCAGTCAAAAAAGACTGTCTTTTGAGAAAACTTAAAATAATTAGGATGGTGCTTCGTGGAATATATTGTTGTTGATCTGGAAACCACCGGTCTTGATGTGGAAAATTGCCATATCATTGAAATCGGCGCTGTAAAAATTAAAGAAAATGCTATTGGGGAAACCTTCCAAACCTTTGTCCACATTGAAGAGCCCCTTTCCTTTGAAATTCAAGATTTGACAGGTATTCACGATGAAGATTTGCGTTTTGCGCCTCAGGAAACAGAGGCCATTCGCGCCTTTGAGGAATTTGCCGGAACCTGCACCACTTTTATTGCTCATAACACGGATTTTGAACGTTCTGTTTTAAAACGGAAACTCAGCAAAGAAGTAGGCTGGTTGGATACCATTGACCTGGCTCATATTGTTAAACCTA
>CBCTTQ010000051.1:0-4255 GCA_965149945.1 uncultured Peptococcaceae bacterium | reverse complement strand
AAATCGCGGCGGTATAAAACCATCACGATTCCCGAATATTCTTCCATTACCCTTGCTGGGCGTTCTCCCCTTTTCCGAGAAACCTCTTCCGCATAGGCAATTCACCGCTCAAATTCCACCCAAATAATTTTTGATCCCGCAGGAGAATATCGTAAAAACGGAGAATAATTATTATTAAATAATTTTCAGCGGCTTCATCAAGCCATCATAAATTTATTGACTGTGATTTCCTACCGTTTTGAAACAGAGGGGGCAACCATATGATCAAAGACACAGGAAAAAAAATCAAAGAACTACGAACATCCAAACATATGTCCATGACAGAGCTGGCCAATACCATCGGCATTTCCAAAAGCTTGATCAGCCAAGTAGAACGGGGCGAGGTATTGCCTTCTCTGACAACACTGGATAAAATTGCCACTGCGCTCAAAGTTCCCATCACCCGTTTGTTTAACATCAATACGAACGCCAATACAGAAGAAAACATTATTGTGCGCAAAGACAAACGAAAAATTGTGACAATTTCCGGATCCCCCAATTCCTATCAGGTGTTATCACCCAGTCTGCATAACGACGTGGAATTTCTTTGCATCGAATATCCCCCCTACGGCGCAAAAAAGACGCTCAACGAAAATCCGGATATTTTCAGCCATGCCGGCACCGAACATTTTTATGTTTTGGAAGGCACATTGGAACTTCATGTCGGTAATAACACCTATACCATCCAGGAAGGAGACAGCGGTGTTTTTGACAGCAGCCAAAATCACTATTTTCTGAATCCTACCGACCATATGGCAAAACTAATCATCTGCGCGATGAACCCTGCACTATAATTCTATGAACGAACAAAAAAAAATAAAACACCGATTCCACGGTGTTTTATTTTTTTTATAAGAAGCTACCTATCCATCTTTTCATTTTACCCCAAAAAAACCTCTATCTTTTCCGAAATACCTAAGAGACACCGTCTCACGCCGCCATTCTCCATAAAATTTTACTTTTCCTTGACAAAAAAGAAACAACAGGGCTATAATAACATCGTTACATATCACTGTTATGCGGAGGTTATCATGCAAGAAAATACCACTGCCACCCTGGAACGAATCCAGCAAACCGCTTTGGATGAATTTCTGGAAAAAGGGTTTCGCGGGGCTTCCTTACGACAAATTGTAAAACACGCCGGAGTCACCACCGGAGCCTTTTACGGTTATTTTTCCAGTAAAGAAGCTTTGTTCGCCTCCATTGTCGAACCTCATGCCGCCGCCCTCATGGGTAAATTCATGGAAGCACAGGTTTCCTTTGCCGAGCTCCCAGAAAAAGAACAGCCCAAACATATGGGAATCGAGTCCGGAGCCTGTGTCCGTTGGATGGTGGACTATATCTGCCAACATCGAGACCCTGTCAAATTGTTGTTATGTGGATCGGAAGGTACCAGCTATGAGCATTTTGTTCACAATATGGTAGAAGTAGAAGTGGAGTATACGTTGCAATATATGAATGTACTCCGCCGTCTGGGACATGATGTCCCTCCCATGAACAAATCTCTTTGTCATATCATCGCCAGCGGCATGTTCAGCGGAATTTTTGAAGTGGTCATCCACGATATTCCCTATGAACAGGCGATACAAGACGTGGAAAAACTACGCGCCTTTTACACTGCCGGGTGGTTAAAATTAATGGGAGCCTGAGATATTTCAAATTCACAAGCATCTTTGCAGCACAAAAAAAATCAGAAAAAAAACCTTGTTTTTTCGCCAGTTAGTTAGCAAAGACTAACATCAAAACAGGGAAGGATTTCTACGAAACAGAAGAAAAAGCGACTTCTCAACCCCGCCGAATTACGCAGACAGTCATAAAAAGCTGACCTTTCTTGAGCTGACTTTATCAGCTGTATCCATAATGCCCTACATCCGCATCTGGCTGACAGCCAGAGATCTAATCGCCGTGACGCCGGAATAATCGCAAGCACAAAATATTATCGCTCGTTACGACCGAGTAGCTTTTGCCTTTGCGGTAGGCGGCATCACTCTGTATTTTGCGGGACTGATGTATGCCTATTTCACAGCTTTCCGTACTGCCGCCAATATCCGCAAACAAGGCGTCGCCCATGCGATGAAAGCGGTTCTGGGATTTTTTGACAACAAGGCGTCCGATTTGATTCGCGGTCGATTGGACGCCGCGGCAACCGATACCGAAACCCCGTTGGCACACAATTTGGCAGACATTGTCGGCGCCGTTGTTTTGTTTTTGCCTATGCCGGTTCTGATGTTTCTCTTTGATTGGAGAACGGGCGCGACCTACCTGCTGATGACGACAATCCTGTCGTTGCCATGTTCTCCAGATGGGCGGCAAAATGCAAAGCTGATCGCCGAATATCAAGCGGCACAAGATCACATGACGAAAACAAGCGCCGAGTATGTTCGAGATATTCCCGTAGTAAAAATTTTCAACAGATAATTGAGAACTATCGTACTAAAGCCGAATCTTTCCCTATGCCAATGCGCGCCAAATTCCTCAATCCATGAACTTGACCTTTACAGAAGGCGCCTTTATGTTTCTGGTACCCGTGGCGTTATTTGTGGCTCCGGAAGCCATGGTTGTCGATGATTTTGCCGGATTTGTCACTGACTTTGCCTTTTACGCGGTATTTTCCGCGATCATCTCCACCGCTCTTGCCAAAATCATGTTTGCTTCTTCCGGTATCATATTGGCAGAAGCCGCCTTGACGCGTATCAATCAGGTTACGGAAACTCCTTCCCTAAAAACACCGACTCATCCCCAAACGCAAAAAAACAGCAAAATGGAATTTAAAGATGTCAGCTTTACCTATGACAGTTCAGAAGTTCCCGTCTCTCTCATCTGTTAGCAAGGAAAGCCGTTTTGGTCATCGCCCATCGAATGCGTACCGTGGAAACGGCAGACAAAATTATCGTTTTGTCAGACGATCGAACAGCAGAGACGGGCTCGGCGATAAAACTGCCGTTAATGCTCATGTGCCATAAAGTAACACAAAAAGTAACAGACAGCCGCCACAATTCCGTAAAGATTGATACTTGACAGTCTCCCGAAAGCTTGCTATAATAATAGACGTAAAATTTGAGTGGACTTTTCCGGACTCGGTCATCTTTTTGCCACACAGCTATCTTGTGATAGTTGTGTGGCTTTTTTGTTGCCTGCATCTCGGAAATGTTGACAGAATGGAGGATGATTTTTTATGGAAAACAACTTCTTATCTCTGATCAAGACGCGCCGTAGTGTACGGGCTTACAAACCGCAACCTGTCCCTTCCGAGGCGTTGGACGCTGTACTGGAAGCGGGAACTTACGCGCCTACCGGCGGCGGACGTCAATCCCCTACCATCATTGCAATCACAGACCCCAAATACCGGCAGGAAATCGCCAGGTTAAACGCAGAAGTGATGGGGAACAATACAGACCCTTATTATGGCGCGCCTGTCGTGATTTTAGTTCTGGCAGATGGCTCCGCAAGCACCTTTGTGGAGGACGGAAGCTGCGTCCTTGAAAATATGATGCTGGCCGCCCATGCCCTTGGTCTTGGAACCGTATGGGTGCATCGGGAACGTGAGATTTTCGACAGTGAAAGCGGTAAGGCTCTCCTGCGGGAGTGGAAGCTGCCGGAAACCTTGCGTGGCGTCGGAGCGATTGCATTGGGTTATCCAGCTAAGGAAGCCGGTCAGCCCGCAGCACGCAAACAAAACTATATTGTTCGGATTTAGTAACCTGCTGTCCGGCGCAATTTTTTTGCGCCGGACACTTTGTGGAGAAGAGGGAAAGTATGCAGACCAGTAATAAAATGGCAGTTGCGCCCGTTGGAAAGCTCATTTGGCAAATGTCGATACCGCCGCTGATCTCCATGTTCCTGCAATATTCCTATAACCTGATAGACAGCGCGTTTGTAGCGCGGCTGAGTGAGAATGCGCTGACGGCTGTTTCTCTGTCATTCCCAATTACAACACTGATGAATGCGGCGTCTATCTGGATTGGTGTCGGCGTGAATGTACTGATTGCGGGGTATCTTGGACAGAAAAAGCAGGACGAGGCAAATACCACCGTCACGCATGGATTGTTACTGGCCTTTGGAATAGGTGCTTTGCTCAATCTTCTGTCCTTGCTGATTATGAAACCCTATTTTCGGACGTTTACCAATAATGAAGAAATTTATCAGCTGAGCATCGCCTATATGAGCGTGTGTTCGTTCATGCAAATTCCCAATATGGTGCATATCGCCATCCAGA
>CBCTTQ010000050.1:0-4708 GCA_965149945.1 uncultured Peptococcaceae bacterium | reverse complement strand
TAGGCATCAAGAACGGTTTTTCCGTATCTCTTTCCGGAGTCGGAATGTATTCGTCCACCGCGTCCATCAATTCCCAGATCTTACCGCACCATTCGCAGTCTCTGCTTCCGCAGCCGCATTCCAACGCTTTCAACGCCGAACCGCTGATGATCGGGGTGTCGTCGCCCGGAAAATCATATTCGTCCAGCAATTCCCGAACTTCCATTTCTACCAATTCCATCAATTCTTCATCGTCTACCTGGTCCGCTTTGTTCAGGAATACCACGATATACGGTACCCCTACCTGACGGGACAGCAAAATGTGTTCGCGAGTCTGCGGCATCGGACCGTCGGCAGCGCTTACTACCAGGATCGCGCCGTCCATCTGCGCGGCTCCGGTGATCATGTTCTTTACATAGTCCGCGTGACCCGGGCAGTCTACGTGCGCGTAGTGACGATGTTCGGTTTCATATTCCACATGCGCGGTGTTGATCGTGATACCGCGTTCTCTTTCTTCCGGAGCGGAGTCGATCTGCGCGTAATCCTTGAATTCCGCGCCGCCGGCTTTCGCCAGGCACTGAGTGATCGCGGCGGTCAATGTAGTTTTGCCGTGGTCAACGTGACCGATGGTACCGATGTTTACATGCGGTTTTGTTCTTTCAAATTTCTGTTTCGCCAATTGAAAATACCTCCCTAAATGTGTTTTTAGAATATTGAACTGTAATATATAATAATTTTAATTTTTTAATTCTGCTTGATGAAATTGTACCCTTGATTTTCTTTTTCACAATCTCTTTACAAACTATAGGTTTATTTTAACCAAAAACCAAGACAATGTCAATAAAAACCCTGCAAGATTCCTATTTTTCCGGGAAATATATTTTTTCCTATGCTTTTTCGCGCCCAAGCGCTGTCGATAAAAAAATTTTCTCTCTTAGATTTCCAAAAAAACCGAACTTTAACAGGCGTTTTTCACAACAAGAAGAAGATTCATCCAAAGAAAAAGCAAAAGAGAGAAGCCTGTCGCAGGCTTCTCTCTTTTGCTTTCTTCGTTAACAAAGAGGCAGTCAAAGCCTTTTTTATCAAAAATTCCTTAGTAACCTGTCGTCAAAGTAAGTTCATAACGTTCTCCATCGGCGATGGGAGTACTGTCCGCGCCTGTTTGCACCGTTTCTCCGCCGTTTTTGGTGATACACCACCACTCTTCTTTGGCTTCATCAGCCGTTACACCGTCCACCGTTTGAATATACAACCCGTACTGACTGTCTTCTCCTTCCGCCAAACCACTTTCGAGCAGAAGATCCCCCAGAGTTTCCGCCGTTGTGGTAATTTCATTGCTGGATTGCTGTTGATCATGAATATACACATCCACTGTCACGGTTTTTTCTTCGGCCGCCGCACCCGCTTCCGTTTCACCATTATCACCGCAACCCGCAAGGACGCAAGTCAATACCAGCATCAACAAAAAAAACACAATTGTTTTCTGATTTCTTTTCATCCTGTTCATTCCTCCGTTACTGATTTTTCATGTATTGTTAGTAAAAAAATCTATTGGTAATCATTTCGCTTTTGGCAAGGGAATTCCTTTTTCTTTTTTTAATATTGTTCCCATTGACTTTCCGGAATCGCCACAATCAAAATCGGGCTGTCGGAACCACTGGGTACTACATAGGTAAATTCTTTAGTCTCGCCCGCCTTCATAACATCCAGAACGCAAGCTTCATTGATACCGTCCACCATACCGTTGGTCGAAAGTTCCACAATCTCACCGTCGATCATGATGGAACCCTTATAATATGTACCGCGCGGATTTAACAATAAACCGATATTGCGTTCCGCTGTAATGGTAAAATGGTGTACGACTCCGCGGTTTCCTTTGTTTACAACTTCTTCTCCGGTCAGGGCGTCAATGCCGGTACGATAATAACCGTCAAAGGCGTCATCTTTACCAAGACTGATTTTTTCCACCTTTCTGCCGCTGAAAGTATAGTCCATACTCATGGAAGAATAAGGGAATGTTCCCCGAATATGGGTGGAGTTTTTTTCCGCTTTGGGCAATGTCGAATACGCCGAATAAGAATCGGTTGCGTTCATACAACAAATGGTATACGCCAGAGGACCGTTGGAGGAAACATCGATGAGATTGGACATGGTATAGCCGTCCCGCACCGTCGGCGCGTTGGCATTGATCAAATAGGTTTCGCCGGGTTGCAGCAATTTGGTCACCGGTTGATAGGATTTAGTCAAATAATTCACCACTACCTGAGAACCTACATGAATCACATCGGTACTGGGGCCGGCGGAACCGATCTGCCCCACTCGCAACAAAATGGGATAATCCGTTTCATTTTTGGCAATAGCGTAAAACTTCACAGAATGTCCGGTGTCGTTGGTATGATGAAAGCGCAGACGAGCATCGCCAGAAATGGTATCGGCTTCCAAAATGCCATTTTCCGGAACGGTCTCCGGATTGTTACTGGCTAACAGCGTGACAGGATAAAAATTCAGATTCTCCGGTTCTACCATTGTCGCGGTAAAAAAATCCGTTTTTTTATCGTTTAAAAAAATTTCTCCGGGGCTTAAGTGTTCAAATTTATAAGCAGCCTCCGAATATTGGCTGTTGGCTCTGGGAACGACAGAAATAGTCTGACTGCCCCAGTTGCCCGCCGCGTCTTTGATCCGCAATGTAATCTCATACGTACAGCCATCGGCAGCATATAGTACTTCCGGTTTCGTATAAAGATGCTTTTTATACCCATTGCTGGTCCAAAGGCAAGTCCATTCTTCTTCTACAATTTCTTCCCATTCCTCGTTTTCAATTTCATACACAAAATCAATGGGTTCCCCGGAATTGATAACGACGCTGTTATGGTTACTGGATTTGACCGCGGACAGTCCGCTGATGACAGGGGCTTGATTGGCGCTGACTTTCAGCGGCACCGAAATCCAGCCGCTCCATACTTGATTTTCGTTGCACACCCGATAACGGAAGGTATAGACACCCTCTTCATCGATTTGTGCCGCCAGCTCACTGACATTTTCGGAAATTATCGTTTGACCGTTCAAGACTAATCGCCACTGTCTTTTGGTGATTTGAGCGCCGTTGGGATCGCTGCTTTCATCGGTAAAAGTCAGTTCCGGCTGACCCACGGTATAGGGATCAAATTCCGCCCGTGCCACGGGGCGTGTTACCACATCCACATCTGATTCCGGATCAAAACGATCTAAAATCGAAATGGATTGATCGGTAGGGAAATAATCCACTCGGCAGCCAAACAATTCGCTGAAAAAGCGCAGCGGCATATATGTATAGCCATTTCGCAGCAAAGGCATCTGATCCATTTCCGGCTTGTCGCTGACTCCATTGCTGTATTCCACTTCTACCACTCTGCTGTTTAAATCCACTACCGCCGAAAGATCTTTACGGGTCAGCTGAATGGTCTCCGTTTCTTTCAAATAATCCACTTGACAGCAAAGCACTTCCTCACAAATAAAACGCAGCGGCACCAAGGTTCTGCCGTTTTGAAACAACGGCATTACCTCTAAAGTTATTTCTTCGACAGTACCTTCCGCGTCGGTAATGCTCACCTGACGGCTGCCCAAATGCATCAACAGCTTCCTCTGATAGTCCGCAGCGACATCTGTCGAATCAGACGTTTTCACAGTAGCATTTGCCGATTCCACCGTCTCCACAGCCATTGCTTGCTGAGAAAAGTTTCCGTAAGGCGTCCAACACAGGGAAACAACCAACAAAAATAACAGCATTTTGATTCCTTTTTTCTTCATCGGTAACTCCTTCCTGCCAACACAAGTTTTCATTTCTTCACAAATTCTACAGATTGATGTTTGGATCAAATTTTCCGGAATCAAAATTTTCCCCAAAAAACGCCAAACATCTTAAAAAAACCTCTTAAAAAAATTACCCGACGGGAAAAACAACTCGTTACAAAAGAGCTTACCAAAGAAATACCATATTTTGAGACAAAATATCCCAACTTCAAATATTGCCAAAAATTCAGAGAAGTTTTTTGAAAAAATAAAGAAATCACTGGATTTTTTATCAAAAATGTATTAAAATATACTATATAAACGTACAGTTCGTCGAAAAATGTCCAATTTCGCGGTCAAAAGTACCGCCAAGAACAAATGAGGTGAACCGGAATGGGAATTACCGTAAAGGATGCATTAAAAATTGACATTTTGGCCAACGCCAAATTAATTGCCGGAGCAACCGGTTTAAACAGAGAAATCGAACATGTGACCATCATGGAAGTCCCGGAAGCGGTTCAATGGCTGAAAGGAAAAGATTTGGTACTTGCCAATAATTTTGCTTTGGCGAAACAAAGAAGCCAACAGGCCAACTATATTCAAGCGATGGCCGCTGCCAATGTAGGCGCTCTGATTGTCAAAAATCAAAGTTATATTGACGGTGTTTTCAATGTCATCGCGGATGTAGCCAACATGGTAGGGCTGCCTATTTTGGAAGTCAGCGCCAACGTTGACTACAACGACATCATTCGTCCGGTAATGGAAGCGGTAATCAATAAAGAATCTGCCCACATTTGCCGCAAAATCGCGGAAATGACTATGGTGGATAACGCTTTGGAAGAGCGTTTGGATTTTCTAAACGCCATCTGGGGCTATCAATCCGCTGTTTTTAACACCGAAGGATATTCTTTGGCACAATCCCCCAAAGGATGGATCACCGAGGAAGAATTTCAAAGTTTGA
>CBCTTQ010000049.1:0-5636 GCA_965149945.1 uncultured Peptococcaceae bacterium | reverse complement strand
AGTAGACGGCGGCCCTATTGCCTATGTGCGGGAAGGGGATATTATCGCCATCGACATTCCCCATTATTCTATTGAATTGGAAGTCTCTGCGGAAGAATTAGAAAAAAGAAAAGCCGTCACATCGTTAAAGAAAAAAGACCATTTGGAAGGATATATGAGACGCTATTCCAGACTGGTTTCTTCTGCCGACAAAGGTGCAATCATTGAATAAGAAAAAATAGAGGAGGACATTATGGAATTAACATTAGAGAATTTTGAACAGGCGGAAAGAAGATTGCGTTCTACCATCCATCGAACAAATATTGAGCGCTCTCACACCTTTTCCATAATGAGCCAATCTTCTGTTTATATGAAATATGAAAACCGGCAAAAAACCGGTTCCTTTAAAATTCGTGGTGCGTCTAATAAAATCGCAGCGCTGGCAGAAACAGAAGGAGTGACCTCTGTGGTCGCTTCTTCTGCCGGCAACCACGCCCAAGGGGTAGCTTATGCCGCGCAGGTATTGGGTATTCCGGCGACGATTGTGATGCCGAAATCCGCTCCCATCGCCAAAGTGCAGGCAACAGAAGGTTATGGCGCGAAAGTTGTTCTTTTTGGTGATTGTTATGATGACGCCTATCAAAAAGCCATGGAAATTTGTGAAGAAGAGCAGGCAACCTTCATTCATCCTTTTGATGATTATGATGTCATCGCCGGACAGGGGACCATCGGAATGGAAATATTGAAGGATTTACCTACAGTGGATATTATTGTTGTTCCCGCGGGCGGCGGCGGTCTGCTCGCCGGAGTTGCAAATTGTGTGAAGCTGGTGAATCCTCGTGTGAAAATCATCGGTGTGCAGGCAGAAGGCGCTGATGCCATCTGCCGGAGTTTTCGAGCAAAAAAATTGGTTTCCGGTCCCAATGCCAACACGATCGCTGATGGGATTGCTGTTAAAACCCCCGGTAAATTGACAACAGAGCTGATCAATCGCTATGTAGACGATATGGTAACGGTTAGTGACAATGATATCTCCGCGGCGATTCTTTTGTTGATGGAGCGTAACAAACAAATTGTGGAACCTGCCGGCGCTACGCCGTTGGCAGCGGTGCTGAATAATAAAATTGATGTAAAAGGGAAAAAAGTTGTTTGCGTCATGTCCGGAGGGAACATTGATGTAAGCTTTATTCATAAGATTATTGAAATTGGTTTGGTGGCCAGACAGCGAAAACTGAAATTCCGCGCCACCTTGTTGGACAAACCGGGTAGTTTGACCATTCTCTCTCAGGTAGTCGCTGACTGCAACGCTAATATTGTGCGGGTACAATATGACCGCATGAATGCCGAATTGGAAGCCAACCAGGTGATCATTCATATCGGCTGCGAAGTAGGCGGTAAAGAACACGGTGAAAAAGTGATCAAGAGCCTGCGGGAACATGGTTTTGAAGTTGTATTGGAATAAATAATAGAGAGGAAATCAAAAATGAAAGTGATTGCGACAAAAAACGCGCCTCAGGCGCTGGGGCCCTATTCTCAGGGCGTTATAATGGGGAATGTATTATTTACTTCCGGGCAGGTAGGCATCGACCCTGCTACAAGCGCGGTGGCTGCTGATATTGAAGGGCAGGCCAGACAGGTATTGAAAAATGTCAAAGCCGTATTAGAAGCCGGGGGCGCGTCCATGAATGATGTGGTAAAAACCACGGTCTTTGTTAAAAATATGGATGATTTTGCCAGGGTGAATGAAATTTATGCGGAATTCTTTACAGAACCTTATCCTGCCAGGTCTTGTGTGGAGGTAGCGCGTTTACCTAAAGATATGCTGGTGGAGATGGAGGCCATTGCGGAATTGAAATAAAGAATATCGAATCTGAACGAAGATTTGCGAGATATACGATTTGAAATGAAGTGAGAAAAAATAGTTTGGAGGAAACCATCATGGGGATCAAAGGTACTGAATTATTTGTAAAAGCCCTGCGCGCGGAAGGCGTGGACACCATGTTTGCCTATCCCGGCGGCATGGCCATTGATCTTTTTGACGCTCTTTACGACGCGGATGATATTGAGGTCATCTTACCCAGGCATGAACAGGCATTAGTTCACGCGGCCGACGGTTATGCCCGTTCCACCGGCAAAGTCGGGGTTTGCTTGGTCACCAGCGGTCCCGGCGCCACCAATTTGGTTACGGGTATCGCTACAGCTAATTACGACAGTGTTCCTTTGGTCTGCTTTACCGGTCAGGTTCCGTTGGATTTGATTGGAAATGATGCTTTCCAGGAAGTAGACATCGTAGGAATTACCCGCGGCATCAGTAAATGGTCTACCACAGTACGTCGGCGTCAAGATTTGGGAATGATTTTGAAAAAAGCTTTTTATATCGCCAGAACAGGGCGCCCTGGTCCTGTTCTCATCGATTTGCCCAAAGATATTCAGTGCGCGGTGGGAGACAGTACTTATCCGGAAACCATCAACATCCGCAGCTATAAACCGAATACCGGTGTACATCAAGGGCAAGTAAAAAAAGCTATGACAGCACTGAAAAACGCCAAAAAACCGATTTTTTTGGTGGGAGGTGGAGTAAAGATTTCCGGCGCTCAAGAAGAAATGGTGAAATTGGCGGAAATTACCCATGTTCCGGTGATCACTACCATCATGGGCAAGGGCGCCATTCCCACTGATCATCCTCTTTATGTGGGAAATGTGGGTATGCACGGGAAATATGCCTGCAACAAAGCGGTTAATGAATGTGATTTGCTTTTTTCCATCGGTACTCGGTTTAACGACCGTATCACCGGAGAAATCAGTACCTTTGCTAAAAAAGCCAAAATTATTCATGTGGATATTGATACCGCTTCCATTTCCCGAAATATCGAAGTAGATATCCCTATTGTTGCGGATGCCAAAGTTGCCCTTGAAAAAATGTTGGAATATGCCAAACCTTTGGATTTGACCGATTGGCAACAACAAATTGAGGAATGGAAAGCGCAGTATCCTGTCAATATGTCACAATATGAAGGGTTGACAGCGGAAAAAATCCTGCATAAAATCAACGAAATTTTTCCGGAAGGTATCATTACCACCGATGTCGGTCAAAATCAACTTTGGACTACGCAGTATTTGGAAATCGGTAAAAATAAGAAACTGCTGACTTCCGGGGGACTGGGTACCATGGGCTATGGTTTCCCGGCGGCCATCGGCGCGCAAATCGGTAATCCTGAGGCACAAGTGGTTTCCATCAACGGAGACGGTGGTTTTCAAATGAATTTGCAGGAATTGGCGACAGCGGTGGCGTTGCAATTACCCATTACCATCTGTATTTTAAATAACAGTAATTTAGGAAATGTACGACAGATGCAAGAATTGTTTCACCATAAACGCTATTCTTCCACCTGTTTGGTATATCGCCGCGGCTGCGAAAAAAATTGTCATGATCCCAATCGACACTGTCCCAAATATCTGCCGGATTTTGTACGGTTGGCGGAAAGTTACGAAGCCAAGGGATTGCGCGTGACGGAGGAAAGCCAAATCGAGGCGGCACTACTGGAAGGAAAAAATAGCACGAATCGTCCGACCATTATTGAATTTATCATTGAGCGAGATACCAATGTGTATCCTATGGTACCCGGCGGAAAAGCGCTTAACGAAATGATTTTAAATGATAAAAATAACAAACAGGAGGTTACATTATGATGAATAACGAAATTAAGCGTCGCTGGATCTCCTTGTTTGTAGAAAACGAAACGGGGATTTTGGCAAGAATTTCCGGTCTGTTTGCCGGTAAACTCCATAACATTGAAACATTATCCGTAGGAGAAACGGAAGATCCTTCCATCTCTCGGATGACCATCAGTTTGACCAGTGATGAAATGACCTTTGAGCAAGTGAAAAAACAATTGAATCGCAGTGTGGAAGTGATTAAAGTTATCGATTTCACAGATATTCCCATTCGAATGAAAGAGATTCTGTTCATCAAAATCAACAATTGCACCGAACGGGATAAAGTAGATATTTTCCAAATGGCTCAGGCTTTTAAATTTGAAATCGTGGATTACGATAAAACCACATTGCTGATTGAAAGCGTCAAAAACGAGGCTAAAAATGATAATATTATCAAATTGATGCAAAAAACGTACGGAAGTCGTATCGAAGTGGTGCGGGGCGGCAGTGTCGCCATCCAATCGATCAGTATGCCGGAACGTTAGAATTTCATAACACAAACAAAAAAGACAGTCAAAGAGAAGACTGTCTTTTTTGCTCTGAAATCGCGCGATTTGACTGTTTGGAAATCGGCATAAAAAAGACGGCAGAAATTTTCCTGCCGTCTTTGATTGTTTTTATTTATTATAAAATTGTTTGGCTAGCTGTGGACATTACACGTCTCTCCGGTATAGAGTCGGGAAGTATCATCAGGTGAACCGATAATGGTGTTGCCGCTGTATTCACTGGGAGGGGAATACAGGATTTCTTGTCGCGTGCTGGAGCAATTGGGACCTGCCAGCATGCCGCTGACGGTACAGATGGTTGCCCGACGCCAAATATCCGAAGTTTCCGTCGGTACATTGATGGAATCAAACACTTCCGTTTGAATGAACTGACTGGGTGTTAAATCACTGGGTAACAAACCGGACTTGGTGTCAATGTCGACATAGGTAATATCTTCCGGAACTTTAAAAGAAGTGGAGGAGGCGGTTTCACTGGCGCCGCCGACAACTTTTTTCCAAAGAGCCGCCGGGTATTTGCCACCGTAGATTTGCTGCAAATATTGCGGGTTGCCGTTTTCATCCAAGTCACTGTCATATCCCATCCAGACAACACCGGTCAGCTCTGGTGTATAGGCGGCGAACCAGGCGTCTTTGTTCCCGTTTTCAATTCCTTCGAATGCCTCTGTTTGGGGCAGCTGCACGGTTCCTGTTTTGGATGCGACTTCCATATTGGAAATTTGCGCATTGGTACCGGTACCGCGTTCTGTAACCGACATCAACATATCGGTTACCAAATAGGCTGTGGTGTCTTTCATTACGGTATTGGAGACTGTTTCATGTTGGTAAATCAGTTCACCATTGCTGTTTTCGATTTTACGAATGACATAGGGTTCGTTATAAACACCTTCATTGGCAAAAGTAGCGTAGGCTGCTGCCATTTGCAGAGGTGAAACCCCGTAGGTCATGCCGCCTAATGCCAGTGAAAGTCCGGAATTCTGATCATTTTCCATGCTGATACCCATTTTTTCAATCATATGCATGCTGTAATCGGTCCCGATTTTTTGCATGAATTTTACAGAAGCGACGTTTACCGAGTAGACCGCGGCGTCACGCATAGAAATCACACCTCGATATTTTCCGTCATAGTTGGTAGGCGTGTAATCGCCGGGGAAAGTCGTTAATACATCGTTGACAACTGTCGAGGGTGAATAACCCATTTCTATAGCGGGAGCGTAATCCGCGATGGGTTTAAAGGTGGAGCCGGGCTGGCGCTGCATATCTGTTGCCCGGTTATAACCGCGTTTGGTAGTATGATTGCGCCCGCCGATCAATCCTCGCACTTCTCCCGTTTCATTATCCAATACTGCCATGGCGCTTTCCACTTGATTGGTGGTAGAAGTGCCGGTGGGGAAGTTGGCGGAGTTGGCGTAACCTTCTTCCATCAGGGATTGGATG
>CBCTTQ010000048.1:0-6164 GCA_965149945.1 uncultured Peptococcaceae bacterium | reverse complement strand
AGCGGTTGACTGCCTGCCAATACATTCATATCTTCTCCGTTGATCACTTCCGAAGCTCGCTTTGCCATTTGCTTTCTTGCCAAGTGAGGCAGCAAATCGCTCAGGAAAAACACCGGATCATCCTCTTGATCTCCAATATGAACTTCCACTTTGCTGCCGTCTTTGCGTACCACAACACCGTGTAATTCCAAAGGAATGGAAGTCCACTGGTATTTTTTAATTCCCCCGTAATAGTGAGTTTTCAACAACACCAGTCCTTCCGACTCATACAGAGGCTGCGGCTTCAAATCTAACCGCGGACTATCGGTGTGAGCAATGACCAAATTGATTCCTTGACGAATATCTGCTGTCCCGATGATTCCCGCCAACAATGCTTTATTCTTATGTACATGATAAAATTTATCCCCCGGACGAGGTGCTTCCGTAAAGGACGCGAAAGGACGAAAACCCTTTTCCTCCAACAGCTGAACGGCATTACGCACACAAAGACGTTCTGTTTTGGATTGGTCTAAAAAACGCATATAATCTTGGGCAAAGGCATCGCATTGCCGCAAATCCTCATCAGAGAAGCGACTGTAAACATTACCACGCTGGTATTCCAATTTTTTCAATTCTTCTCTTTTATTTTCAGGCATAATCGTTCCTCCTCATTCATTTTATTTCTATTTATTATTTCGACAATTTCAGGCAAAGTCCTACTTTTTAGGAAAAAGCAATGAGCACGGTAAAATCTATGCCATTCATTTTATACAATACCAAAAGAAGTAGCTTCCTATCAGAATGTCGCTACTTCCTTTGTTGTATTTACTCCTTTAAAATTAAATTAATAAAACAATCAGTTGAGAAGTAACAATGACAAAAATTAACGCCACAGGATATGTCGCGGCATAAGCGGAAGCCACATCATCAGAATCCGCGACCTTAATCAAAGCTCCCAATGCGGGAGTACTGGTCATTCCTCCTGTAATAGATCCTAAGTAATTAAACATCGGCATTTTCAATACATATTTCGCAATTATAAAACCAATTACACAAGGAACAATTGTCATAAAAATACCAGCGACAAAACCATATAACACCAGCATCATACCTAAATCAGATCCGGAAATTTGATCCACCAGCTCAACTCCACCTTCAATACCGGCCCCAATCAGAAACAGCATTAATCCTAACTCTCGAAAAATAGTTAATGTTCTTTTAGGTATACGCAAACTAATTTTGCCAATATGACCAAAATGACCGAAAATCAAAGCCATAATCAAAGGACCACCGGTATTGCCCAAAGAAAAAGTAGTACCATTATAGCCTGCACCGGATAGAGGAATGGAAACAGAACCCAGCAAAATGCCTAAAATAATGGCCAGACTCATCGGAGCCAACCCCAAATCATCAATCAATATTCTCCCCTTCCAAGGATTCGGTTTAAATTGTTCACAAGAAAAAGAAGCAAGCATTTTCGCTTTTTCCTCCTCCCGATTAGCTTTAAGCAATTTGGGCATCAACTGTACAAAAACAACAACTCCAACAACACCAAAAGGATACGCAACAGCATGTCCTAAGGCAACCAGCCCTTCTCCTTGAATTCCCGCTCCTGCTTTAGCAGCCGCAAAAGCAGGGGTGCTGGTTAAAGCACCAGATAAAATACCTGTACTGTAAGCACTACCGATTCCCGGGAATAATGCAAATCCCCAAGCCAATGCGGAGCCGACCAAAACAATCACAGTACCTAGTAAAATATACGATCGCGCATTAGCTTTAAAATCATGAAAAAATTTCGGACCTGCTATAAACCCAACGGAAGTAACAAAAAGAACCAACCCAAAGTTTTCTAACATTTTATACTGACTCACTATAGGATCTGAAGCATTTTCAATGTAAAAATGATCTAAAAATGGGATATACTGCAATTCAGCTATTGTAAATACATATCCAAATAACAAAGCAATCAAAAAAACTCCTGCCGTGCCTAAAAAAACACCCTTAATATGAATTCTCCCTAAAGCATATCCGAACAAAGCAATAATAAACATTCCTAACATAACAATTGTCACATTATTTGACATTGTAAAAATGTTATGCAAAAACTCCATAAAATTATCCATCGTTTAATCACCTCATTTTTCAAGAATATTCTCTCTTCATCGTTTTTGATTAAAAATTTTTTTATTATCCCTCCTTGGTGTTATCTGTAAAATTATTTCTCCGAAAGGGAAACTTTATAGCGAAATACAAAGAAACGATGACAGATAAAATAATTCTTGTCAAAAAAAAACACTTGATACCAAACTGGCACAAGCGAAAAGCGAAATCGCGGAATAGCGATTTCGATGATTTCGGCAGTTTCCGGTTCAGGCAGAAATGCCAACTGCTTCCAGGTAATCTGACTTATTCCATAGCAGGACTTCACAGTGACCGACTCGCGGGGCTTCTCACCCCATTCCCCTTTGCTGACTTTACAGCAAAAGCAGTTGATAGATAAAACTAACTGTAGTATAGCACAAAGTAAAAAAATTGTAAAGCTTTAAAAAAGAGAATTTATTTCTCCGAAAATTTTCACATCATTAACAAAAAAAATCAAATGATAATCTTATAATGAAAAGCAAGGCGGTTTCAAAATCCGCCTTGCTCGATTTGCTATTGATTAAATGTATCTTCAGCGCTTTGCTCCTATTTTTTCAAATAATCCCGGCTTTGCCACGCGGATCAGCTTATAGCACACAAAGAAAATCGCGGAATTCAGCGCGGCTTTCAACAGATTAAAGGGAATAATCGCCGGTACCAACGCCGCCATTACCACTTCTTGGGGCTGACCGTAAACATGCACGGTAATAATCAAATTCAAAGGCACCATCATTGCCGCCATACCAATGGTACCACAGAGCAAACCAATAATCATTCCTTTGGTATTCCCGATTTTTGCGGCGACATAATACGCCACAACTACCAAAACCCCACTGGCAAGAAAATGCATCAAGGCGCCAATCAAACCATCCGGACTTAACAACAACCCCTGAATCAAACTTACCACCGCCAAAACCAGCAAACCCGCTCCCGGCCCAAACAAGAAAGCGGACATAATAATGGGAACATCCGCCATATCATATACCAAATACGGCGCTGCCGGGAAAATGGGAAATTTAGGAATTACCAGCAAAAAGATAATGGATAACGCCGCCATCATCGCCATTCCGGTCAAAGTTCTAGTTTGTGCTCTTACGCCCATCGGCGCGGTTCCTGTTGCGATTTTGGTCATTTTTCATCTCTCCTTTTTTGTTGCTTTCGTTAGCTGTCAACAAAAAAAGCCCTGAAAATCAGGGCATAAAAGACAAAAACCATATTGCATGATTTTCTCATCTTCTTCCATCCGGACTATACCGTCGGCTTTGGAATCACACCAAATCAGCACATGCTCGCGGGCTCATGAACCAAAAGTTCAAATACCGCCGGTGAGGAATTTCACCTCGCCCCGAAGACAGCTATTCATTACAGTTTTATTATACTATATTTCCTCTAGCATGACAATAGCAACAAAAATATTCAGACTATTTCCGCGCGTATAATAAGGCAAAGTGATAAGATTTCAAAATCACATCAAAATGGCGGAACCCAGTCTGCGCCATCAGCCGTTCGTGACAAGATAATGTAACGGGATGATCATCATCATAATAGCCGGCTAGCCAAACTCGATCAATTTCTTCATCAGAAAAACTTTTCCGCATAAATTTACGCCATCGATCAATGAACTCCTTTTGCAAAACAGGATCAGGACTCAGAACATTTTCCGCATTAAGATGCACACCATTCGGATTCATAGCGTCATACATTTTTTGATAAAATACCCGCTTATCCTCTTCTGTTCGCAAATGATGCAACGCCAAGGAAGAAACGACCGCGTCAAACTTTCCCGGAAATTCCAATTGATAAAAGTCACATTGCATAAATTTCGCGCGTTCTTTGCCGATTTTTTGCTCTGCCGCCTTTAGCATATCCGCAGAAAAATCTACGCAAACAACTTCTGACCGCGGAAAACGCTCCAAAATCATTTTCCCCAAATTACCGGTCCCGCAACCCAAATCAATGACACGAAAAGCGTCCGTGACGTCAAAGGGCAAATTTTCCACCAATGCTTTTTGAAAAAAGTGATAATCCGGCATAATCTTCTGCATCAATTGATCAAATTCAGAAGCCACCTCATTGAATTTTTCATCCACTTTACCAAAAACCATTTTCTTTCCTCCCGATAATCCTGAAAAAATTTTGCTCACACAACGTTCCTAATCACTCTGCGTCCTTTTTCTTTTTCCGAGCTTTGACGCATTCAGTCAGCAGATACTCAATTTGTCCGTTAATAGAACGAAAATCGTCCTCAGCCCAAGCTGCCAACTCCCGCCATAGTCCGGCAGAAAGTCGCAGAGGAATTTGTTTTTTTGCTTCTTTTTTCTCTGCCGATTTGTTTGTCATCGAACCACCTTACACTTTTTGTCTCTTAATACAGCGAACCGCTGTTTACAATGGGCTGAGCATCCTTATTGCCACAGAGAACAACCAGTAAATTGCTGACCATCGCAGCCTTTCTTTCTTCATCCAAATCTACCAAATCAGTTTCGTTCAAACGGCACAATGCCATTTCGACCATTCCTACAGCGCCGTCCACAATCATTTTTCTGGCGTCAATGATCGCGGAAGCCTGTTGGCGTTGGAGCATGGCGGCCGCAATTTCCGGCGCGTATGCCAAATGAGTAATCCTCGCCTCTAAAATTTCCAAACCGGCATCATTCACCTTTTCTTGAATTTCCAATTTGATTTTATCTGCTACCTCTTGACTGCTGCCACGCAGCGTACATTCATCCGCGTCCCCCACCGCATCATAGGGATATAAGCGAACAATGTTTCGTAACGCAGAATCACATTGCATGGAAAGGAATTCCATATAATTATCTACATTGAATACCGCTTTCGCCGTATTGACCACACGCCAAATTACAACAATACCGATTTCAATGGGATTCCCCATTTGATCGTTGATTTTTTGTTTTTCATTGTTCAAAGTCATGGTCTTCAAAGAAATCTTTTTTGATCCGGAAAGAGAAGATTTCTTTTCGCCTTTGCTTCCGTGTTTGTTGACCATATCCGCCAAAGAATCCGACCAAGAAACACCATTCGAACTCGTCGGGTTGGTAGCGGAAACAAAAGGATTTACAAAATAAAAACCCGGTCCCTTCAAACTGCCGTAGTATCTGCCGAAAAGGGTAAATACATAGGCCTCATTGGGTTTTAAAATCTTCAATCCGCAGCAAAGCAAGGGCAAAATCAAGCAGACATACACGATCGCAATGATAATAGATGCCGTTCCGACTCCCATATTCACATAATAATAAACATTGCGGACCCCATAGGCAAAAATCGCGATAGCCGCCAAAAACAGAACCACTAACAAAATCAACACTGGCATACCGGGCAAACTGGGTGCTTTTACTTCTTCTTTTTTCCGTTCCTTTTTCAGATGTGCATTTTGAACCATATGCTATCACTCCTATCAATATGATATCATTATTATATCAAACAGATCGTTTTGTGTCAAGAAGTACCACAAAAAATTTTTTCCTGCTGCATTTTCCTGCTGTGTCTTATACAATATCTTTTCGGAAAGCAATCTCCCGCGTTTTACTCCATACAATTTCTCATAAAAAAAGAACAGCACTTGCTGTTCTTTTTACTTTACTCATCAGGATGTGTGCTCTTTTTATATTTTAAATAGGTAATTTTCCCTACTGTATATAAAATCGGACCAATAATTAAACCAATGGGGTTAAGCCCCATAATCAAACAGAGCACCAAACCACTTCCGATTTCTTCTAAGGGCGAAATACCAATGGTTTTTCCGACCACAAAAGGTTCCAAAATCTGCTTAATAATGGAAACAACAATACAAACGACGATAACGGCAATTCCCAGTGTAGTATTTTCAGCCAATAAAATCGCACAGGCAGCCCAAATTCCCATAGGGATCATCAATCCAATCACAGGGAAAAAATCCAAAACAGCCAAACCCAAAGCAATAAAAAAAATTCCGAACAGATTTCCGAAATCAACCACCGCATAATTTACAATAATAAAACTGATCAATAATAACAAGAAAACAATACCGGCCATAATCGTATGAG
>CBCTTQ010000047.1:0-6372 GCA_965149945.1 uncultured Peptococcaceae bacterium | reverse complement strand
GGAATAGGGGCGCCCCAGTAGCGTTGGCGACTGATCAACCAGTCCCGCAGACGATAGTTGACTACCCGTTTGCCCAGTCCCATTTTTTCCAATTTATCCGCGATGCCATCAATACCTTCCGGAATATTACGCAACCCGTTGAATTCCGCGGAATTGACCATGATTCCGTTTTCTTCATAAGCACAAGTCAAAGGCTCTTCTGCCGTTTCCGCGCTTTCCGCCACTACCTTACGAATGGGAAGACCGTATTTGGTAGCAAAATCAAAGTCGCGCTGGTCATGAGCGGGAACCCCCATCACCGCGCCGGTACCGTAATCCATCAATACATAGTTAGTGATCCAAATGGGGACCTTTTCCTCATTAACAGGGTTGATCGCATAAGCGCCGATAAACATGCCTTCTTTTTCCATATCACTGGAAGTTCTTTCCACATTGGAAAGTTTGCTTACTTTATTAATAAATTCCTGTACAGCAGCATGATATTCTGTTCCCTGTACCAGCTTCTGCACCATAGGATGCTCCGGAGCCAACACCATGTAGGTCACCCCATAAATGGTGTCTACACGAGTAGTGAAAATCGGCAAAGGATCACCGGCTTCCGTTTGGAAAACCGCTTCCACCCCTTCGCTGCGACCAATCCAGTTATGTTGCATGGTTTTCACCTTTTCCGGCCAACCGGGCAACTTATCCAAATCGTCCAATAGCCGCTGCGCATAGTCGGTAATTCGGAAAAACCATTGATCCAGATTCTTTTTTACCACTTCCGTGCCACAACGTTCACATTTGCCTTCTACCACCTGTTCATTAGCCAAAACCGTGGCACAGCTGGGACACCAGTTGACCGCCGCATGTTTTTTATAAGCCAATCCCTTTTTGAAAAGCTGGACAAACAGCCATTGTGTCCATTTAAAATAATCCGGCAGGCAAGTCGCTACTTCCCTGTCCCAATCATAACTGATTCCCATAGACTTCAGTTGTTTTTTCATATTTTCAATGTTGGACAGCGTCCAGTCTTTGGGGAATACGCCGTTTTTGATAGCGGCGTTTTCCGCGGGCAGACCGAAAGAATCCCAACCCATAGGATGCAGAACATTATATCCCTGCATATTCTTAAACCGCGCTACCACATCCCCGATGGAATAGTTGCGCACATGTCCCATATGCAGATTACCGGACGGATAAGGAAACATCTCCAAAACATAATATTTTTCCTTGTCCGGATCTTCCGTTACTCGAAAGATTTTGTCATTCAACCACTTTTTTTGCCATTTGGCTTCAATTTCCTGAGCGTTATACTTTCTTTCCACGTTTTTTTCCCTCCTTGCGGACATCTCTATTTCAATGGAAATCCACTTTCTAAAAATACCTTAACGATTATATCTTACAGCAATTCCGCTTTTTTTTCAACTGCTCTCTGCAGATTTTCAACGGCAATCTCTCTTCTCAGCAGGCTCATTTCGTCCCGCACAGATTCAGCAACAATACCCCCGTCACCACCAAAACAATGCCGAGCACTCCCCAAACCGTCATGGTTTCTTTGAAAAGAAATACCGACAGCAGAGAAGAAACAATGATCCCTACCGCGCTCCAGGTGGCATATCCCACACTCAAATTAATATTTAACAGCGCTCTGGAAAAAGCCCAAAAACAAATGACATACGCGGCGATACAACCCAAAGACGGCCAAAGCTTGGTAAATCCCGCAGAAGTTTTCAACAGGGTGGTGCCAACCAGCTCAAAACCGATGGCAATTCCCAACAATACATATGGCATAGCCCCACCTCCGTTTTAATAACAACCGCGCACTCGGAATTTCGCGCCGATTTTCTTCGCGATTTGGCGGCATTCTTCAATTTCCTCCGGCGTAATGACATCGACCACACTCATCGTCACATCGTCAAATCGAGCCACCGCTCTTCGAGCAAAATCCAAAATCGCCGGATAAGAGTCTTCTCCGAATTTCGGTCGGCATAACTCCATATAACGTTCGCTGTTGGAAGCATTCAGGCTGATGGAAATAGCATCCAGATGCCCTTCCATCAAATCCACTGTATCTCGTCCTTGAATCAAATCGCCCAATCCGTTGGTATTCATCCTCACCGGCAAGGCATAGTTATTGCGAATAAAATCGGCGATTTCCACCACATCTTGCGCGCGTTCCATTGGTTCGCCATATCCGCAGAAAACAACTTCCTTGTAGGCAAACAAATCAATTTTACAAATCGCGTTAATCACTTCGTCAACGGAAGGTTCGTTTTTCAACCAAAGATTTTCCGCTGAACCAAGGGCATCCACCTTACTGCGAATACAAAACTCACAACGACAAGGACAGCGATTGGTTAAATTAAAATATACTCCATCTCCGTAATCATACATAAAATCCATCGATTTCACCTCATCAGAATATGTTCCGTCTGCTATAACGGAAAATGCTGTATGTTTTTTGGTTCTTTGTACTCGATTCAGCAGCATCCGTTGCGGAATCATCACGAAAAACGGTTACAACTGATGCAGAAAATGTTCAATTAGCACACCGTCCGCGGTATCACCGCCCTTTTCAGAAGTAAACCGCGCGGTTTGATACACAAATTCCGCGGATTTTTCCAAAGCATCCCCAATATCCATCCCATTGACCAAAGCGCCGCAAAGCACCGACGCGAACACATCTCCCGTCCCGTTGAAATGGGGATATACCAGAGGATGAATGGTATGAACAAACTCCTTTTTACTACGGTCATAAGCCAGATTCAGCACCTTGCCGCCGTGAGTTTTCACTCCCGTCACCACAGCAATCACAGGTCCCAGTTCTGTCAGCCGCTCCGCCATTTCCTTGCCCGCATCCAAAGAAATATATTCATCCGTATATGCCCGGTCTAACAAAATCGCAGCCTCCGTCAAATTGGGTGTAATGATATCCGCCACAGAAACCAGCTGCCGCATCTTCTGGCACATTTCATTATTATAAGTAGCATACACCACGCCGTTATCTCCCATGACCGGGTCCACTACCGCCAAAGGTTCCGAAATGCCCTTGTTCCTTTGCTTCTCTTTAAAAATCTGCATCATTTCCATCACAATGGCAACCTGTTTGGCAGAGCCGAGAAAACCGGAATAAATCGCCGCGAAATCCAAATCCAATTTCAACCATTCGTGATAATACGCCTCCATACTGTCCGTATAATCACTGAAAAAATATGTCGGATATCCGGTATGATTGGAAAGGAGCGCTGTCGGCAAAGGACAGCATTGCAATCCCATGGCAGATAACACGGGAATCGCCACCGTTAACGAACAACGCCCGAATCCGGACAAGTCATTAATCGCGGCCACCATAGGCAATCGATACATATTTATTTCCTCCAATATGATTTCGAGCGAAAAAATCGCCGGAATCCCGGCGTTTTTCCCGCATTTATTCATTTTCCGGGGAATCTTTTTACAGAGTGTTTTCTTCCGCCGGACCGCTGAAACGAACTGCCGGCGCATCTCCCCAAAGTCGTTCCAAATTAAAATATTCCCTGCGCTCATGGTCAAAAATATGAATAATCAAGCTACCGTAATCCATCAACACCCACTGAGCGTCCTGATAGCCTTCAATGTGGTCGGGAGTCAAACCCAACTCTGCCATTTCATCTTCAATATGATCACAAATCGCCTGGATTTGTGGCTTGTTGGAACCGCTGCAAATCAAAAAGTAATCTGTCATGGGCGATTTCCCTTCCAAATTAATTCCGATTAAATCGCGGGCTTTTTTTTCATAAGCGAAACCAGCAGCCGCTTTTGCCAACTCCGCCGTATTTTGCAAATCAATATTGTTTTCGTTCATTTATGTTCCTCCTTCGGTAAATACTGGGCATATCGATCAAAGCATTCCCACGCGACCGGGTGCAAATATGTTTGAGTCTTCGTGTGATAGTCAATAGTCATCCGAAAAGCCAACGCCATCCCGCTGTAAAAATCTTGTTCCGCCGCCGCGCGCAATGTTTCCACACCGTCCCATTGACGATTTTTTTCCAACATATCCGCTAAAAATACACACTCTTCTTCTTTGGACATATCTTTTCTGCCCAACGTATGCCGGAAAGTAGCCGCAATCACATTCAAGGTGATGCAGGGAAATTCGTTCCGGTGTTTTTTCAAAATCAAGGCGCCCGCGATGGCGTGCCAAAGGGGCGGATGCTCCATAATCGCCAAATCGGTGACAAAGGCAGACTTCTGTAAAATTTGTTTCTGTTCCTCTTTGGGCAAATCTTTGGCGATATCATGACAGATTCCCGCTACGAAACAATCATCCACATCAGCGCCGATTTTTTTTGCGAAATAAACAGCCAGCTCCGCCACACCTAACGAATGATAAAAACGGGATTCGGACATTTGCGGTTTCACCCAGGCGATGAAATCCCGATATTTTTCAACCAGCGGCGCGGTATCTCGTTCCATTGCCGCGAAATCCAACACAATCTCCCCCTATTCTGTTTATTCTCTGTAAAGTTGATTTTTTCGAATATACATCTCGACTGTTTCCGGAACCAAATAATGAATGGGTTCCCCCACTGCGACCCGTCGCCGAATATCTGTAGAAGAAATGGCCAAAGCAGGCACTTCCATAAAACGAATGTTAGATGCTAAATACTCCGGCAAACGCGCCCGCAAATGATAGCCCGGTCTGGTAGCGCCGATAAAATGACATTCTCGAGCCAATTCTTCTATTTTCATCCATTGCGTCAATTCAATAATGGCATCCGCGCCGGTGATAAAATAAACTTCCACTTCATCACCCAATTCTTCTTTGAAAGCACGAACCGTATCATAAGTATAGGATAACCCGCCCCGTTGAATTTCCAAATCCGACACCATAAAACTGGGATTATTAACCGTCGCCATAATGGTCATCATCAAGCGGTGCTCCGCCGGTGTTACCGTTTTAAACTGTTTGTGGGGCGGAATATAGGCGGGAACAAAATATACCCGATCCAACTGGTAATGGTATCTGGCTGCCTCAGCAGTCACCAAATGTCCGTAATGAATCGGGTCGAAGGTTCCACCCATAATACCGATCCGATTGATTTTTTTCATTCCTCTACTCCTTTATTACGGCAGTTCAATTCTGGGATTTTTGCGAGAACGTCGATACAGCACAATGTTATGACCTATCACCTGAATTAACCGCGATTGTGTGGCGGCCGCTACCGCCGGCGCCAATTCCCCGGCAGATTCCCCGCTGTTATTTAATACTCTGATTTTAATCAGTTCCCTGGCCTCTAACGCCTCTGACAGGCGATCTACCATGCCGTCGCTGACACCGCCTTTGCCGATTTGAAAAATCGGCGGTTCATTCACGGCTAAACTGCGTAAATATCGTTTTTGTTTTCCTTTCATCACAGCCTCCATCCCGCAAGCAACTATTTTTTTATCCTACAAATTTCCCATAAATCCGATATCCGGACGGAAAGATTCTCTACTGAAGGTAGTATCTAACGACCATGCCGCTGCCAGCAGCAACACATCCTTCTCCGTGGGGATTACCTTCGTTTTTCCCATGGAGAAACCCTGAATCAACTGATGTTCCTCCTGAGATTGCGGACCGAAGTTCCACATCACTTCATCCAGTTCCCCGGAATAACCGTAAGCACGCACCAATAAACCGTTTTTGATATAAAACCAGCCATGGCTGTTCAAATCGTTGCTGGTGGAAAAATAAAATACTTCCCGAAAAGAATCTGCCAGTTTCTGCAACCAACCGTTCTTTTCAATGGGTTGATTAATGTCCACCTTTCTCCACAGAGCATGACCGATAGCCAAGTTCCAACCGTGCAGACTCGGCGTTACAAACAATGTATCCCGCGATTGATAGGCCTGTTCCAATCCTTTTGTCCAGTTGGCCGGGGCAATTTCCTTTAATCCCAGTCCTTTCAGCACTTCTGCCGTATTGCTGTTGGGAATCGCCAGCCAAGCCATTTGATAGCCAAAGGCTTTAGGCGTTTCCGGCATCAAAACTTCCCCGCGATCCGAACTCGTTTTGGTATTTTCTTCGGCGAGATCTGGATTTTTCGCTACAGCTTCTTTTTTTTGCGGATCTGCCGCGGAATTTGCTTTCTCACCGACAGAAGTCGTTGTCGCGGACAAAACAGTCGCTGTAGCGGCTGCCGTTGTTTCCGGCGCTTTTTCAGCAGCTAGACCACCCATGGCGCCACTGATTTTTTGTTTCATTCGACTAAAAGCGCCGCCTCGTTTTTTATCCGGTACCCGCATTGATTCCGTTTGTTCTTCATTAACAGGCTCCGCCGGCGCTGTTTCCGTTGTTGTATCAGCAGCTTCTTCCTCGGGGATTACCGCATCTTCCGTTGCCGCTTTTACTTCCTGTTCTTCATT
>CBCTTQ010000046.1:0-6904 GCA_965149945.1 uncultured Peptococcaceae bacterium | reverse complement strand
GAATATAAGGCATAATCAGAGGTAGATACCAAGGTCCCGCCGGTGATGTTAATTTGAGACTGTGCCGTTTGATCCGTTCCGTTTCCGGCGATAGCGTACCAGCCAGCTTCAATAGTACCGCTTTCCACCGTTACCGTACCGCCGTTGGTAACACCCACGGCGAACTGACCGTTCGAGGAAGGATTATCCAGATTGGCATTAATAGCGGCGCCGTCCAAAATGAAGGTACCGCCCGCAGCCTCAATCATGGTATATCCGCTAGCGGCTCCGGTATACTGAGTTTCCGTATATACTTTTCCCGGATTTTCAGGTGCTTTACTATCCTTCAAGGTCAAAGTAGCGCCGGGATTAACCACAATTCTACCGGACTCTGTATTTGCTACTTTCAAATCATGGCCGTCAAGGTCAATTGTAACATTTTTCGACACCTCATAGCCCGTCGCGGAAAGGTCTACATCTTCCGTCAAGGTAATGACACCGTTAGACGCTTCCGGCAACGCATTGGCAGTTCGCGCCGAGCCTTCCATACCATCCGCGGCAAACGCCATAGGCGCCATGGAAAAAATCATACAAAAAGACAATAGCAATGCTAGAAACTTTTTCTTCATTTCAATCCCCCTATTCTGCTCATCATTTTTCACTTTCCAACTTGGTTCGTTTTGATTTCCAAAATTTTGAATGGTCACATCTCATCTTGAGGTTCATTTCGGATATGAAAGAAAGATTCTTCACCTCCCTCATTCCTTTATTCACTGAAAAGACTTATAAAGGCATTTCTGTAAAAAATCTCGGAATCCTCTCTTTTTGTTATTTTTTTTAAAAAAATATAGTATAAATATTTCCCAGAGGAATTTTCCTGACAGACGAAACACCGCAATGTCCAGAAAAGTGTACTTTTGTAATTAGGAAGGTGTACTTTTACAAACAAAATAAATACGTATAAAAATAAAAAAACCAACTTGAGTTTTTCTATTATCTATGATATATTATAGATAGTTTTTACGGAATGGAAGAATTTGTAAAAGTACACTTTTACAAATTCTTCTGTTCTTTTTTTTCTCCGCTGTTTTCCCATTTCACAGCTTTGGCGTAAAATGTTCCGGGAGGCATCCCACAAATAGCAGCGGCCTCTTTCAGAGGATATTTTTTCGCGCGCCATTCCCGGCAAACTTGATAGAAATGCTCCGGTACCGGACGTTCCGGACGACCGAATTTCACGCCGCGAGCTTTAGCCGCGGCAATGCCTTCCGCCTGTCGCTTTTTAATATTCACGCGCTCATTTTCCGCTACAAAAGAAAGAATCTGCAACACCAAATCAGCAATAAAAGTACCCAACAAATCCTTGCCGTTTCTGGTATCTAACAGCGGCATATCCAAAACACAAATGTCCACTCCGATTTCTTTGGTCAAAATCTGCCACTGTTTTAAAATTTCTTTATAGTTGCGCCCCAACCGGTCGATGCTCGGCAAATAAAGCAAATCCCCCGGTTTTAATTTTTTTAACAGCGTCCGATATTGGGGACGATCAAAATCTTTCCCGGATTGCTTATCCAAATAGATGCACTCCCTCCCGATTCGCTCTTTTTTCAAGGCTATCAGCTGCCGATCTTCGTTTTGATCCAGCGCAGAAACCCGAATGTACCCATAAACATTTCTCAATGAAAAAAACCTCCTTTTTTACAAAATACTGTTTCCGATGTAACGCAGTCCGTCTGGCCGTCAGGGGGGCACAAATTCAAGTCTTGTCACTGGTTTCAACAAAACCCCTGCTAAACAGTCCTATCTGAACAGTTCGGCAGGGGTTTTTGATTGATTGTTTTGCTATAAATTAACAAATTTTTGCACTTTTACCGCAACAAATCTGCAGCAACTTTATTTTTCTTCTTTATTTATATTTTATATTTCTTCCAATCCTGAATAAATTGCCGGTCAACAAGCAACCGCTGCTTAATCGCTCCGACGAGGTAAGCCGCGAAGCTGATCCCGATCGCTTCAGCAGCATTTTGAGTTTCTTGCTTAAGGCTTTCGGGAATTCTGATTGAAGTCGCTATTTTTTCTCCATTTTCTTCACATTCTTAAGCTTATTCCAACATTATACTCCCAAAATTTCAGCCACGACCTGCGGCATTTCCGCGACTTCCGCCACCGTATTATGGAGAATGGGAAGGGATTCCACATCTTTCAAAGCAAAATGAATTTCTTCACCGGAGACTTCCGCCAGTTTTTCCAACACTTGGCTTTCTGATTCTAAATCCACGGCTTCACCGGTAAGGGCTTCCAGCACAGCCCGACCGAATTTGAAAGGACTGGCCGTGGAAACCACTACCACAGGATGTTCGTCATTGTTTTGGGAGGCATAATCTTCATATACTTTCACCGCGACGGCGGTATGCGGATCTAAGGTATAGCCGTTTTCTCGGAAAACCCGTCCGATGGTCGCTTTCACTTCCGCTTCCTCAGCATAACCGCCGCTCATAATGGCATCCCATTCCGCCTTTACTTCCTTGGGAACCGTATAGACGCCGGTTTCTTTCAGCGAGGAAAAAGAATCCGCCACCAATCGGCTGTTGCCGCCGCTCATAGCATACAAAAACCGTTCAAAATTACTGGAAACCAAAATATCCATCGAAGGGCTGGTGGTTTTCACAAAATCTCGACGGCTGTCATAGACACCGGTGGACAGCACATCCGCCAGCACTTTATTGCTGTTAGAAGCGCAGACAAAACGATGCACCGGCAATCCCATCCGATAAGCATAGTACCCCGCCAGAATGTTGCCGAAATTACCTGTAGGTACCACCACATTAAAAGCGTCTCCGGACCGCACTTTGCCCTGACGCAGCAATTCGCCGTAACTCCAGAAATAATATACAATCTGCGGCAGAAGCCGTCCCCAATTAATGGAGTTGGCGGAAGAAAATTCTTTTCCCTTTGCCGCCAGCCGCGCGGCAAAAGCCTCATCGCTGAAAATTTCCTTAACCCCGGTCTGACAATTATCAAAATTGCCCTTTACCGCCACCACCGAAGTGTTTTCGCCGTCTGTCGTCGCCATCTGCAAATACTGCGCCCGACTGACTCCCTGATGCGGATAGAAGACGATAATCTTGATGCCTTCTACATTTTTGAAGCCTTCCAGAGCGGCTTTACCTGTATCACCGGAAGTCGCAACCAAAATATCCACTTCTTTGCTGCCTCCATCCAGCGCTACCGAATGAACCAACAAGCGGGGCATAATCTGCAACGCCATATCTTTAAAAGCGGCTGTCGGACCGTGCCAAAGTTCCAAGATATTCATTTTTTCATTGATGCCAACCAAAGGCGCGACGGCAGGATCACGGAAATTATCTTCCCGATAAGACTCTTTAACAATCCGTTTGATATCTTCTTCGGAAAAATCCGTCAGATACAACGCCAACACCCGTTCCGCCAGTTGTTGATAGTTCATTGCCTTCAGTTCATCCCAGGAATACGGAAAGACCGGAATCGTCTCCGGCACAAACAATCCGCCGCCCGGTACCATACCGCTGCGAATGGCGGCGGCTCCGGTCTGGGGCGCAACGTTGCCTCTGGTGCTAATATACTTCATTCTGTTAACCTCCATATTTGCTGCTCGCTGTTCCGGTTTCGCCACCAAACGAAAGATAGGTTCTCCCCGCCTGCGAAACCGCATTTCATATTCCGTCGGCAGATCTCCCGCCGCTCCCTGCAAAGGATAGTTTTCATCCACCTCGTACAAACGAAATCCTGCCTCAATCAATTGATTTTGAGAAAAGAGAAAAAGATTTCGATTATCCGTTTTCAAAATCAGTTCTCCGTCCGGACGCAAAATCCGCCGATATCCCGTCAAAAAATTCACATGTGTTAAGCGGCGCTTGGCATGGCGTTTTTTCGGCCACGGATCGGAAAAGTTCAGATAAATGGTATCGACTTCTCCCGGCGCGAAAATATCAGACAAGTCCATGGCATTATTCCAAAGAAACCGCAGGTTTGGCGGATATTCACCGTTCATACGGTCAATGGAATCCATAATCATTTCCTCTCGTAATTCCAACGCCACATAATTTTTCTCCGGAAAAGTTTTGGCAGAGTTGATCGCAAATCTGCCGCGACCGCTGCCGATTTCCAAACAGATGGGATGATCATTGCCAAAATATTGATACCAATGTCCTTTTTGTTCGGTTGCCTGAAAAACCACCAATTGATCATAATTTCTCAGTCGTTCCCTAGCGCCGGCAACTCTTCTTAAACGCAACCCTCTCTCACCTCAACCAAGTTTCCTTATGCTTCCTCTTTATCCGTAAATATTTTATCTACTTCCGCATCAAAATCCACTTTGTTCATTTTGAACTCTTTGTGACATCTCAATTCAATAGCGGAAAACCAGAACTGGGATTTTTCCACCATTTTTTTGAATTTTTTTTGATTTTCATCTTTTCTGTTGCTGCGATCCAGAGCATTGGCCGCCAAAATCTGCAAAACCGCCGCCATCTGAATCAGATCGTCCCGCGTCATGTCCTGATATTTCTTTTGCAGAAATTCCATTACATCTTTATAATACCGGGAAAATTCCTTGAATTCCAATTCCGAATCCATCAGCAAAAATTCTTTCATTCTATTTACGATATCGTTCATGCCTTTCCTCCTAAAAAAATTGCCGACCAAGCCTGTAAGCCGGGTTCTGTCGAGAATGAACATCTATCTGGTGCCTCTGTCACCAGAGACCTCCTGCGACCTTACCCGAAAACGAAGCGGGCCACTTCCTGTGTTTTCCTTTTTGATCTTGCTCCAGATGGGGTTTACCTAGCCAATCAGTCGCCTGACTGCTGGTGCGCTCTTACCGCACCGTTCCATCCTTGCCGGCGCCAAAGGCGCTTAGGCGGTTTGTTTCTGTGGCACTTTCCTTAAGGTCACCCTTACCGGCCGTTAACCGGCATCCTGCCCTGTGGAGCCCGGACTTTCCTCAGACAGATCCTTTGGGATTCTGTCCGCGTTCATTCAGCTTACTCAGCATCTATATCAATTAATCATTATATCATTTTACAGGACTGATTGCAATAAAATGCCGGCAAAATCCCCTTCCCGCCATAAAAAAATATAACAGCGGCAATACCGCTGTTATATTTTAAAATAAGTGTATAGAGAAAATCAGGAAGTTATTGACAAAGCTTTCGCATTTCCGCCTTATACAATTCTACTTCATTTTGATCGAAGGGATTGACTTTTTGCAAACAGCATCGCATCGCGCAGGCCTTTTCAAAAAAGTAAAACAAATACCCGATCGTCTCTTCATCTAAAACCTTTAGGCCGAAGCTAAACAGAGGAACATTGCTCTTTTTTCGCACCCTTACTACTGTTTCATGAACATATTCGTTTAAATAGCGATACATTTGAGCAATATAAGGATCTTCCACGGAAACAGTACTGTTAACCAAATAAAAAATACTCTCAAAATAAATTTGGTTACCGGCCGCCAAAAACTGCCCCAGAGAATGAAAATCCGTACTGTATAATGCGGTAGACGGAAATATTCCCTTCCCGTCTTTTCCTTCGCTTTCACCAAATAACTGTACCAGCCATTTGGTGAAGAGGGTAAAACGTTTTTCCGTTACAGAAAACAGTTCCAAGGTCTTTTTAAACTCACGATTACAAAGAAAACTCAGTAACGCGTAGCGATAACAGCAATTTTCCGTCAGATCGCAGGAGGCGAGTTCCTCCGCGGCCGTAGCCGCTCCGTCAATAAAAGCCGCAATATCCAGTCCGGCTACCGCCATAGGCAACATTCCCACTGCGGTATGTACACTGTAACGGCCTCCGATTTCCGAAGGCACCGCAAAAGAAAGATATCCTTCTTTTTCCGTCTCTCGGCGTAACGTCCCATTTTCGGGGTCGGTAATGACACAAATCCTCTTTCGGTACTCTTTTCCGTATCGCTTGTACAGGTAGCGTTTCAATACCTGAAACGCCAGCATCACCTCAAATGTCTCGCCGGATTTAGAAATCACACAAAGAAAAACATCCCGCTCCCGATCCAATCGCTTCAACAGTTCATCATGATAATGACCGCTCAAATTACATCCCGCAAAAAACAATTTGGTTTTGTCGCATTTTCTTTTCAGCATTTGTTGTACGGCTTGAGCGCCCAAATTGGAGCCGCCGATGCCGATGACTACCATAGCGCTGCAATGTTCCTGAATTTCCCAAGCGGTTTCTTGAACGCGGGACAACAAATCGCTTTCCCGCGCTCGAATCGGAAAATTTACCCAGCCCGTCATGGGTGTACAATCATCGTGGAGCCATCGGTGATTTTTTTTCATAATTTCTTGATAAATTCGATAAAAGCCCGCTGTTTCCAACGGTACATAGTCCTCATATTGAATATATTTCATCGGCACCGACACCCGCCTTTCCCGTTTTTTCAAAGATCATCAGTAATTCCGCCATCGCTCCTTTCATCTCTGTCAAAGCCCGTTTCGTATCCGCCCGTTTGCCGCTGGAAGCGAAATAATACAGTTTTAATTTCGGTTCCGTTCCAGAAGGACGGATCGCCAAACGACAACCATCGTCAAAATAAAACGCCAACATATTATTGGGAATCGTCGTGATCGTCTCCTTTTTCCCCGTAGCAATAATTCGCTTCTCCCCTGCCGCGTAGTCGATGACCACTTCTACGGAGCGTTTTCCCAATCGTTCAAAAGGCGACTGACGCAGCAGCAACAAAAAATCTTTCATTTGCTGTTCCGCCGCAGCGCCAAACAGAGGCCGGTCTTCCAACGCATCCGAATAATAGCCATAGGTCGTATAAAGTTCTTCCAAACGATGGAGCAAAGACTTTCCTTGTTTCTTTTGTTCCGCCGCCAATTCCGCGACCAGCAGCGCCGCTAAAATGCCATCCTTGTCACCGACA
>CBCTTQ010000045.1:0-7424 GCA_965149945.1 uncultured Peptococcaceae bacterium | reverse complement strand
GTCAATTTCTGTTCATATGCCCGCAAAGACGCAGCGGAACAATCGCCTTTTCTAACAGCCGCCGCCGCTGTTTTTCCTGCCAAAGCGCCGCTTTCAATAGCAAAATTAATTCCCAGCAGCAAATAACCGGTCACCAGAACGAAACCGGCGGCGTCGCCGCAAATCAACATTCCGTTACGGCTCAATTGCGCCAGACAGTCAAAACCGCCTTCCGGAATCAAATGCGCGCCGTATTCCTGCACTACACCACCCCGCAGCATCGGTTCAATGACAGGATGCTGTTTGAATTCTTCCAACATTTCATAGGGGCGATATCCTTTGTTCCGTAAATCCTCGACTTGTGCTACCAAACCGATAGACACGCTGTCTTTGTTGGTATATAAAAAACCTCCTCCGTTCACATTTTGGGAAGCAGAACCAACCAATTCAAAGGCGACTCCTTCATTGCCTTTCAAAAGAAAACGATCTTCCAGCACTGAACGAGGCAGACGAATCACTTCTTTCACTCCCAAAGACATTTTGGCAGGCTGAAAAGGTTTCACCATCCCCATTTTTTTCCCGAGGAAAGAATTGACACCATCGCAGGCAATGACCACATCTCCCGCAAGCGTCTCATTACCGTTGCAAATCACACCTTGCACCCGTCCGTTTTTTTCCACAACATCCGTAACCACCGTCTCCGTCAACAAAGTGGCTCCTCCTTGTACCGCCCTTTCCGCCAAATATCGATCCAGCTGCGGCCGCAAAACCGTATATCCCGCATAGGGGAAATCAGTCTTTCGATCATCTTGATAAGCCATGGAAAACAGCTGATTCGGCGTAATAAACCCCAGCATTTTTCTGGAAATATAACGCTCAATAGGAGCATCCTGTGCAAATCCGGGAAAGACCCTTTCCAACATTTCCGTATCATAGAGACCCGCTCCGGAACAATTTTTGGCGCCGGGGTACATCCCCCTTTCCAACAACGCCACGCTGGCGCCGTCTTTTGCCGCGGTCAAAGCGGCAGCTGAACCGGCAGGACCCGCACCCACTACAATTACATCAAATTTTTTTGTCATGTCAGATCGCCTCGGTTCTTTGATAATTTTTTAATTTCTCCGTCAAAATCGCTAAAATTTCATTACAATCTCCGACTACCGCTAAATCCGCGTTCTGCATCATGGCGCACATTGCATCTCGGTTGACGGCAATGATTCTTTCCGATGAGCGCACCCCGACCCAATGCTGTACCGCGCCGGAGATGCCCCAAGCCAGATATAACTTAGGCGAAATAGCGGCTCCTGTAGCGCCGATCATACTCTCATGACCAATCCAACCCTTATCCTCAGCGACACGAGTGCCACCCACCGGAGCCTCCAAAATTTCACCGATTTGATAAAGGCGCTGAAAATTTTCTTCTGTTCCCATGCCATTTCCCCCGGCAATAACCACCTTGGCTTCATCTACCGCGATTTCCGTCCAAGGCGCCAAATATTCTCGTCGCAGCTCCGCGTTGTCCACAGCGGCTTCTGATACAATTTCACAATCCGCTGAACCGTGAGGCGCCTTTTTCTCACTCCAAATGTTGGGCGCGACACCCAACAACAGCCGTCGTGAGCAAGGAAAAGTTGCCTGCTCATTACTTTTCGCGTCGGCAATGAGTCTGGTAATTGTCACTTCCTGCCGTCGTAATTCCAGGCCGCTGACTCCATAAATCAGTGTGCTTGTAGTCAATATACTCAGATAAGCAGCGATTTCTCTTCCGTTTAACGTCATGGGGAAAAACAACCACTCCCATTCCGCTTCCTTTTGTTGTATCCACTTTGCCAAATCCGAACCGAATGTAGCTTTCTCCCGCAGATACACCTTTTTTACCGGAAGACGGGCGCAGACTTTCGCGGAAGTCCCGGCAACAAACGCAATGATCTCCGATGCTGCGGGCAATTCTTTCACCATCATCAACAATTCATTGGAGGAAGCGGTCAAATTTTCTCCGTCATATTCCAAATACACCGCAAGTTTCATGTTATTTCCTCCTTTCATTCAATGGCAATAGCTGCCTGAAATCCTTCATGAATGGCGTTTTCCAAACGACGAGGAGCGCAAGCATCTCCCACCAAAAACAACCGCAACTCAGGGGCTGCTTGTTTCAGCTGCCTATAGATCTGATTGTTCGCCTGATTCGGATTGGCAATCAAAATATGATCTGCTTCATAAACTTGATTCACACCGGTATAATTATCAGAAGTAGAAATTTCTCGTTCTTTAATTCCTATGACAGAAACATTCGGAATCAGCTGAACGCCTTTTCGCACCACCCGTTTTCGCCAAAGTTCCAAATCGGTAGTTCTGCCCAACCCCTGACCGGCTTGCAAAGACCCCGTCAAATAAAGCACCTGTTTTCCCATATCCGCCAGTAATTCCGCGGTACCGGCGCCTTGGAAAAACCCGATATAATCAATAATGGCCACAGTGTCTCCCAAATCGATAGGATTTTCCAGCCACTCTCTTACATCGTATACATTGCGATTATCGCCTTTCAGCCAATGAGGCTGCGCCACAGCGCCGGTAGCAACAATGACCGCATCCGGGGCTTCCGCTAAAACGCTCTCCGTGGTACCTTCAGTATTTAATTTGACCTGTACATCGGTTAACTCCAATCGCGTACTGAGATTGCGGATGCTGTCTCCCAATTCCGCCCGCTTCGGCAATGAAGATGCCAACGGAATCGCGCCTCCCAGAGAATCCTTTTTTTCCAATAGCACCACTCGATGTCCGCGGCGAGCGGCAGTAATGGCGGCTTCCATACCGGCAGGACCGCCGCCGACCACAACAATTTTTCTGCTCTTTTTAATGAGCGGCAAGCGATCATTGCTCATTATCTCCTCTTTGCCGATGAAAGTATTTTGCACACAACCGATTTGCTTGTTCAGTCCGACTCTGCCGATACAATCCTGGTTACAGGAGAGACAGCCGTTGATTTCATCTTCTCGACCTTCTATTGTTTTTTTTACAAAATAGGGATCGGAGATCTGTCCGCGGACAATTCCCACCAAATCTCCCATCCCTTTAGCCAGTACCTGCTCCGCCTGTTTAGGATCTTTGATGCGTCCAACTGCCACAACGGGAATGGAAACCGCTTTTTTTATGGCGGCAGAAAGATATGCCGCAAAAACCGGTGGTAATGCCATCGGCCCTTCCACCAGAAACAGATTATGTGTCGCAATCCCCACACTGACATTAATATAATCGAACAACCCGCTTTGATCTACCAATTTGGCAATCTCTACCGTATCGTCCAAGGTCAATCCCCCGTCAATGTATTCCTCACCGGAAAGTCGAATACCCAACGCCATTTCTCTACCGATAACACTTCGCACGGCACTGGCTACTTCTTGTACAATCCGAAAACGATTTTCCAAAGAACCTCCGTAACAATCTGTTCTTTTATTAGAATAAGGCGAAAGAAACTGTCGCAAAATAGAGGAATGGGAACCTTGAAACTCAATACCGTCAAATCCACCCAACTTGCCGTATTCCGCTGATCGCGCATAATAATCAACTAACTCGGCAATTTCAATTTCATCGATGGCTTTAGCCGTTTCCCCGAAAAGAGGATCGGTCACATTGGACGCTGCCCAGACAGGTTTGCGAGAATGTTCACTGCCGCACTGTCCGCCGTTATGATTCAACTGCAAAAAAATTTTTGCTCCGCCGCGATGCACCCGATCCGTCATAAAGCGATATCCGGGAACCACTTCCGGCTGAAAGGCATCAATTAATTTTTCATAAGCCCAATCGGTAGGATGAACCGAGGTTTCTTCCGTAATAATCAATCCGCACCCGCCTTTGGCTCGTTCCATATAATAATAAGCCTGTTTCCGACTGGGGAGATGATTTTCTGCCATATTAGTCAGATGTGCCGAAAAAATTACTCGATTTTTTAATTCCACATTTCCCAAACGAATGGGACTCAGCATCAATGGATAATCCACATCAATCACCTCAATTCTCCGATTGCGGCGTATCCTTCCCGAATTGCCGCCTGCAAATTTCTGGGAGCCACCGCATCTCCCGCTAAAATTACAGGGACAGAACAATGGATCAGTTGCCGCCAAAGTTTCTGATTTACTCGAGGAGCAGCAACGGAAACCACAATGTCCACTCCCGGCAATACAATAGGCGTCTCTGTATATTTGTTGACAATCTCCAAACGGTCTTGACCCGCATACCCCACAAAGGAATCGGTAAAACTTTCAATTCCCAGTGTGTGCATCTCCCTAAACCAATCCGCGAATTCCCCGATTTTCACCAATGTTTCTCCTTGATAAGAGTTTTTGGTCACCAAAAAAACCGTATACCCCGCTTGAATCAACAAACGGCAAGCAGTTACCGCCCGTTGATCACCCAACGCGTCTTCTACCACGGCGCGGTGCCCGGAAGGAATCTTTCCTTTCAAAATTTGTTCTAAAGAGATAGCTTTACTGTCTCCCGCATAAGCGCCCGCTTCATAACAAGCGCCCGTTGCCACCACCATTCCGTCAAACCCTGCCGCTTCCTCCGGAGAAAAAACATGTTGCAATTGAATGGTTAATTGACCTGATTGTTCATAGAACGTCAAATTTTTCAAAAAATAAGTTAACACTTTTGTCGGTTGTAACGAAAGCGAAGAAGCGGCGAATTGTCGATAATGTCCTCCCAATTCCGGCTCTTTTTCAAAAAGTGTGACACAATGACCGACACGCAGACCGCTCAGCGCCGCCATCATTCCTGCCGGTCCCCCACCGATTACCGCTAAGTTTTTTCTCTCCGCACCGAAAAGAAATTCCTGCTTACTCTCCTCCCCCGCCCGTGGATTCATGCTGCAAGCCACTACAGGATTGGTGTTGACATGAGTATGACAACCTCTTTTACAAAGGATGCAAGGAACGATTTCTTCTTCTTTATTTTCTTGAACCTTTTTCAAAAGTTTCGGATCCGCAATCAGTGATCGGGTAATATCAATCAAAGAAAATTCCTGTAACGCCTGTTCCATAAGAGGCAAAGAGACCAACGAGCCGCCTACAATCTGAGGAAGTTCCTTTTGCTCGGAACCGACTTCCCGAGCCGCCGCCAACCCATAGTCTTCCGGTTGACCATCTCCGCCGAATGTCATATTGGTGCTGTAAATGCCTCCGTTTTCAAATGCCACATAATCCAACGGTACTTGAGCCGCCAAATAGTTTAAAATGGTCTTTGCTTCAGACGGTTGGATACCGCCCCACGGCGCATACTCATCGGCACACAAGCGCAATCCCAGCAACCGATCCGTTCCCAAAGTACGACGAACTTCCCGCAGTACCTCTACCACAACGCGGCATTTGTTTTCCAAAGAACCGCCGTAAGCGTCATCTCGAAAATTGGTCAATCCTGATAAAAACTGCCGCAAAAGACTGTATTGTCCGGCATTGACTTCCGCTCCGTCCAAGCCGGCTGCTTTCATTACCTCGGCGCCAAAAGCAAAACCTCTGACGAGCGACTGAATATCTTCCTCATCCATAATTTTCGGAATTTCGTTGCTGTTCACTTCCGCCACAGGAGAAGGAGCCCAAAGAGGCTTGCGTGTGACACTGCTGTCCCCCTGCATTCCGTAATGGTTCAATCCCCCGATCACAACAGTATGATATTTATGAAGAGTCGCCGCCAACTTCTCATACGCGGCGACAGCGTTTTCTTCCCAAACATTTAATGCCCAGTCATAGGGATACTCGCCCGGACAGACCATGGCGCCTTCCACAACGATCATACCTACGGAATTTTTAGCACGCTCCTCATAATAAGCGACGCGCCGCGATCCGGGAAGATGCCCCTCCGGAAAATTTGCACGGTGAGGACCGAAGACGGTCGGTGTTTGCAGCCTGTATGAACCAATGGAAATTCCCTGTAAAAGTTGATTTGTCACCATTCTCACCCTCCGCTTCCTACTGTTTCACCCGAAGAACGGGAATCAAGCAAAATTATCATAAAATTCAGATTTTTCCAAAAATCTCTTTTCTCCACTATTGTGACTTATTTCACGAGGGAGGAGGGGGCGCCGCCAAGCGGCGTCCCCGCATTTTTGTCAATAAACCCCGCAGATACCGTCGATAGCCAGATCTTCAATTTCGATTTCCGGCATCGTGTCCTTGAAAATTTCTCTCATCTGTATCACCTCACTGTTTTTTTTCATTATCGAATAAACCAAATATGAGTCAATCCTCTTAGAAGCGAATAACACCACAAATGTTTCTTCCTGCCAACATATCCTCATAAGCTTCGTTGATTTGTTCCAATTTATATTCCTTGGTAATCAATTCGTCAAATTTAATCTTGCCCGCACGGTACATTCCGATCAGCTGAGGCACCATTTCAAAGGGGCTTCTGCCGCCGTAACAGGTACCGTGGATATGCTGTTGATATAGTGTCAATTTGTTCAGATCCACTTCTATGCCTTTTTGTTCAATGGAAGCAACACCGGCAAAAACCACATGACCGCCTTTGTGGATGGACTGAATACACTGAGTTTGTAAATGGCCCAAACCGATACATTCAAACGCATAATCAACGCCGATGCCAGTGATTTTGTACACTTCTTCCACCAAATCCTGTTTGGAGGTATTGATGAAATGCGTCGCGCCAAATTCCCGTGCCCACTGTTCTTTGTCTACACAATCAGCGGCAATAATAACTTTAGCGCCGACAGATTGTAAGCCTTGAATAGCGCTCATACCGACGCCGCCCAATCCGACAACCAAACCGGTACAACCTTGGCGAGCGCCGGCAGTATTAACAACCGCGCCCCAACCGGTGGGAATCCGACAGCCGACGATAGGCATTTTTTCCATAGGTAAGTCTTTGTCGATTTTGATAACGCAATCTTCGGGAATTACGGCATAATCGCTGAAACCGCCCAAGAAAGACAGCTGCCACAAATCTCTGCCGTTTTTGTCCCGTACACGATAGGTACCGTCATCTCTGGCGCCGTCCATCAAACGACTGCCGCGGTCGCAGAGTTGACCCAGACCTCTTACGCACCATTCACAGTGACCGCAGGAAGCCATCCAGCTCATGACGATATGATCGCCTTCCTGCACCCTCGTTACATTTTTACCGCATTTTTCCACAATGGCCACCCCTTCATGACCGGCCAGCATCGCATAATTGTCATAATCAATGGGATAGCCGCCGTCAATACAGTGATAATCCGAATGGCACACACCGCAAGCGACAATACGAACCGCGATTTCATCATCGCGGGGATCGTCCCATTCCAATTCTTCAATCAAAAAAGGAGAATGATAACCACGCAGTACAGCAGATTTGGATTTAACGTTCATAAAAATACACCTCCAATTATTGTTTAAATTGATGACAAGAAAAAATAAACGAAACCATGTTTATTATTCATTTACATTATATATAAA
>CBCTTQ010000044.1:0-7506 GCA_965149945.1 uncultured Peptococcaceae bacterium | reverse complement strand
AAACCCATTACAAAAAATTGCATCCTGCGGAGATGAGCTGGAAACATCGAATGAACTGCTTGAGGGATTTGAAGGAAATCGGCTATCAAACAGGGTGCGGCATCATGGTGGGAACACCGGGACAAACAGTAGATTGCCTGGTACAAGACATGCTTTACATGGCGGATTTTCAGCCGGAAATGATTGGGATTGGTCCCTTTTTGTCTCATCAGGATACGCCTTTTGCCGATCAGCCGTCAGGCAGCGTATCTTTGACACTGTTTTTGATGAGCCTCTGTCGGTTGATGTTGCCCAATGTGCTTTTGCCGGCAACCACCGCGCTGGGAACAGCGCGGGCAGACGGCAGACAGCAGGGGGTGCTGGCGGGGTGCAATGTCATCATGCCTAATATTTCTCCCATGAATGTACGAAAAGATTACATGTTGTATGATAACAAAGCGGTGACCGGCGATGACGCCGGAGAAAGCCTGCGGATTCTGCGGGAACATATGAAAGAGATCGGTTATGAACTGGTAATCGACCGCGGTGATTATCAAGAACGTTAAAACAGAAAAATCTTCAGTAATGAGGTAGAAAAGAATAGAATTGAAACGGTTAAAAAAATGTATATGGTGAAAATGAATAAAAACGAAAAGTAAAGGAGTAGAAAAATGATAAAATTAGCATTTTACGGTAAAGGCGGCATCGGAAAATCTACCACTGTTTCCAATGTGGCGGCAGCGTTAGCGGATTTGGGGTTCAAGGTAATGCAAATTGGTTGTGATCCCAAAGCGGACAGTACGGTGAATCTGCATCATGGTTTGCCGATGCATACCGTTTTGGAATTGGTACGAGAAAGAAAAAATGACTTTAATTTGGAAGATATGGTAACCATCGGTTACGGTGGCGTGGTCTGTGTAGAAGCCGGCGGTCCCACTCCCGGTTTGGGTTGTGCCGGTCGAGGCATTATTGCCGCGCTGGAAAAACTTAAAGAAAAAGGCGCTTATGAAGTATATCAACCGGATGTGGTGCTTTATGATGTGCTGGGAGATGTTGTCTGCGGAGGCTTTTCCATGCCTATGCGCCGTGGTTATGCCGACCGGGTATTCATCTTGACTTCCGGGGAAAACATGGCTATTCACGCCGCCGCCAATATTGCCATGGCAGTAGAGAATTTTAAAGACAGAGGATATGCTTCTTTGGGCGGTTTGATTCTCAATCGTCGTAATGTGAAAAATGAAGAAGAAAAAGTGGCGGAATTGGCAACGGACATTCATTCTGAAATCGTGGGGACGCTTTCTTTCAGTGAAATGGTGCGGCAAGCAGAAGAATTGCAGCAGACTGTCATCGAAGCGTTTCCTCAGAGCGATATGGCGGATGAATACAGAAAGCTGGCCAAAGAACTCTTGAAAATCTGTGGAAAGGAGTGCTGATATGCTGAAAGCTGTAAACGGAAAACAAAATGAGATCGGCGCCGTGGTTGCTATTAAAGACGCGTCTTTTCCCGCGCCTTTTGTTTCCGGTTTGGAATACAGTCCGCCGGCTCGCGGTTCTTGGAACATTGTTCATACCGGTATGTTGGTGCCGGAAGGTCATGAGATTTTTGTCTGTGCCCAGGGTTGTCTGCGCGGGGTGGTGTTGACGGCAGCGGAAATGCACGCGGAACATCGTTTTTCTACCGTTGCTATTCGTGAAAACAATGTGTTGGACGGAGATATGGAAAATTTGATCATTGACGGTGTTTCGGACATTATCGATCAGTTAGAGCCTAAACCGCGCGCGGTGTTGATTTTTACCAGTTGTATTCATCATTTCATCGCCTGTGATTTGGATTTGGTGTATGAAACGCTGCGTGCCAAATATCCGGACATTGATTTTACCGATGCTTATATGACTCCCGTTATGCGGAAAAGCGGTTTGAACCCGGATCAACTTTTGCGGCGTAATATGTATAAATTGTTGCATCCTCGTGCGTTAGATTCGCAATCGCTTAATCTTATCGGCAACAATCTACCCACCGATGAAAGTTGTGAATTGTATCAGCTGGCGGAAATGGCGGGAGTAGCCATTCGTGACATCACCCGCTGCAATACATATGAGGAATTTCAGATGATGGCAGCCAGCGCCGCGAATATTGCTTATCATCCGTTGGCGCTGCCCGGCGCGGAATATTTAGAAAAAACATTGGGTCAGCGCCAGTTGTATCTGCCGCTTTCGTACAGCTATGAGGAAATAGAGGAAAATTTATCGAAATTTGCCGATTATCTGAAGATTCCTCTGCCGAATTACAGCGAGGTAAGAAAAGAAACGGATACGGCTTTGGACACAGCGCGGACATTATTGGGAAATACTCCCATAACGATCGATTATACCGCTACCATGCGTCCCATGGGATTGGCGAGATTGTTGGCGGAACATGGTTTTCGGGTAGAGCGGGTTTATGTGGACAGTCTTAGCGGCGAAGAAAAAGCAGATTTTCTCTGGTTACAAGAGCATTGTCCCGATTTGGAATTGGCTGCTACCGTACATGTAAAGATGCGAGTATTGGACCGCCGTGTAGCAGAAAAAACAGTTGCCATCGGTCAGAAAGCAGCTTATTTTACGGGAACATCGCATTTTGTCAATATCATTGACGGTGGTGGATTTTATGGGTTCAGCGGAATTTGTCGTTTGATGGATTTGTTGAAGGAAGCTTATTTGGAAGAAAAAGATACCAAAACATTGATTCAGATAAAAGGATTGGGGTGTTCTTGCTCATGAAACAAACCGCGAAAATAATTTCGACTTATACGGCAGATGTTTCCGGGGTCTGTTCCGCCTTGTTTGAACTGGGCGGAATGGTGATTATGCACGATGCTTCCGGCTGCAATTCTACTTATAATACTCATGATGAACCTCGATGGTACGACATGGACAGCATGGTGTTCATTTCCGCGTTGACGGAAATCGAAGCCATTATGGGCGATGATGAAAAGCTGATTGGGGATATTGTGGATGCTGCTAATCAATTACATCCTAAATTTATCGCCATTGCGGGGACGCCGATTCCCATGATGATCGGCACCGATTTTCCCGCTGTGGCGCAAGTGGTGGAAGAACGAACAGGTATTCCCGCTTTCGGGTTCCCCACTAATGGGATGCACGCTTATACCAGCGGTGCCGGCATGGCATTGGCGGGTTTGGCGCGGCGAATGGTACAAGAACGGCAAAGCGCTCCTGTAGCAGAGGGTGTGAATATTCTCGGCGCGACGCCGTTGGATTTTTCCGTTAACGGCAGTGTGGAAAAAATGCGCGATTTGTTGACGGGCGCCGGTTTTCAAGTAATCAGCACCTGGGCTATGGGAGATGATTTGTCTGCTCTTGAGCAAGCGGCGTTGGCACGGGTAAACTTGGTGGTTTCCGCCAGCGGGTTGCCGGCGGCGCGAGTTCTGAAAGAACGTTTCGGTATTCCTTATGTGGCGGGGATACCTATGGGAGAAACTTTTACAAAGTACTTGCTGCGGGAGTTGCGCCAAAGTGCTGAAACAGGCTGTGATCAGGTGGCCTATGGAGATGAAACGACGTCTGAGGGAACCGCGGATTTGGTGATCATCGGCGAAGGCGTTTACAGCAATTCATTGGCGGCTGCGTTACGTTTGGAAAAAGGATTGAGCGCTCGTGTGATTTGCCCGGTGGAATGTGACGACGCGCTTTTGTTGGCTGATAATGTAAGAGCGACGGATGAAGAGGAGCTGCGCCCGTATTTGTCCGAAGGGAAGCGGTTGGTAGCGGACCCTCTCTACCGTCCCATCTGTCCTTCCGAAGTGGACTTTATTGCTTTGCCTCATGAAGGATTTTCCGGCAGAATGTTTCGAGAGGATATTCCCAATTTGATCGGAGTCGGATTCGAACAATGGGCAAAAAATCGATAATCAAGGGAGAAAATAAAATTTTTAGCAAAGAAATTTCGTTGCTGTTGCAATGTTTTTCCTGTTAGGGGTCGGTTATAATAAGAGCATCATTTTCAAACAAATACGATAGGAGGCGTGATGAAATGAAAAAACTGATGGCTGTTTTTTTTGCGGCGCTGATGTTGGTGGCCTGTACGGCCTGTGCCGGCAACCAGAATGGACAAGAGGAAACAGCGGAAGCAGACACGATTACCATTACGGACCACGGAGACAATGAGGTGACGTTGCCTGCGCAAATTGATAAAATCGCGGTGGCGGATATTTTACCGTTACCTTCCGTGCTTTCTGTTTTCTTTGATTCCGCGGACAGCCTGGTGGGGATTTCGCCCGTGAGCATGGCCGCGGCGGAAAACGGTTTGCTTGGGGAACTTTATCCGGAAATTTTGGAAGCGGATACAGGTTGGATTGACGGTACTTCCGTCAATGTGGAAGAATTGATGAAACTGGAACCCGATGTGGTATTCTACAGCGCGGAAAGTCCTGATGTAGGCGATACTTTGCGCCAGGCGGGCTTTAACGCCGTTGCTGTTTCCGCGGCGAAATGGGACTATGATTGTATCGAAACATTGAATCAGTGGATTGCGCTGTTAAGCCAAATTTTCCCCGGAAATGACAAAGCCCAAACAGTAGCGGATTACAGCAATGAAATTTACAACATGGTGCAGGAAACCGTAGCGGGTATTCCCGATGAAGAACGGGAACGGGTGTTCTATCTCTTTAACTATGATGACACCAATATTACCACTTCCGGCAAGCATTTCTTCGGTCAATGGTGGGCTGACGCCGTAGGCGCCGTGAATGTGGCAGAAGAATTGTCCACCGATAATTCCGCGGTGGTCGGCATGGAACAGATTTATAGCTGGAACCCGCAAATGATTTTTATTACTAACTTTACCTCCGCTCAGCCGGAAGATCTTTATAACAATACGATCGGCAATTATGACTGGAGTCAAATTGATGCTATTTCCAATCAGCAGGCGTATAAAATGCCTCTGGGCGTATACAGAACGTACACTCCCGGAGCTGATACTCCGATGACGTTGCTTTGGATGGCCAAAACCGTTTATCCCGATTTGTTCCGGGATCTGGATTTAAACCAGGAAGTGAAGGATTACTATCAGGAAGTCTTTGGTATTACGCTGACCGATGAACAGATAAATACTTATTTTAATCCTTCTTCTGCTGTTGGGGAAAATTTTAACCTGTAAGTCCTGAAAGGTTTACAATTCTGCTTGTTTGTATAATCCTGCTAAGAAATCCCGAAAGAAATTTTTCTTTCGGGATTTCTTTATTTTTGCAGCGGTTAACAGGTGTTTTCTTTCTCTCTGAACGGAAATGGAATTTCAGTTTGACAAAAACCATCCCCCGTGTTATAATGGAAACGCAATTTGAGCCATTTGGTTTACAATGAAGAGGGGTTGATAAGAATGGAAGCAACAATAAGAAGAAGCAAAACCCGCAGTATGGCTTATATTGGTTTGTTTGTGGCGCTGATTGCCATTTGTTCCTGGATCGCGATTCCTACCACGGTGCCTTTTACCTTACAGACGTTTGCCGTATTTTTGGCGGTCGGTTTATTGGGGGGAAAACGAGGAACATTGGCAGTGGTGGTTTATCTGATTTTGGGAATGATTGGTTTGCCTGTTTTTGCTAATTTTCAAGGTGGGCTCGGCGCTGTGCTGGGGCCTTCCGGGGGATATTTGGTTGGATTTGTGTTGACGGCGCTGGTGATGTGGGGGATGGAGCGCTTTTGGGGCAGCGGCACCTTGGTATTAATATTATCTATGGTACTGGGTTTGATTGCTTGCTATGTTGTAGGAACAATTTGGTTTTTGATTGCCTATACAGAGACTTCGGGGGCTGTGGCGATAGGTACTGTTTTGGGATGGTGCGTTTTTCCCTTTCTGTTGCCTGACGGTATCAAAATCGCGGCGGCTGTACTGGTGACAAAGAGGTTGAAAAAATATGTCAAAGATTAAAGTGCGAGCGCATCATGGTCTGTGTATTCGATTTTTTGCGCGAAGAGGGTATTCTGAAACTTTTATAAAGAATATGACGCGAGTGATTACATTGTTGGAAAGCAATCCTATGGTGGAAATCAGTGATGAGCCGGATTTGATCTGTGCCCAATGCCCAAAGAGGGGGGAAGATGATTGTCGAGATTGGTTAAAAGTACATGTCTATGACCAGAAAGTTCTGGATTTGTGTGGGTTACGGCGGGGGGCAACCATGTCTTGGCAGGAGTATCAGAAACAGATTACGGAAAAAATCATGTCGGCGGGACAATTTGACGCTCTTTGCGGGGATTGTAGCTGGGCGTCCATTTGTCACTGTGTACAAGGTAAAACACAGAATGCGGAATGAAATAATAAGAAAAAGAAAACGCGTCTTTTTAACACGATAGAGGTTTCTATATATGAAAAGGAGAATTTGATAAAAAAAGAAGAGGTTGAAGTCCTCTTCTTTTTGTGTTCATTCTTCCAGTTTATAACCAAATCCCCAAACGGTTTTGATATATTTTGGATTACGAGGCGGCTCATGCATTTTTTCTCGCAGATGGCGAATGTGTACCATGACCGAATTGTTCGAGTCCAAATATTCTTCCTGCCAGATAGCGGTAAAGATTTCCTTGTTGCTGAGTACTTTGCCGCGGTTTTGGGCTAATAAACAGAGAATACGGTATTCTGTTGGCGTCAGAGATAGTTCCTTGCCGTCTAATTCTACCTGGTTGGTGTTTTTATTGATGGTAAGCCCGCGGATCTGGATTAAATCATCTTCGGATTGTTTGGTATCTCGCATTAGTAAAAATCGTCGCAACTGTGCTTTGACTCGAGCGATGACTTCCAATGGATTGAAGGGTTTTGTGATATAGTCATCGGCGCCTTGCCCCAAGCCGATGATCTTATCGATATCCTCCGTTTTGGCAGATAGCAGAATGATGGGGTAGTTGTGCTGTTCCCGAATGTGGCGGCACAGCGCCAATCCGTCCGTGCCGGGTAGCATAATATCTAAAATTGCCAAATCGATGGATTCCGTGTCGATGACGCGTCGAGCTTCATCTCCCTGATAAACTGTGGTGACCCGATATCCTTCGTTTTGCAGACAGGTTCCCAACAAATCGGCGATTTCTTTTTCGTCATCTACAACCAGGATATGCGGCGCTGTCATGATTCAGTCTCCTTTCTCAGAGGATTTCTTCGGAAAACAAAGGGAAAAGCAGGTGCCCGTCTTGTCGCTGTGGGCTTGAATGGTGCCGCCATGCAGTTCCACAATGATTTTAGCGATGGCCAATCCTAAGCCGGCGCCGCCGGAATTGCTGCTTCTTGCTTCATCGATACGATAAAATTTATCAAAGATGTGTTCCAGCTGATCTTCCGAGATAATCAGGCCATGGTTAGTGAAAGAAAGTCGAATTTCTTCCGGTGTGTCTTCCACTTGAATGTGAATTTCTGTTCCGGGGTTGCTGTAACAAATGGCATTGCGCAAAATGTTATCAAACACCCGTGCCAGCTGATCGCCATCGGCAAGCAGTTGAACATTTTCTGCACATTCTATTATACAAGTTAAATCTTTTTCT
>CBCTTQ010000043.1:0-7575 GCA_965149945.1 uncultured Peptococcaceae bacterium | reverse complement strand
CGGGACAATCCACCGCCAACATCAATTCCGTATCCAAATAGCAGCTGCGCATATCAAAATTGAAAGAACCGACCAAACTCAGCCGTTCGTCTACCAAAATGGATTTTAAATGACAGGAGTGCGGACTGACACATTCAAAAAGTTCAATACCGGTACGCAATATACGGGGTTTCCGATTTAAATAATCGGCGCAGCCCCAAGCATTGGCGCCCGTCTCTACGGCGTTGGTCACCACACGCACCTTTCGGTCAGGAACTGATGTCAAAGCCGCCAAATCCCGTTCCATAGCGCTGTCCAGTATCAAATACGGTGTCTGAATCAGCACATCCTCGCCCGTTGCCAGTACCTTCATCATTGTTTTCCAAAGCAACGGCGGTTTTTTGTATGGTGTTTGCGCGTTGTGCAGCAATGTGACTTTGGCCGCCGGTACGGTGATTTTCCACAAATCTAACGGAGCAAAAGCTTCCGGATAGGCTTCCCGCAGCCATCGATAATGATTCCGCAGCGCTTCCCAATCACGTTCCAAAGAAAGCGTGCGTTTCATAGGAATTCGCCGACACCAACCCGAAGCCCACAGTGTTTCAAAATATTGCCGCAACACAACTAAAGAAGCGCCTTGTTTTTCCGCGTCCCAAATCAACAATTCCCGATCAATATTACGGCGGCGGCGACTGTATTCTCCCAAAAACAAATCATTGGTATTTCGTCCGCCGATGGTATAAATTTCATCGTCCACAATGATATACTTGTCATGGAGGCGCGCCTGCAAACGCCATGGTTTTCGCAAATTCAGCGGATTATATCCCCGCACCTCAATATTTTCATGGAGCACAAAGGCTCGAAACTCCCGTGATTGCAAAAACGCCAAAGAACGAAGCCCATCCACCAGCAGACGCACTCGCACCCCTCTTTCGGCGGCGGCAAACAAAGCGGAAAGCACATCCACGCCGCTGTGATCATTCCGAAAATCCATGGTGGAATAAATGATAGAACGCTGAGCGTTACGAAACAATCGCAGTCGCCAATACAACGCGTCCCGGTTTTTTTCAATGGTCAACACCCGTTCACCACTGCCCGCTCCATAGACCGAATCCTCCGACAAAATCTCCTTTTCCGCAGAAGACAGTCGTTTTGGGCGCAAAAAAGGCAGTGTCGCCCCCAATATCACATATACCAGCAAAAGCAAAACCATCCCACAGGCGGTTTTCACCATCTGGAGCGGTCCCGCTTTCGTCAGCAGGTGCTGCCCGACACAAATCGCCGCAGTCACCGTCGCGTAAATCAAAATCTGCCAACGCAGTAATAACGGCGGACGTTCCGCGCATACTCTGTTTGTCTTCATTTTTATCACCACACCCTAATCACAATTTTTCTTTTCCTCATGCCTTACCAAAGTTTTTCGGTTCCCCAAAGAATGACAAAAAGATTTTCAAAAATCCGAACAATTTCTATCGCGGAGCAAAATCGAGGGGATTTCCGCATACCGTGAATGATCCATACCGCTCCTTCAATGATTGATAAAGAAAATCTCTGCCCATTGGTCGGGCAGAGATTTTCACCGTTGTTTCTGTAAAATAAAAAACTTACGCCGACCAAGCAGGATCAAAAGTCACCTGAATCGTCGCAACCCCACCGAGAACGGGATCATTTACATAGTCGATGAGATAGCCCAATTTTTCAAAATCCCGCAGTTTCACATAGGTTCTGCCGTTTTGAAGGAAGCCGGTCATATCGATTTTCTGAGTACCGCGGATCACATAGGCTTTTTCCGCGTTTTTATCCCAAGCTACCTGTTCTCCAAACATTTCGGCAATCTGCCGCAGCGGGAAGTAGTTGTAATTGTTTCGAACAATAGCCTGAGATTCTACTACTTCCATCGTATTAAAGATGCTGGCAGTATAGAATTTGGTCAAATACAGCGTTTGTTCGTCCATATACAGTGTGGCGCTTACTCCCTGCAAAGGCAGTGTTTCACCGATAGCGGCGGCGCTGGCGATATCACTATCCGCAGGTACCTGGAAAGTACCGCCTTTCGTTCCGTCAATCTTCATGGTTAATTCCATTCCCATGTTCATCGAGATTCCTGTTGTCGGATCCGTCATGGCAAGACGCAAGCGGTCGGTTTCCGTATATTTTTGATTCCCGGTTTTCTTGATGGTAGAAACAATTTCTGTTCCCTGCAAGCTTTCGGTCATCTGCTGCGCCAAAGCCGTCAATTCCGCGTCATCGCTGTATTGCCGTACCGTATTCACCAGTTCTTGCAGACCGGTGCTGGTTAATCCGAGCAATGCCAAAGCGCTCTGATCCAAAGTTTCCCCGTTCGCGGTGATATCGGCGCTGACGGCGTCTCCATGATCTCGAACATACCGCAGGAACCCTTCTGTTACATCCTGCATATTTTCATTGTTCAATGTCAATGTATAACCTTTAGCGCTGCTGCCGCTGAAACAACCGGGATCGTAATCACGGAATGAGTGTTCTTGGAAATAGGATAACGCATCATAGAAATTGGTACTCAACGCCGCAAGGCCGCCTTCTCCTAAAATAGGAGCCATCAACTCCCCGGCGTTATCCAACGCCAGCCATTTTTTACCATCCAACGCATAGGCAGTACCGTCAATATCTTCCTGCTCAGCGCCCAACACTTCCATCATTTCCAGTAGACTGTCACTGCTGATCAGCATTTGGCTGCCGTCCAAATAACATTCCATGGGGAAACGAGCATCACCCATTGTCATTGTCATATTAAAATACAATGCCGATGCTTCCAGGTTATATTCCCCGCTGTATTCCATTTCCATGTTCTGAAGGATTGCCGCTTCTTCATCGCTCAAACCCAAATCACTCATGTCCATATCCATGACGGCACTCCCCGTAAAGGTGTAACCGTCCAACCGCGAAACTTCTTCCGCCAGCTGGAAATAACCGTTGCCTGCGGCGGAACAACCGGTAAACAATCCCACAGACAAAATCAACATCAGAGTCAAGAACCATTTGTATTGTCTTTTCATAATTACCTCCTAAAAAACCTTTCACAACATTTCGTTTCAAACTCCTCGACTTATCATCCTCCTGTTCATCTTTTACACTATACAACCATTTTTTATACTTCGCTGTTTTCCTTTAACTCCGCGGTCTCGTTGTTTGTCGGTTTGAATTCCTCCCACGGAAGTACCGCAAACGGCAGCTTCCGAATAAGCTTAAGCAGAAGCGGCCTGGTATCTTTCGTTGTCCAAACAGCGACCTTCGCGGCTTTCGGATCCAGCGTCGTCACCAAACCCAAATGACCATATGCCTCAATGATTTTATTGAAAAGGTCAATATCTTTCGGCGCAATCCGATAATAAGAGACCTCTTCCGGATAAGTTGCCATAAGTGTCTTCAAATCATCGATCTGCGACAAAGTCCATTCCTCCTCTTTGTATATCATTGATGAATCTGATTCATTTCTTTCAAATTTTCATCCTTGACAGGGCGACGCAAAATGCTCCCCGGGACGCAAACATGGTCACAGGCGATCCAAGCGACTTCCTTGGGATGATTCAGCGCCTGACGGGGATTTCCCTCTTCGTCCCAAATTTTTTCCAGCGAAAAACAATAGATCGGTCCCGTAGGGGAGATAATTTCCACTTCGTCCCCCGGCGCCAAATGATTACGCTGTTGAATCTTCAATTTTCCTTCCGCGGCATCCAACACTATCCCGGCAAAATCATAACCGCGAAAACTGTAAGTGGTATCATACACATACCCGTTTTCATTAGGCTGTCCCAAAGCAAATCCCGTAAAATAGTGACGATGGCTGACCTTTTCCAGCTCTTGCCGCCACTCCGGCCGCGGAGGAAAATATTTTTCTCGAAATTCCGCGAAATCAATCTCAGCGGGACAATCCGCCGCCGTCCAATGATGATCAGCAAAAAAACGAGTCATCGCCTTCCAGCAGGCGTCCACCGCCTGCCGATAAATTCGCACCACATTGGCTACATAATAGGCACTTTTCATCCGCCCCTCAATTTTCAGAGAAGCAATCCCCCGAAAAAAGATTTCCGGCAGATAATCAACCAAACAAAGATCTTTGCTGTTGAAGATATAAGAACCCCAACGATCTTCCTCAATAGGAAAATAGGAGCCGGGGCGTTTGGCTTCTTCCAATCGATACTGCCAACGGCAAGGTTGGGCGCAATCTCCCAAATTACCGCTGCGCTTGGTCAAAAAACTGCTGAGCAAACAGCGTCCCGAATAGGACATGCACATGGCGCCGTGGACAAAAATTTCCAGATCTACAGGGGTTTTCTCACTAATCGCACCGCAATCCGCCAAAGAAACCTCCCGCGCCAAAATCACCCGAGAGGCTCCCGCCTGTCTCCAAAACTCCGCCGCCTCATAATTGGTTACGCTGGCTTGCGTACTGATATGCAATTCCATTTGCGGAACGGTACGCCGCGCCAAAGCAAAAACGCCCGGATCAGAAATAATCAGAGCATCCGCCCCCAGTTCCGCCAAACGACAAAAGTACGCCGGCATTCGCTCAATATGCTGATTATGAGCATAGATATTAACCGTCACATATACCTTTACCCCATGGGCATGCGCGAACTCGATCCCGCGGCGCATTTCTTCCTCGTCAAAATTAGTTGCCCGCTCTCGCAGGCTGAAATCTTTACCACCAATGTAAACCGCATCAGCGCCATACAGCACTGCCATTTCTAATTTTTCCAAATCTCCCGCAGGCGCTAAAAGCTCCGGTTTTCTGATCATACCACACCTCTATGTTTTTTCATTGGATGTACATTCCTTTATTCTAAATATTCTTCCGTAGCCGCCAAATGTTCTTCATAAGTTGTGCTGAAATGATGATGCCCGTCCGGCATTGCTACAAAATACATATAATCCGTATCTTCCGGATACAACGCCGCCTGCAGGGAGGTTTCCCCGGGGCTGGCGATGGGACCCGGTGTCAGCCCTTCATATAAATAGGTATTATAGGGGTTATCAATGGAAATATCTTCGTTGCTGAGACGAGCTTTCGGCTCACCCAGAATATACTGCACACTGGCACAGGACTGCAAGCGCATTCCGATTTCCAGCCGATTATAGAAGACACCGGCGATGACAGGACGATCCTCATCATACAAAGCTTCTCGTTCCACCAATGACGCCATGGTTACAATTTCGTAAACGGAGTATCCCATTTCATCGGCACGCTGCCGCATTTCTTCCGTGAACACCGTATCAAACTGATTCAACATCATCCCGATGATTTCTTCCGATCCCCAATTGTTCATAATATTATAAGTCTCAGGGAAAAGAAATCCTTCCAATTTATTGTAAGTATCTCCTTCGGGGATGTAAGAATAAGCCGAAGTATCAAAGGCCGCCGCCGCGTCCAAGAATTCCTGTTTGGTGACGATTCCTTCCGATTCCAGCGTTTCCGCCACCTGTTCCACCGTCAGCCCTTCCGGAATAGTAATATTGGAGGTCACATCATTATCGACACCCGATTGCAAAGACTCCAGCACGCTTTCCAAAGTTATCTCGCCGGGACCGAAGGTATAACTGCCGGAATGAAGCGTATCACTGGCTCCCTGCTTTTCCGCATAAGAAACAAAACTCCAACCGTGTTTTACAACGCCGTTCTCTTCCAAAAGACTGCCAATCTGCTGTGCCCCGGCGCCATCGGGAATTTCCACTGTTACCGCTTCATCCAGGGTTTCCGCCCCAAAAGCCGTGCCATAGTAAATCCCCGCCGCCGCGGCAACAATAATCACTAACAAAATAATCCAGATGGATTTTCTGATTTTTTTCTTACCGGTTCCCCGTATCGGAGAAGTTCTATGTTCTGTCATAATCTTTGTTTCATCCTTCCTATCCGTCTTTGATTTCAGTTCCTTTTTTCCTGTGTGGATTGTTCTTCTCCGCCTGATTTGAACAGGCAATAATACACCATCTTATTTATTTGTATTATACCATATTCGACAATCTTGTTACAACCTTATTTTCAGAAATTCTCCTTTCCCGACCAGCAATCGCGGCTAATGCTCCCCTCCATAAACAGTGACTGTTAGAGTTCCGGACGCCGCTCTGCATGCAATCAACACCGGCGCATCTCGACGATGATAACAACAAAAATCCTTTTCTCCATAGACCACGGCGGCGTCCATCCCCTCTCCCACATAAGCAGGCGGCAAACTGTGACGATGACGTTCCGTAATCGTAAACCCTGCCTGCGCGACCGCCTGATAGAGAGTCGTTACTACCTGGCAAATACCCCCGCCCACATCCTCCGCCCTTTCTCCGTCCACAATTACCGGCGCCGGGAGATACCCCTTTGCAACGGTACGTTCTCCTGTACGTTCATTCACAGAGAAAGACTCATAAGGATACAACAATGCTTGATCTAATGCCGCCGCGAAACGTTCAATATTTTGTCCTCGATTACTCGCCTCATCGTATTCTGTTGAAAAAGCTCCCAATATTCGCTCCATCCGCCAGCCGGCAGCTTGTTCCGAATCAGGATAACCATACCACGTGCGAAAAGAGACCTCAATGCGAATATCTCCGGCGGGAGCGGTTTGTAATTTTTGAAAGATCTCTTCCACATCTAAATAACGCCCGTTTTGCTCTTCCTGAATCTGTGCTTCTCCCTCGGCGACGCTAACTCGCGAACCGGTTGGAACCACACGATAGAGGTTCATTAAAGGTTGCATATTTTCAAGAAAAATTTCACGATTCCAACTCTTAGGTACTGAAAGTTCTTCGTAATCCTGACGCCGTTTTAAGCGTTCCGCCAGATTACCCCGCCGTCCTACTTGATAGGCCTGTTCCACCGCCGCGTCAATATCCATCTCCAGCCCCAGCTCTTCTTTGGTATAGGGATATGAGATCCCGTCGATAACCAAAACGACCTGATCCTGTTTTTGAACACCGACCGCGGCTTGCAGCCGTTCCTTCGCGGTTTCTCTGGTACATCCTCCCAAAGAAATCCCTTCCACCTCTACCCCGAACAAAATCATGCCGCTTTGCTCAATGGTAAACTCCAACAATACCGCGCATAACAAAAGAATCCCCAGCAGACGCAAAATTTTACCGCTTGTTTTTTTCTGTTTGCCGTTTTTTCTGTGATGCGTTTGTACGCTTTTTACTCTCATTGTTTACATCCCGCCCGTCTTTTTAATAATCCGCCATGTACTTTCTGTACTATTATGTTATGTAACCGCCATAAAAAAATAAGAGTTCCGCCCACGCATTTTTAACCAATTTTCAAATAAAAACAATCCCCGCGGTCTATCCAATCATCCTTTCCCGACCGCTCATGGCAAACACCGTTTTGGCAGCGGAAGACATGTCCGCTTAACGCCTCTTTAAACATGCTCATACAATATGAAATTCCTTCACCATATCTTCCTTAAAAAGTTTCCAAACACCCCTTGTTTTTTGACAAAAAAATTTTTATTTCAATCTTCTTCCCTCTCCGTCTGCCGCTCACAGCACAACCAAAAACTCCGCGAAAACTCATCAAACCGAAAAAAATATTTCTTGTATCCACCGCCTCAATCACCAACACACAACAACCCCTCC
>CBCTTQ010000042.1:0-7624 GCA_965149945.1 uncultured Peptococcaceae bacterium | reverse complement strand
CTTTGGGATCGTCAAAACTTTGCCTAATCCGGCAGCAGCTCTTCCTACCGTATACCGATTCATACGATTGGGACCTATCCCCATCTCGCCTCGCAAACCGGCGGTACCAAAAAGCAAATCTTGTCCGAAACATTGTTGCCGTTTTTCAGTTTGTTCCGACAACGCGACCAACTCCGGCAACAATTCTTCATCGACATTTTGCAGCCAATCACGATATTGTTGTTCCGCGCGTCCCATACTCTCACCGTCCCTTCTCTTTGGAATCAGACTCTACCAAACGACGCAGATATTGCCCGTACGCGGTCATTGCCATGGATTCCGCTGTCTCAATCAACCGCGCCTCGCTCAAGAAACCATGGTTCCATGCGGCTTCTTCCGGACAGCCGACTAATTTTCCCGTCGTGTTTTGCAGATGGGCGACTTTTTTTGCCGATTCTAAAAGAGAATCGCCACTGCCCGCGTCCATCCATAAAGTAGAGGAATCCAACGGAACAACTCGCAGCCTGCCTTGCCGCAAATATTCCCGGTTCACATCGGTAATTTCCAATTCTCCCCGTGCCGAAGGCTTCAGCCCTTTTGCAATTCCCATCACATCCGCATCATAAAAATAAAGGCCGGGAATAATATAATTAGATTGAGGGTTGGACGGTTTTTCCTCAATAGAAACGGCATGCCCTTCGGCATCAAACGACACCACACCAAAAGGTCTGGGATCCGCCACAGGATAACCGAACACAGAAGCCCCCGTCAGATTGTCCCGAGCGACCGCCAATTGCTTTTCCAGTTCATCCCCGTAAAACAGATTATCTCCCAACATCAAACAAGCCGAATCTCCTTCTAAGAAAGATTCACCCAACAAGAGAGCATCGGCAATCCCCCGAGGAACAAGTTGTTCCTGATAAAAAATCCGAATACCCAATCCTTCTCCCCGCCCTAACAAAGCCGAAAAAGCAGAAATCTTGCCCGGAGGAACAATAATCAGGATTTCTTTCATGCCCGCCTGTAACAACACCGTAAGGCTATAATAAATCATCGGTTTATCATAAATCGGCAGTAATGGTTTACATACCGCCTTAGTCATAGGATACAATCTGGTGCCGCGACCGGCCGCCAAAATAATTCCTTTCAATGCAGGATTCCTCCTTTCAGCTCAAATAACAGCTCTTTTTCAAAGCAACACAAACATATTTCCATAAAAACAATTTTCAATTTTCAACGGAGCCATGCATTTGCACGGCTCCGTCTTTCTTCAACCAACAACAAAGGTACAGTTTTTTTTCTAACTCAAAGCGTTCAGATCATCCACAGCGACAGCAATTGCTTTTTTGGCATTATCAGCCCGATCCGCTGTCGGTTCACAGTAAATAATCACCTCATCCGCGTTTTGACCGCGAGCCAAACGCACATTACTCAGCATATCATTCTGGGTAATTTTATAGATGATATCATATCCTGCCAACCAAGCCCATGATTTGTTTTTCAATAACGCGTCACAATAGGCTTCCCATTCTTCCAAGGTAGTAAAGTTTTTATTTACACGATACGTTAATGTATACATACTGCGTTCACCATGATCTTTGATCACCAATTGGTCTGCTACCAGCCGCGCGGCATCAGCGCTGGGTTCATCGGCAAAACCTGCCGCTTTCCAATCAGCAATAAACTGATCGGCATCTTTCTGGAAGAAAGCAGCCAATTTTTTGGTTTCCGGCGGTGTCGTCGCCAAAGATATCGCGACATAAGCCACCAACGCAACAATCAGCCAGATAATGACAGGATCGATAGGGAATACCCAACCCAACCACATTTGACCGATATAGGAAACCAAAAAGCCGCCGCCGCCCAACACCATAGACGCAACCGCGCCATAGGAGTTTCCGCGACGCCAGAACAAAGCGCCAACAATGGGAACAAAGTAACCACAGGTAGCGATAGAAGCTGCCGCCACAACCGCATCCAAAATACTCGGCATTACAACGCCGACAAAAATACCTAATAACAAGGTAATCGCAATGCAAAGACGGCTTACCCAAACCATTTCCTTCTGGGTCGCGTGCGGGCGCAGATATCTCTGATAAATATCCTTCGCCAAATTCGACGCGGAAGATACCGCAAAGTTGGAAATATTGGACATGGCCGCCGCCATAAAACCAACAATGATAATGGGAATAATCCATTCCGGCAGTACCGCAGTCATCAAATAGTACACGATCAATTCCGTATTAAAATCCGCCGGCAAATCCGCGGGGGAACCGATTACAACCCAAGCAGCAACCGCCATGAAAATGGAGAAGAAATACACGATGGCATTCAGAAAAGTGCCGTACAAAGCGCCGCGACGAGCGGTTTTGGAATCCTTCGCCATCCAGATTTTCTGCCAGGGCGTTTGTTCCGTAGACCAAGCAGGCCACATCGCGACAATCAGTACAATGGTAGTACCGATACCCAAAGAGAAGAGATTCCACCAACCCAACGGAGCGTCGGCGCCCAAAGTCGGAATACTCCAAATGGAAGTTCCCGGAGCAATACCGGCAACAGCGCCGGAATTGATCAAATTGATGCCTTCGACAATAGCGGCAATTCCTACTACCGCGCCGACTATAAACAACAGTACATACTGAACCACAATGGTCCAAACAACAGTATTCATACCACCCAGATTTACATAGAGCAATGTCACAACGACAATAACCACGGCTCCGATCCAAGGCGTCCAACCCAAGAAAGTATCAAATACATATTCCAAAGCGATAAATTCCATCGCGGAATAACCGGCAAAGGCGATCAGACACACAACAGCGAGCAGCGGACGAATAGCTTTGCTGTACCGCATTTCCAAAAATTCAGGTGTGGAAAGAGCGGGAATCTGACGGATTCTTTTAGCAAAAACCACCCCGATCAGGAAAATCGCCACAAAATTCGGGAACGCCAATTGAAACAAGGCGCCCAAACCGCTTTCATACACCCAACCGGCCTGCCCGGTAAAACTGGACAACCCAAACCAGGAAGCCGCCAACGCAAAACCAATACGGTAAGCAGGCAGATTTCGTTCAGCCATCCAGTATGATTCCATGGTGTTGGATTTTCTTGCTTGTTTTAATCCCATAAAAACCAGCAGCGCCAGATACAAGACGAATAAAATAACACTAGCAGTTACCATATAATCACCTCTCAATTCAACCTAATATCATTCTCTAAAATCCGATCGGCGGCGCGAAACTAATTTTTTCATGAAGAAATTGCGTTCTATGAAAATTGTATCGCTTGAGCCAATCCACAATCATCAATCAACTTCCTTTTCTCTATCCCCCTTTCCCCATTCATTTTATGATATTTAGCCCGAATCAAAAATTCGGATTAAAAACCGAGTTTTAACTTTACACAATAGGACTTCAAATATTTATGCTGAAAACAACCAACCAGAACACCTATTTGATAAGAAATCTGCTCTAACAAATAAAAGAAAAGAAACGAGAAGTAATTCAGCTTTGGTTGTTTTACGCGAAAGTCCACAATGCCACAATGAACAACCGCAATCAATACTGCCGGCAGCAACGGAAGATAGACCATACTGACCAATAACAACAAAATCAGATAATACCGAATAAAATGAAAATTCAAATAATAGCAAAAAGCGGTGGAAGTGCGCCAGGTAATTTGGAAAACTTCCACAATATTTACCTGCTCTTGTAAACGCCGTATCAAAAACGTCTTCCGCGCCATATTCAAAACGAAACTAACGACAATCACCAAGCAAAACCAAAGATTCCAAAAGGTTACCGTCAAGAAAATCCCCAGCCAAAAACCCAAGGCAAGAACCGGCATCGGGAATACTTTTTTCTTTTCCGGATGTCGCTGGTATAAATCCGCCTCGGAAGTTCCATATTGCAAACGCCGTCTTAGCATCTGTCGCAGTGCGTTCCGATGTTTATGCCAAGCTCTGCCTCGGGGGATGTAGAGAAGTCCCTGTCCGGCGCCGCGAATTCGCCAGCACAAATCCACATCTTCGCCCAAATGCATTTCAGGATTCAAACAGCCGACCGCCTCGTATACTTCTTTCCGAACTAACATATTACAAGTGGGAACATAAAAATTTCCCTCCGTGTCCGCCTCGTAAAGAAGCCTTTTCCCCATAGAAAGGGAGGACATCGCTTCTTCATAGCAATCCAACCGACTTTGATGATAATAACCGGCAACCAATCCTCCCAACGCGCCGATACCCGGCGCCATCAAATAAGGAACCAATTCCAACAACCAAGTCCGGTCAACGGTACAATCGCTGTCAATAAACGCCAGCACTTCCCCTCTTGCCTGTGCAACGCCGGCATTACGTGCGGCTGACGGACCACCGGAAGTTTTGCGGCGAATCACATGAGCGCCCAGAGATTCAGCCACCCGCGGAGTTTCATCATCAGAACCGTCATCTACTACCAATACCTCTATCTTTTCTTCCGGCCAGCGCACCGCAAAAATCGACTGCAAGCAATCGCTAATATCCGTAGGTCGGTTTTTTACGGGAATAATAACACTGACAAAGGGTACCTCGTACTCCTCAAAATTCCATGGCGGCAAAGAAATATCCAGATATCCTTTGGCAGCCAAAGTAAACAACAAATCCGTTTGTTTTTCCGTACAGGAAGCGACATCGTTGCCTGCCACAAAATCCCGAATCAGGCAGGCGATATCCGTTCCAATGAAAATTTGGCGACGAGGGCGGCGACTCTTAATCGACCATCTCCCGTCAGATTCCGTCAAAACACAAGAATCCGCCAGTCTAACATGAAATAAATTCCAGCTTGTTAACGTTTTGATCGTAATCACCTATCCTAACTTGCAAATACAGGCGGGATCCCCGGCAGTGATATCTTTTTTAATAAACCAAGCAATGGCGGGGCAACCGCCGTGACAATGGTCAAAACGCGGACAATCGCCGCAGGATTTGGGATTCAACTCCCGAAACAGTTTCATCACCGGAGAATCGTTCCAGATTTCCATAAAAGATTGTTCTCGTATATTTCCCGCTAAAAATTCGTCATACTGCATAAAAGCACAGGGAAAAACCTTACCGTTGGGAGAAATGGAACAAGTCATTTTACAAGCGCCGCACATATTCAACCCCAGATTTTTTCGATCTTCTCTCGTGATAGAAAAGAAGGAATCTCCTGTGACGATATCTCGATGCGCACTCAGCAAATCTGCCAACTCTTCCGTCTGATCTTTCGACAAGGCGTATTCATCCCACATCTCCGCGCCGCCGCCCGAAGGACGAAAACGAGAAAGGCGGGGTTTGGCATGATATTTTTTTGCCAAAAGATACAAATCAGGCAATTCCCGAAAATTTTTAGCAGTGACAACGGTATTGACGCTCAATCCGAAAAAACCTGCCCGATCCAAATTCTCGATGGCATTCATCGCCATCTGGTAAGTGTTTTTTCCTCGAATGCGGTCATTGACTTCTTCCGTCGCTCCGTCCAAACTCACCTGTAAGTACAAATAATCCATTTCCGCCAATTTTTTCGCGACAACCCGATCGATCATAGAACCATTAGTGGAAACACAGGTAACCAACTCCCGCTCATGGCAATAGTGCAAAATTTCCCAAATGTCCGGTCGCAAAAAAGGCTCTCCGCCGCCAATGTTGACTTGAAAAACACCGGCAGCCAATAATTCATCGATTAAACGAAAGCATTCATCACGGCTCAATTCATCATCACAAGATTTCAACTGATCCCGAGAAAGACAATGAGTACAATTTAAATTGCAATGGCGAGTAATTTCCCAAGTCACATTTACCGGTGCTGAAAGCGGAATCTGATGCAAATTATCCTTGAGCATTCACAAGCCCCCTTTTTACCAAATTGTTCAACAGATTATCCAATGCTTCCAAACGATAGGGATCCACTTCAGAATGTCCCTGAGATTGGATTAATAACTCTTCGGGGGTTCCGCCTGTCAGCAAAGCATCCGCCTTCAGCAAATCCCCGCTGTTAATAAATACCAATCCTGTTGTTTTGCAAATATAAAACAATAACCCAAATTCCTCATCTCGTACTTTTACGGCTTTTGCTAATTGATAGCGTTTATTCATATCGCGACCTCCTCCCTGTAATTTCTCCAGTCCGCTTCATTCTGTGGCAACGTTTTTTTTCTCAAGAACGTTTTCCGCCAAAAGATACCGCAGCAATTGTTCTGCGCACTCTTCGGAGGTGCCTTCTATTCGTTTTCCGTATTTGGGCTCTGTCTCTCCGGTAACCATCGCCTCCAAGCGTTCGCTGCCGGAAAGAGTCGGATCCGGTTGCCAGATTTGTTTGGTTTGAGGGCGCAATGGTTTTTTTTGCCAGTAGGCTGTCCTTGCTAAAGAAATGTTCGCTTTTCTTGCCAACACGCGATAAGAAACAGGGTAAGAGTAAATTGTTTTTTCCGCGGCAGTGAGTTTTCCCGCTAATGTATAATAAGAAGTAGTTGCGGAATCCGGCAACAATCCTAAAACTAATGGCAAAGAAGCAAAAATTTCCTGCCGTCTGCCTTCCTCCAGTTTCCGTTTCAAGAGAATCCCGGATTCTCTCGCGGTATAATCCAACACACCTTCAAAAGATGGGGCGCCCAAAGCCAGCGCGACCGCGGCTGCTAAAGCAGAACCTGCTGTACTACTGCCGGTATCGGCAAGCAGCAATAAATCATATTCCGCCGCGATTGGCTTCAAACTCTCGGCGACCACCCGCACGTCCGCATCCCGCGGCCAATCCGCCTGACCGATCCACACCGCCTCATCCGCCCCCAAAGCCAAGGATTTTTTCAGAAGCTCCGTCGGTTCCTCACTGCCCCACGCCAGCGTCGTCACATGGGCTCCGGGTAAAGAGCAAGATTTTTCAATAGCCTTCACTTCCGCGGAAAGCAAATCTTTCACCAAACGCTTTTCCAAAGGCGCGCCGTCTTTTCCAATATCGTAGGAAGCGGAAATCGGTTCATTTCTCAACAGTACCGCAATGTTCCACTCTTTTGTCATTCTCCTCACCCCTGTCTAAGATTCTCGATAAATCACACCGAAACCACCTCGTGGATACTCCCACCGTAAAGAAGGACAAACCACATAACAGGTGCCGCACTCCAGGCAGCCTTCATGACTGTAAATCACCTCTGTACCATCACCAGATAAGCTGAACATCCCCGCCGGACAAATCGTCAAGCATGAGCGATTTGTACAGGTTCGGCATTGATTTGGATCAATTTTAATATGACTCTCTCGATCGACTTTAAAAAGCAACCGTTCGATTTTATTTTGAATATTGATTTTGGTTTCATTGCGATTTGCCAGTTGGCGACTGTATTCCTCAATGCGATTAACTTTTCTCGCCCATTTCACATCTACCATAGCAGCGCACCACCAATCTTTTTCACATCTTTTAACAATCCACCAATTTTTAAATTTTCTTCCTGCAAGGAATGCAAAAGCACTTTGCTGACTTTGGGAATCGGTTTAGTTCCTACATCATAAAGATGACGCATCAAGGTGCAGATTACTTCCGGATAGAGGTTTTGAAGGTTTGGGTTATTGACCGCGTTTTCCGGCGCTTTGCGAAAATGACGGAAGGTCTCCAACATTCCGCAGTCTGTCAATTTCTGT
>CBCTTQ010000041.1:0-8125 GCA_965149945.1 uncultured Peptococcaceae bacterium | reverse complement strand
ATTTGTATGCCAAACAAAACGACGGCGATTTTATTGTGCGCATTGAAGATACTGATAGGGAGCGCTCTTCCCTCGAGTCGGAAGAAAATATCAAAGCTTCTTTACGGTGGTTGGGCATCAATTGGAACGAAGGTGTGGATGTGGGCGGTCCCCATCAACCTTATCGTCAGATGGAACGACTCTATACCTATGAAGAAGTTGTCAACCGTCTGTTGGAAACAGGCGACGCTTATTACTGTTACTGTACGGAAGAAGAAATCGAAGCGGAAAAGGAAGCTTGTCGCCAAGCGGGGAAAATGCCTTTGTATTCTGGAAAATGCCGCCATTTGACTCCGGAAGAAATCGAGGCAAAAAAATCCGCCGGTATCAAACCCACCATTCGTTTCCATGTGAAAGAAGGGGCGCCCATCGTCATCCATGATTTGGTGCGGGGCGATGTGCAGTTTGAACGGGATGGCATCGGCGATTTTGTTATTGTAAAATCTGACGGCATTCCTGTCTATAATTTTGCTGTGGTGGTGGATGATCATTTGATGGGAATTACCCATGTGCTGCGGGGAGAGGAACATCTCTCCAACACCCCCCGTCAAGCGGTGATCTATGAGGCTTTGGGCTGGGAAATGCCTACCTTCGGTCATATTTCTCTGATTCTGGGTAAAGACCGCGCCAAAATGAGTAAACGCAACGGCGATGTTTCCTGTGTGGCGTATCAAGAACACGGCTATTTGCCGGAAGCGTTGGTAAACTTTTTGGCATTGCTGGGCTGGGCGCCGGAAGGCGAAGAAGAAATTTTCAGCATGGAAGAAATGATTCAGCAGTTCTCTCTGGATCGGGTGAGCAAAAGCCCCGCGGTATTTGATTTGGAAAAACTGAAATGGATGAATCAGCAATATATCAAGAAGCTGTCGGTGGAAGAATTGGCCGATCTGCTGGATCCGTATTTAGAAGGGGAAACGTTCAGTCAGGAACAGCGACTGCTCTTTGCCGAAACGATGTCTAACCACATTGCGACTCTGGAAGAGTGTCGGGACTACCTGCCGCTTATCAAAGGGGAGTTGCCTCCTGTGACCGACGAGGGATTGTTGGAAATTCTGCATCAGGAAACGGCGCCGATGGTGCTGAGATCTTTTTATGAAAAAATAAACGCGGCGGAGACTTTTGACGCGGCGGCCGCCAAAACGGCCTTAAAGCAAATCCGCAAAGAAAACAAACTGGGCGGCGCCCAAGTGTTCATGCCGGTGCGTATTGCTACCACCGGAGAACAACACGGCCCTGATATCGATAAGCTTATCGCTTTGATGGGCAAAGAAACCTTTGCCGCCAGATTGCGCCAAACCGCGAATCAGCTGGGAATTGCCCTTGATTGAGAAAAGGAGAGGATACGATGACGATTTATTTATATAACACCATGGAAAATAAGAAGGTTCCTTTTCAGCCGCGGGAGGCGGGGAAGGTAACGATGTATGTCTGCGGCCCCACCACCTATAACTATATCCATCTGGGTAATGCCCGTCCCATCGTGGTATTTGATACAGTGCGCCGTTATTTTCTGTATCAAGGCAATCAGGTAACCTATGTGCAGAATTTCACGGATGTGGATGATAAAATCATCAATCGCAGCAAAGAAGAAGGTATCTCGGCGGCCGCGGTAGCGGAAAAGTACATTGCCGCTTATTTTGAGGATGTACAGGCGCTCAACGTGATGAAAGCCGATGTACACCCTAAAGTGACGGAACATATCGCGGATATTATTGAGTTGGTGCAGGAGCTGGTGAACAACGGAGCCGCCTACGAAGTGAACGGAGATGTGTATTTCTCCGTTCGGGATTTCCCGGAATATGGAAAACTTTCCGGTCGTAATTTGGATGAAATGTTAGCGGGCGCTCGGGTGATGATTGGGGACCAGAAACACAATCCCATGGATTTTGCTCTTTGGAAAGCCGCCAAACCCGGGGAACCCGCCTGGGACAGCCCTTGGGGCAAGGGGCGCCCCGGCTGGCATATCGAATGTTCGGCTATGAGTCGCAAATATTTGGGAGACGGATTTGATATCCACGGCGGCGGGGCCGATTTGATTTTCCCCCATCACGAAAATGAGATTGCTCAAAGTGAGGCGGCCAGCCACTGCACTTTTGTGCGCTATTGGATGCATAATGGATTTATTACCGTCAACAATGAAAAAATGAGCAAGTCTCTGGGGAATTTTTTTCTGCTGCGGGATATTTTGGCAAAATTCCCCGGCGACGTGGTGCGTTTCTATCTGATCAGCACCCATTATCGTAGTCCCATTGATTTTGACGACCAGAAATTGGCTGTGGCGGAAAAATCCTTGAATCGTTTGCGCAATGCTTATTTGTTGGCCAAAGAATGCGCGAAAAGCAACGGGGAAACGGGAGACGAGGCGGCGGATCAGGCTTTGCTTGCCGCTATGAAGGATGCCAAAGAAGCATTTGAAGCGGCGATGAATGATGATTTTAATACCGCTTTGGCCATTGCCGCCATTTTTGATTTCTGTCGTGTGGTTAACAGCCGGGTGAAAAACGCCGCCCGAAAAACAGCGCGGCAGGTTACGGAACAGTTTGCCGCTTTTGACAGTGTGATCGCGTGCGTCATTCCTCAGAAACAGCAGGAAGATGGTCTGACCGACGCTTTGATGAAGTTGGTCATTGAGGTGCGCCAGGAAGCTCGTAAAAAGAAAGACTGGGCTACGGCGGACGCTATTCGGGATAAACTGAAAGAACTGGGCATTGTGTTGGAAGACGGCGCCGACGGCGTCCGTTGGAAAAAAGTCTGAAGGACTGGTTTGAAAGAGTAGAAAACAGAGAAAATACGCGGAAACAGCCCTGCCGAAGCAGGGCTGTCCCTCTCCATGCGGAGGAGTTTTTCAGACAAAAGGAAAAAGAGGATGTTATGACAGTACAACAGATGATGAAGGAAAACCCTCAATTTTTGCCGGCGTTAACATTGGCCTATTTGGGAGACGCTGTCTATGAGGTGTGGGTGCGCGCCCATTTGATTCAAACAGGGATTTATAAGGCGGCTGATTTGCATAAAGCGGCGGTGGAATTGGTTCGTGCCGGTACCCAGGCAAAATTTATCCAAACAGTGCGGGCAGAGCTGAGTTCGGAAGAAGAAAGCGTTTTTCGTCGGGGCCGAAATGCTAAGGGACAACATAACCCTAAGGGCGCGTCGGTTGCGGAATATAAATTGGCCACCGGTCTGGAAGCTCTGGTCGGGTATTGGTATGTAACCGAAAAACAGGAGCGGTTGGAGTGGTTTTTCGCGCGTTTGTGGCAATTTCATCTGATGACGGAAGAAAGGAGCGAGCAATGTTAAAAGTAAAATTGATTTCGTATACCCCTGATCCGGAACGGATTGTGGCGGCGGCGGCGCGTCTTTGTTATTCTCCCCGCAGCGCCAGTGAAATTATGGAAAATTTTTCGGATGAGCAAGTAGCGTCTTTTGTTCGGAAGATTGTTTCTTTGGGTCATACTTCCACCATGGAGCACGTCAGCTTTACTTTTGCTATTGATGGCGTCAGCAGAGCGCTCTCTCATCAATTAGTGCGCCATCGGATTGGCTGTTCGTATTCTCAGCAGTCTCAGCGGTATGTGAAAGAAAAGCAATTTGCCTATATTACCCCGCCGAAAATCGCGCAAAATTCTGAAGCGCTGTCTGTTTTTGAACAGGCGATGGAACAGGCGCAAGCTGCTTACGCGCGGCTGTTGGAGATGGGAATTCCCGCGGAAGACGCGCGCTTTGTTTTGCCCAACGCGGCGGAAACGAAATTTGTTCTGACCATGAATGTTCGCAGTTTGCTGCATTTCTTTGAACTTCGGTGCTGCAATCGCGCTCAGTGGGAAATTCGAGCGTTGGCCGATGAAATGCTGCGCCAGGTGCGAGAAGTGGCGCCTCGATTGTTTGCCCATGCCGGCGCTACCTGTGATTCAGTAGGAATTTGCTATGAAGGCGCTATGAGCTGCGGCAAATGTAAAAATGTGGCGGAACGCTGAGGACTGAAAAAGAAACGGAGTTGTTATGTCTTATAAAAAACCTGTTCGATTGAAAAAAACAAAACGGATTGTCGAATCGACAAGGGACGAGTCTTGTTCGAGATCCCAACGAGAGCGAAAGGAGATTTTGCGAGGGCGGAATCCGGTGTTGGAAGCTCTGCGCCGCGGCCGCACTATTAACAAAGTGATTGCGGCCAAAAATCAGGATCCGTCTTTTTTGCGCCCGTTAAAGGAACTTTGTAAAGAAAAAAAAGTGCCTTTCCAGATGGCGGAACGCGGCCGGCTGGACGCCATCAGTGATAATCATCAAGGGGTGATTGCTTTTGTTTCACCGGTGGCTTATGTGGAAATTGCGGATATTTTGGCTGTAGCCAAAAAGCGGGGCGAGGATCCGCTCATTGTGATTTTGGCGGAAGTAGAAGATCCTCATAATTTAGGAGCGGTGATGCGTACCTGTGAATGTGCCGGTGTTCATGGCATCATTATTGCCAAACACGGCGCGGCTCCCATTACCGAAACCGTGATGAAGGTAGCGGCGGGAGCGGCGGAATATGTTCCCGTGGCGCGGGTAGCCAATTTGTCCCAGGCAATTCGGGAACTGAAGGAAAACGGTCTTTGGATTGCGGGAGCCAGCATGACCGGCGCGATTTCTCTTTGGGAAGCGGATTTGACAGGCGGATTGGCCATTGTGATGGGAAATGAAGGACGCGGTATTCCGCCGCTGGTTGCTAAGAATTGTGATTTTATGGTAAAAATTCCTATGCTTGGTAAAATTAATTCATTAAATGTTTCTGCCAGTGCGGCGGTGCTGATTTATGAAGCGTTGAGACAGCGACAAAGTCGAGAATAGGAATATTTGTCATTGACCGCGGCCTCTTTTGCGGGTATAATGAATGTATGGGAAAGTGTATATGCGAAAATCGGAAAATTTAAGGTGGAACACACATGAAACTTGGTATTGGCGGGGAACCGATTCCGGCTTATGAGACGATGACCGATGAAGAGGTTGTGGCTATGGCGGGAAACGGTGATATAAACGCCCAAGAGTATTTGATCAATAAGTATAAGAATTTTGTGCGAGCAAAAGCGCGTACCTATTTTTTGCTGGGAGGAGATAAAGAAGACCTGATCCAAGAGGGTATGATCGGAATGTATAAAGCAATTCGAGACTATCGGCCGGATAAACTGTCTTCTTTTCGCGCTTTCGCGGAACTTTGTATCACTCGACAGATCATTACGGCAATCAAAACTGCAACGCGGCAAAAGCATATTCCGCTGAATTCTTATGTGTCTCTTAACAAACCCATTTATGATGAAGATTCTGATCGTACTTTACTGGATATCATCACCGGAACTAAAATTACCGATCCGGAAGAACTGATCATCAGCCAGGAGGAATTCGATCATATTGAGGAAAAAATGGGTGAGTTATTGAGTTCTTTGGAATTGCGGGTGCTGATGTATTATCTGGAGGGAAAATCCTATCAGGAAATCGCGGAAGATTTGGGACGGCATGTGAAGTCTATCGATAATGCGCTGCAGAGAGTCAAACGCAAGCTGGAAAAATATTTGGAAAATCGAGTGGAAGAATAAAACTTCAAAAAAACAGAATCGATTTCCACTGAAAAGAAAGAAAAAAAATAAAGACCGAATATCTCCCATAAGCAGAGAAATGTTCGGTCTTTTTCTTTAAAAAAAACAATACCGCGGAGTTGTGAAAATTGTCTGACAATGGTAATGTTTACAGGGAAGATATTGTTTTTCGAAAAAGGATATGGTATACTTGTTTTATACTTACGAGGAGATAATAGAAGTGGGTTTTTCACAAAACAGAGGATTGAAAAAAAATTTTTTTTGTAGTTCCTTCGAAAGATTTTTTTTCTAGGATGTTATTATTTTAGATGAAGAATAATTTTGTCTGAAAGCAGTTTCGAAAAAGGCGGTTGTTCTTTTTTCTTTCTCTTTATGAGAATGGTAGGTCCAGACGGTGTTTGACACCGTCAATCGTTGTTTCTATCGGAAAAACAAAAGAGAGGTGTTTTTTATGAAATTGATGCGAACAGAAGACGCGGTAGGTCAAGTGCTTTGCCATGATATCACCCAAATCATCAAAGGAGTAACAAAAGACGCGGTTTTTCGCAAAGGTCATGTGATTCGGGAAGAAGATATTCCCGTTTTGCTCAGTGTAGGCAAAGATCATATTTATATTTGGGAAAATAATGAGGGAATGCTGCATGAAAATGAGGCGGCTGAAATTCTGCGGGAAATCTGTCAGGGCGAGCATATGCATCCTACTGATGTTAAAGAAGGCAAAATTGAGCTGATTGCCGATTGTGATGGCTTGTTGAAAATTAATCAGGAAAAATTGCTGGCAGTGAATAGCTTGGGACAAATGATGATCGCGACCCGCCATGGTAATTTTGCCGTAAAAAAAGGCGATAAGCTGGCGGGTACCAGAATCATTCCTTTGGTGATTGAAGAGGAAAAAATGAAACGGGCGAAAGAAGTCGCGGGATCGGAACCGTTGTTGCAGGTGCTGCCCTTTGATCAGAAAAAAGTGGGCATTGTTACCACCGGCAACGAAGTTTTTTACGGTCGCATCCAGGATACCTTTACACCGGTGATTATTGAAAAGGCGGAGGAATTCGGCGCGGAAGTAATGGGACATGAACTTTGCCCAGATGATCATGGGCAAATTACGAAGGCTATTTTGAAGCTGATTGAAAAGGGCGCCAATTTTGTCATTTGTACCGGCGGCATGAGTGTTGATCCTGACGATAAAACCCCGCTGGCTATTAAAAACACCGGCGCCGAAATTATTTCTTACGGAGCGCCGGTATTACCGGGCGCTATGTTCCTGCTCAGCTATTATCAGAACTCTATTCCTGTGGTAGGACTGCCCGGTTGTGTTATGTATGCGAAACGCACCATTTTTGATTTGGTACTGCCTCGTTTGATGGCGGATGATCAGGTGACCGCTGAAGATTTGGCTGCTTTAGGGGAAGGAGGACTCTGTCTAAATTGTCCTGTCTGTACTTTCCCCAATTGTGGATTTGGTAAATAGGGGGCAGACGGAATGGAAGAAAATAAAGAATTTACCCATTTTGACCATGCGGGCAATGCTTGGATGGTGGATGTGGGCGCGAAGGCCGACACCGAGCGAGAAGCTTATGCCACGGGTAGAATTTTTCTCAGCGCTGAATGCTATGACAAAGTGAAAGCTGGCGCCATGAAAAAAGGGGATGTGTTGTCCGTTGCTCGTATTGGTGGAATTATGGGAGCCAAGCACACCTGCGATTTGATTCCTCTCTGCCATAACATTAATCTGACCAAATTAGAAGTGAACTTTCGCCTGGATGATGCGCAACATGCCATCGTTGCCTTTTGCCGCGCTAAAACTGTCGGCAAAACCGGTGTAGAAATGGAAGCGCTGACAGGAGTTACTGTAGCGTTGCTGACGGTCTACGATATGTGCAAGGCGGTGGACAAGTCTATGGAAATGGGCGAAATCTATTTGCTGAAAAAAAGCGGCGGCAAAAGCGGCGCCTTTGTTCACCCCAAAAACCGGGAGACAGAGGCGGAATAAGGAAAGGAAGCGGCAAGCCGCTTCTTACGAGAGGGATGTGGAAAATGAAGGATGTACTGGGAAGAGAAATTAACTATTTGCGGATATCCATCACTGACCGCTGTAACCTGCGCTGCAAATATTGTATGCCTGTCCCTATTGAAAAGGTGGAAATGAAGGAAATTCTCACTTTTGATGAAATTGTGAAAGTGGCGTCCATCGCGGCGGAACTGGGGATTCGTTATATCAAAATCACCGGTGGGGAACCGTTGGTTCGGCTGGGCTGTGATGAGTTGATCGGCATGCTCAAACAGGTGCCGGGTATTGAAAAGGTGACGATGACCACCAACGGCGTGCTGCTGGCGGAGCATATGCCAAATCTAGTGGCTGCCGGTTTGGACGCTGTAAATATCAGTTTGGATACGCGTCGCCGACAGCGGTTCCGGGAAATCACGGGTCGAGATGAATATGAGCGAGTGGTTACCGGAATCGAAGCGGCTGTAGCGGCGGGTTTGCGAGTCAAGGTGAACAGTGTGCTGGCGGAAGG
>CBCTTQ010000040.1:0-9936 GCA_965149945.1 uncultured Peptococcaceae bacterium | reverse complement strand
TGGAGGGGTTCCCGAGTGGCCAAAGGGGGCAGACTGTAAATCTGTTGTCGACGACTTCGATGGTTCGAATCCATCTCCCTCCACCAAAAATCCGAGTTTTGCCTTTGGGTAAAGGTCGGATTTTTTTATGGGGTTTTGGAGGGGCGGCGCTCGTATTTTGCTTTCAGCGAAGGGATTTTGCTGTGTCGCATTAGGAAGAAACTGGTTGAGGGTGGTTTAAGCGAGGAATCTGTTCAAATTATCGCGAAAATAATCTGAAAAACAAAAAGCGGGTTTGAGGCTCTCTGTAAGGAAGATGCCTAAACCCGCTCTCTTTTTCTTTGGAAGAAATGGACTACAGTATATCGATATGTTCTCCCGCCAGCGCTTTGTTCATGCTGCGGACAGCGCAGAATTTGCCACACATACTGCAAGTGTCGCTGTGATCGTCTTCCGGCTTGCGGCTGTCTCGAATGGCTTTGGCTGTTTCCGGATCCAAGGCACAGGCGAATTGAGCGTCCCAATCCAATGCGCGACGAGCATCCGCCATTCGGTCGTCGATTTCCTGGGCGCCCGGGATGCCTTTGGCAATGTCCGCGGCGTGCGCGGCGATTTTCGAAGCAATGATGCCTTGCTTGACATCTTCTACATTGGGAAGCGCCAAATGTTCCGCCGGTGTGACATAGCAAAGGAAGGCTGCGCCGCTCATAGCTGCTACGGCTCCGCCGATGGCAGCGGTAATGTGGTCATAGCCCGGAGCAACGTCTGTGACCAGCGGTCCCAGCACATAAAAAGGAGCGCCCATGCAGAGACTTTGCTGCACCTGCATATTAGCGGCTACTTGATTCAAGGGAACATGACCGGGTCCTTCCACCATCACCTGTACATTATGTGCCCAGGCGCGTTTGGTCAGTTCACCCAGACGCACCAGCTCTTCAATTTGACAAACATCGGTGGCGTCCGCCAGACAGCCGGGGCGGCAGGCGTCACCCAGGGAGATGGTGACGTCATGTTTTTCGCAAATGTCGAGGATTTCATCAAAGTATTCATAGAAGGGATTTTCTTCTCCCGTCATGCTCATCCAGGCAAATACCAAACTTCCACCTCTGCTGACAATGTTCATTTTCCGTTTATGACGGCGGATTTGATCAATAGTTTTGCGGGTAATGCCGCAGTGCAGGGTTACAAAATCTACTCCGTCTTCCGCGTGAAGTCGCACCACATCGATAAAATCTCGGGCAGTCAGGGTATCCAAATCTCGCTGATAGTGAATAACGCTGTCATATACCGGTACAGTGCCGATCATGGCAGGGCACTCTGCCACCAGTTTGCGTCGAAAAGGTCGGGTATCTCCGTGACTGGAGAGATCCATAATCGCTTCTGCTCCTAAATCAACGGCGTTTTGTACTTTTTGCATTTCGATGTTGTAGTCTTTGCAGTCTCTTGAAATTCCCAAATTTACATTGATTTTGGTACGCAACATGCTGCCGATTCCTTCCGGATTCAGGCAAGTGTGTTTTTTGTTGGCGCAAATGGCGACTTTCCCTTTCGCCACCAGTTCCATCAATTTTTCCAATGACATTCGTTCTTTTTCTGCTACGATTTTCATTTGCGATGTCGCGATGCCTTTGCGAGCGGCATCCATTTGGGTGGTATAGGTTTCCATATTGTCTCCTCTCTTGCCTTATTTCCGTTTGTTTCTGTACGCTCGTGTCGGTTTTGGTATAAAATAAAAAAGGGATACCGCCGATAGGGTATCCTTGGAAAGGCAACGGCACTTCCTACAACGGCATTATCCGTATCAGGTCAAAGGGTCGAAGTTGCGTACTTCCTCTCAGCCTGCCGCTACAAGCTCCCCTGTTCCTTCGTTTATTATAGCAATGGGGGAGGGGTTTGTCAAGTCAGGCTGTCGCTCCGTTCCGGAAAGAAATAAGGCAAGCATCGGTGCAAGAAAGGGGTATATTGGGACATCATTGCAGAGGAGAAGATAACAAAAATGGAAGAAGATCCGAATGCAAGGGTGTGATAGATTTGACGCATCGGAACGGAAGAATTTTGTGGCGGTTTTACGTCGTAAGAATAAAAAACCTCGTCTGATCGAAAAGGCAGAAAAGAACCGACAGCTGAAATGCCGGAGGCATACAGCTGTCGGAGTGGGTGTATGAATATGATGTTCTTGTTATTTTTCGATGATAGGTTTTGATTTCGATTGTTTGATTTTGGGAGAGAGTTGCTCCCAGCCGTATTTTGGAAAGTTTTGAAACTAGCCGGCCAATGCGGCGCCCAGCTGTTTGCAGGCATCAATGGCATCTGTATCAGGTTCTTCATTGCAGATGACACTGTCGCAGGCCAAAACGGCGTTGCATTCCCGGCAGGTGTCTTCCCAGTTACGCATCCATTGACCGTCTCCCCAACCGTAGGAGCCAAAGAGGGCGATGGATTTTCCGTTTAGATTAGGTTGGCAAGCGTCAAACATGGGTTGGAATTCGTCTTCTTCCAATACTTCGTCTCCCATGGAGGGGCAGCCGAAGGCAATGGCGTCATACTGTGCCACATCGTCGGCGCCAAATTCGGAAGCAGTGAGCAAAACAGTTTCCGCGCCGCTTTCTTTGGCGCCTGTTTCTACGGCTTTTGCCATGGCTTCCGTGTTTCCGGTGCCGCTCCAATAAACAATTGCGATTTTTTGCATTTTTGTTGTACCACCTTTCTGAGGAGTTCCTTTTTATGGTCAAACGGTTACGGTTAACCGTTCGATCGACTGTCCTTTTTTCAACTGTTGACAATATACGCTGGTGCATTTTTTATATTGAATAAATCGTTTACGAGCAGATTCCTCATCCCCATAGACTTTCCAGCAGCCGACGCATTTGCAGTTGTTTGCTTTGTTTTGGATGAATCCCAATACATCTTCCGGAGGATATCCTAAAAATAAGCCGATCTCGTGAGGAAAATCAGCGCCTTCCTGTAATTTTTTTGTTAATTGATACAGGCAGTGTTCGGGGGTGCGCCAATGATATCCTAAACTGGAAAGCAACCGGGAAGCCCGCTCTTGTGTCAAGTCTTTTTCTAATTTTTGCGGACGATAAAGATAAAGCAATGCGCGCCGATCGCTACAGTGCAACAATAATAAGCGAATGCCTTTTTTTCCCAGGCGTCGGTTGAAAGTTCGGCAATGTTCTCGAACTTGCTGTTTTTTTTGATAGGAGCAGGAAAAGAGATTTGCTGTTTTTAATCCCGCCAGAGTGGGCGCGCAGTATCTGACAAGCATTTCAGCGCTCATGCTTGAACCTCCTGAGGAGCATGCTCTTCTAAGATATTTTTCAGTGCTGTCATGGAACTGGAATGAGATCTGGCGATGACGGTATCCAGTCCTTTGGTTTCGTTGAGAGCGCAACGCACCAATTTATGAGACATGGTGCTGGTGAATAAAATCAGTAAATCCGGGTGTCCCAGCTTGTTTTTCAAGCCGCCTTTGATTTTGGTAAATACTTTGGCGTTGCATTGATACTCTTCACAAAGATCCTTGTATTTGCGGTTCATACATTCGTTACCGCCGACGATGACAATACTCATAATAACACTCCTTTGTTTTTATGGCTGGTTAGCATATGCTAACTAACGGTCTGAAAAATACTCCTCTCTTTGAGGATTCTTATGGTTTCAGTTTATTAAAAAAAAGGAGCCGCTTCCGCTCCAAAAAGCAAAAGGTCGGCTCCGAAAAGACAGATTTTGTTTTTTTGATTAGTGTTTTTTTTGTTCTTCCAACAGATTGGTCATGCTATATAAGCTGATTCCTAAGGTAGAAAGATTGTGTAACAAGGCAGAAGTCGCTGGCTGCAAAAGTCCCAGAACACCAAGGAAAATCAGAGACAGATTGAAACTGATAATGAACCGATAGTTATTATGAATGCGATTCATTAAGCGATCGCTGATGGTTTTTAAGGTGAGTAATTGTGACAAATCGTCTGCCGCGATGGTGATGTCTGCTACTTCTTTGGCGATAGCCGCGCCGTCTCGGATAGCAATGCCTGCGTCTGCTTCGGAAAGCGCGGGAGAATCGTTGATTCCGTCACCGATCATGATGACTTTTCTGCCTGCCGCGTGTTCCGAGCGGATAAAGTTTGCCTTATCCTCAGGCAGGATCTCCGCATAGAATTCCGTAATGCCCACCGCTTTGGCGATGGCGGCGGCTGTTTTTTCATTGTCTCCGGTCATCATGATCACTTTTTTCAGTCCCAACTCGGGCAGCTGCCCGATGACTTCTGTCGCTTCTTCTCGCAAGGGATCGGAGATGCAGATTACTGCCGCCAGTTCTCCGGCAATGGCCAGATAAAGGTGGGAGTATTCTTCCGGCAAGCTGTTGAATTTTTCCATTTCTTGTTGGGGGATGGCGCATTGTTCATCCTGGAAAACAAAATGGTAACTGCCGATGATTACTTTTTCACCGTCTACTTTGCTGGAAATACCATGGGCTACTACATATTCTACTTTAGAATGGCGTTCTTCATGGTTCAAGTTCCTTCGCTTTGCCTCAGAAACTACGGCATTGGCGATGGAATGAGGATAATGTTCCTCTAGGCAAGCGGCCAGACGCAACATCTCTTTTTCTTCGTGCTCTCCGAAAGTGATAATTTCCGCTACATTGGGAGACGCGTGGGTGAGGGTTCCTGTTTTGTCAAACACAATGGTGTCGGCTTCTGCTATTGCTTCGAGGAAACAACCTCCTTTGACAGCGATGTGGTTGGAGCCGCATTCTCGAATTGCCGAAAGAACGGCGATGGGCATAGCCAATTTCAAGGCACAGGAAAAATCTACCATCAAGATAGAAAGCGCCTTGGTTATGTCGCGGGTGAACAGATAGGTCAGCAGTGTGCCGCCTAGGCTGTAAGGCACCAGTCGGTCTGCCAAATGAGCCGCTTTGCTTTCGGTAGTGGATTTCAGCTTTTCGGATTCTTCAATCATTTTGATGATACGGTCATAGCGACTGTCACCGGAATTTTCAGCCGCCTGAATGATGCATTCGCCTTCTTCCACCACAGTGCCGGCATAAACATAGGCGCCGCTGCCTTTGCGGACGGAGAGAGGTTCTCCGGTGATGGATGCCTGATTGATCATGGATTCGCCGCTGATCACCGTGCCGTCTAAAGGAATGATGTTGCCGGTGCGGACGATGATTTCATCGCCCACCTGGACTTGACTTAATGGAACGAGCAATTCGGTTCCGTCAGTCCTTTTCCAAACTTTGTCGATGTTTAGAGACATGGTTTGCGCTAAATCATTGACAGATTTTTTGTGTGTCCATTCTTCCAGAATTTCCCCGATCTTCAACAGGAACATAATAGAAGAAGCGGTTTTATAGTTGCCTCTCAGCAGGGAAACGCTAACTGCCGTCGCGTCTAATACGGCTACTTCCAGCCGCCCTTTGCCCAGACAGTGGATTCCTTTGCGAGCATATCCTACTGCGCGAAATCCGACTGCTGCCATTCGAATAGGAGGCGGCAGAAACATTTTGCTGAGAACGCGGCGCAAAATGGCCATGACCAGCTTTTCTTCATATTGTTTGTTGAGTTGGCGACTGCTTTGTTCCGGCGCCAGATTTTGAAGCTCTGGCGCGGAGAAAGAAAAGCGGCTCAGCAATTGAATCACAGGTTCCCGATCTCCGGTGTAACGGATGACGGCGTCTCCGGTGCGGTCGTAGACTTTTGCCGCGGAGATAAATGTTTGCTGATTGAGATAATATTCCAAAATGTCCGCTTCAACTTCGGTCATTCTCTGTTTGCAAATGTGAATTCTGATTCTTCCCGATGATTGGTGCAAAATTTGACATTTCATGGTTGTCCTCCACTCAAAAAAACGTCCGCAGATTTTCCTGCGGACGGTCTGATTTTGCGTTTTTCTGTGAAACAGGGAAATTCCTGAGTCTGCAGGGTTATTCCTGATTTTCTTTTGAGGTATCTTCGATTATTTCGTTTTCTTTTTTTGCTTTTTGTTCGTTCAAATCTTTAGCTTCGGCAACAATATCGTCAGCCTCTTCTTTAATTTTGCTTACTTCCGTCATGATGCTGTCTTTGGTACGCAACGCGACGGCTGTCGCATTGGTGTAGATTTTTTTCGCGCGGTCAGAAGTTAATACTTTAGTGGCGACGGCTCCGGCTGCAATACATCCGGCGATGAAACCAACTTTTCTCCAGTGAATTCTATCCATTTTCTTTGCCTCCTATTTTCTTTTGTAGCCGGTAATCATGGTGAGTGCGAATCCGATCACCGTGATCCAGGCAAAAAATCTGTGTTTTTTCATTTGTGATCCACCTCATTCTTAAAAAATCAGAAAACACATGGGCTATGATTTCTATTATACGACAAAAAACAGTTTTTTCCGCTCCAAAGAGACAAGAATCCCTCTGGGTAATGGAAAATTTTTGAGAAAATTTATTCCTTGGCTTGCTGTTGGTTGCGGTACTGATGGGGGGTCATTCCCATGGTATCCTTAAAAGCTTTGGCAAATTTACTGCCGTTATCATAGCCGTATTGTCCGGCGATATCCAGAATGGTCAGATCCGTTTGTCGTAACATAATGGCTGCGGATTGCATTTTTTGAGCGCGGATATAGGCATAAATGGAAACGCCGTAAACACCCTTGAAGCTATTCTTCAACAAGGTCGGTGAAACATGAAAGATCTCTGCCAGTTCCGCGATGGTAATTCTGGTGTTCATGTGCCGGGTTAGGTATTGGCAAATATTTTTTGCCAGCAAAACCTGAGAAGGAGAGTAGCGGGGCAGTTCTTTGGGAGTCGTTTCCGGCAGGCTGCTCAAAAACAACAATAATTCCAGAATTTTTACTTTTAAATAGCCCTTTTTGATGCGGTCCGGTACAGAGTATAATTCGGAAAAGATATGCTCTAACCATGGGCGGGAACGCATCACAAAAAAATCATTGTTCGCGCAGAATTTTTTTTGCAGCATGGAAGGGCGGACGTTGACATCATCTAAAATGCAATCCAAACATTGCGGCGCTTGTTGGGTATTAATGACAATGGAAATACCGTGGTAGTGGCGATGAGGAAAATAGGGCTCCTGCCGCTGTCCTCGGCTCAGGCTGATGGAAAGATCTCCCGGTGTCAAATAGAAGAAATTATTACCGTAAACACATTCCATGCGTCCCTCCTGACAGTGGTCAATGACCAGCCGTCTTTCCGCCGGCAACCAGCCGGCATTGTAGCTTTGGGCGTGTACTTCTTGATAGACCAGGTGAATACCGGGGAAAACGCGATAATCTGTCAAGAGTACGTGTTCTGTTTTATCATTGGTTTGCAAAATGGTACAGTCCTGGGAGAGAGCTGTTTGTTTGTTTATGGGATCGCTTTGTTGTTTCATGAAAATACCGCCTTTCCCGTGAGGGGATGACTTATTGGTCAGGAGTTTTGGTTGGTGATTTGCAGTACGGTGTAAGGTCCGGCTGCCGCCACTGCCTGCCGAAGCGCTTTGTTATCAACAGGATATTTCATCCGCACCAGAACATGGCGGTTATCTTTCGTTGTTGCCCAAATACCATCCAGAGAATTGAGAGAATTTTCAATACGCCGACCGCAGTTTTCGCATACAATACCGTCTACAGTTAAATCTACCAAATAGGGATAATGAGATTTATTTTTGTCTTCCACCTTTTTCTTTTTGACAGTTCCTTCATTGCCGGCTCCGCAGCAGCCTCGAGAAATTTTCTTCAAATAACTGCGAATAACAAACAGCAGAAAAATAACAATGATCAAAACGCTAATGACAGTAACCATATGATCAAGAGACCTCCTTCTGAAATATTCTTATGTAACCATTTGTCTCTTAGTGAATGAAGCGGCAAAAAGGTAATTTATCGATTTGTTCTTTGGGGAGATGTAAAATATTGAATGTTTTGGCACATTTTCTCCAGACGATCCAAAGGTAGGGCAGCTAAAATGGCATAGGCTACGGCCTTCTCATCTTGTTCTTCCGGTAAAATATCTTGCAAAAAGGAACAGACCAGAGAAAAATACCGCGCGTATTGTTTAGCTAATTCCGTACCTAAAGGGGTGAAATTAACCATTCCGTAGTTGTCTTTGTGAATCAATTGTTGTTTTTTCAGCGTGTTCATCATAGCATGAACACTGGGTTTTGTTACCTGCAATGTTTCGGCGATATCCACACAGCGAATGCCGTCTTTGGACTGATCCAGCTGATTCAGCGCGACTAAATACTTGATGTTGGATGCCGTTAATGCGAAGGAATGGGTGGTCATGGCTGTCTCCTATTCAGAAGGTATCAAGAAACGAGAGTTAGTATAGGCTAACTAAGGGATGGAAAAATTGTTAGCGAGAGCTGACTAAAACAGAGGTTTGTTAGCTACCGCTAACTATATATTCATGTTACGCTATTTTATTGTTGTTGTCAAGGGTTTTTTCAGTTTTTTCGCGAAAAAATCTCTTCCTCAATATATTTATTTTCTCAGGACTTTTTATTGAAATAAACGCGAATTTGTGTTATCCTATAGGTAATTAATATAAAAAATTGAGAAAAATTTTTAAATTAGGAGTTGCGCGAGAAAGGGATGTTGTTTTATGCCTTTACACGAATCCGGAGAGATGTATCTGGAAACGATTTTGGTTTTATTGCGGAAAAACGGCTCGGTGCGCTCCATTGATGTCAGTGGATATATGGGCTTTTCTAAGCCCAGTGTCAGCCGTGCCATTGGTTTATTAAAACAAGATGGTTATGTAAAAGTGGATAAGGACGGATTGATTTCTTTGACACCGGAAGGCAGAAGAATCGCGGAAAAAATTTACGAGCGGCATACTATTTTGACGGAGGTTTTAATGCGTTTGGGTGTTGACGAGGTTACCGCGGCGGCTGATGCGTGTAAAATGGAACATGATATCAGCGATACCACTTTTGATGCGATTAAGAAGCATTTGCGGCAATATTAGCAAAAAAGGATCAATGAAAAGAAGCTGAAACAGAAAGTTTCAGCTTCTCTTTTTTTTGCTATTGTTAACCCAAAATTTTTTCCAAATCTTCTTTCGGCGTACTGATAGGAGAAATTTGATAATGTTCTACCAGAAAATTCAGTACATTGGGAGAGAGGAAGGCGGGCAGGGTGGGACCGAGATAAATATTCCTGAGTCCCAGATATAACAATGTCAGCAAAATGCAGACAGCCTTTTGTTCATACCAGGAAAGTACCAGCGTTAACGGCAGTTGGTTGACATCGCAGTCAAAGGCTTCCGCCAGCGCCAGCGCTACTTTGATGGCGCCGAAAGCGTCGTTGCATTGCCCCATATCCAACAGACGAGGCAGCCCAGCTATTTCTCCCAAATCCAGATCATTGAAACGGTATTTGCCGCAGCCTAATGTCAGAATCAGGCTGTCTTTGGGAGCTTGTTTAACAAATTCCGTATAATAATTTCTGTCGGAAGCGGCACCGTCACAACCGCCTACCAAGAAGAAATGGCTGATTTTGCCTTCTTTGACGCCTCGAATCACCCGGTCTGCGACGGAGAGAATGGCGTCATGTCCGAATCCTGTGGTAACAGTGGTACCTCCGTTGATGCCGGCAAAAGTATGAGGATCCGAGTAACCGCCCAATACCAAAGCTTTTTCGATGACGGGAGTGAAATCTTTATCATCGCCGATAGGGGTCATTTTCGGATAGGCTACTACTGCCGTGGTGAACACCCTGTCCTGATAACTGGGTTTTACAGGCATAAGACAGTTTGTGGTAAAAAGAATCGGCGCGGGGATGGCGTCAAATTCTTTTTGTTGACGTTGCCAGGCAGTTCCGTAATTTCCTTTCAGATGGGGATATTTTTTCAGCTCGGGATAAGCGTGTGCCGGCAGCATTTCTCCATGGGTATAAATATTGATGCCTTTTCCGGCTGTTTGTTCCAGAAGCAGCTTCAGGTCGTGTAGGTCATGACCGGTGATAACGAT
>CBCTTQ010000039.1:0-11103 GCA_965149945.1 uncultured Peptococcaceae bacterium | reverse complement strand
CGGGCTCCACTGTTTGACTGACTTGGATCGGGGTCGGTTTGCCGTAAGATTTGGTGTTGGCGCGATCCAATAATTCCAAACAACGAAAGTTTATTTCTCCGGTTTTCAGCGCCAAAGGCAGTAATTCCTCCATGTTGTAGTCTTGGGCAATGGCATCCATTCCCTCATAGAAAAAGGCATTGACGGTGTCGTCGGTATATCCTAATACTAACGCGTGATAGGCATAGGCGGCCATTCCTCGCAGACCGAACAGAATCAAAGATTTCAGGGAGCGGATGTCTTCTTGCGCTTGCCAAAGGGTTTTTATTTCATAGGGGGCTGTCGGTTGAGAGGTGAGTTTTACTGTTTCTTCCTGCACTCGCTTGATGGTTTGTTGGATACGGTCATTATCAAAATTGACGTTGGTGAGAGTGATAAATAAGCCTTCAATGATCAATCGATCGCTGATGGCAGTTGATTGGGTTTTGCGTACCGCTTGCGCCAAAGTAATGAGGGCGCCGGTCAATTCGTCTTGCAGATTAGCGGTATCCGCTTTTTTACCGCAGACGCCGATTTTCCCTTGGCAGCCTTTGTTGGCGGCTGTTTGTTGACATTGAAAACAAAACATTTGGTTCATGATTGTTACCTCCTGCGTTTCTTTAGTTCGCGCGCTGGATTAAGTTTCATGTAAAATTTCTCCATTAACATGCAAGGTCACGACTTTCTGAGGGAGCAATTTGCCGCTGGCTTGCACAGCTTTTTTTACGGCATGTTCTATGCCGCCGCAACAAGGAACCATCATGCGGACAATTGTAACACTTTTGATATTGTTGTTTTTCAAGATTTCCGTTAGTTTTTTGCTGTAATCTTCTTCATCCAGCTTGGGGCAACCGATGATGGTGACGCGGCCTTTCATGAATTTTTCATGAAAATTGCCATAAGCATAGGCGGTACAGTCTGCCGCGACCAAGAGATCCGCTTGATCGAAATAGGGCGCTTGGATAGGCATTAGTTTGATCTGGGTGGGCCATTGCGCCAATTGACTGGGAAGTTTTGCGGATGCGGGATTTGCCGCTGTTTGCGGTCGTTTTAACAGTTGCGGCTGACTGCCGGGACAACAGGCTGATAGCGGAGATTGGGACGAAGTTGGTTTTTTTTGTTGTTGCGCTGCCGCCGCGGCGGCATAGGGCGCGGCTTCTTTTTCTACAAAGCGAATAGCATCAGTGGGACAGACGGGTAGGCAGTCACCCAATCCGTCGCAGTAATCTTCGCGAATCAGTCGGGCTTTGCCGTCAACCATAGTGATGGCGCCTTCGTGACAAGCGTCTGCGCAGATGCCGCAACCATTGCATTTCTTTGAGTCGATTTCGATAATTCTGCGGAGCATTTAAAACACCTCCAGATATGAATAGTTATTTTTCTTGTGTTTCTGGGGAAATTATAATATAATCAAAGAAAAAAGTATGTTGGATTTCCAACAAAGCATTAAAAAATATCAAACAATCTCTTTCAAAAGCGACAACTGGGGAGATAGAAAAATGTGAAAGGAAAAGAAAAGCAGGAAGGTGTGCAGAGATGGTGCATAAGCAGCCGGAAAAAGTTATTCCATTGGTAGCGGATTGTATTTTGTTTGACGGTGTCAGCTCGGAAAATCTGGCGGATATTTTCCGATGTTTACAGGCGAAAATCAGAAGATATGAAAAAAATCAGGTGGTTTTTCAGCTGGGGCAACCCATTCGAGAAACTGGCATTGTCATACAGGGAAATGTGAATATTGAAAAAACAGATTGCTGGGGGAATCGTTCTATTTTGGCAAAAGTGGAAGCGGGAGATATGTTTGGAGAAGCGTTAGCTTGCGCTTCTGTTTCCTGTTCTCCTATTGCAGTGGTGGCGGCAGAAAGCACGGAGATTCTGTTTCTTGATTATCGGCGTATTGTCACCGTCTGTTCTTCTGCATGTGCCTTTCATTCTCGATTGATTGAAAATATGATGCGTATTTTAGCAAAGAAAAATCTTATGCTGACTAATAAGATTGAACATTTGACTCAGCGTACCACCAGAGAAAAATTGCTTTCGTATTTATCGGCCGTCTCTTTGCAGAAAGGACAGCGTTCTTTTGCTATTTCTCTGAGTCGCCAGGAGTTGGCGGATTATTTGGCGGTGGATCGCAGCGCCATGTCGCATGAGTTGAGCAAACTGCGAGCGGAAGGCGTCATTAATTTCAAAAAGAATCAATTTACTCTATGTGAAGTAAAAAAATAAGCCTTTCAAAAAGTTTCAATAGAGACTGGGTAATTTTTTTGATGAACATATTGCATAAAAAAGCAGTCCGAGCAGAAATCTGCTCGGACTGTGAATTTTTTTGGATTTTGGCGGTACGAATCTGTTTTTCGCGAGATTTTGTTCTCATGAGAGTAAGGCATTTATTGAAGGAAGAATAAAGGTTGAGTGACGCGAAAAACAGACAACTGTTGTCTATTCCTCTTTATCGTCTCGTACTGTTTACCGATGGTGACGGTGAAACAAGTAATGGATCATTTTGTTGCAAATCAGCCAAAAACCACTGATTAACAAAAAGGAGAGAATGCCAAAAACCAGAGAATAAAGTTGTAAATACATAAGCAATTACTTCTTTGTGGATGATGTGTTAACAGCAGCCTTTGCAATTGCCGCAGCTATGACCGCAACCGATGGGCTGATGTAAAATGACCGGTTTTTCTTTGGTTTTTCCGGTAATTTTGCCCCAGATGCTCAGTGCGAATTCTTTTTTGAATACCAATCGATGACCGTGGAAAACGGCAAAGACAGCTTCATTATTTTTACCGACAATGGCAAGACGTTTCCCGGTGAGGGCTTTCAAACTGAACATTTGGTTGTCTGCCGTCATGATGTCCATATTCTGCTTAAATTTTTCAATGATATAATCCTCACCGGGATTGCAAAGCCATAAGGTGATCATGGCGGACCTCCTTTTTTTCTTGCCTTGCCGTGTTCTGTTCGGTCATAGCAGGGGTGTATCCATAGGTATTTCTTTTACGAAATGGCTGCTATGACCGGAGGAGAATCACGGCTAACGAAAAGGTTTGTAACGATTTGAACGGGAGGAGAGGGTCTCTCCCGAGGAAGTTTCTAAACGAATACCGCGCGTAAGGCTTAGATGTTGCCGGCAGCCGCGGCTTTGGTCTGTTTGGCTGTTTCGTATTTATTGGGTCGAAACAGGAAGTACAGGAATACCGCGAATACCAAGATGGCAAAGATTAAGCCGACGGGGTTGGGGTTGCCCGCGAAGAGGGAACCGAACTGGTAGATACAAAGCGCGGTACCGTAACCCAAAACGCATTGGTAACCGATGGCGAACCATGTCCATTTAGCGCTGTTCATTTCCCTTCTGATGGCGCCGATTGCCGCGAAGCAAGGAGCGCACAGCAGGTTAAACGCCAAGAAAGCATAACCGGCCAACATACCCAAACCTTCGAAGTCCAGTACGCCGAATACGGCGACAACTTCTTCTTTAGCAACCAAGCCCATAATGGTGGCTACTGTCGCGGTGGGGTCTCCAAAACCTAACGGAGCGAAAATCCAGCAGAGAGCATTACCGATGTAACCGAGAACACTGTCTTCCATAGCTAATTCGGTGCTGAATCCGAACCCGCTGCCGGTGTTGCCGAAGCAAGAACCCAGCCAAATGACAATGGTGGCGGCCATGATGATGGTACCGGCTTTTTTAATGAAGGACCAGCCGCGTTCCCACATGGAGCGGAGAATACTACCTACGGTAGGCCAATGGTAAGCCGGCAGTTCCATTACGAAAGGAGCGGGATCACCCGCGAACATTTTGGTTTTCTTCAGAATAATACCGGAGCAAATGATCGCGGCTACGCCCAAGAAGTAGGCGGAAGGCGCTACCCACCAAGCGCCGTTAAATACCGCGCCGGTCAGCAGTGCGATAATCGGCAGCTTCGCTCCGCAAGGGATGAAAGTGGTGGTCATAATGGTCATACGTCGGTCACGCTGATTTTCGATAGTACGACTGGCCATAACACCGGGTACGCCGCAGCCGGAGCCGATCAACATCGGAATGAAAGATTTCCCGGACAGACCGAACTTGCGGAAAATGCGGTCTAAGATAAAGGCGATACGCGCCATGTAACCGCAGTATTCCAGGAATGCCAGGAAAATGAAGAGTACCAGCATCTGCGGCACGAAGCCCAATACGGCGCCAACCCCGGCAACAATACCGTCAAGTACCAGAGAGGAGAGCCATTCCGGGCTGTTGACGGCGGTAAGGCCGTTCTCAACAATGACGGGAATACCGGGAACCCAAATGCCGTAATCGGCGGTGTTCGGCGCGCTTTCCATAGCGGCGTCTACTTCCGCGGTGAATTCTTCACCTAAAGCAGGTCCGTAAGAAGCGTAAGCTTCATCAAAAGCGCCGGCGTCCTGCGCGTCGATGGCAGCCTCTAAATCTTCCGCGCCGACGATATTCTGATCCACCGCGTCGGCAATCATGGCGTCGATATTGGTGTTATTTAAAACGTTGTCTGCCATGAATTCATCGTAGGCCGCCGCGTATTCATCACTGCCGTTGCCGAACAGATGCCAGCCGTCTCCGAACAATCCATCATTGGTCCAGTCTGTGGTCCATGTACCGACAGTGGTGACAGAAATATAATATACCAGAAACATAACCACCGCGAAGATAGGCAAAGAGAGCCAACGATTGGTGACGATTCGGTCGATTTTGTCTGAGGTACTCATTGTTCTCTTGGTGTTTTTCTTGTAGCATTGACCGATGATGGAAGCAATGTACTCATAGCGTTCGCTGGTGATGATGAATTCTGCCTCGTCATCCATTTCTTTTTCGCAGGATTGGATATCATTTTCTATATGTTTCAGCGTACTTTCCGGAATTTGTAAATCCGCCAGCACTTTTTCATCCCGTTCAAAGATTTTTACGGCGTACCATCTCTGTTGGTATTCCGGCATATCATGCAGAACGGCTTCTTCGATATGTGCCAAGGCATGTTCCACGCTTCCGCTGAATTTATGGGGTGGAATGACTTTTTGTTTTTTGTTGCCGATTTCCAGAACCGCGTTGACCACAGAGGCCACGCCGGTGTGTTTTAATGCTGAGATTTCATAAACGGGCACACCCAAGGTTTTGGATAAGGTGTTGATATTGATGTGGTCACCGTTTTTTTGAACGATGTCCATCATGTTGACAGCGACAACTACCGGAATACCCAGTTCCAATAACTGTGTGGTGAGGTACAGGTTCCTTTCCAAATTGGTGCCGTCAACGATGTTTAAGATAGCGTCTGGACTTTCTTTGATTAAATAATTTCTCGCGACTACTTCTTCCAGCGTATAAGGAGAGAGGGAATAAATTCCGGGAAGGTCGGTGATGACGACATCATGATGCTGCTTCAGTTTCCCTTCCTTTTTTTCAACAGTTACGCCGGGCCAGTTTCCGACGGTCTGATTGGAACCTGTTAATGCGTTGAATAAGGTCGTTTTCCCGCTGTTGGGGTTACCGGCCAGAGCAATGGTAAGTTTTCTGTCTGCCATTTTTTAGTCTACCTCCGTAATGATCATTTCTGCGTCGGCCTTGCGCAGGCTCAATTCATAATTTCTGACCGTAACCTCAATGGGATCGCCCAAGGGCGCCACTTTCCTGATATAAATGTCGATTCCTTTGGTAATTCCCATGTCCATGATTCGGCGCCGAATGGCGCCTTCCCCGGTAATTTTAACGACTTGCACTGTCTGACCGGGTTTTGCGTCGCGTAATGTTTTCATGATGACTCTGCCTTTCTAAAAAAATAATAAAATATTGGATTTATGAATAAATTAGGATAAATTTTATTCGCGTGGATTATACGATGATTTTTTTCGCCATTTCTTCGCTGATGGCAACTCTGGCTTCTTTGATTTTTACAATGACGTTGTTATCAATTTTTGCGATAACGGTAACCATCTCGCCTACAATGAATCCCAAATTATGGAGGAATCGTTTTACGTCGTCGTTTCCGCCGATTCTTTTGATATAATGGACTTCAGATTCGTTAGCCATGGAAAGTGGCATCTGACTCATCTCCTTTGCCAATAACATTAGCATTGGGTAACCGTTGAGTAAAAAGAAAACGCGCGTTTCCCGCGGTGCTTACGTCGCGAAAGGGTTATGCCAAATCAAGCAAAGCGGAGCGGGAATCCGGTCGCCCATATGGTTAGCAGAAGCTAACATGGTGTCAAAAAAGTTGTTAGCTTTCGCTAACAATGTCATAATACCATGAAAGAATTCATCTGTCAAGGATTTTTCTAAAAAATATTTTCTTTTTTATTTTGAGGTTTTCCTGGATGTTCGTTCCAAAACCTGTTTTCTTTAGCGGCGGGTTTGAATTTCGCAGACAGTCAATGTTTTGCCGTCGACTCGGAAGCGAATATTATATTGTCGAAAAGAAAGACCGTAAATCCGTTCCGGATCATGTTGATAGGAAGGACGGGGATCTTGTGCCAGGATTTGAATTAGCAATTCCCTGCAGTCCGCAGAAAGTTTCTCTGCTGTCTCCGGCGGCAGAATCACTTGCAGAGGTTCCAGATGCAGGTTTTCCGTAAAGCCTCCTTGGGCTTCCGGGTGGCAATCGGTGATGGGCAGGTAAGGTTTTATGTCATAGATGGGGGTGCGATCCATTAAGTCGGCGCCGCTGACTTGCAAAATAGGACCATGCTCTTTGGTATAAATAATAGATTCTAGTTTAACTGAAGAAAGGCCGATGGGATTGGGACGAAAAGGAGAGCGGGTAGCAAATACACCTTTTTTGATGTTGCCGCCCAGCTTCGGAGGGCGAACCAACGGGCGCCAACCGGCATCCAGGTTTTCCGAAAATTGCCAGATCAACCATAGGTGAGAGTACTGTTCCAGTCCGCGCAGAGCATCGGTACTGCGATAAGGCGGCTCGAAAATAACGGTGGAAATCAGATTTTCCACCAAACCGCTTTGGCGGGGAATGCCGAATTTGTCGGGAAAATCGCTGTGAATATGAGCGATGATTTTCATAATTTGAATCCTCCTGTTCTTTCTTTATTGTAACGGCTGTTGTTTTTTTTAGCAAGAAGTTTTTGTTGTTTCGCGCGGGAAAAGGAAAAAATCTGATCTGGCAAAATACGTACAAAAGGAACTATGTGCAGTCGTATATAATAGTAAGAAAATTTCAAACAATATGAAAATTTTTGGTTTCCATAAAGATGTCGCGATTTTCCCTGTTATGAGTTTGAAAAGGAAACTCTGTGAATATATTTTGCTGAGAAGATTTGGAACCCTTATGGTTCAAGAAGCAAAACAAAAAATGAAGATAAATGCCGGATATTTTTTCTTTTGGTTATTAAAAAAATCGCGTTTCTGTTATATTTTGCGGCAGAAAATATTCAGAGCAGATTGACAAACCGATGTACGAAAAAGGATATTCGCGAGAATTGTGGCAAAGATTGCTACAGCGAAAGCGATGCGCGATACAAAAGAAAAAATTTCAGATGATAGTGAATAAGTAAAAAAAATAGGCGCGAGCCAAAAAGCAAAAAAAATTTTCGACAAATCGTTGCCTTTGCAACAGATTCTGACAGGGCTTTTGCTCTTTACAGGGATAAAAACTTCTGGTACAATGGGGGCGGCGGCAACATTCAGTTGCCGTTGCAACAGAATGTCGTTCGGAGCCTTGTTACAATGGAAACAGAGGTTGGAGGTGCATAGCGTTGGGTAAAAACCAAAAAATAGTAGGAGCATTGTCTTTGCGTGCCAAAATTGTTTTGTTTTTCTTGCCGTTAGTAGCGGCGGTATTAGCTTTGATGATCGGACGTTTTAGCATATCGCCTATGACGGTATTTCAATCTTTTTGTAATTTGTTTGGCGCTGACTATGATGTAAGCGCGCAAATTGAAACGGTGCTTTGGTCTATTCGTTTGCCGCGGGTGTTATTGGCGCTGTTGGTAGGAGCGGGACTTTCTGTGGCGGGTTGTGTGTTCCAGAGTTTGTTTTCTAATCCTCTGGCAACACCGGACACTTTGGGAGTCGCTTCCGGAGCCAGTTTGGGGGCGGCGTTGGGGCTGCTCTGGGGGTTTAATTTGATAGGAATGCAAATTTTGGCGTTGGCAACCGGCGCCATAGCGGTTACCATGACCTATCTTTCCGGTAAAATTAAGAGTAATTCCGCCAATACCATTGTTTTGGCAGGGATTATGATTGGTTCTTTGTTCCAGGCATTGGTTTCTTTGGTGAAATTTGTGGCGGATACAGAATCGCAGTTGCCCTCTATTACCTATTGGTTGATGGGCAGTTTAAGCGCTTCCGGTTATTCGCAGTTGCTTTTAGGGGCGCCGCTGATTTTGCTCAGCATCTTGTTGCTGTTTTTGCTGCGCTGGCGGTTGAATATATTGCCTCTTTCTGATGACGAGGCGCGAGCCAGTGGTACCGATATGCGTCTTTTGCGGGGAGTAACGGTGATCTGTGCCACTGCTATGACTGCCTCTTGTGTTTCTATGTGCGGTCAAGTAGGTTGGGTTGGTTTGATCGTTCCCCATATCTGTCGAATGCGTTTTGGCAGTAATCACCTTTCGTTAATTCCTGCTTCTATCAGTGTTGGGGCAGTGTTTATGGTTGTGGTGGATACTCTGGCACGCAGTGTTTCGGCGGCGGAAATTCCTATTTCTGTTTTGACCGCTATCATCGGCGCGCCGTTCTTTATCGCTTTGCTGAAGAAAACAGGAGGTTGGCAGTTATGACATTAGAAGTAAGGGATGGGTGTTTTCGTTATCGGAAACGTACCGAACCTCTGTTAGAGCATATTGACTTTCAAGCGGAACGGGGAGATTTATTGGCGATTTTAGGTCCTAACGGTGCCGGAAAAACCACATTGCTCCGCTGTATCATGGGTTTTTTGCCTTGGGAAAAAGGAGAAAGTCTGCTTTTTGGACGCGACATTCAGCAAATTCCGGTGCGGGAATTGTGGCAGCATATCGCCTATGTTCCTCAGGCTAAAAATGTGGTTTCCGCTTATACGGTGGAAGAGATGATTCTGTTGGGACGCGCCAGCCATTTCGGCGTATTTTCCAAACCTTCTGCTGACGATGTGAAAATTGCCCGCGATGTGATGGAAGAGATGGGATTGGCGTATTTGGCAAAAAAAAATTGTAATGAAATCAGCGGAGGGGAATTGCAGATGGTACTGATTGCCCGAGCGTTGGCCGCTGAGCCGGAAATTTTGATTTTGGATGAACCGGAATCCAATTTGGATTTTAAAAACCAGTTGGTGATTTTGGAAATTATGAGTCGGATGGCAGCCCGGGGGATGATCTGTGTGTTTAACACGCATTATCCTGCCCACGCTTTACAACGCGCTAACAAATCTCTGCTTTTGTGCAAAGGCGGCAAATACTTGTTCGGCAAGACCAAAGAGGTGATTACTGAAGAGAACATTCAGACGGCTTTTGGCGTGAAGGCGGTTATCAATCAAATCGAAACTTCTGATCGCATGTTGGCGGATGTGCTTCCCGTTGAAGTGGTGAGCAATATTTTTTCGGAGCAAGAATTGCGATACTCCGACCGCGCCAATCAAAAAACACTGGCGGTGCTTTCGATTATTTCTCATCAATCTGAAGCCGCGGAACAAATTAATGAGTTGTTGCATCAATACAGTTCCTATATCATCGGCAGAATGGGGATGCCTTATAAGGATGTGGGGATTTTCATCATCAGCGTGACGGTAGACGCTCCCAGAAAAATTGTGGAAGAAATGACGCTGCGTCTTTCCGCTTTGACGAATATTCGTGTTAAAACTACGTATGCCGGCCGGGAGGTGTAACGGTATGATTGATTTGCGGGAAGAGGATCGCTCTGTTTTGTCGGATTCCGTTCTTTTTCGCGGTTTAAGTGAGAGGGAGTTGCGGCAGCACCTACAGTACTATCAAGGCTCTATCAAGTCTTACGGTAGGGGTACCTTTCTGGTGGGAACAGAAGAAACCATGGATCAATTCGGTCTTGTGTTGGACGGAACTGTACAGGCGGTGATGGATGATATTAATGGAGATCGCGTCATTATGGCCAATGTCGCCAAAGGGATCACCTTCGGAGAGGCTTTGTGTTTTACGCGCCGCTTGACGGAGATGTATATCCTTGCTTTCACGGATTGCCGAGTGCTTTGGCTCAGTTGTGATAATTTGCGAAAGCACCCGCGACAATTGACTGACGCGCAATTACGATTTACTTATTTGTTGGCGAATCGAACGTTACAGATGAACGATCGGATTCAGGTACTTTCCAAAAAAAGTCTGCGAGCAAAGCTGGTTACCTTCTTTTCCCAATGTGTCGGGCAAAGCAAAGAGGCGGAGTTTGTTTTGGACATGGATCGGGAAACCATGGCAGCTTATTTGGGCATTGATCGCAGCGCCCTTTCGCGAGAACTTTCTCGTATGCGGTCGGAAGGATTATTAGAATTTCGAAAAAATCATTTTCGGTTGTTGCGATTTGATCATGATAAAGAAAACAAAAAGGACATACCATAAAGAGAATAAGACGAAAAGGACATCGGAAAATGAATTGGGAAAAGAGAGGAAACTGAAGCTATGAACAATCAGGAATTAATTGAAAAACTCAGCACGCGGCGGCGGTTGGCGTCAGAAGAGTGGAAACAATTACTCTCTTCTTATACCGAGGCGGATCGTTCGTTAGCCGCAGGTTTAGCGAGGGAATTGGCTGTGCGAAAATTCGGGAAAAACATTTTTATTCGCGGGATTGTGGAATTCAGCAATTACTGCAAAAATAATTGCTACTATTGCGGCATTCGACGAGGAAATCAAACATTGCATCGTTATCGATTGGATCGAGAGATGATTTTGTCTTGTTGCGCGGCGGGCTATCGTTACGGCTTTCGGACATTTGTTTTACAAAGCGGGGAAGACCCTTTTTATACGGACGCGAAATTGGAAGAAATTGTCGCGGCTATTCGGCAAGCTTATCCTGATTGTGCTATTACCCTTTCCGTTGGTGAGCGTGATCGCCAATCCTATCAGCGACTTTTTGACGCGGGTGCCGATCGGTATCTGCTGCGTCATGAAACAGCAGATGAAACCCAT
>CBCTTQ010000038.1:0-12123 GCA_965149945.1 uncultured Peptococcaceae bacterium | reverse complement strand
ATTTTCCCCTCGACAAACGAACTGTGTCTTTACGTAATTCAATTGTCTCCCATAATTAGATTTCATACTGTTCACCTACCTGTTTCTGGTCGGAATTTCGCGGGATAATTTGCATAATCTTGTCAAATCCTGATAAAACCAAAATTTTGTACACCATATCATTGGCGCTGTGGATCAGCACTTTTCCGCATTGTCGCTCAATTTTTTTATACCGACCGAGAATAACTCCCAAACCGGAGCTGTCAATAAACGAAACCTGCGAGAAATCAAACACCAAATTTCGGGCACGGGTTTTGGTCAGTTCAAAATCCAATGCGTCCCGCCACTGCGCGGCAATTTCCATATCAATTTCACCGGAAATTTGCGCGTAAAGCGTCCCCTCGCTGTATTGGAACCCAAAGCGGGGAGAATCTTGTTCAATCATGATCATAAATGACACTCCTTCCTTCCGCGTTCGCTGCTTTATGATTTAGCGTTTGAAGCGCTGTTCTCCTGCGGAGAAAAAACACTAAGAATCAGGGAAAAACACCAATTCTTTCCTCAAAACGCAAAAAAAGAGAAAGACCGTCGAAACATCTTTCTCTTTCTCTGTATACTTCTAATTCATCACTGTCATCTCGCGCACTGTCCGTAAAAAACATTGAGACAGGGAAACCCGAGGAACGTCGGTGATAGCAACCAGATCAACAGAACGCACTACCTCATCACCTCGGCGCAGTTCGACCTGCCCTAATACTTGACCTGAAGCAATGGGCGCTGTGATATTGGGTTCAATTGTGATTTCTTTGTTGATTTCAGCGCTGTCTGATTTTTCCGAAAGAATTCCGACCGGTTCCGCGGTCATCAAATCCAATCGTTCTGCTTCTCCTTTGTCAACAGGAACAGAACAGATCACTTGAGATTGGTCATAGATTTTTTCATAAGAATATTGACTGAATCCGAAATCCAGAAGTTTGCCGCTTTCCTGAAAATGTCCATTTTTAGCTTCTACCCCCATAACGACGGAAATCAAACGCATTCCGTTCCGACTGGCTGTCGCAACCAGATTTCTGCCGGCGTTTGAAGTATAACCTGTTTTCAAACCGTCCGCACCTTCATACCATTTCAGTAATTTGTTAGTATTCCAAAGAACCAGTTGTTTGGGTTCTGTACGAAATTGGTATTCATAAATACTGGTATATTCCAAAATTTCCGGATAATTCCGTAAAACATAATAAGCCAGCGTTGCCATATCACGAGCCGTTGTATAATGATTTTCATCATGCAGACCATGGGGATTCATATAGTGGGTATTGATCATTCCCAGTTCTTCCGCTTTTTGGTTCATTTTTTCTACAAAATTTTCTTCGCTGCCCGCAAAATATTCCGCCACGGCCACCGAAGCATCATTCCCGGAGCCTACGGCAATCCCAATCAACATTTCTTTCAGCGTTCTGGTTTCTCCTACCTCCAGATAAACTTGCGATCCGCCCATTCCCGCCGCGTATTCACTGGTTGTAACAGAATCTTCCAGAGAGATTTGCCCACTGCGCAGAGCTTCAAAAATCAGTGTCATGGTCATCAGTTTGGTAGTACTGGCAGGAAATCGTTGCTCATTTCCGTTTTTTTCCGCCAAAATTTCTCCCGTATCGGCAGACATCAAAACATAAGAAGCGGCATTCAGAGCAGGAGGTTCTGCCGCCTGAGCCGGTAAAGGCAGCAAAATGCAAGAAAAAGCAAACAGCAGAATCGCCGCGGCGCCTTTTGAAACAAATCGAAACAATTTCTTCGGCATAATATCACCTCAACCAATTATCTGACATATCCTATGACAGGGAAATATGGTTTAGACCGCTGACAAGCCAAAAAGCCGCTCTGTATGGGGAAGAAGAAAATGCTTTTGAAAAAAAATACCGAATATCCCTAAATAGGAAAAATAAAACAGCGGAAGCCTAAAGGCTTCCGCTGATACAAATTTTGATTTTATCAGATAAAAATATGTTGCTTGCTGCGAATATTCACAGATAGAATAAGACCGATAGCAATCATATTAATCTGCATACTGGTTCCGCCGTAACTCATAAAAGGCAATGTGATACCGGTTACCGGCATGATACCGATGGTCATTCCGACATTGACAAAAATTTGGAAAGTCAACATCATGGTAATCCCTGTTACAATTAAGGTTCCGAACAAATCGCCTGCGTTAAAGGCGATAGTTAAACAACGGTAAAGAATGACAGCAAAAATCAACAGCAACAAAAGGCAGCCAACCAGACCGAATTCTTCTCCTACTACAGAAAAAATAAAGTCTGTGTGATGCTCCGGCAAAAAGTCATTTTGAATTTGAGTACCTTGTCCATATCCTTTGCCGAACAATCCGCCCGATCCAATAGCAATCTGAGACTGAATGATATGATACCCACTGCTCAAAGGATCCATATAAGGATTAATAAAGATTACCAATCGCATCAACTGGTAGGCCTGCATAGGAAGGGGTATCACCAGTTCTTCCGCCATCTGGTTGAAACCATCGGTGGAAATATAAAGATCCCAAAAGACAAATGCCACAATGGCAACTAAAACACCGATTAAAATCAGCATTCGTTTTCTGGGAATTCCCGCAACCCACATCATTGCCAGTAAAATAGCAAAAAATACCATGGAAGTTCCCAAGTCCGGCTCAATCAGTACCAATCCCATGGGAATTCCCACCACCAGAAAACAAAGGAAAAACGTCTTCCATGTTTTGATAGAGTCTTGTCGTGACACTAAGAAGGCGGCAAAAAACACAATGGTAATCAATTTTCCCAATTCTGAAGGTTGAAAATCAACAAACCCTAAATCATACCAGCGATGGGCGCCCTGCTGAGCCGGCATGAATAAAACGCCGACCAACAGAACGAGCATGATACCGTATAAAGGTTTGCACCATTTTGTTAAATTGCGATAGTTAAAGGTGGTAATCAATGTTGCGATGACCAGTCCCATCCCCATCCACGCAGCATGTTTTTTTACATAGTAGTACGGGTCTCCGTCTACCAGATTCATGGACGCGCTGCTCATAATCACAAGACTGCAAGCCAGCAGTAAGAAAAAAAACAGCAAAAAAATAGGATCAAGATTTTTCCATAAACGTTTATCAAACATAAAACTCTCCACTTTTCCTTAAAACAAATATACACTTCTTCATTATAATGTTTATTTGTCTTTTTTTCAAGTGGATTTGACAATTATTGCGCTTCAGCAAATATCTTTTTCTCTTTTAATTCTGATCACCGGAATATTAGCGATCAACGCCACCTCCTCATCACTTTTACTCAACCCAAAATTCAACTGAGAAACGTCGATATCCATATATTTGGAAATTACACAAATCAGATCCGTACGCATGTCTTCCATGATTTCATCAGGCAAAGCGCTTGCCCGATCCTGTACGAGAACCAACTTCAGCCGTTCTTTGGCAATTTGTTTAGAATCCTTTGGTTGACTTTTTGCCAACAAGCGATTGAGCAACTCCCCAAAAGCCATGGTGACTCCTCCCTTCTATTTACGAAATAATCCTCTGATCCTCTGCAACAGGCTGTCGGAGGCGGAAAGATCCATCAAAGGGACGTCTTCCCCCAACAAACGACGGGTAATATTGCGATAAGCTTCCCCGGCGCGAGAGGCAGAATCTAAAACAGCCGGTTCTCCCCGGTTAGTAGAAGTGACAATGGAATCATCATCGGGAACAATTCCCAACAAGTCCACAGCCAAGATTTCCAGCATATCTTCAACACTCATCATATCCCCTGCCTGCACCATTTTAGTACGGATTCGATTGATAATCAACTGCGGAGCAGTCAGATTTGCCGATTCCAGCAGACCGATAATGCGATCGGCATCCCGCACGGCGGAAACTTCCGGCGTGGAAACTACAATGGCCTTGTCGGCGCCGGCAATGGCATTTTTAAAACCATGTTCAATTCCTGCCGGACAATCAATAATCACATAATCAAACTCTTTTTTCAAAACCTCTGTCAGGGCAATCATTTGTTTCTGGTTTACGGCTGTTTTGTCTTTGGTCTGAGCCGCTGGCAGCAAGTACATGTTTTCAAAACGTTTGTCTTTAATCAAAGCCTGTTTTAATTTACAAGTACCGCGCACCGCGTCGACCAAATCATAGACAATGCGATTTTCCAGACCCAGCACCACATCTAAATTTCGCAAACCGATGTCTGTATCAATCATTACTACCATTTTCCCTTGCTGTGCCAAACCGGTTCCCAAATTAGCAGTGGTAGTTGTCTTTCCCACGCCGCCTTTGCCTGATGTTACCACAATTACCTCACCCATAGTGATCCTCCGTTTCCATAGATTTATTTGATTGGTTCATATTCTTCAATAACCACCTTGCCGTCACGGATCAAGGCAATCTCCGGGGCAAAACAAAGTTTGGCTTCAATGCCGTCCGGCGGACGTGTGAAATGATCACCGATTCTTATTTGAGTCGGCCGTAACTGAAAAGCCAATACACTGGCGTTTTTATCTCCTTTGGCGCCGGCATGAACAGTGCCCCAAAGAGTACCCATGACAATGATGTTGCCGTCGGCAATAACTTCAGCTCCGGGGTTAATGTCACCTTCTACAATCACATTGCCGGCAAATTGAATCTTTTGCCCGGAGCGCAGAGATTTTTTTATTAACACGGAATTCGCTTCACTGAACTGTACATCGCTTTGCAATCGATCACATCCTTTTTTTGTTTTGCCTAAAAAATTCTGGGTTTTCTTTTAGAAAACCTTTGGAAAATGCAAAGGATCGTTCGTAATATTGTGACAGGAATCTCCTCTAAAAGACAGAAAACGCGTTTTTGTAGCGATAGAAAAAGACAGACTGTGATACCACAGTCTGTCTTTCATTCCGATATTTATCTATTTATCAGCTATTCCACAACACTGGAGTCCACCAGGTTGCCGTCAGAGTCATACAAGGTAACTCCGTAAGAAACATCTTGTCCGTCTAAGCCGAAATAAGCGCTGAATGTATCCCGACAAACATAACCGGCAGAAATACTGCCCGCATGACCGTATTCCACCATACCCGCAAAGGCAACTTCCGGATCATCGTAGGGCGCAAAGGCGATAAACCAACCGTGGAAATCGTTGTCATTATCGTCGCCTGCCAATCCGGTCTGTGCTGTTCCCGTTTTGGAGCATACCGCAATGGGATAGCTGCCAAACAAATTGTTCGCTGTACCGATAGTAGAAGTCTGCCGCATGGCATCTTTCAAAGCCTGATAATCTTCGGGATCACCGCCCACGCTTTCCACAACAGTCGGCACTTTTTCATAAACCGTATCATTGTAGGAGTTGATGATTTTGCTGACTAAATAAGTCTGCATCCGATTACCGCCGTTGGCCATGGTGGCAGTGGCATTGGCCATTTGTAAAACGGTATTATTGATATACCCTTGTCCCATGGACATATAATAGGTATCATACACATGCCATTCCCCATCATCAAAATTAGCTTCTTTCCATTCCGGGTTTGCCAATACGCCTCGCTGTTCGCTGGGCAACTCAATTCCTGTCAGCTGACCGTAACCCAAACTCTTAAACACCGGATACATGTTCTCTATACCGGTCATTTTCCCAATCGTCTGGTAATAGGTATTACAGGAATAAGCGGTGGCGCTGTAGAGATTTACCGTATAATGTTCCGCCGTACAGGAAGCCATCGGAGGAATCCAGTTTTCCTGTGTGCAAACAACAGAAGTTTCCGGTGTAACGGAGTCGGAAACCAGCGCCGCCAAAGTAGTGGAAGGTTTAAAGGTCGAACCGGTGGGATAAGTCGCTTGAATAGCGCGGTTCATCAAAGGTTTGGCGTCATTATTCAAATAATATTCGGAAGTTTCTTCGTCCATGCCTTCAATAAAATCATTGGGATTTAAGCTGGGATACGATGCCATGGCAATGACGCCCCCTGTTTTGACATCTACCAATGCCGCGGCGCCTGCTTTACATTTGGGATAGCTGCCCTGTAAACTTTGGACAATATTTGCCAAAGAGTTTTCCATCGCTTCCTGCACATGGCTGTCAATGGTCAAAATCAAAGAGTTGCCGGGAGTCGGTTCTTCTTCTGAAATGGTACGGATAATATTATGGTTGGAGTCCACCTCCACCGTCTGCACTCCGCGGATTCCTCGTAAACCGATTTCTTTTCCGGAATCATCGGTAAACCGCTCCATGGTACTTTCCAGTCCGGATTTTCCGATCATATCCGTCGCCTGATAATTATATTCTTCCATCAATTCCTCATCAGCCTCTGTCAAAGAACCAACATAGCCGATGATGTGACCGGCGACCTCTTCTTGAGGATAAGTCCGCTGCGGTTCTTCCGCAATATACAGTCCGGGTAGCTCGTCGCGGTGTTCCTCCAATTCTGTAATCATACCAATATAATCATCATAATTTACTCGTTTAATGACAACAGGTTCATAGCCGCCGGCGCCGGCGGAAAGTTGTTCTTTAATGCTTTCTGTTGTAATACTGGGGTCTTTCAGATAGTCGGGTAGATTTTGCGCCACAATATCAATTTCATCGGAAGATAGATTCGCCACATCCACACTGATGGCAAAAACCACAGTGCTGTCAGCCAAAACGTTCATATTGGTATCATAGATATTTCCTCGTTTAGCCGGGGTTGTCAGCACGCGAATTTGATTATTACTGGATTGTGTAGAAAATTCATCATTATTCAAAATTTGTACATCAAATAGACGAAATCCCATCCCCAAAAACAATAAGGCAATGATCGCGGCAAAAATCCCCACACGAAAATACAATTCGCGATGTGTTAATTTCTTTTTGGAAATTCCACCAAACATGCTTACCCTGCCTTTCAAACAAAATTACACGATCACACAAAAGGTTCCTTAATACTCTCCCGGTCGGCGTTTTCGCAAATAACCGGAACAGGAAGAGCGATACACCGGCAAATAAATAATGGGAGCAATGACGCAATTGACAATCACTCCGCCGGCAATAATGCTTGCCAGTTGATTCAAAGAAACCCAATAACTGCCGATGATGCCGATCAACAGCGCATAGAGCAAATCTCCCAACACCACACTGAGCGCCACCGCCAGTAAAGGTAAAATATAATTTTCTTTATAAAACGGATTGCCGTATCTGCCGGCCAGCCAGCCGATGACCAGCCAAACCAAAAGCTGCATCCCGATGAATCTGCCGATAATCATGTCCATCAGCAATCCGGAGATGCCTCCCAAGATCATTCCTGTTTTGCTGCCGTGAAGAATCCCGCCGTAAATGGGAAAAAACACCAACAGTTGCGGACAGAATACGCCCCATCCCAGATTATTCAAAATGCCGTATTGAAGAATGACCGCAAGGATATATAAGACGATCAAAGCAACAATGCGTCTTTGATTTGTAAAATAATTCAGCATATCCCGCTCCTTCAATCAGATATTCTCTTCAGATTTATCAAAGAGAACGGAAAGAAACACAGTTCTCCTCTATTCTTCATTTTCTGTTTCCACAGTAGCAGTATCTGTTACCACCATGACTTCTTCCAGTTTATCAAAATCAACAAAGGATTCTACCTGAGCATCAATAGTAGTCCCCCCGTTATCCACTTCCCAGTCTTTGATATAACCGATTAACAACCCTTTGGGGTAGATTCCGCCCAGCCCCGAAGTAATGACACGATCATAACGCTGGATAGCGGAGTCATAAGCAAGATGGATCATATGCATCTGCTCACTGTTGTTTCCCATACCTTCTACAACGCCGATAGCGCGGGTTTCTTGAATCATCGCGCCTACAGCCCCGGATTGATCCAAAATCAGCAGTACTTCCGAAGTATTGGAGGTCACATTGCTGATGCGCCCTACCAAACCACCGTTGGCCACGACAGGCATATTAACTTCAAATCCCATATCTTCGCCGCCGCTGATGATCATCGTGTTATACCAGCTGCTTTGAGAACGGTTAATCACATTGGTCGTTGTATATTGATAATCGGTCATACTTTCCGCAGCATAATTCAGTAGGTCTTTTAGGCGCTGATTTTCCGATTCTAGTTCTTCCGCCAGGATAATCTGATTTTCCAGCTCTGCGTTTTCCTGTTTCAGACGGTCATTTTCTTCTTGCAAAGCGCTGATGCCGCCCAAAACTTCGGGGATTACAGAAAATTTTTCGGAAATGAAACTGGCTCCGTTTTGGAAAGGAGCTAAAATTTCTCGAATCACTTTTTCCGGTCCGGAGACATTTTCCCGCTCAGCCGAAGTGCTGCCCGCGACAAGGAATAACAATGCCACGATGACAACGATAATTACAATCGTCCAGGCAAGTTTTCTCTTTTTTTTGCTTAAAGCCACTTTTTTCACTCCATATGGTATTGTTCTCTCAAAAGAGCGTTGGTTCGAGCGATTTATTTTACGGTTGTTTGCAAAATATTGATATTTTCTAATACTTTGCTGGTACCGATCGCCACGGCGTTTAATGCCTCATCAGACAAATGCACCGCGATATTGGTTTCTTTGGAGAGCAGCTTCGGCAAACCACGCAACAAAGAACCGCCGCCGGCCATTACAATTCCGCGATCCATAACATCGGCGGCCAATTCGGGCGGAGACATTTCCAAACAGACTTTTACAGCATTGATGATTGCCGAAATACAATCCCGCAGCGCTTCATAAATATGCTTAGAATTGACTACAACCGTTTTAGGCAGACCTGTCTGCAAGTCCCTGCCCCGCACTTCATATTCAATATAAGCTTCATCGGGTTCCAGACAGGCAGTACCGATTTTGATTTTAATGTCTTCCGCCGTCCGCTCACCGATGATTAAATTATGTTTTTTACGGATATAATCCATGATGGCTTCATCCATTTTATCCCCTGCTACGCGAATGGAATTGACGGAAACCAAACCGCCCAGAGAGATCAAACCCACTTCTGTAGTGCCGCCGCCGATGTCCACAATCATGCTGCCCACCGGTTCCATCACCGGTAAACCGGCGCCGATGGCGGCCGCCATCGGTTCCTCAATCAAATGCGCCTCCCTGGCGCCTGCCGCAAGAGCGGCTTCACGAATAGCCCGTTCTTCCACCGTGGTCACACCGGAAGGAACACAAATCACAACTCTGGTACGGGAAAACAGGGATTTATTTTTCATCGCTTTATCGATAAAATATTTCAACATCGCCTGAGTAACGTCAAAATCCGCGATGACCCCGTCTTTAATAGGTCGAATAGCCAAAATATTACCAGGTGTTCTACCCAACATCATTTTGGCTTCGTTGCCGACAGCCAACACCCGATTGGTGTTTTTTTCCACCGCGACTACCGAAGGCTCGGTAACAATTAATCCTTTATCTTTAATATATATCAATGTATTGGCTGTTCCCAAGTCAATACCGATATCTACATTGAACACTGCTGATTCCTCCTCAAAGTACGCGTCCCCAAATGATCCTGTTTTTTCATGCTTTCGACTTCATTTCGGTTTCACAATTAGTCCAATTTTAATTATAATACAAAACAGGTACTTTGCACAAGGTACTATCGAAAAAAAACGGATTTTTTACCAATTTATATAGTCCCCGATGGTCATGATGTTTTTCAAAGCAGCCAATGGCAGCCCGACAATATTATTATAATCGCCGGCAATTGCCCGAACCAGCAATGCTCCCCGGCCTTGAATACCGTAAGCGCCGGCCTTGTCCATCGGTTCTCCGGTCGCGATATATCCATGAATAGCCGCTTCGGTTAATTGAAAAAAGTATACCTGACTTTCGATGACAGAAGATTTTAATATCCCGTTTTCAATAGCGGCAATTCCTGTGAAAACAGAGTGTTTTTGACCGCTGAGCATTTTCAACATATCAGCAGCTTCTGTTTCTGTCTGAGGTTTTCCTAAAATTTTTCCGTGATAGGCCACAATGGTATCTGCCGCCAAGATAGTATTTTGCGGACGCAATGTCGCCGCGGTCTGTGCTTTTCTGACGGCGTTTTCTTCCACTACTTCTTCGGGAACCCCGGTTTTAAGTTCCTCCGCATCCACCGGGAAAACTTCCGGTTCAATGCCGATTTGTCGCAAAAGCCCCAAACGGCGAGGAGAAGCAGATGCCAGAATCAGTTTTTTTTTCGGTTGTTTTGTCATATTGTCCATCCTATTCTCGAAACCAATCTATTTCATCTTTCAATAATCCGCATGATATTCTTGCAACAGATACGCCCTGGCGTCCGCAATCATGTATAACGATCCGGTTACCAAAAGTAGCTTATTCGGTTCCAAAATTTCTGTCAATGCAGCCATCCCTGCGGTACAGGCTTCATCTACCATTTCAACGGTTTGACAGGGAACTCGATATTCCTCGCAAATTTCCGCCAAGCGCTTCCAATTCCCGGCACGCGTACAGGGAACTTTCGTAATAATCGCCTCTTGAATCAGCGGCAATAATTGCTTTAAAGCCTGTTTGCGTTCTTTGTCCGCCAACATACCCAATACCGCGACAATTTTATGATCAGGCCAATATTCTTGCAAAGCTTCCGCTAAAGAAGCCATTCCGGCGGTATTATGAGCGCCGTCCAAAATAATCAACGGATTTTCCGAGATGATTTCCAGCCGTCCCGGCCAAACTGTATCAAAGACCGCGCGGCTGATCAAATAATCATTGGATATCCCCAAACATTTAGCCGCCATCATTGCCAAAACGCAATTATCCAATTGATAGCGTCCCAACATCTTGATCGCAAAAGGGATGCGTCCTTTTGGATAAACAAATTCCGCTTCCTGACAACAACCGTTTTTTTTGCGGCTTTCCCAATCGAAATCCTCTCCCTGAATAAACAGGGGCGCATGACAGGCCGCCGCCTTTTCCCGCAACACACGAAGCGCGTCGGAATGACGGCTGCCGGTGATGATCGGTTTCTTCTCTTTGATAATACCTGATTTGGTTTGCGCGATTTCCGTAATGGTTTTGCCGATATAATCCATGTGGTCCATTGCCACATTGGTGATGATGGACAGCTCCGGCACAATGACATTGGTAGAGTCAATGGCTCCTCCCATGCCCACTTCCAGAAGAGCGTAATCCACTTGTTCATCAGTAAAATACTGTAACGCCATGGCTGTATTCACTTCAAATTCTGTCGGAGGTTCACAACCCTCCGCCTCCATCTCTTCCAACAATGGTTTTATATCAGAAACTAATTTCGCTACCTTTTGTTGCGGAATATCTTGTCCGTTTATGCGCATTCGCTCGGTGTAATGATGTAAATGAGGAGAAATGAAAGTACCCACTCGATAGCCTGCGTATTGCAGGATTTTTGCCAAATATGCCAGCGTTGACCCTTTGCCGTTGGTACCGCCGATATGAATATATTTTACTTGTTTTTGATGAGGATTTCCCATCTTGGCCAGCAATTTTTCAATTCGCCGCAATCCCAGATTGATTCCGAAACGGGTTCTTTCCCGTAAAAAATCCATTGCTTCTTCAAAGCTCAATTGTTCGTACATGTTCTAACACCTCTATACAAAACTAAATCTTATTATAGCATATTTCTTCTGAACTGAAAAGGCAAGGGATCTGAATTTTGAGTGAAAAGAATGAGGGGATTTTCGTTTTCCTCCTAAAAAAGAAGGCAACTGCTCAATCACTTTGTTTGTGCGCCCATAAGGGGCAGAGTAAATCCGCTTAGCAAGCGGCAGGCGTGAGGTTTCATGCCTGTGGTCAACGGCTAACCTGGATGGGGAAACCCAAAGGGGACAATAGCACGACCGTAACGCTGTGAGTTGGCAAGTTGTCATGCCACGACTGAGCAGCAAGACCAAAGTTCATATGAGGATAAAGCCTACACTGGTTGAACGGCAGTCCGAGGGACATTTGTGGTGGTCGCAACGGAAGACAACTATACCCGTTGCGCTGCACATCTCCGTCAGAAAAGATGACTGACAGGAGCGAAACCAATGTGCAGTCCGTATGTATCAGCATAAAAGGACGAAAACCGTATCCGACAATGAGCACTGCTTGTTACTCTGTTGCTAAATGGGGATTGCCTAAGTTGGAATGCTCGCAAGAGCTATGGGCGTAGGCCCTGAATATCCAATATGGCAACGGAGCCGCCGTAG
>CBCTTQ010000037.1:0-15127 GCA_965149945.1 uncultured Peptococcaceae bacterium | reverse complement strand
TCTTCTTTATCTTCTTTATCTTCTTCGCTCCGATTCCTTTTCCATATTCTCTGTTTTTTATCTTCCCCGCTCTTTTTCATTCTTTCTCTTTTTCATTCTTTCTCTTTTTCATTCTTTCTCTTTTTCATTCTCATTTTTCGCGATCATACTTTCCCTTCAACCACCTTTTCCGTCTACCCTCTCTCTTCTCTTGTTTTGCCGCCGAAGCGATCTTTGCCGTTCCATTACTCAGCAGGCTCCGCCCAAGAAAAAGACAACGGCACCTGCAAAAAAAAGAAGGGAGATATCCGGAAGAAACAACGTAAAACAGGAAAACCTCTTTTCAACCAGTCAAACAAAGAACAAGACCAAGCCACAAAAACCGCGTTCAATCAGCCGCGCAAAGAATCGCACAAAGTATGGGGATAGTCTGTCGACCGGACAACTAAACGGAAAACAAGGAATCAAATTCCCCTCAACACCATGAAAAAGAACCGCGACAAAGGGTTTCCTCTGCCGCGGCGCCGTCCCGATTATCGAAAGGCATCTTTCCGAGACGAAGCGGTCACAGCCGAAGAAAACAAACACATTCTCAGGAAACGCCTTGGAAGGAGACGCGCTCGACACAAACATCCTTTTAGTCAAACATCCTTCAAGCGGGTACGCCTGCTCTCAGAAAAAGCCACACTTCCGAAAGTCCGCTTCCAACCGGCAAACTCGCACCCAAGACACCTGATAAAGGGGACGCGCTTCAAAAAAGCATCTCCCTTTACCGTAAAAAGAAAACATCCCGTTCGAAAACTCGAACGGGATGTCTCTGAGAAAATCAAATGAAAAATTATGCGTACACGCGATAACCGCGTTTCATCAGCTGACAAATACCATCGTGAACCACGGCCAGTATGTTACCAACATCAGTACGATCAGCAATGTTATCAAACACATTACCGTTGTCCGCATCATCTTCATCATTGGGATGTGCGAAATCGCGGAAGCAACGAAGATGTTGATGCCGTACGGCGGTGTTACAAAGCCGATGGCCAAGTTCATGGTCAACATAATACCGAATTGTACGGGGTCCATACCAACGGATTCCACAATCGGCAACAGAATCGGCGCCAGAATGATGGTGGCGGGAATGTTGTCGACCAAGCAACCTACGACCAACAGGAAGATGTTGATCATGATGAGCAGCAGAATCTTGTTGTCGGTGATGCCCAGCATCCAGTCGGCGATGGTGGCCGGGATGTTTTCAACGTTCAGGTATACGGCGAAAGCCATGGACATACCAACCATGAAGGTGGACAAACCGTTTACACACATGGTTTCGTTAAAAGCGTCGTACAAAGCTTTCAGACTCATTTCCCGATAAACCAGAACACTGATGATGATGCAGTATACACAAGCAACACAAGCGGATTCGGTCGGGGTGAAAATACCGGTATAGATACCGCCCAAGATGATAACAGGCATCAACAGGGCGAAAATAGCGCGGTAGAACGCTTTCCAAAGACCTTTCAGGCCGTAATGGGTTTTGTCGCCGCCGTAACCATGTTTTTTACAATAAATAATGGACATGATGATCAAGGCGACACCCATAGCGATACCGGGCATAACGCCGGCGATGAACAGGTCGCCGATGGAGCAGTTAACCGCAACCCCGTAAATTACAAAGGGAATACTGGGGGGAATAATTACCCCGATGGAACCGGCCGCCGCCGTGACGGAAGCCGCGAAACTCTTATTATAGCCACGTTCCGCCATGGAGGGGATCATGAAAGCCCCTACACCGGTGGTAGTAGCTACCGCAGAACCGGACAGCGCGGCGTAGAACATACAAGCCACAACCGTTACAACAGCCAGACCGCCGGTCAGACGACCGAAGAGTACGTCACAAAGATGAACGATACGTTCCGCGATCCCGCCGCAGGTCATCAAGTTCCCCGCTAACATGAAGAAGGGAACCGCCATCAACGGGAAAGAGTCAACCCCTGTAATACAGTTCTGGGTCAACGTGGTAAAAGGAACGATGGGGTCCGTCAATACGCTGAGCATGGTGGACAGACCAATGGCGTACCCGATGGGCATACCAAGGAAAATCAACGCAATAAATGAGCCAAACAAAATCGCAATTGCCATCTACACGCACCTCCTATACCGCGGCGATACCGTCGCTCTTCGGCGGTTCTTTCTTGCCCATGGCGACAAGGATGTCGCTGATGGACTCACCGATGATGCGCAGTAGTACAATCAAGTTACTAAACGGTAAGCATAAGTAAACGATCCACATAGGAATCTTGGTACCAGCGGAAATACGTCCCAATTCCGCCTGTGCCATACAAACCTGAGTGCCGTAGATGATGACGATTACGCAGAACACAATCATGCAAATATGACCAATCTGACGATAGATCGCTTTGGCTTTTTCGCTTTTCAGCGCGTCTTCGACCAGGGTAATTTTGATGTGGCGTCTTTCACGGAACGCCAAACTGGTACCCAGCCAGCATTGCCAAATGAACAAATAGCGCGCCAATTCTTCACTCCAGGAGAATGAGTTGTTGAAGACATATCTCATTACAACCTGCACAAAGATCAAGCATACAGTGATGATCAGACTGAGAACCAGCACTTTTTCTTCCAGCCAGTTATAGCCATTAACCAGCTTTTTCCATGCTTTCATGTACAATCCCTCCATAAATTTTAATCCCGCGGCGCAACGCGCCAAACAACAAGTGCCTTCCGCCCGAAGCGGACATCTTTTGTTTCTGCAAAAACAAGTGCCGTCCGCAATGGCGGACCAAATAATTCCTGCAAAAATAAATTAAGATGAAAGTAATGATAATATATAAATAACTTGCCGCCCAAGAGAGCAACAAAATTCCATTACTCCGGTTATTCCTCACTGAGGGGATCGGAATATGCGGGAAAACAGCCAAAATAAAGATAAAAACACATCACGAGTACTATCCGCTTCATATTATAATATAATCCTGTCGTGAATTCAATACGAATAGCTTCGCTTTTCGCCCCATTTTAGAAAAATTTCATAAACTTTTCTTATTTTTAACAAACCTCTCTGCCCTGATGGTGTACAACTTTTATCAATTTTGGAAAAAATCGGGGCAAGGGGTTGGCGCGGGCGTCCGACGGAGCGTTTCGCGGACGCCCGCCGCTACCAAAAAACCTCAAGGTGCTATGCCAGATGAAAGTTTCGTTATCTATAGAGGCTCTTATTCAGCGGCTTCAGTGGTGGTATCGGCAGCCGCGTCATCCGCGGTATCAGCGCTGCCGGAAGCGACAGCTTCGTTAGCGGCGTCTACCATATCAAACCATTCCTGACCCCATTCCTGAGCGTATTTTTCATGTTCCGGAATGCAGGCGTCAACGAAAGTCTGCAATTCTTCAGCAGTCGGGGTGTATACTTCGATGCCGGCGTCGGCAATCAGTTGCTGGCATTCACCTTCGGCCTGCTGTTCATAATCACGACCCCAGTCCAGGATGTAAGTCTGGATGCCTTCTTCGATCATCGCTTTGATATCGTCGGGCAGGCTGTCATACCAAGTCTGGTTAGCGGTGAAAGCCATGGTACCGTAGTTAATATTCATAATGGTCATATAGTCCTGAGCTTCATACCATTTCTGAGCCCAAATAATGGTAGCGGACTGGTCCTGACCGTCAACAGTACCCTGCTGCAAACCGGTGAATACTTCGCCATAGCTCATAGGAGTGGGGTTAGCGCCCAGATATTCATACTGTTCAATATGAACGTCAGACTGCATGGTTCTCATTTTCAAGCCTTTCATATCCGCGACGGTACGGATGGGATGTACGCTGTTGGTCATTTGTTTAGCGCCCATATAAGCGTGGCCCAATACTTTCAGACCGGTGCCGTCCAAAGTAGCGTCCAAAGCATCTCCCAGTTCACCGTCTACCGCGGTAAAGTAAGCTTCCGCGGAATCAAACAGGAAAGGCATATCCAAAATACCCCAAACCGGGTCATATTCGGTAAAAGCGGAAGTCGCCGCCAAACCTACTTCAATCTGACCCAGAGCGGTAGCCTGGATGATATCGGCGTCAGAAGCGGAGAAAGAACCGTTGGGATAGATTTCTACCTGAACTTTGCCGCCGGATTCCGCTTCAATCCATTTTTCAAATTCTTCGCAGGAGAGGTTCAAGGAACGATCTTCCGCTTCAGTATGGGCAATGCGAATGGTGTAAGTACCGTCTTCGCTGGTGGCGGCTTGTTCTTCACTGCTGTTACCGCCGCCGCAGGCAGTCAGCGCGAACATGGCAACCACTAAGCAAAATGCTACGAATAATGCTTTTTTCAATTTCATGTCTTTTTCCTCCTAATCAAAGATTGAATAGATTCTCACTCGCCGGCCGGTAAAAACCGGCCGGCTTCGCGCAGGAATGACTCACTCCATTCGCTGCGTCTGGCATATTCATAGTATATCTTTCCCTAAAATTAGCGTCAATAAGCAGTGCATAAATTTCAGATAAATTTCCTACTTTTTCACACGGGAATTGCAGCCTTTCAAGTTTTTATCAATCATTTCACAGTTTTTTTCGTTCCTCTTTCCAATCGCCTGTTTTTCCAGAAAACATCTGCCTTTTCTCTCTTCGGATTCTTTTTTTATGAGGATATTTTTACCGATTTGCCGGGCTTCGATGTTCGCTTTCAGACCCTTTTATAAATATAAGGAAAAACTTCATTTTATTATTTTCGGTACAAAACTCCGCTCTGCTTCATTTAACGGGGAACACCGGTATGGGAACAGCTCCGATTAAAAAGAGGAAGGCGGCAAGAATGCCGTCTTCCTCAAACTTCGCGGAAAACGCGGAAACACAATATTCCGATAAGATTATTCCAGGAGACCGTATTTTACTTTAATCCGATCAAGTTTTTCCAGCATAGGCCGAGCGATCAGCCAGAGAAAGAAAACAGTAGAAGCGGCGTGTACCAAATCCATGGGGAAACCCAGGGTATAGGCGGTCACGAGCATGGGCCAGGTGATTTCTGTCTGATACATGAGCAGAGAAGCGGGGTTCATGATACCGCCATAGAGCACCAGTGTCGCCAACCCGCCAAAGACACAGAGAGAAACAGGACCGCGCCGCAGCCAACCCTTGCGGAAGAGTACCCCCGCAAAAAAACCAATCAGACCAAAGGCAAACATCTGCCAAGGTGTCCAAGGACCCTGACCAAAAAAGAAATTGGAGACAAATCCGGTCATAGCGCCCACCAAAAAACCGGCTTCACCGCCAAATGCCACACCGGCAATAATCACCAGCGCCACCACGGGTTTAAACTGGGGCAACATGAAAAAGGCCAACCGCCCCGCCACCGCAATGGCACAAAGCACCGCGATGACAATCAATTCCCGCGCCTGGGGACGCCGACTTTCGAAAATCAGCACAAAGGGCAACAGGGTTTCCAGAATAATCAAAAGAGAGATGAAGTAATATTTGCGATCCCCCAGATAGTAATTACCGACAAAAATGGTCAGCGGAATCAATAACAAAATCATCAGCGCCGCCACTGCCGTGCGTTTGGAAAGACGACGGCGATTTTTGGGGATTTGATCCTCCAAAGAGGGGCGACTGCGCCGTCCTACGGCGGCGATAAGCGCCGCCAAAGCCAAAATCAAAACCGTATACAGCCCGCCGAAACCACTGTCCGCCGGTAAAAACGGCAGATCAAACTCTAACAGGGCAGAAGCCGCCGTAAGCAACGCCACAAACCCGGCAGCCAGCGCCAACAACCGCCGCCACCAGGGCAGTTTCTTTTTGTCTGAATCTCGGACGGGAGCGGGGGATTCTTCTTCCAGCGCGTAATACTCCAGCGGCGCCCGATCCGAAAAACGTCCGGTCATATCAGGCTTATGGAAGGAAGGCTTTCCGCCGCAAGCCACAATTACCTCTTCCGCCGTCACCGCTTCCGGCAGCAAATGACGCGCCATGCGGTTGGCGGCCGTTGTATAAAAACTGTTGCCGGAGAAAAAACGGCGAGGCTCATCCAACGTCACCACGCCCCCGTCAAAAAACATAGCGCAGCGGTGAGCGTAAGCAGCGCAAAACTCAATGTCGTGACTAACCATAACGACCGTGACGCCGCCTCGCAGCAAATCCGCCAGAATTTCCGCGAACTCCGCCTTAAACTCACTATCCAGCCCTTTGGTGGGCTCGTCTAACAGCAGGATCTTCGGACGCAGCAGCAATACCTTGGCCAACGCCGCCCGTTGCTGTTCCCCGCCGGACAAATCATAAGGATGACGCGCCAACAGGCGCGTCAAATGACAGATCCGCGCCACCGCCGCTACTTGACGGGTTTGTTCCTCTTTGCTCAGTTTCTTTTCTTTGAGCATTTCGTAGAGATCCTCTTTGACCGTTTTTTTTACAAAGAGCGATTGGGGGGTCTGGGGCAGTACGCCCAGATTCCCCTCATAGAGACCGGTGGTTTTACTGTCGGCTTCTTTGCCGCGCAGAAAAATTTTCCCCCGCTGCGGATGATTTAAACCCGCGATCAAAGAAAGGGTCGTGGTCTTGCCGGTTCCGTTGCCGCCCAGGATCGCCAAAAACTCGCCTTCCCGCACGGTCAGAGACAACCCTTTGATGACATCGGGGGCGTCTTTTTCATAACGGAACCAAACATCTTTCAGTTCCACCGCGGCCGGTCGCTCGGACAAATCCGGCAGTTCCACCGGCGGCAGATCTCCCAAAGGGCGGAGTTCAGCGTAGGCGCTCAGCCATTCCCGTCCTTCCCGTACCGTCACAGGGCAGTCCAGAGGATTGGGCACATCGGCGTAAACGCGCATAGGCGCCGGCATTGCCAGGAACATAGCGTAGTTGCGTTCTTTCAGCTTTTCACCGACTTCTTTCGGAGTACCGTCACAGACCAGCCGTCCCTCATCCATCACCAACACCCGATGGCTCATGGGAAAAACTTCTTCCAGACGATGCTCGGTCATCAAAACAGTCGTCCCCAACTCTCGATTGATTTTGCCCACCGTGGCCAAAAAATCCGCCGCCGCGATGGGATCCAGCTGAGAGGTGGGCTCGTCCAGAATCAACACCGAAGGCTGCATCACCATGATAGAAGCCAGATTCAAAAGCTGCTTTTGTCCGCCCGAAAGCTCGGCTACATCACGATAGAACCAATTTTGAATACCGAAGAAGCTGGCCATTTCCGCCACCCGCCGCCGAATGGAAGGAGTATCATAACCCAGGCTTTCCAGACCGAACGCCAATTCATGCCAAACTTTGTCAGTGACAATCTGATTATCAGGGTTCTGCATCACAAAGCCGATGCGGGCGCTCTGCTCACGCTGATCGATGGTTTCCAGCGGCCGCCCCTCAAAGAATATCTCCCCCGCGCGCCGACCGTGGGGCGCCAACACCGTCTTCAACTGGCGCAGCAATGTGGATTTGCCGCTGCCGCTGGGACCGCACAAAGTCACAAACTCTCCGCGGCGGAGGGACAGGGTTAAATCTCGCAGCGCCTGTTTTTCCTGTTCCGGATAAGAAAATGTTAAATTTTTGATATCAAAGATTTCCATTTTCGATCCTCCTTCAGGTCTATCGCCAGCGGCGATACACAAAGCGCCAAATAACAAACATACAAACTCACGGAATAAGCGCCCGTCAACGATCCCCCCAGTCCGGGATAATAACGCCATTCCAATCCACCCGTCAAACCGCCGATCACCAAATAACAAGCGCAAAACAAAAAGAATCCCAGCGCCGCCTTATCCCGCCGATCAAAGCGATAAATGGAAAAAGCCGTCCGCCCTTTCAGACCATAACCGCGGCTGCGCATACTGTCCGCTGTTTCAATAGCGTTTTCCAACGCCCACGTCACCATGATAGAAACAATGGTCACCCCATGGCGCAGCCTTTGAAACAAACCGCCGCTGCTCACATCTCTGCCGATACAGCGCTGGGCATTGGAAACCACGCGAAACCGCGCCTTGAATCTGGGGACAAAGCGCAGTGTCATGGAAAAAATCAACGATAAAGACGGAATGACTCGTCCAAACAAATAAGTAAATTTATCGGAAGTCATCACCGCGTTATAGCAGGAAAACCAGCCGATCACCGTCACCAACATTACCGCCGCCGCGATGCCGTACAAAACCGCCTCCAAGGTGATGGGATTCCCGTTGGGCAAATAGGTGAGGATGGTCACTCCCGCGTGATTAAAAGCAGGGTTCAGCAACGCCGTCAGCAACAAAAGGGGCAGCATGAACTTCACATTAAAAACAATGGCACGCCGTCCGTTTAAATACACGGAATAAGCCAGGGCAGAAACCAAAGAAATGCCCAAGCACACCGGGTGCATAAAAAACATGGAAAACAACAGCACACAGGCGAAATAGAAAAAATTCACCGTGGGATGGTATCCGGAAAAACAATCTCGCATCTTGTTTCCTCTTTTTCATCGAATTTTATCAGAAGCGGGTTCCACTCAATCCAAAACATTTCTGCCACCGATATCAGCGCCCAAATCACAGGTATATTGGAATTTGATAACGTCTCCCGCCTGTACTTGATAACGAGAACAACCGTAATTGGGGAACCAACCGTTCACCGAATACATCCACCCGGAAAGTTCTCCACAGTCAAACTCGTAGAGATTCTGGATGCCTTCGATATAGGCGCTGTTATAAATGGGCACAAAAGAAGCTTCCATTTGAATGCCTTGATCTTTTAATACCCGCTGCAAGACATCATAAACACTTTCCCCTTCCTGAAAGGTCACCTGGGTTTCTTTGAGAATCCAGCCGTCCGCGGGCAGCAGTTCCGCAATGGCCGAGTCCAACACATCCAAATGATTTAACGCTGTAGCGCAGCTGACAGAAATGGTGCAGGTATGACGCGTCTCCGTGACGGTACTTTCTTCCGGTTCCACAGGCGCCGGCTTGCCGGCGGGAACAGGATCTGTCTGATACTGATCTTTTCCCGTTTCGGGGTCAATTTCCATACCGTTTACAGTTTCTTGCGGCTGTGATTCCTCCGCTTCCGCTTCTGTTGCCGCGGCTACTTCTGTCTCCGTTTCCTCGGCCGTCTGTTCCGCTGTTTTTTGCGAAACAGTCGCCGTCACCTGTTCCAGCGCTTGTTCCAAACCGTCAGCGGAGGCGGCGCCGTTGGGTACATTACCGCCGTAACAAAAGGCAGCCGTCAATAAGGCGATCATCACCACTGCCGCGATGAGAATTCCTTTACGAGCCAATATTTTTTCTTTCATTATTTTCACCCATCTTTACAATTTTGCCAAGACCCTGATTTCACCAAATTCGTTCTCGTTTTTGCTTTACAATAAATCTGCCAAATCCAACATTTGATAAAGCATCTGGGCAATTTCTCCCCGCAAAACAGGAGTTTGGGGCTGCACGGTCTGACCGGCGTCAAAGATTCCACTGGTTTTACAATAAGCCAAGGCTTCGGTCGCCCAGGCTGAAATCTGAGCACGATCGCCATAAGCGGCAAGAGCCGCCGTAACCGCCGTCTCGCTCATAGCGATATCCAAACCGCAGAGCGCCGCTGCCCGCGCCACCATGGTGGCGGCTTCTTCTCGAGTGATGGTACTGTTGGGATCAAAGGTAGTATCAGAAGTTCCTTTCACAATACCGTACGTATAAGCAGAGCCGATGGTGCCGCGATACCAGGCGTTTTTCTTCAAATCCTGAAAAACCGTCACTTCTTGTTCCGGAAGACCCAGACCCCGTACCACAATGGTGGCAAATTCCGCCCGTGTCATGGTAGCATCGGGAGCGAAGGTGGTTTCGTTCATTCCGTTGATGACGCCCCGTTCCGCCAACGCCTCAATGGCGTCCTGATTGGCATGCCCCGCGATATCGGCAAAGGTCTTGCCGGGAGCAACGATAGGTTTTTGTTGAACATCGGGATGTCTGCCGCCGCTTTCCACATCCCCCATATCATACAGACTGTTTTCCCCATTCAAAAGTCTCTGAGCGGCCACCATACCGTAAAGTCCCTGCTCGGTAGACATCAAACTATTGCCCCCGTCACCGGTATCCACATGGAGGAAACTGCCGTCCTCTTGTACATAGGTAAACAGATGATCCAGCAAGGTATTTCCGTTTTTTACAAAGCGGCTGTCCGTCAAAGAAATTTCCAACTCGCCCAGCGCCACGATCACCTGCACCGTGCTTTCACAATTGACCGCGCCCCAGCTGGCAAAACCGCCGTCCGCGTCCTGCAAGCGAGAAAGACAAAGCAATCCCGCGGAAACGGCTTCCTTCACCGCGGAATCTGTCTGATAATTTGACAACGCTTGCAGCGCCATGGCAGTCACATCGGGATCGGCCGCTGTTCCTCCCAGCGCCCAACCACCGTCTGTTAATTGCCGATCTAAAATATATTGCACATACAATTCTCGACTGGCTTGTACCTCAGCGTCGGAATTGACAGGAACTTCATAATCGCCGCAGTCCAAAGCAATCAAGGCAAAGATAGCGCCGTTGATGCCTTGATAAACGGTTTTTTCATAATCGCCCAGCGGCATCAGCAAATTATACCCGCCCACAGAACGCGGATCTTTGCCGATGGCGGTCAAGGCGATGGCTACCCGCGCGTATTCCGAATATTTTCGCTGATGCAGCACACCCTGCTGTTCCCGTACTTGCCGCACCACATTTTGATAATAGGTATCCGCATATGCTTGAGAGAGATCACAGCCGCGTGCCAATCCCAAAATCGTCCATTCACCGCCGATGCTGCTGATCGTAGGAGAAGTAACCGTCTCCTGCAAATACGCCGCTGTTTTTTCAATAGCGCTGTCCAACGTATCGGCGGTGACCGTCGCCGAAGCGGATCCCAGCATTGCCCAAGAAAAACACAATGTACATACAACCAAAAAGACGGAAGAAAAAACCTTTTTCATTTTCTTTTTCCTTTCTGCGCGGTTCGGAAAATTTGGCCGACGAACCTCAGCGTGTTTCACATTTTCCCGTGGAAACAAAAAAAGACCGCGACAATCCCCTTGTCACAGCCGTATTTCTGAACACGTCCACAATTCTGTAGGTCTTCTGACTCATGCCTGGAACAACTTTCCGCGGATCGTTGTTTTAACGGTTTCTCTCAGCCTTCCCAATTGCTCAGTGACCGGTTTTCACCTAAGAGAGAACCCTCGGCATTTACAGCGGCGGGTACCGTTCGGGGATTTCACCCGATTCCCTTGTTCAGTTTTACGGGCAGCCCCCCGCAAAACCACAAAATGTGAAAATATGATTTTTCTTTCACGGTTTGATAAACCGCGGGCATTTCTGCCATCTTCTATTACTATAATACAATTCTGAAAAAAAGTAAACCATTTTTCTTTTTTTCAGAAAATAAAACTGCTTCGGGAAAAGCGAAAAATGATTCTGCTTTTTTCGTTCTGTTCTTCACGCCGAACCGATTTCCGTCTTTTCTGGCTGCTTTTCCCGCATCGGCCTCTTTTCGTTTAAGACAGATGATTTTTCAGCGTAAGAAAAATCTTTCCGCAAAGAGGAGTCTTCCTCTTCGCAAGTGCAGCGGTGAGAACCGCCGCGAGTCATATTTTCCCGCCATAGGCAAAAAACAGGCAATCCAACCAACGAGAAAAACGACAGCAACCGCGGACAACAAAAAAGCCTGCCCAAACGGGCAGGCTTTTCGCGCGTCGAAATTATTCAATTACCGCGATTACTTGACCGGCTTTTACGCGTTCGCCAGCTTCCGCTTTAAGTTCTTTTACCACACCGTCGGCGGGGCAAGGCAGCGGCTGATTCATTTTCATCGCTTCCATGCTGCCCAGGATCTGTTTGAATTTAACAGTATCGCCAACAGCGACATCCCAAGAGGTGATGGTACCGGGTACTCTAGCTTTTAATTCTGCCATTTTCGATTTCCTCCTCAATGCGTTAAATAAAAATAAGTTTTGTAATAGTTATAAAATAACTATTCAGTACTAATTATTATATCACAAACATTTTCGTTTGTCAGCTGGATTTTTCATAGATTTTCTATGTATACATAATATACCGGCGATAACAATTCTGTTATCCCATGCCTCTTACGCAACCATACCGATGGTGGCGACAAAGATACCGGCGATGATAGCGGAGGTGATTACACCGCAGACATTCGCGCCCATGGCAACCCCCAATACCATAACAAAGGGATCTTCTTCCGCCGCCGCGTGCTGCGCCAGTTTCGAAGTGGTCGGTACGCAGGATACCCCGGCAATCCCCACAACGGGATTGAATTGCTTCTTGCTGACAAAGTACATGATCCAGCCGCCCAACAGACCGCCGATGGCGGAGAAGAACAGCGCCAAAATACCCAGAATCAGGATAACCCCAACGGTGGGATCCAACAAGGTAGCCGCGTCGCAAAGACAACCCAGCAACAGCGCCAAGAAGAACGTAGACGCGTAGGTAACGGTATTTTCCATAAAATCCTGATAAGGTTCGATCTGCGCTTCTTTAATGGCCATCCCTACAAAGAAGGATACGATCAGCGGGGAAGCAACAGGCAAGAGCAAGCAGAGAACACCGCATACGATTACGATAAAGACAAATTTGGACTGCTGCGACGTTTCAGGAATTTCTGTGAACATGTCAATGGCACGGTATTTTTTCGGCACCATCATCTTGATGATGTAAGGATAGCCGCCGTAGCACAGGGACAAATACAAATAAGCGATAATGGAAATAGGAACAAAATATTCTTTCGCCAACATCAACGATGTAAACAATACCATCGGGCCGTCGGCGCCGCCGATGGTCGCGACCGCGGCCGCCTGTCCGGCGTCCAAACCGAACACGGCATAACCCAGAACCAATGTTACGAAGGTACCCAATTCACCGCAAATGGCAATGAAAATGGATGCCCAGGGACGAGCCAACAGGAAGCTGATTTCCGTTCTGGCGCCGATCCCCATAAAGACCAGACAGGCAATCAAACCGTTACTGAACGTAAAGGTATAGATTGGTTGCAACCAGTCAATCTGTAGAATATTGATCAGTTCGTCCGGTTCGGAAACCAAAGAATCCAGGAACAAAGTCCCAATGCCGCTGTCCAAATACAACATACCGGCATTGACGGCGATCATACCGATACCCATGGGAACCATGATCAAAGGTTCCAGAGTGCCTTTGAAACCGTACAGAGCCAAAATAAAACCAAGTACAATCAGCACGATACGGGCAAGTACCACCAGACCGTCCTGGTCAAACATCGTACCGACACCGGGGAACATTTGTTGGAGTGTCTGCAGAAATTCCATTTATTTGTCCCCCTTTCCGGGTTTATTCATTGCCTTACTGATGATGACAATGAGTCCCACTACGCCGACGGCAATAACTGCCATCAACGCATAGGAGAACAGTGCGTAAACAAAAATATTCAATTAAATCCCTCTTCTCTATGTTTTTCCTCTATAATTTCAAACCACTTTTTACAGCGGAATGTTACCATGATGAATGGTTCTGTCGCCTTTGCCCGCCAACGCTTCCAGACCATCAATGATCAGCGCGCGGGTATCGGAAGGTTTGATCACCATATCTACGAAACCGCGTTCCGCCGCCACATAAGGAGAAGCAAAGCGAGCTTCATAGCTGGCCAACAATTCGGCGCGTTTCGCTTCCGGATCTTCCGCCGCTTTGATTTCTTTGCGGAAGACCACATTGGCGGCGCCGGCCGCGCCCATTACCGCGATTTCCGCAGTCGGCCAAGCCAGTACCAAGTCGGCGCCCAGGTCTTTAGAGCACATCGCCAGATAAGAACCGCCGTACGCTTTGCGGCAAACAACGGTAATCTTCGGAACCTCAGCCACGGAATAAGCATAGAGCATTTTGGCGCCGTGACGGATGATGCCGGCATGTTCTTGGTCAGTACCGGGCAGGAATCCCGGAACGTCAACCAGGTTAATCAACGGAATGTTGAAAGAATCACAGAATGTAATGAAGCGAGCCGCTTTATCGGAGCAGTTTACATCCAGACTGCCGCCCATGGAGAAAGGCTGGTTGGCGATGATCCCAACGGATTTGCCGCCGATATGAGCAAAGCAGGTAATGATGTTATCCGCGAAATCAGGCTGTGATTCCAGATAAACGCCGCCGTCCACCAATTCGGTGATGACGTCTTTCATATCGTAAGGATAGTAGGAATTATCCGGAACAACGGTGTCCAAAGCCGGACGGGTTTCGTCGCCGCGGGTAAATTCCGTATCCGGAGCTTTTTCATTAACATTGCTGGGCAGATAGGAGAGCAGTTCCCGCACCTGAGCCAAACAGGATTCTTCATCATCACAGGCAAAATGCGCTACGCCGGAAACGGTGGTGTGAGTGTCGGCGCCGCCCAATTCTTCAGCGGTCACTTCCTCACCGGTTACGCTGGCGATAACGGCCGGGCCGGTGATGAACATCTGAGAAGTTTTTCTTACCATGAAGATGAAGTCCGTCAAAGCGGGAGAATATACCGCGCCGCCGGCGCAAGGCCCCATGATTACGGAAATCTGAGGAATCAGGCCGGAAGAACGGGAGTTGCGATAGAAAATGCCGCCGTAACCGGAAAGAGCATCTACCGCTTCCTGAACACGAGCACCGCCGGAATCGTTCAAACCGATGCAAGGAGCGCCGTTTTTCGCCGCCATATCCATAATCTTACAGATTTTTCCGGCATGCATTTCGCCCAAAGATCCACCCTGAGCGGTGAAATCCTGTGCATAAACATAAACCAAACGACCGTTTACTTTCCCAAAGCCGGTCACAACGCCGTCAGCGGGAATGGTTTTCTTTTCCATGCCGAAATTGGTGCAACGATGTTGAACAAAACGATCCACTTCACGGAAAGTACCGGGATCCATCAAAAGATCGATTCTTTCGCGAGCGGTTTTTTTGCCTCTTGCATGCTGTTTCTCAATAGCAGTTTCGCCACCGCATTTTTTGATGACTTCGCTTTTTTCCAGCATCTGCTGGATTTTTTCCTGGGTACTCACAATAAGACCTCCTTAAATTTATGCTGAGCAGCGGCGCCCATCCACCAGTCGCCGCGCACCCCAGAGTGAAAAGAACCCGGATCATCTGCCGAAAAAAAGGCATACCTGGCCCTTTTAACAGCTTTCCACGTTGTTAAGAGTACCACGAAAATATTGCAATTG
>CBCTTQ010000036.1:0-15648 GCA_965149945.1 uncultured Peptococcaceae bacterium | reverse complement strand
GTTCCTTCGGTTCTTTTGTAAATTTGGAATTGTTTGGTTGTGTTCATCATTTTTTTCATCCTTCGTTTTTATTTATTTTCCCCATCTTTTTTCTAAAAGGAGCGGCTTCTTGCCGCCCCTTTTACCTCTTTTTCAGCGACAAAACCGCAAGAATCGCGATTACAACCCACAAGACAGCGGATGTAATATCCGGCGGGCTAATGGCCGAGAATTCAATATCTAACAGCCAAAGCACAAATACAGCAAATACTAAAATTTTTATAATTTTATCTTGCATTTTTTCAGATGATTGATTATAATATAAATAGGGTTGGGGCTTTCGCCCCGTCCCCTATTTGTGTAAAGTCTTAACCATTGTGATTATGGTCAAAATCTGTACCGCAATGGTTAAGATTTCTTTTATTATATCAATCATCTTCCTGTCGAACCGATGAGCGGTTTTTCGTTCTCCGGTAAGTGACGGGGCTGTCACCCAATGCATCTCACCTCCATGAAGACGAAAAAGGAGACTCCGGCCCCTATTTGGCGGAAGTTGAATCCGCTTATATCCCGACCGCCGACGGCGAACAATTATGAATCTTCACGCAAAACGAAGAAGAATGACCGCTGCCTTAAATGCGGCGGCAAAGCGATTGAGGAAGTTTTTTCATCATAAAAAGATGAAAAATGAGAGAAAAAAATAGCGACTTCAATTAGGATTCCCGCAAGTCTTAAGTCTTAAGCAAGAAACGCAAAATGCTGCCGAAGCAATCGGGGTCAGCTTCACGGCTTACATCGTCGGAGCGATTAAGCAGCGGCTGCTTGCTGACCAGCAATTTATTCAAGATTGGAAAAAATACAAAACATGAATAAAGAAGAAAAATAAAGCTGTTGCGGATTTGTTGCGGTAAAAGCGCTAAAATTTGTTAATTTCTAGCAAAATAATCGCTTAAAAGCCCCTGTCAAACTGTTCGAATTGAACTGTTTAACAGGGGCTTTTTGGAGCCAGCGATGAGACTTGAACTCACGACCTACTGATTACGAATCAGTTGCTCTACCAACTGAGCTACACCGGCAAGAATGCAATTCACTGTTTATTATTATATCATGATTTTCCTTCAGTTGCAACTGGAATTTGCAAAAGATTCCCTTAAGAATTGCAGGTTTTTCAGAAAGAAATCTAGAATAAATAAAAGTTAAGAATTCATTGGAAGGAAAATTGCGCAATGCGTATTCTTGGAATTGATCCCGGAACAGCTATTACCGGCTATGGTATCATCGACAGACAGTTTCAGCATTATCATGTGGTGGATTATGGATCCATTCAGACCAAAGCACATGTGCCCATGGAAGAGCGCCTTAGCCAAATCTATGAGGGGACTTGTTGGCTGATCAAGAAATTCCAACCGGATGAAATGGCTGTGGAGGAATTGTTTTTTAATCGAAATGTAACCACCGCTATTACCGTCGGACAGGCGCGGGGTGTGATTATTTTGGCTGCTGCGCAAAACGGGGTAAAGGTGAGTGAATACACGCCGCTCCAAGTGAAACAGGCCATTACCGGCTATGGGAATGCGGAAAAAAAACAGGTACAATTTATGGTACAGCATATTTTAGGATTGGCGAAAATCCCCAGTCCGGATGATGTCGCGGATGCTTTGGCTATTGCTATTTGTCACAGTAATTGGTTGCAGAGTCGTGATTGGAAAACATCAACCCGTGAGTAAATCTCATTCATATAATATAAACATATATAATAGTAGAAAAAATCAGGTGAGTCAAATGATTGCTTTAATCAAAGGGGAAATATTGGATGTGGACGTAGACAGTTTTATTATTTTGGCTGGTGGAATCGGCTATCGGGTCTATACCCCCTTGAATCGATATGCGACTTTACCCCAGCCGGGGAGTGAAGTTACACTGTATACCCATTATTATTCGCGGGAAGATTCTGTGTTATTATTTGGATTTAAAAATAAAAAAGAATTGGCGTTGTTTGAATTGTTGATTAATGTCAATGGGGTAGGCAGAAAAACAGCTTTATTGATGTTGAACACTTTTTCCTATGATCAGCTATTGCAAAGTATGCGGACAGGCAGTGTCAGTCAATTGATAAAAATTCCCGGAATCGGGAAGAAAACCGCGGAACGGATTCTTTTGGAGATGAAAGACAAGTTAGGTGCATTGGAACCGCCGCAAGAAGAATCCGTTCCGGCAAAAATATCGGCAAAGGAATCCTCTGCTGGATTCCATGATAAAAATCTGGCGGTAGCAGCGTTGGTGCAATTAGGATATAGCGCGGTATTAGCCGAGAAATATGTGGATGAGGCAGCTACGAAATTTTCAGGATCGGTATCAATTGAACAATTGATTACCGCCGCTTTACAGGAAGCTGCCAAGGGATAGATAGGAGATACCCATGTCGGAACATTTAGATTTTATCAAATCAAACAAAGAAGAAATAGAGCAGGAAGAACAAAGAATTGTGACAGCAGAACGCCGACCGGAAGACGCTGCCACAGAAGTAAATTTCCGTCCGCAAACTTTGGATGACTATGTGGGTCAGGAACGAGTAAAGGAAAATATGCGGATTTTTATTAAAGCGGCTATTGCCCGCGGAGACGCGTTGGATCATATTCTGTTGTACGGACCGCCCGGATTGGGTAAAACCACATTGGCGAATATTATTGCTAATGAATTGGGAGTGGGAATTCGAGTGACTTCCGGTCCTGCCATTGAACACGCGGGGGATTTGGCGTCTATTTTGACCAGTTTGGCGCCGCGAGATGTGCTTTTTATTGATGAGATTCATCGTTTGAATCGCGCGGTGGAAGAGGTTTTATACCCCGCCATGGAGGATTTTCATATTGATATCGTAATGGGAAAAGGTCCTGGGGCGCAGACTATTCATTTACCGTTGCAGCCGTTTACTTTGATTGGCGCTACAACAAGAGCCGGATTGCTTACGGCTCCTTTGCGGGATCGTTTCGGTGTGATCAGCCGTTTGGAATATTATACCCAAAAAGAATTGTTTAAGATTGTTCGACACAGTGCGGCGTTTATGAAAATTGAAATTACCGATGAAGGCGCTTTGGAAATTGCCCGCCGTTCTCGCGGGACGCCTCGAATTGCCAATCGGTTGTTGCGTAGGATGCGGGATTTTGCTATGGTAAAAGGCAATGGTATCATTGATCGAAAACTGGCGGAATATGGACTGGCGCTGTTGGATATTGACGAATTGGGATTGGACAAAACAGACCAAAAAGTTCTGCGTACCATTGCGGAAGTATTCGGCGGCGGTCCCGTCGGTTTGGATACCATCGCCGCAACTATCAGTGAATCTGCCGATACGGTAGAGGATGTTTGCGAACCGTATCTTTTACAATTAGGATTTTTAAATCGTACGCCTCGTGGTCGAGTCGTAACACAGGAAGCATACCGTTATTTAGGAATTCCTATGAAAGAAGAAAACGATCAACAGCTTCGTTTTGAAGAAACGGATTGGAATACAGAACAATAATGGATTAGAAAACAGGTGAGGGAATTGAAAATTTTGATGCATACATGTTGTGCGCCTTGCGGCATTATGCCATTAGCTTTGATGTTGGAAGATGGGTATCGGGTTCATGCGTACTTTTATAATCCCAATATTCATCCTTATCAAGAATATAAGCGCAGAAAACGTACTTTTATCGATTATATGGAGACACAGCCGGTTAAAGTAATCATTGATAATGATTATGCGCTGGAGGATTTTTTAGCGGCGGTTGCCCATCGAGTAGATACGCGTTGTGAAGTTTGTTATGCTATGCGTTTGGATCATGCGGCGCGCTTTGCGGCAGAAAACGGGTATGACGCGTTTACTACTACTTTACTGGTCAGTCCTTATCAAAAGCACGACTTGATTCGGGAGACTGGCTTGCGTTGTGGTAAAAGATATGGAGTGGATTTTTATTATCGTGATTTTCGTCCTTATTTTCGAGAAGGACAGGAAAAGGCTAGGGAATTAGGACTGTATATGCAGGGATATTGTGGTTGTATCTACAGTGAAAAGGATCGGTACTGTCGGAAAAAACGGAAACAGGTCGCGTCTGAAGAGTAACGAGAAGAAGAGAATGCTTGAAACAATGTTGATTGTAATAAGATAAATGGACGGAAAAAGAGGTGAGGGGATTGAAAAAAAGACAGAAACTGTTCTGGTTTCTTTTGATGTTTGTTTTGATGATGGGAGTGGCCGGAATGGCTTCTGCTACTGATGTCCGTGTTTTATTGGAAAGTACTTCTTATGCGGATGTGATTGTGGCTTCCGGCAGTTATACGGTGCAAGGAAGCGGAGGAAGTTTTTCTTGTGTAAAAGGGGATAAAATTTCTTTGCGTGGGGAAAACGGTCAAGTAGTTGTTTCCAAAAATGGTGTGCGTCAATTTAGCGGAGGCGGCAGTTTGCGTATTAATGAGAGCGGCAGCGCCTTGAATTTGCTGCAATACCAAAATGTGATGTACCGTGGTAACGGGGTATTTTATGCAAGCGGTTATTTGGTTAATGATATAGATATCGAGGAATATCTTTACGGTGTCGTCAGTCGCGAGATGGGGTATAATGAGCCTGAAGAGGCGATGAAAGCACAAGCTGTCGCCAGTCGCTCTTTTGCGGCTTATGCTATCAATCACAATAGCAGTGATTATTATGATTTGACGCGCACTACTCAGGTATACGGTGGATACACGGCGGAAAACGCATATGACAGTACACGTGTTTATACGGCAGTAAAAGAAACAGCAGGAGAATATGCTTGTTATGACGGGCAAATCCTCCAGGCGTTTTTCTCAGCCCATGCCGGCGGCTATACGGAAAACAATGAGAATGTTTGGGGAGAAGAACCCATTGCTTATTTACGTACCAAGCCCAGCCCTTATGATGAGGTAGGAACGGCATATAATCAATGGACAGTTACTTATACACCGGAAGAAATGAAGAGTTTGGCGGAATCCTATATGACAAGTATCGGACAAAGCGGTTCTTTTGGTACGTTCCAAGAATTGCGTTTATATCGGACAGACGCTACAACCAATGGCTCGACAGCTTCCGGACGAGTTACACGGGCGGAGATTGTTGGTACGGGCGCCACCGTATCAGCTACAAAAAATAATATCCGTACATTGTTGGATTTGCGTAGCACATTGATCACCGCTACGGGTAGCGATTCCGGCAATTCTGTCTCTTCGGAAGTTTATGTCGTGAATGGAGCTGGGGATAAGGTACAAAGTAGCTGGCAGGATCTTTATGCGATTGATGGCGGCGGTTTTTTGCAGATGCTGGGTGAACTGACTTCGATCTTTGTTTCCGCGGGAGATCAAACTTATCAGCTTTCTAATAGTGGTGAAGATACTTTGCGGGGAATTATTACCATCACCGGAAAAGGTTATGGTCATGGTGTCGGAATGAGTCAGTATGGTGCAATCGGCATGGCGGAGGCAGGATATGATTATGAAGAGATTTTACGTTATTATTTCAGCGGGGAAGACGAGTCGCGTTTTTCTTTGATGGAACGATAGGAAGATCACAGTTAAAAAAATAATAGTTATTATATTACAAAGTAAAAGATAAGCAAAAGATCAGTAATAAAAGATCAGTAATAAGTAATAGAGGAAGAGATGAAAGAAAGAGATGAGTAGAAAACAATGAAATTGGAAGAGTTTGACTATGATTTACCGGAGCGTTTAATTGCGCAAACTCCTATTGCCAAACGAGACGAATCTCGTTTATTAGTGTTGCATCGCGCAACGGGAGAATTGGAACACCGTCATTTTTATGATTTGCCGGAATATTTAAACGCCGGAGATGTTTTGGTGATCAATGATACCAAAGTTTTGCCGGCCAGATTATATGCCTACAAAGAAACAGGCGCTGCGATCGAGCTGGTTTTGATTCAGCAGATAGATATGAATCATTGGAAGGCTCTTGTTAAACCAGGCAGAAAAGCCCGACCGGGTACTAAATTATTGTTTGAATCTTCCAAACTGACCGCGGAAGTGGAGGCGGTGGTAGAAGAAGGAATGCGATTGATCCGTTTTGATTTTTCAGGGAATTTTTTTGAGATATTGGATGAAATCGGGAATATGCCGTTGCCGCCGTATATTAAAGAAAAATTAGAGGACCGGGATCGCTATCAGCCGGTTTATGCCAGAGAAAAGGGATCTGCCGCGGCTCCTACGGCGGGGCTTCATTTTACCCCGGAATTGTTAGATAGGATTGAGAAAAAAGGTGTGATAATTGTAAAAATTCTTTTGCATGTCGGGCTGGGAACTTTTCGACCGGTGAAGGTAGAAAATATTGAAGAGCATCAGATGCATGCGGAATTTTACCAAGTAACACAAGAAGCAGCAGATGCTATTAATAAGGCAAGGGCAAAAGGCGGTCGTGTGTTTGCTGTAGGAACAACCAGCACGAGGACGCTGGAAACGGTTTCGGATGAAAATGGTATCATGAAAGAAGAAAGTGGTTGGACGCGAAAATTTATTTACCCTGGTTATCATTACAAAATTGTGGATGCTTTGGTAACTAATTTTCATTTGCCGCAAAGCACCTTGTTGATGTTGATTTCTGCGTTTGCCAGTAAAGAGCAAATTTTTTGTGCCTATGAAGAAGCAATTCAAAAGGAATATCGATTTTTCAGTTTTGGTGATGCCATGTTGATCTTATAAAGGACATTTTGATATCTGAAACATTTTGATATCTGAAAAATGAAGGAAAACAAAACAAAAACTGACCTCATGAAAAAAGTGTGTTCTGGCCCTTTTCATATTGTCAGAATGTGCTAAAATAAGAGTAATCTTAGATTAATCTTTGAAATAGAAAAAAGAAAGGGGCATTTTACAATGTCTGGAAATCCTTCAACAGTAACGAATCGCACAAATATGGCTTTGTTAAATCATCAGAAATTAAGCAAAACACAACTGATTGCCTTTACCGGTTTGATGGCGGCAGTGATTTGTGTTGCCACCGGGTTTGTGAAATTCCCAACCCCCATCGGCTATATTCATATTGGAGATGGATTCATTTTTTTGTCTGTAGCGCTTTTGGGGTATTATGGTATTGCATCTGCTGCTGTCGGTTCTGCATTGGCAGATGTTTTGGCAGGATATTTCATTTATGCACCGGGCACATGTTTAATCAAAGGTTTAATGGCTTTTGTATCTTTGAAATATATTAAAAATGATTATCGGATTGGTAGATGTATTTTAGGATATGTTCTTGCAGAAATTGTAATGGTATTGGGTTATTTTCTGTATGAAATTCCTATTTATGGTATTGAAGCCGCGTCTGCATCCATGATGTTTAATGATATTCAAGGAATTGTAGGTATTGTGTTGGGTACAGTGGCGGTATTAACTGTAAAAAATCGTTTAAATGCCGGTAAAAAACATGAAGAAGCCGCACGGAAGCAGGCAAAAGCCCATAAATAATATACTGCTATTCCGGAATACTTATATGTTTTAAAGTCCATATGACATATATTTATATAATATTACCTTGAAAGATAAAAGCGAGATGATGATTATTAAAGAGTCGTCTCGCTTTTTGGTTTTTCTTTTATTATTATGATGGTGCACGAAAACATATAATTAATGAAAACATATAATTAATTTCGAAAAATCAAATTCATAAAAATAGACATAGTCTATAGTCGTTTGGGAAAATTAAGTCACCACAACAAAATCTATCAAAGGAAGCTATAAAACCATGTCTGAAAGGTTAGCTTAAAAACAAGTGATTCAATAAGGCTTCGAATGAAGTCCGAAACCTTAACAAAATCAACTTCCCATATCAACTTCCTATAATGTTTATTATGTAAAGTAGCGTCTGTATACTACAGTACCTCTTTAACAGCGACTTGCATAATCATTCAGAACACAGAAATTTGAATCTTCATCTAAAAAACACAGATTTTGATTCAAACACAGAATTTGATTCGCAATCCTATTCAGTTGTAATACTCTCTTCCGGTTCTAATTCCGGGAGAGTGATATATAACTCATAGAGTTTTTGACCGTTAATCATTTCAATGTTAAACTTATTGGCGTATTCTTTCGCCGGTTCCGCAAAATCAGATGTTGTAATAAAGATAGCGCGATCCGCGTTGCTGTCAATCATGGCGGAATGCAACTTTTGAATTTTTTCTCTGCCCACTTTATGATCTTGTTGGTAGAGTTTTACTTCTATCACATAAAAATTATTGTCTTTGACTGCGGTAATATCTTTTCCACGATCGTTGACAGGCGGTGTTACTTTTACATTATGATAACCATGCTCTGTTAGCAGAGCGGCTATAAATCCCTCAAAATCTGTGGGCTTAGAAGAGTATTCGTCCAGAAGATGGTTGATAAACTCATTTACACTATAAATATTATGACTGCGTAAAATTTTGATTCGCCTGTTTTTCATGACTTTGGCAAATCTATCATGTGTATACCTTTTGATTAAAGCAACTAACATGTAAAAAGCTACAACAAATAGTATAGATTCAAATATAAATAAAACAATATCCGAGGTACCTGACCAATCATAGCAAAAACGGCTGCCATAAATTACAAATTCTAGATAAAAAGATATTGCTATAAATTTTGGTATTATTTTTTTATTATGCTTTATTGCTTTTATTCTGGATAAAATATAACCAAGGATTATATTTATTACGATAATTGGTATTACTTTAATCAAAGAATAAAACAATAAAAATCCAAAATCATGCTCATATCCAAACTCAGAATACCAAGATGAAATATTACCCAATAAGACTAACAGTCCAATAATTGGTACACAATAAAGTAATCTGCTTGAGAATAATTGATATACAAATAGGCTTCCTTTTTTCATTTACAACCGTCCTATAACACTATAATATCGATATCCCTAAATGAATTATAATACAGCATTATAGATTTTGCAATATATTTTGAAAAAGTTTTATGCGTTATTTTATTCTTTCATCTTGTATTATTTGTTTTTCGCTACACTTACAACAGGTACACCGTCATAATCGATGTTAATTTTATCGTCCCGCAAATCCTGTAACTTTACATAATTGTGACCGCTTTTGTTGATAGCGTGTACTGTTTTCAGTTTGCCATTCAGCTTAATTTTAATTTGTTTTTCCACTTCATCGTCACCTCTTCTGCTTTCTATAAATTGTACGGGATCGATACTCGCGGGATAGTGATAACTTCCCTTGTGTACTTCCACATGGCAATGGACACCCGTACTGTTGCCCGTGGTTCCCTCAATGCCCAGCACCGTTTGTTCACTAACCGCCTGTCCTGTATGTACATATACTTTCTTCATATGAGCGTAAAGGGTTACATACCCGTCCGAATGCTTGACATACACACAGTTCCCGTAGCTGCCCGCGGTTGTTACTTTTTGCACAACGCCCGCGTAAAGAGGATGGATTTTCCCGTCCCCGCCGTAGTTGGTGCTTTTGAAGTCGGTTCCCGAATGATAACCGCACGCCCAATATTTTCCTTTTGTACCGTAACGAGTTCCAAGGACATATTTATCAAAAGGATATCTCACTTTCTATCCCCTACCCTTCTTTACTATTTTCTTTCTCTCCGTCCGTGATGCCGCTTGTGGTAGGATCGACCAAAATCCCCAAACCAACCAACAAATTAACCAGAATCAGGATGACCTGCATGACCTCGTCTTGCGTAATCGGGGCGGTCACGCCCACCAAACCCAAAATCTGGTACAGAAAAGCAATGATCGCCGCCAGCATACTCACCACAAAAGTTTTGTTTTTCAGTCTCGCTTTGAAATCCATTTTTTCAACTCCTTTTTCAACTTGTCGGAATTTCCGACAGGTTCTTTTTTATTCTTCCAATACTTTCTGCGCCACCAGTTTCCGCTCAAACTGTTTAAATTGGGTGATGGCTTCCTGATATTGCTTAATGCCGTCCTCCACTTCCCCGTTGGCGTGTCCCCGTTTCATGGCTACCGCCGTGGCATAGGACAGTTTGGCGCTCGCCATCAAAAGGGAAATTCGCACCTGCTCCGCCTGTAACCGCTGGGCTTCCCGCTCGGCAGCGGCGGAGTCTCTTTTTTTCTGCGCCCGTCCCCACACCGCCAGCACAATCCCCACGATCAGGGACGGTGCCGCCGCCCAAATCAATTGCATCCAAGCCATCATTCCACCTCTTCCCAGGCGGCGGCGTAGTCGGTGGGACTGTACGCCGTGTCCGAAAGACATTTGTATGTTTTGCCGTCTGTGAAAATCATATATTCCCCCGCCTTATACCTATCATGAGAACCCTGTACAGGCACAAAAGGTCTTGCCGTTTCTGCGCTTTTCCCATGCAGCGGTCGCCAGAAAGTATACCAGGCGGAATTGTTCGGGTTGATATCGGGATAGACGGCATTATCATGCGCCTGAAAACATTCCCAGGTTTGCCCGTTCGCGTTACGAGTATTTCCCACAGTATAGCTTCCCGCCGTCCATTCCTCATAAAGCCCGCTTGCTCTGATTCGCTGATCATCGGTGGTGATCTCCACTCCGTTTAATGTTTGACGGCTCAAATAAATCGCGCTTGTCAAAGCGTCCAGTAATTTCTGTTCCATCACAGAGACAGCCCCCTTTCGATGGCGTAGGAAAGAGCGTCCAGATCACACTGCTCCGCCTTGTTTTCTTCCAACATTTCCAGCCGTTCTTCCAAAGTCGGTTCCGGTTCCGGCTGCGGTTCCGGTTCCGGTTCCGGAATAATTCCGGCGGTCATTGCTGTTACCAAGTCTCCCTCTACTTCGAGATTCACAAAAGGGAATGTTTCGGGAATTACGATATTATCCGGAACAACTGCCCAGCCGGAAGGGATTACTTTGGGGACAGAGCTTTGATTATCATGCCCACCGCTAGAATTTGCTTCAATTTTAATCAACATCATTTTATCATTCCTCCCCAATCCCAATCGCGAAATAATAATATGTTTCATCTCTTTGACACATAGCCGTTGTTGAGTTGCCTTCCAAGGTAACACTGTTCCCTTCCCAAGTTACCGTTACCAAACGACTTCCCGATGAAAGACTTGATTCGGCATTTACATAGGTCTTAGTATTTCCCCGCACCAAAACGGCGCTATAGGCATTTGTTTCTGAAAACGCATCTTTTTGAGTATTAATAACTAATAAACTGGGCGGAAAGTCAAAATTTAGTGTTTTTTCTGCTCCAGATCCACTGACTGAACCTTCATAGGTACCGGTTGTTATTTTGCATCCACCTAATCCGGCGGCTTCCGCTTTCGCCGCGAAACCTTCATTTGTGACATTGGACAGGTCTTTTTTCGCGGTATTGTTATCCACATATCTTTTATTAGCGGCATCGGTATCTTCGGTCGGATCATAAACTCCTAGAATTTTACTGTAAACCTCAACTCCGCCATCGGCATAAAGTCCAAGTTTATAACCGTCAACAAAAACCTCAACAGTTTCACCAATAGGATCAAAAGAAATTCTATTTTTTACATAGACAGAATTGTCAAATGTTTTTTGCCCGGTGATGGTTTCGTTGCCGCTTTTATGAACCACATCACTCTCTTTCGCGATTCCGGCGGCTTCCGCCTTTGCCGCGAAATCCTCGTTACTAACGTTGGACAGGTCAGTATCAGCTTTACCGGTAATATCTTGATGGGCAGTTAAATACCCTTTTCCCTCTACCCATTCTTTTGTCGCATAGCCTGTTAAATCTTGTCCTTCTCCACCTACTCCGGCGGCTTCCGCTTTTGCCGCGAAATTTTCATTTGTAACATTGGAAAGATCGGTATTCGCTTTACCGGACAGCGCAGAGCTAACAGCGGAAACACCATCATCAATGCGTTCCTGCGTTTCGTTTATAATATCAGAATAATGTTTACCGTCTACCATATCCGCGTCCAGTTGGCTGTTTTCACCGTCTACGGAAAGTAGTGCGCCAAGCACATCCGGCGGATTTAATTTAAACTTTTTTACCAATCCCATCTATCTTCACACCCCCACGGCTCTAAATGGAACATCAGCCCCAATTCCCCGCACATACAATTCTTGACAACTAATCGGATAATCCGAAAAAATTTCTCCCGCTTTCAGGACAATGGTTCCCCCCTGCCCCACCGGAGCATCAAAATTCAAATACATATCATTGGTTGGGCTGTCGTTGGCAATGAAATTAATTTGTTTATTGCAGACAAAAATAAGCGCGTTATAACCGGCGGTTTCGTCTTTTTTTGCAGTCCCATTAATGGTACTCCCTTGTTTCAAATAAAAAGCCATACTTTCTCACCTCTATGTTAAAAAGCCTTTTTTAACTGCGGCGAAAATCAAGAAAATCGCCATCAGCATAAAAATCACACGCACCAGAACGCTTTTCCAGTTAACCTGCAAATACTCAATTCCGGCGCTTAATTTATCAAAAAATCCATTCACGCTTTCGCCCCCTGTTGTTCCCGTAGTTTCTATTAAACCATTGATATATTTGTTGAAATATACCTTTGCCAATTCGCCCCGCTCTTTGGAACGCTGCACATAATTAGCCGGTCTTTCAAAATAATAACAGAAATAATATCCGGCTTGATAAGCTCCTTCCGGTGTATTGGCTACACTTTTCAGTCGTTGCAAGGTACTGTTATAGTCACCATTCAACTCATAAGACAAAAAAGCAAGCTGTCCCTCAAGGCTGTTGTAAGATTTATTGTTAGCGGCACACCAGCTTTTCAGACGGGTCAGACGAACACCTGTCCACTGTACCAGCCCATAACCTCCGCCGCCTACTTCCTTTTTGGTTACTCCAAAATCAGATTCTTTCTCAATATTAGCCAAAATACCGCAAGCGGCCGCTGTATTCAGCCCCATGGTACCGGTTAGATAGTTATAGATTTTGCCCTCTGTTGTGTTCATTCCGGCGGTGGAACCGCCATAATTTTTCAGATAAGCTACCGGATCAATGTTGGAACGCTGATTATCTCTGCTGGTTCTTACCTCAAAATGTAAATGAGGACCGGTACTGTTGCCGGTGCTTCCCATGGTCCCAATTCTGGTCTGTCCTGCCACCACTCTCTGCCCGATCGCCAAAGAGCAGGGACTTTTCATGTGAGCGTACCAGCAATAATATCCATCATTGCTTTGAATCACGCAATAATTTCCCCATGAGTTAGAATAGCCTTTTTTGCTCACAGTGCCATCCGTAAAAGATAAAATAGCGGGGTTCGATAAAACAATATCTACCCCGCTATGGTATCCGAGGGCATAGGAAGATGTTTCATATCGGTATTTCCTTGTGATTCTTCCGTAAGAAGATAGATTTACACCCATTTTCGCCCTCCTTTTATTTCAATCCCAAATCAGCATTCATTGCCTTTTGGGTTACAGAATAGCCGCTTTCTCCCGGTTTAATGGTGCGGCTTGTACCATTGGTATATTTAACCGTAATGCTTCCATCGGTCATTTTGGTAAATTCCTTGCCGCTTCCGCCTTTTCCGGATACCATTACACGGGAACCGGAACCAGAAGAATTTGTTTTACCGGAAGCGTTTTGTTGCCAAATTTTCTGCGCTCCTTCATCTGTCGCGCCTTCCTGTCTTGCCTTTTGACCGGCGGCCGCCGCGGCTGATTTTTCCTCACTGGTTTTCGCGTTGCCATAGGCCAGCTGCGCTTCATACAGTTTTTGATCTTTCTGCTGTTGTGTCAACTCACCGCCGGCGGAAATGGTATCCCCTACTTTATCGTTGTCTTTATCGCCGGGTGATTTCATGTAGTTCTCTCCCCACGCTTCGAGTGAATCATAGAATACTTCACCCAATTCTTCCAGTGTAATCACTTCACCGCCGCCGGCAAAACCGAGATTGTTATAGGCATAGTCCGCTTCACTGAACCCCATACTGCTGGCTGCGTCAGCATATGGATAATAAACTGTCCCGTCATTGTCAGTGGTTATTTCATCACTTTCTGATTCAGTGGCAGAAGAGGCTTTTTTGTTGAATAGTAAATAAAGCACCATCCCGGCTCCTACCGCGATTCCGGCTTTGGCCGGAGTCGGCAATTTGTTAAATTTGTTCAGAGCGTTTTGAAACGCGTTTGCCACCTAAATCACCTCCTCTAAGTTGATGATTCCGGTGTTAATACCGCCATTGCCAACCCAATCGGGGGCTACATTGTTTTTCATATGTACCATAACCGTTTTTACGGGTGCCAGACGAGTTTTTTCTGGCATAATTGCCGGATATTTGTGGAGCGTGGTATGGTTATAAATCTGGTTCATGGGCGGTTCCAGACATTCTTTCATTACATTAGAAGGAATCATTAGCCGGTCACTCCTTCCACATCGTCTCTGCCCTGTAAAAGGGCAATACTCTTTAAGCTGAAATTCCCCAGCGTTTTAATTAGAATGTTGATTTGTGTTCCCCTTGTAGCGAAAAGGTAGACGAGAATCAACCAAAAAACGCCATTCAGTACTGCGCTCACTTTCATTCTATCACCTCTTTGAAAAAATCTGTTCTGTTAATCAACAAAAGCACCAAAACCAAAACCGAAAGACAAGCACCGGCATAAGCGTTGTACTCGTATATAATTGTCAATAAAAACAATCCTATAATCCAGTAACCAAATTGTTTCATTTTTTTCCTCCTACTCGAATAATGAAAAATGGGTCTTTTGTTACCGCTGCGGCGGTACTTTTAATGATCTGCTCCGGATCAGGATTTTGTGTTTTAGCCGTTACTTTTTGTGGTGTACTGTTAGTATGAGTAGTTTGGGTAGTTTGGATGGTTTTGGTTGTAGTTTCATTATTTTGCTCTTCTGGTTGTGTTAGCTTTTCCCATGTATCTCTTAATAAAGTAACACCCCAAATTACACAAATTAAAATTGTAGTCACAAAAAAAACTCTTTGGCTATTCGGATGTACGATTTTTCCTAGTCTTGTTCTTCCCATCTCACTCACCTACCCTACTTTGTCACAGTAAAAAATTTATCACGGACGGTTTCCATGGCTTCGCCGATACCGGTTCTTTTTTCGGTTTTGATATTCCCGCCGGGATTCATGATCGGGTGACCGCTGGCCGTTCGTTGGATCGTGTGACCGTTGATTGTAATCGCGTTGGTTTTTTCGTCTACGGTAACGGTATTTTCATTTTCAACGCTTTTACTTGCCAGCATATCTGTTAAGTTAGGATTGACCGCCACCCAGATCAGCACCATGGCTAAAATAATCACCAGAAAAAATCCGCCTGTTTTATCCATATAATCACCTTATTTCTGGAGATAGCCGATCACAATCATTAAAACTACAAAAGGAATAATATAGTAAAAGGGAGATTTTTTCATGGCAAGCTGACCTGTAGCCGCCTGTTCGGCGGCTTCCAGATCATCATCAACTTTGGGGTTAGTCAAAGCTCTGGTGGTCATGCCACCAACAGATGGATTCATATCGGTCACTTGCAAGATACCATCATCCATCTTAAAATTCAATCTGTTCATGGTATTACCCCCTTCCTTACACCTCAACAGGGGTTACAGGCAGCAGAGTATCACGGATCACGCGCAGTACATTGTCATTGCTGCCAAGGTTTGCGTCAGAAGAAATATTAATAAATTGGTCAAACTCAGAAATTCGAGCGGTATCAACAAAATCGCGGTTGTTGCCAAGATTAGGAATT
>CBCTTQ010000035.1:0-15757 GCA_965149945.1 uncultured Peptococcaceae bacterium | reverse complement strand
GCCAAGCAATTCTACACCGACGCATACAAAGCTGCCGTAGAGATCGTGGGCGGTGAGCAGTATATCCTCTCTGCCGTCATGCACGCCGATGAGCGCAACCGAGCCATGTCGGAAGCTCTGGGGCAGGATGTGTATCACTACCACCTTCATGTGGTCTATGTCCCGGTGGTGGAAAAACAGATTCTCTGGTCGAAGCGGTGCAAGGATAAGTCCCTTGTAGGTACAGTCAAGGAGACCATTATGCAGGTCAGTCGCAGTAAAAAGTGGGAATCCAAAGTTGCTCTGGATGAACAGGGCAATCCGCTTCTGACCTCCAAGGGCAAGAAAGTTCTGCGGACATCGTACAGTGTCCTGCAAGACGATTTCTTCAACTATATGAAAGCTGCCGGATATACCGATGTGGAGCGTGGAGAGCGTGGCAGCACTGAAGAACATCTGACTGTGACCCAGTTCAAGGTGGCACAGGAGCAGCAGCGGTTGGAAGATGTGACCGCCCAAATCGCTCAGACAGAACAGGCGCTGGGCACCGCACAGGCTGCCGTTGAGAAAAAGCAGAAGGAACTGCAATCCCTGCAAAAGCAGACCAAAGAACAGCGCACTGCCGCCCTGACCGTACAGGAAATCCGCTCCATGGGGAAAAAGACGATCACCGGCAATATCACTCTGACCCCATCCGAGTGCAGCACACTCAAGGATTATGCGGTCAATGGGATTCTTGCCAAGGCGGAAAACAGCCGTTTGGAAGAAAAACTGCAAAGCGCACAAAAAAGTGCCGCTGTCTGGAAACAGCGATATGAAAAGATTTATGACAAGTACCAAGAACTGAAAAAGGAAGTCCAGCCATATCTGGACGCTGTCAAGCTCGCACCCGAAAAGGTGCGGGCTTTTCTTGATGCCATTTTGACCCGGACCCGGCAAACAAGGCAGCACGATCAGCCTGTCCACCGTAAGCCGCAGGATATAGAACTTTAATTGATGGAGGAAACTGCATGAGAAAACACAAAGATTTTATGAGCGAACCCGACTATGGTTATATCGACATTGAAGCCTGCTTTGAACCTGTTTTTGAGCCGCCGTTGGAAACTCTGGAAGAATGGCGCAGATGGGAGGATGAACCCGAACCGACGCTGGAGAACACCTCGGTCTATGTCACAGAGCCGGATGGCATTCAATATTTTTACTGCGGCAATACCAGGATTCGGGTATCCGAGCATTTCTCCCAGGCAGGCAAACCCATGGACAAGCTAATTGAAAATGTGGTCCAGTATGCTGCCCGCAACGCTGGATAAACCCATTCCACAACAAAATGTCGTTGAACCACACCCACGCTTACGGTATAATAAAAACAGAAGTATTGTAAGCGTGGGTTGTTTCGATTAGAAGGAGGATTTTTACCGTGAAACAACCTTACAATACCGCACTCTATATGCGTCTCAGCCGTGACGACGAAAACTATGGCGACAGCGTGAGCATCGAGACCCAGCGCACCATTTTGCAGCAGTACGCAAAGGAACATGGCCTTTCGGTGTATGGCGAATATGTCGATGACGGATGGAGTGGAACGAACTTCGAGCGTCCCAGCTTTCAGCGGATGATGGATGATGTGGAGGCCGGAAAAGTCAACTGCATCGTTACTAAAGACCTCAGTCGCTTTGGCCGTGAACACGTGATGATGGACTACTATCTGGAATTTGTGTTCCCGGAAAAGCAAATCCGCTACATTGCCGTGGCTGAAAACGAGGACACCGAAAAAGGACTTTCGGATTTTGTGCCGTTCAAGAACCTTTTCAACGAATGGTTCGCAAAGGATACCAGCCGCAAGGTGAAAACGGCGCTCCGTGCCAAATTTGCTGCCGGAGAACGCACTTTTGCCTATGCGCCGCTGGGATACATCCGCCATCCCGAAATCAAAAACACTTTAGCCATAGACGAAGAAACCCGCTGGATCATCGAGAAAATCTTTGACCTTGCACTTCATGGGGCGGGTGCAGCGAAAATCACCAAGACCCTGATTGCAGAGAAAGTTCCGACTGCGGGCTGGCTCAATTATCAGCGGTATGGAACTTTCGCCAATATCTATGCCAATGCGCCGGAAGAAAAATCCTATGCCTGGACGATCGCTCAGGTCAAAAGTATTCTGCAAGATGAAACCTACATCGGCAACAGTGTACACAATAAGCAGACCAATATCTCTTATAAAAACAAGAAAAAGGTGCGCAAGCCGAAAGAAGAATGGATTCGGGTGGAAAATACCCATGAGGCGATCATTAGCCGGGATGTGTTTGAGCAGGTACAAAAGCAGATCGCCAGCCGCAGGCGGCAGCAGAAGGATGCCACAACGCAGATTTTCGCCGGTCTTGTAAAATGTGCAGATTGTGGCTGGTCTATGCGCTTCGGCACGAACCGGCAGAACAAAACGCCGTACAGCCATTTCACTTGCAGCCAGTACGGACAGATGGGAACACAATGCTCGGCGCATTATATCCGCTATGACACGCTCTATGTCTATGTGCTGTCCAGAATCCAGTATTGGTCCCATCGGGCGCAGCTAAGCGAAGAAAAACTCTTGCAGCAGATTTTGAAAAACGGTGACCGGGAACGCATGACCGCCGCTAAGCGTCAGGAATCCGAACTGCAACGAGCGGAAAAGCGCAAGGCAGAAGTGGACGGAAAATTCGTCCGAATGTACGAGGACTGGTCCGCCGGACGCATCACCGAGTATAACTTCAATCTGCTGACGAAAAAGTACCAGGCAGAACAGCTGGAGCTGGAGGAAAAGATCAGCCGCTTGCAAGCGGAGCTGTCCGCAGAGCAGCAAACTGCCCTGGATGCCGAAAAGTGGGTCGCTCTCATCAAGCAGTACGCCAATCCCACAGAACTGACCGCTGAACTTCTCAATACCCTGATTGAGAAGATTGTGATTCATGAGGCTACTAAAGGTGCGGATGGGATGCGAGATCAGGAGATTGAGATTTACTACCGATTTATCGGCAAAATTGATTAACTTGCATCCATATCCTTAACTATGGGAAACAGATTTATCTTTTCCGGATGTGAATTCTCTGCCAAAGCTTGCCGAAATCTTTCACGTGTCCATAGATGACCTGATGCAGGGGACCGCGGCCCCACAAAAAGAATCTAAAGCAAAAGCCCCCAACGGCAAACGAGCGGAAATTCTTCCCCTTGCCCTGAAAAGCGTCGCTTTGGCAATGGGCGTTGCCGTGGCGATATTGTCTTTCATCAAAGAAATCGGAACCGGCGAAGCCCTCAGTATGCTGGGAATCGGATTGTTCTGTTTGGCGCTTGCTCAATTCCTCCCAAAAGACTGAGGCAACAAGGCGCCTCCCGCCTTGCCGTAAAAAATTGGTCATCAGCGGAAAATCGCAAAACGATTTTCCGCTTTTTTTGGTTCAGGAGACGAAAGACAGCAAAAAACTTTTCCGAAATTCTTGACAACAAGCCTCATTTCTGATAATATGAAGCTGATTTCACATGAAGCAAACTTCATATTAACGAGAGGACACTCATGAAAACAAAAGTAAAAGAATTGCGAACGGCAGCCAATCTGACACAGCAGCAATTGGCCGATCTGGTTCATGTTTCGGCAAGAACAATCATCTCCATTGAAAAGGAACAATACAGCCCTTCCCTTATGCTGGCATATCGAATGGCGCGGGTATTCGGCGTAACCGTTGAGGAATTGTGCTGTCTCAAGGAAAACAAAGAACGGGAGGACAAACTGTATGAAGATCTATAACAAAAAAAGCTTTGTCGCAGGTGTTTTCATGCTGGTGTTGAGTCTGCTCAATCTCATCACAAGCGTCATCCGCAGAGACGTGGATCTTCCGGCGCTCATCCTGATCATGATGTTGTTGGCGTTTGGATTCAGGGCGATTCAGCGCAGTCTCTCGCAAAAGTGTACAAAAGAAGACCGGCTGGAAGCATTGGACGAACGAAACCGCCTGATCGCGTTGAAATCGAAAAGTCAATCTTTCCGACTGACGCAGATTATCTCGTTTACACTGATGCTTGCTCTGCTGATAATGGGGAAAGTATTCAGTTATGAAGGGTTTATCGCGATGGGAGTCGGTCTGGCCTTTGCTTTTTCCATCTCCATGTTCACGGAAATTTTTACCTACATATATTACGAATCCAAAAATTAAGAGGAAATCGCGGTATAAGCGAAATGAACCGACACAAGAAAAATCGCCGCCCTGCCGAAAGGAGTCTTGTGATAAACTTTTGGCACACGCATGTGTAAACAAGCGTAAAACAGCGCCCGCCAACGCGTCTTCAACATCGGCCGTTTCACGAGATATCGCATACCACAACTATTTTGCGCCAAAATGATTAAACCGAAAACAAGGATATTCGTATTCCGCTTTAGATATGTCGGAGAAATCCCTTCCCTTCGTTTACTCAAATAAAAATACCAACCGAAAAAAATCGGTTGGTATTTTTTATCCACATCCGGCGTTCTTCCGCGCGATAAACTGATTATGAAAGGAGGAGAGAAAGGTTTCCGCGCGCGCCGAAAACGAAACTGTCAAATATTCCAAATGGAAACGGCATCGCTGATGGTTTTCTCCATCGCTTCCCGCCCGTAACGATCCACATCCGCTTTGTTTTTTTCACCATGGGTCAAACAGCCCGCACCGCCGATACAACCGCCCAGACAAGCCATTCCTTCGATAAAATTACCGTCCGCCTTGCCTTTGGCTGCTCGCAGCAACGCTGTTCGGCATTCTTCAATGCCGTTACAGCGCACAGCCCGCAACTCAAAGTCGGTGATATTCCGCTCCTTCAGACCTTCCGCCACAGCGTCGGCGAGTCCGCCGCTGCGGGCGAAAATACGACCGAAATAAGAGGCATTGTCCAGCACATCCTCTTCCAATCCGGACAGATCAAAGTCTCGACTGTCAAAGAGCGCCTGCAGTTCCTCAAAAGTAATCACGCTATCAATATACGGTCGCACCGTCGGTTTTTGAAATTCCATTTTTTTCGCGGTACAAGGTCCCACAAACACAATTTTAGACTCAGGGTCCGTATTTTTGATATATTTGGCAATGGTCGCCATGGGCGAAAGATTATGGGAAATATGGGGAACCATGGCGGGCACCTGCTTTTCGATATAATCCACAAAAGCGGGACAGCAAGAACTGGTCAAAAAGCCTTTTTCCGCCAATTCCTTACACTCGGAATACGCCACCATATCCGCGCCCAGCGCCGCCTCAACCACATGATAAAATCCCAGATTTTTGATTGCGGTGATCACCTGGCCCAGTTTGGCATAGGAAAACTGACTGGAGATGCTGGGCGCCACCACACAATACACCTTATATTTGGTATTGCCTTCGCTTTTTTGAATCAGATCGATGACGTTCAGAATGAACGATTTGTCACTGATAGCGCCGAAAGGACACTGGTAAACACAGGCGCCGCAGGCAATGCATTTATCATTTTTTACCAACGCCTGGCCATCAGGCGCCATCACAATGGCCTTGACTTTACAGGCGTTTTCACAGGGCCGTTTCCGATTGGTAATGGCGGAATACGGGCAGACTTTGGCACATTTGCCACAGTTGACGCATTTGCTCTTATCGATGTGCGCCTTTTGGTGGGCGTCAAAGGTGATCGCGTCACGAGGGCAAACATCTTCGCAGCGGTGAGCCAAACACCCTCGACAAGAATCCATCACCGCATAACCGCCCGCCGGACAGTCGTCACAAGCAATGTCGATGACTTCAATAACATTGGGGTTGCTTTTATCCCCGCCCATAGCCAGTTTGACACGTTCGGTCAAAATGGCGCGTTCTTTGTAGACACAACACCGCATGGAGGGTGTTTTGCCGGGAATGATTTCTCGGGGAATTTCCAGCACATTTTCCAGTAAATCATTGTTCCAGGCATGGCGCGCCACCTGCCGCAGCACCTTGTATTTCAGATGCTGCACTTTGGTATCGAATTTCCGCATGGGTGAACCTCCTAGAAATAGCTCACTTTGATTTTTTTCCCCATCTGCTTCAGACATTCCGCCAACTCTTTGATGAGTTGCATTTTAATGGTAAAATTAATGGGCAGCGCATTGCTCTGGTGAGCGGGATTAACCGCCTTGCCGACGAAGAAATTGATATCTGTGGCATCTTCAAAAAGCATCTGCGCAATCAAAGAAGCGCCGTCCTTTTTGTAACTCCATTGTTCAAACGATTTATTATCTTTTAAGTAATCTTTGGCATATTCCAGTACCCGGTTGATGGTGATGACCCCTTCCGTTACCAGATCCGCGCCTTCCAGTGTGGCGGTGGGCGGAATTTCCGGATCCAAGAAATCCAAACTGGTGCGCAGCGGCTTGCGCAGATATTTGGCGGCAATGGTAGAAGTAGTACCGCCGCAGATAATATGTTTGCCTTCTTTATTGAAAAACAAAGACATCATCTTGTCACAGTCATCCCGACTAGAAGGCGGCCCAATGATCAAGTTCACCGGTTCCCGTTTGCGAATACGCACCACGCAGACAGTGGCGTCATCCCCCGGCTTTCCGTCATAAAGGCGGTCTGTTTCTTCCATCAGAATCGTCGCCATGGTTTTGGCGGTGAAACCCACATCGCTGAAGGTTTCCATATAATCAATGATGTTACTCCGCTGCCAACCGAAGTTATAAGCAACGCCGACACCGGCATGTTCCACCCCGTCAGACATGGCGATAAACACATCGTCTTCTTTCAGATAGGTTTCCGCTTTAATAATTTTTTTGCCGGCAATATCCATAGATTTAAAGGGAAGCTCTCGGTTCTTACCGTCCCTCATCATGATTACCCTCGGATTATCATATTGAATGATTTCCGCTTTTTCATTGTTGATCACCCGCACAATGGTGAAAGTAGAATAGGCTACCCCGCGGACAGAACAAACCGGTAAGGTGGCGACAATAGTCTCCACGGTATCTTCTAATTTCATACCGGCTGCCAACATGGTAGAAACAATCTTTGCCGTCAGGGTGGAAAGGATATTCGCCTTTACCCCGCTGCCCATACCGTCCGCCAGCACGACAATGACCGAATCATCATCCGGTTCCACCAGTTCAACATGGTCGCCGCAAAGCTGTTCGCCTACATGGTTTATGCTCAAATAGCCGATATCGGCACAAAGGTTATTGGTTATGCTCATTGTTATCACACCCCTCGCTTACTCATCTTCATACGGAATGGATTCTTTCAGCTTGGTCAGGGCGATTTTGGTTTCTGCCGCGGTTTCTCCCAGCAAAGAGGCGATTTCCTGCACAATGCGCATCTGTTTGTCTACGACTCTGTCCGCCGTCTCGATGGTCTGCTGGGCAAACACTTTCTTATTCTGTTTTTCCTGTTCTTCTTCCGTCACATCACGGAACAAAGAAATCAGATTGCCGCTGCTCTTATCATGGACAATGGTCATTTCCAGATACCGGTCAAATTCCGCGAAATATTCTCGTTTGTCACGAATGCTCTGACCGCCATTGCGCACATTAATGAAATCCAGCGGATCCAAAATCCGTACCAACGGCTCTCCCATCACATCGGAGCGGGAGGAAATGTTGAGCATTTTCATGGCGGCGGGATTGATCATCTGGACTTCCAGTTTTTCATTGACTACCAAAATACCGCTGGGTGTATTGTCGATGATATTATTGGAGAAACGTTCTGATTTCTCCATCAGATACGGCATACACATATCCATTTCCGCCTTGCCCTGGAAGATCGCGACCGCTTTTTCCCGACAAGTGTCATAACCGCAGGAACCACAGTTCAACTCATCACTGGGTTTGAATTTTCCCATTTTCCGCAGAATCTGATTGATCTCATCTTCCGTCGGATATGCACGATGGGTTTCAATGGGCGCATATTCATTGAGCAGCAGCGAAGAAGCCGGTTGCTCAATATCAAAATCCTTCTGTCCCGCATAATTGGCCACCGCCTGATAATGACGAACCGGAGAATTATGATATTTTTCCATGATGGGGCCGCCGATGCAGCCGCCCGCGCAGGAGGACATTTCAATCAGACAGTGATGGATATTACCCGCGGCGATATCATTAAGCACACCCTTGCAGTTTTCCACACCGTCTACCGCCATGTATGTATAATCCGGATTTCGCTGCAGCAACGTTTTCAAAATGCCGCCGGGCGTAGGGAAAAAGCGCGCCAGGCTGTCTTCTCTTTCTTCTCGGTCGCAGGGAATTTCGATATTTGCTTTTTGCAGCATGGCGGATAATTCGTCAAAGGTGAGCGCCGCGTCGATACCCACATGATACGCCTCGTCTTTTTTGGAAAGACAGGGACCGATAAAGACCGTCTTCGCTTCCGGAATTCGCCGTTTGATATCATCACAGTGTGCCTGCATCGGGGTAACCACCTGCGCCAGACAACCCGTCAGCTGGGGATAGAATTTTTCTACCAGCAGATTGATGGTATGGCAGCAAGAAGTAATGATGACATCTTGGTCAGCGGCCATGGAAATTCGTTCATATTCCCGTTTTACCATAGTGGCTCCCAAGGCGGTTTCTTCCGCGTCGGCAAAGCCCAACTGCCGCAAAGCCTTGCGCAGACCTTCTATGCCGGTGGTATTTTCAAAATATGCCACAAAGGAAGGAGCAATACTGGCAATCACCGGAGCAGTGTCTTTCAGCAATACTTCCACAATTTCCGTTTCGTCTACAATCTGCTTGGCGTTTTGCGGACATTCCACAAAACACTGACCGCAGAGGATACATTCATCATTGATAATATGTGCTTGGTTTCCGGAAAAACGAATAGATTTTACAGGACAGTGCCAAATACAACGATAACAGTTTTTGCAATTGGATTTTTTTAATTTCAAGAACTCAACCATTGGTATACACCTCCAAAGCAACACCGAGCCCTCTTCCCGATGTTGTTTTTTAATTCAATTTTGCCAATATTTTATTTTGGAAAAAGCTTTCTACCGTTTCCGGAGAGACGGAAAAACATTCATTGTCAACTGTCACATTGACACCGGTCTGGCACTTATTCATACAAAAAGTGCCCGCCAATTCCACCTGATCACTCAGGTTATGTTCCGTGACCAACGCCTGCAATCGCTCCACAACTTGCCTGGAACCTTTCAAATGGCAGGAACTGCCGATACAAATGGTTACTTTCATTTTCTCCTTCTCCTTTCATATCTCCACAAATTGTGGGATTTGCCTACAATACCTTTTCTTTGGGCTTGTTTCCATATTTTTATTTGCTCTTGCTTTATCAGAAACTCGCTTTGTTCTATTCGGTGAATTTTACCAAATCTAACAGAAACGCCCGCTTTTCAGCGGTGGCGCTCACCGACTGCGCCGCCGCCACAATAGGAATCCAACGCTCCACCCGCTGTCTGGGAATACCGCTCTTTTCTCCGTAACGTTCCAAATAAACCTCCGAGAGCTCGGCCTGTCCGTTTTGCAAAAGCCACAGATAAGTCATAGCCACGTCGGCTTCCGGATTTCCTTGGGTGGCATGCGCCCAATCCAATACCCAGTACTTACCGTTCGGATCGATGATAATGTTGGAAGGATTGAAATCCCCGTGACAAATGGCTTTTTCGGTCGGCATGGCCTGCAGGCGAGCGTGCAATTCATAACGAACCGTAGCCTCCAGAGCGCTGTTGATCACAATACGGTGCAGTTCGTCTTTTAAATTGCTCAGCAGGCGAATCGACTTGGAAAGAATTTCCATTTGAATATCCAAAAACAGATCAAAATATTGCGCGAATTGTTCCGGTTGTTCCGTCGACAGGCGATACATGGTTTTGCCAGGAATATACGCAGAACGAATGGCCCACTTATCTTCCATCCGCACCACTTCCAGCACTTCCGGTACCGGCAGTCCCACTTCTTTCATCTGCGCTTGGTTCATCGCCTCGTGCAGCACATGGGATTGTGTGTATCCGGGACCAAACACCTTCAATACGGTATCACGGTCTTTATAGATGGTTTTTTCCGTTCTCACCGCAAGAATTCTTTCCGCGTTGATGCTCATTTGCCCGCCTCCTTTTCTGTATGCAGAGAAAAAAACTGACCGCCGGAAGATGCTGAAAAGAAGGAGTTTTCAACGCTCATTCCTGCTTCTCGGTATTCCGTCTGCGGTCCTTTATATCAATTTATTCATCCGAGGAATACCATTTCTGTATCCATCACGTTATATACTTATTATAAATAGTACCCTTACATTGTACTTATAGCATACCATACCATGATAAGTTTGTGAAATACCAAAAAGAAATTTCCTTCATAACGCCAGTGATATCCCATCTCACAGGCGCCGCCCGCCAAACCCGCGCGTATCGCCGACAAACAAAAAAACGACAGCCTTTACACCAGCTGCCGTTTTACTTTAATCAACTCATCAATAAACAGTTTATCCAATTCGGTTAATTGATAATCGCTACGGTAAACCAGCACGTCTCGGAATTTATTTCTGCTTTCCCGACAATCCCGCTGCACCAAATTATATCGTTGCAAAATATGCTCCGGTACCGGTGACGCCCACAGGAATACATTGGGGGATTCCGCGAGAATATCCATTTGCGCCCCCCGTTCAAATACATAAATATGGCGGTTGATCTTATCCGTCAGCTGGTTTTTACGCACAGTACTCAGCGGCATGGAAGGCACAAAAGGATCGGCGTGGGCGATTTCCACATAAGGGGTTAAATCGTTCAACGCGATATTTTCCTTCCCTGCCAACGGATGCTTTTTAGACATCAACAACTGATAGTGAAACTCAAACACCAACTCGGAGCCGAGTTTCTTTTCCGCCAGCATTTCTTTGGCGGAGTCCTCTTCATCCACCGGATAGCGCAGGATGCCCAATCGATAATCCGCCTCTAAAATATTTTCGATGACGTGAGCGGAACTGGTCTCCTGATAGAAGATTTCAACGGCTTCTTCCGGTGGCAGTTTGCTCGCGAAACGCGTAAAAGCGCAAGAAACATAACAAGAACGCGGTACTGAAATGGAAAACTGTTGAAAACGAGGTTGTCCGCCGCGGAACATATTTTGAATAGAATCCACCTGATCCAACACTTTTCTGGCATATCCCAAAAACTCCTCCCCTTGGGAAGTGGGATAAATCCCTTTGGAAGTTCGCTTAAAAATTTCGATACCCAGACTTTCTTCCAAACCTTTGATGGCGCGGCTCAAATTGGGCTGTGAAGTATAGAGTTTTTCCGCTGCCTTGGTCATGGAATGGGTGGCGGCAACTTCCACCGCGTATTTTAAATGTAGTAAATTCATGGCTCCCCCTTGCACACTCCCCCACAACCGCGGCCTCGAATCATCGCATCACGACCCGTTTCGTTTAGCTGCTGTTCCGGCGGGATTTCTCTCACAACATATGGCAGGATGCCTGACAAATTTTCTTGCTCGGATTCCGACTTCGAAACCTTATCCGTTTTTTGCATACCCGCATATCTTTTTTGTTATACATCCTTATTGTATCACAGAATTTCTCCAAAAACAACCTTAAACCCTTGAGAAATCAAGGGTTTCCTCTCATTTTAAAAAGTTAGCGACAGCTTTAAAAAGATCTGAAGCAACCTTTTTCGCAAAGATTGAGTCGAGCGGAAGGGAATTATCTGAAAATTTACAGTTATTGGCAGAATTTGCAGTTCCCACTGAGAAATGCTAAAATAGAGATGATTCTCGACTGTGACAAAACGATAAGAACGAAATTATTTCTTTGCGGAGGGAGAGGAACATTTCCATTATGACCAAAGACCGCTTTTTGATTCTCTGCCGCTGGTTTCAACAACATCCCAAAAGTCACGCCGCTCTCATTTGGTGCGAAAAACTCAGTGTCAGCCTGTTTTATGTTTCATATTTTTTGCTGCTGGCGCTGATTCTGCTGCGACAGGACGCCTCTTTGGGGCGGGCATTGCTGGTACCGGCAGCGGTATTCCTCAGCGGCTCTCTGCTGCGCGCCAAATGGAACCGCCCTCGCCCTTATGAAGTCTGGCAAATTCCGCCCCTCATTCCTAAAAAAACCAAAGGACACGGCTTCCCCAGCCGTCATACTCTTTCCGCGGCAGTTATCACTTGCGCGTGGTTTTGGTATCTGCCCGTGATGGGGCAGATACTGCTGCCGTTTCTGTTGCTGGTGGGTCTGGTGCGCATTGTGGCGGGTGTTCACTTTGTCAAAGATGTGCTGGCGGGTCTGATTTTCGGCGGCGGATTGGGATTAGTGGGATTCTTTCTCCTCTGAAACCGTCTAATTCCCTGACGCGAAAATTTCCACAGAAAAAGTTTCTTCCTGGCAGCCTATCCCCTGTTGTCTGTTTGTACCGACAGCAGATTGCTTATCTCTACGCCCATCCAGCAGCCGAGTCCCGAACGACGCCGCAATATGTTTCGGAGCCAATAATAAAGAAAGGAGCAAATCTATGAAACGGTTCTCTCTTATCCGGAGATGGCGCAAGATTTTTGCCAAAGCAAAAAAAGATAATATCAGCGCGATCGCCGGACAATCGGCGTTGTTTCTGTTTCTTTCAGGCATTCCCTTTTTGCTCTTTTTCTTTTCCCTGATTCCCTATCTGCCTATTTCCGTCAATATGGTGTATGATACATTGACCGCCCTGCTCCCCGATTACATGGAACCGGCGGTAGCGTCTGTTATCAGTGAGTTCTACGCCAAAAGCGTCCATATCACCGTCGTTGCCCTCATCGCCGCGATTTATTTGGCTGCCCAAGGCTTTCACTGCATTTCCAACGGACTGAACGTAGTCTACCATGTACAGGAAAATCGTGGATGGGTACGTCTGCGCCTGCAGGCAATGCGCCACACCGTGCTGTTTTTGATCACCGTACTGCTGGTGTTTCTGATTCTCATTTACGGAAACAGCATCCAGTCTTATCTGATTCAGAGAGGGGAATATTTTCCCGTGCTGTTCCGGTTTTTCTATCAAATCCGTTATGTGCTGCTCTTTGGTTTTCTGGTATTTTACTTTGCTTTGGTGTATTTTATTTTGCCCAACCGCGGTAAAGCCGAACCCGGCACTGTCACTTATCGCAACCAATTGCCCGGCGCGCTGTTCTCTACCGCCGCATGGTTTCTTTTCTCCGCCGCCATTTCCATCTATGTGGATGATTTCAACGGCTTCTCTCTCTATGGCAGCCTGACCAGATTGGCCGTGATCATCATCTGGCTCTACCTCTGTATGTTCACGATGATGCTGGGCGCGGAGATCAATTACCATTACCATAAACAAATCAACGCCTTTTTTCAACGACATCCTCTGTTTCACCGTTCTCGACAAAAGAACCAACCAAATCCACCATTCCCCAACAGGAGGTAACCATGACACATCGCGATACAATTCTTTGGGATCTGGACGGAACCCTGCTGAATACTTTAACCGACTTGACCGACAGCGTCAACGCCGCTTTGACCAATTGCGGCCTGCCGCCCCGCAGCCGTCAGGAAGTCCGCGGCTTTGTGGGCAATGGCATTCGTCTGTTGATGGAACGAGCTGTTCCGGACGGCGCCGCCAATCCCCTTTTCGAGAGGACCTTTCACGCCTTCAAAGCTCATTACGCCAAAAACTGCAACAACCACACCCGTCCTTTCGCGGGGATTCCGGAGGTACTGGAAACTCTGAGCAGAGAAGGCTATCGCATGGGCGTTGTTTCCAACAAAATTGAGCCGGCAGTACAAGAATTGGTACAGTTGTATTTTGCCTCGTCCATCGAAGTAGCGGTAGGAGACGCCCCCGGCTATGAAAAGAAACCTGCTCCCGACAATCCGAAACGGGCATTGGAACTGCTGAACAGTGACCGAAACCGCGCTCTGTATATCGGCGATTCTCGCGTGGACATTCAGACCGCCCAAAACTGCGGTCTGCCCATGATTATTGTGGATTGGGGATACCAAAGCAAAGAAGAGCTGGTAGCCCTGGGCGGCAAAAACATCGTTTCCGCTCCTTCTCAATTGCTGGCAGCTATCCACCGCCTAAGCGCCGCGGAATAGGACTCCGCCATGTTTTCAAAATAACAATCGCTCCAACCAAAGCGTCGTCTTTACGACGCTTTGGGGGAGATACCATTTGCTTCGAAAGAGAAAACAACCTCCCTGCTTCATTTCTTATACCCCCGCTAAAAAAGCACTGAGCGCTTCCTCATCCGGCTTCTCTCGCGCCAAGGCAACGGTTTCTGATTACCGCTCAAAATACAGATTGACAATCCCCGCCCGCCGATTCATGCGTGTTTGTCGTTCCCGCTCCCCTGATCGAGATCAGCCATCCCGCAGCTGACCGTTTCTGCTCTGCCTGAAGAGAACTCTTATCATTTGATCAAAACCATCCGACCAAACAAAAGAAAAAACGTCCCTCTTGCAGCCTTTTTCAAAAAAAAGTACTCTTTTCACAAAAAATTGTCAGAAAATTCACCATTTTATTTTCGCAAACCTCTTGACAAACGCTTTGTTCTATATTATGATAAAACCATCAAAAGTGCATATTTTTCAGCGAGTTATGAGCGATTTGTTATCATGTCAGAATGGTGATCAAATTAGTAATTAATTTTTAATTATTAGTTTGATCACTTTTTTTTAAAGGTTCTTTTAAGAGATTGAGGCACAGAGATTGTTTCTGCCCACCCTATCGAGGCAGAAAATTGTTTCAAACGGAAAGGATGTGGATCAATGTTATACAAAGACTGCGAAATCGTATACTCCTCCTGCATGTGCAACTGCGGCGCTACCAGCCAATGCGTCTACAAGCTCTATGTCAAGGACGGCAAAGTCATGGCCATCGAGCCGGACGACCGCCTGAACACCAACACCGACCGAGAGGATGAATATATTTCCGATGAAGATTTGTTAAAGGTGCGTCTCCAGCGGCGGCCCTGCACCAGAGGATTGGTATTCCACAAATACCTCTACCGCCCCGAGCGTATCCTCTACCCCCTGCGCCGCGTGCCCGGCACCAAACGGGGCGAAGGCAAATATGAACGCATCAGCTGGGACGAAGCCCTGGACACCATCTGCTCCGCCATGCGCGAAGCCAAAGAAAAATACGGCAAATACTGCGTCGTCACCCCGCAGGAAAACGCCATCGCCGAACAGTTGTTTTCCCACTGGGGCGCCGGCGCCAATTGCTGGGGCTGGGCATCCATGGACTCCGCCCGCCTGATGAGCCATCTCATCGCCGGTTTCCGCGGTTGGGATGAAGCGGGCTATGCCTCCGGTTCTTCCTCCGACATGCTCGCCAACAGCAAACTGCTGGTACTGGTGGGACAAGACGCCACCGTCGGCGCCCAGGGTCCCGGCTACCAGTTCGCTTACTATGTTAAACTGGCACGAGAACGAGGCAAAAAAGTCATCATCATCGATCCCCGTTATACCAACGCCGGAGAAGTACTGGCGGATCAATGGATCCCCATCAAACCCGGCACCGATGCTACCATGTACCTGGCATTAGCCTATGTACTCTTTGAAGAAGACACCTGGAACCATGAATTTGTCAACCAATACGTGGAACCGAAGGGTTTCCAAAGCTGGAAAGATCTGGTATACGGCGTGACAGACGGCGTTGTCAAAACACCGGAATGGGCAGAAAAACACTGCGCTATTCCCGCGGAAACCCTGTGGGATCTGGGTCATCTGCTGGGCACCGTCAAGCCCGCCTGGATCTGGAACCATTGGGCGGTAAATCGCAAGAGCCGCGGGGAAAACACGATGCGGATTTTCGCGGCGCTCCAGGCCATGCTGGGTTATTGGGG
>CBCTTQ010000034.1:0-16948 GCA_965149945.1 uncultured Peptococcaceae bacterium | reverse complement strand
GATAAACAGACCTTCCTGCCTTCAAAAAACAGAAGTTAGCCGGGAATTTATTTTCCGGCGCATAAAAAATGCTTTTTTTTTGATTTTACAATGATTTTCCCCTCCTGTCAAGAAAAGCATCCTCATTTGCTCTCTTTACAAACACTCTTTGTTCCACCGTCAAAATCGCGCCTCCCCGAAATGCTGCCGACAGCGTTTATATCAATAAAACGTCATCTCCAACCAAACAAAAAAGACGGAGGCTTCCGTCTTTTTGAAGGTTATAAAATTTCTCCGTCAATTGGGCTGACTACCTTGACAATGGCGGCAAATTCCGTAAAATTCCACTCGACAGGAATTCACTTTGCCATCCATACGGCTCTGCGCCGCGGCAATCAATTCCCGATCCATATCCATTTCCAAATCATAGACTTGATGACATTTCTCACAAATGAAATGGGCGTGGGGGGCGATATTGCCGTCATACCGACTGGAACGCTTATCACAGGTCAATTCCAAAACAGACCCTTCTTCCACCAGCACTTGCAAATTCCGATATACCGTACCTAAACCAATATCCGGCAGCACTTTTCTAGCTTCTTCATAAATGGCCTCCGCCGTTGGATGTTCTTTAGAGTTACACAAAATCTCTTTGATAATACGTCTCTGCTTGGTCATTCTCTTTGCGGTCGGCTTAGAGGAAGACTCTCCTATCTTACTTGTCATTCCTTTTCCTCCTTAACTTTGATACTCCGATCGACTGATTTCCCCAAAGTGGAAATTATCTTCAAAGACAAAGATTTCCTCAAAATCTTTTTTCAACTCTTCCATAATCAACCCAAACCGATATTCAGCGTTAAGATAGTCACTAATCACCGGATTCAGGCTGATAGCCATGTACATTTCATTCAAAAAATTAGCTTTTTGTTCAAGGTCCTCATCTATAGGCGCGTACTGAAAGTTAATCTGTTGTTCCCGTAATTCATGAAGAACTTTTTTATTCATGGCATCTTGTTCCAGGCGCTCCCTCGCCGCGACAAAATCTTGATATTCGGGAGAATTTTTAATAGCAGACGCCAATCCTTTGGCTCGGCGAGAAATTTCTTCAAAGCTTTTGCCCTGACTTTTTTGCAACTGAGCCGATTTTTCCTCATACTGTTTATATTGGCATTCAATTTTTTTCATTTTTTCATCCTTCTTTGTCAATTCTCTTCCCCGCGTATTACCGCGGCCTTTCTTCCCATCACAAGCATTTTCTTTTCCACAACCTGCTAACCACTGTTCCAATTATAGCATAGTTTTTCAATCTTTTCAAGATTATTAAAAATTATTCTCATTTATATTCATCTTTAGGAACCTTCGTTTTTCCGCTCAAGCGGCCTTTCCGGTAATCTCTTTTTTATTTTTTCGAACACTGATTGGATAAGAAAGGGCACCAGGAGCGATCCTGATGCCTTTCCTAAACCATTTATTCTACGATGAACACTACTGAATTTTTAGAATTCATTAGGCAGTTCACGCAGCTCGGCCTGTGTAAAAACAGGACCGTCCAAACAGATATATTTGCTGCCGATGTTGCAGCGACCGCATTTACCGATACCGCATTTCATTCTCATTTCCAAAGTGGTAATGATTTGTTCATCGGAGAAGCCCATGTTCACCAAACTCTGCAAGCAGAATTTAATCATGATCGGAGGACCGCAAAGAACAACCATGGTGTTTTCCGGCTGAAATTTCAACTCTTCCACAAAAGCGGGAACAAAGCCCACATGACCTTCATAGCCTTCTGTCGCTCGGTCTACTGTTACATGAACTGTGGTATCCGGTTCTTTCGGCCAGTTTTCAAACAAATCATCCTTAAATACCAAATCCGCATAGGTTCTGGAACCGTATACAATATCGATTTTGCCGTAATCCGCACGGTGTTCAAAAGCATAACGGATGAAAGAACGAACCGGTGCCAAACCGATACCGCCGCCGATGAATACCATGTTTTTGCCTTTGCAGCCGTCTACGGGGAAAGTGTTGCCGTAGGCGCCGCGTACCCCAACCTGCTGGCCGGGTTTGATAGCGTGGAGCGCATCGGTCAACATCCCGCAGCGTTTGATGGCAAAGTCAATATAATCGTCGCCTTTGGCGGTGATGGAAAACATCCCTTCCCCAACGCCGAGCAAAGAAAACATTCCCAACTGACCCGGCTGGGGATCAAAAGGTTTTTTCCCATCCAACGTCTGCACACGGAACACTTTGACATCGGGAGTTTCTTCCAGAATTTCCTTTACTTCACAGATTTGAGGAACCAAAGGGTTGCCTTTACAGGTGCAGTCATGGTTTACCATATTTTCAGCCATTAAAGTTCAACCTCCTTTACCTGATCAATGAAGCGTGTAATGTCAAGAGCTACCGGACATTTTGCTACACAGCGACCGCATCCGACACAGAGTTCTTTGCCATAGCGGTCTTCAAAATAGCAAAGTTTATGCATAAATCTGTTACGAACTCTTTCTTTTTTGGAAGGACGGGGATTGTGGCCGCCGGCCATTCTGGTATATTCAGAGAACATACAGCTATCCCAGCAACGGAATTCATATCCGTCGTTACCTTCCATTTTATTATTAATATCAAAGCAATAACAGGTGGGACAGATGAAGGTACAGGTTCCGCAACCCAAGCATTTTTTGCCTTCTTCGTTCCAGATTTCATGATCGAACATCTTCATCAATTTATCTTTGACGCCGGTCATATCAACCTTCAATTCACATTCCACTTTCTGCACTTCGCCTTCGCCGTCCTGAACCAAAGAGCCCCAGCTTTTCACCAGTTCTTCCCCTTTTTCGGTCTGCGCTTTTACCACATACGCGTCGCCGCAGTCATTCAGCTGAACATCGGCGCCGGGCGCGTGGTTGGGATCCAAACCCATGGAATCACAGAAACAGGTAGGATTTACTTTGGTGCAACCGATGGCCACTGTCACCAGAGCATCGCGTTTTTCCTGATAGAAACCATCCACGTAGCTATGGGTCAGGAAAACATCATCCATACATTCAACACTTCTCATGTCGCAACTGCGGATGCCAAAAATCACCTGACGATGGCTTTCTTTAATTTCTTCAAAATTTTCAACTTGCTGGTTATGAAGTTTGAATTGATACATTTTTTCCGTTTGCGGGAAAAGAGCGTCCTTCGGAGGGAGCAGTGTATTCACTTCATCCAATGCCAATTCCCCTTCGGAACCCCAGGGAGCGAATTTTTTCACGCCTTTCACTTCCATCGGTACCAAAACATTGGCATCCTTCGCCATCAAATCGAAAAGTTCCGGTAATTTAGATTTCAAGATTTTCACTGTCGGTCCACCTCCCTACATAAATTCTTCGCGATCATCTAAACGATAGCTGCCTGTGATATGAGGTTCATCCGCGGTCAAACCGGCGTCGTATTCCCCAAACAGTTCACAGGAATCTTTGATGAGTTTTCGGTTCAATGCCATGAGAGGTAAACCTACCGGACATACACGAGCACATTCGCCGCATTCGATGCAACGATCACCCACATGATAAGCACGAGTCAGACCGTACACCTGGTTTTGCGCGGTGTTGTTTTGTTTTCCCTGCCAACCGACTCTGTACTGATCCGCGTAGCATTCCCGACAGTTGCAGCAGGGACACACATTGCGGCAGGCATAGCAGCGAATACATTTTTCATACGCTTCAGCGAAATAGTCGTATCTTTCGTCCGCGGTCATCGCTTCAATACGTTCGATTTCCGCGAAACGGCCTTCGGGCTGTTTGTTTTCAATCGGATCACCGATCAAAACATCATAATCGACGGGCATCTGATAACGGCATTCCTGACATTTTACTTCCGTTTCGCCGGTGTGCCAGTCTTTCATGCCGGGGCAGGGAATCCCGATCAGATAAACCTGTTCCCGTTTGATCACTTTGTCGTTGATCAGACGGTTAATGGCGCGGGAATCACAGCCACGAACACAGATGCCGATTTTGCCTTCATTATATTTATCGTCCATCACATATTTCGCCAATGTGTTGGAGCAATATTCATTGAAAATCAGTCGGTCAACATCTTCCGCTTTGTTTACAAAAACGGGAGTTGTCTGATTAGCAAAACGACCGTTTTCCCAGCCGATGATGTATTGTACTTCACCTTTTTCCAGGAGGTCTTTTGCTACTTCACGAAGTTTTGTTTGTACGTCGGCCATTATTTAACCTCCTTAAATTTCGTGTTGGGACCCAATGCTTTCACATCAGCACTCACTTTGATTACCTGATCACGGAATTTTGCCGCTTCCGCGCCGGAAATCCAACGAGCCTGGAATCTGCCGGGTTCAATACCATTATATTCCAAAAAGCGTTTCATCAACAGGAAACGGCGGCGGGTAAAATAGTTCCCACTCACATAGTGGCAGTCGCCGGGATGGCATCCGCATACGCAAACACCATCGATGCCCTGCTGGAACGCGCGCAAAATATACTGAGGATTGATTCTGCCGGAACAAGGCACGCGCAAAACACGCACATTTTCAGGATATTTCATTCTGTTCAAACCGGCCAAGTCGGCACCGGTGTAGGTACACCAGTTACAGCAAAATGCCAGAATCTTGGGTTCCCAGCTTTCCGGGATGTTTTTGTTTTCTATCGACATAATGCATCAACCTCCTCTAAGATTTGTGCGTTTGTGAAGCCAAGCAGGTCAAGAGCGCCTTGACGGCAAGCCACGGTACAAGCGCCGCAACCTTGGCACAAACCGCCGTTCACATCACATACCACACGCGTGATCTTTTTGCCGGTGGCGGGATCTCTGTCCGGAATTTCCTTCATAGTGATAGCTTTGTACGGGCAGATACCTTCGCAGAATCCGCAACCAGAGCACTTGGATTCATCGCAATGGCTGATCATCGGGTTGCTTTCCAGATACGGTTTGGAGAACAGGCCGCAGATCTTGGAAGCCGCGGCGCCGGCCTGGGCAACAGTATCGGGAATGTCTTTGGGACCCTGACAGGTACCGGCCAGATATACGCCGCCGGTATTCGTTTCTACAGGTCTCAATTTGGGGTGTGCTTCTGTCAACCAACCGTTCAAGTCGCACTGAACGCCCATCATCATACCCACTTCTTTGGAACCTTCGGCGGGAACCATGGCAGTTTCCAAAACCACCATATCCACTTTTACCTGAACATTTTTACCGGAAAGGGTATCTTCACTCAGACATACCAACTGACCGTCTTCTTCGTAAATTTTGGAAACGCGGCCGCGGATATATTTGGCGCCGTCCCCTACCATGGTGTTCATATAGAACTCGTCATAGTTTTTACCGGGTGTACGAACATCCATATAGAATACATAGCAGTCGCCGCCGGTTTTGTCAATGTACTGATGAGCGTGTTTCGCGCCGTACATACAGCACGCTCTGGAGCAGTAAGCTTTGGCTTTATGAGGGTCGCGAGAACCGACGCATTTGATGATAGCGACAGACTTGGGTTCTTTACCGTCAGAAGGACGATAAATGTGACCTTCGGTCGGACCGGAAGCGTTTACCAAACGTTCAAACTGCAAACCGGTAATAACATCTTTGTAACGACCGCCGCCGTATTCACCGTAAATTTTGGTCCAGTCGATCAATTCATAACCGGTGGCCAACAAGATCGCGCCGTATTCTTCTTCGACGATTTTGTCTTCATCTTCATAATTGATACAGCCCAACGGACACACTTTGGAGCAAATCCCGCATTTGCCTTTTGTCAGCATGGTACAGTTTTCTTTATCGATAACCGGTTTGCTGGGCACAGCCTGGGCAAACATTTTATAGATTGCTTTTCGTTTGCTCATGTTCTGGTCAAATTCATTGTCCACTTTTTTCGGACATTTGGTTTCACACGCGCCGCAGCCGGTACATTTATCATAATCGATAAATTTGGCTTTTTCGCGGATTTTTACTTTGAAGTTGCCGATGTAACCGGTTACTTCTTCCACTTCGCTGTAAGTTTTCAGCGTAATGTTGGGGTGAGCGCCGGCTTCGGACATTTTCGGGGTACAAATACAAGCGGAACAGTCCATGGTGGGGAAGGTTTTGTCCAGCATAACCATCTTTCCGCCGATAGAGGGTTTTCTTTCTACGATGGTAACGGGATAACCGGCATCCGCCACATCCAACGCCGCCTGCACACCGGCGATACCGCCGCCGATTACCAACAGACGCTTGGTCAGCGGCATCTGAGTGGTGTACAATTCAAAGTCCTGCCCCACTTTAGCAACAGCCATTCTTACCAGGTCGATGGCTTTCGGAGTAGATTTTTCCTTGTCATTATGTACCCAGGAACACTGTTCACGCAGATTGGCTACTTCCAGCATATAAGGGTTGATTTTGGTGGAACGCAGCATTTTGCGGAAAGTTTCTTCATGCATACGAGGCGAACAGGAACCGATTACGATTCTGTCCAGGTTGTGTTCTTCAATCGCTTCTTTGATTCTTGCCTGGCCCGGTTCGGAACAGGTATATTTATTGGTTTCGGCTAAAACCACGTTTGGCATAGATTTCGCAGCTTCCGCTACGGCTTCAACGTCAACAGTACCGGCAATATTGGTACCGCAATGACAGATAAATACACCAATACGGCTCATTATGCTTCACCCCCGTTTTTTTCAGTTTTTTCCGCCTTCTCAACAGCCGGAGCCGCGGGTTTCACAACTTTTTCCGCATATTCGACAGCCGGCACAAAATGCTTGTCTGTACCCATGGCTCTGGGATCCGCGCCCATGGCGACAGCCAACATTTCCGTGAAGAAGTAAACAGGAATATAATATTCAGCACCGTATTTCTGAGAGATTTCTTTCATACGCATGTCTAAGTTCAACATGCAGAGCGGACAGGCTGTTACAATGGCTTCCGCTCCGTTTTTCACCGCATTGATGATGATTTTGGAAATCATATCACGACCCAATTTGGGTACAGCCACTTGATGACTGGCACCGCAGCACTCCACTTTAAAAGCCCAATCAACAGGATCCGCGCCGGCCAGCGCCATCAGATCATCCATCGAGGTGGGATTTTCCGTATCATCAAAATCACAGAGACCTTCCGGACGGACCAGCAAGCAGCCGTAGTAGCTGGCGATTTTGGCGCCGTTCAGAGGTTTTGTAATGGCAGCTTTAATGGCTTCTTTGGCATCATCACGAGAAAACGCTTCCAGCAAGGAAATCACATTGTTTTTCGCTTCATAGGGCATTTCGATGATTTTCTGAATGCGTTCCAGGTTTTCTTTCGATTTGCTGCAATAAGCATAGGCTGCTTTCATCCGAGAAAAGCAGGCGGCACAAGGAGTCGCCACTTCATCGCAGCCCAGAGTTTCGGCCAATGCCAAATTACGGGCGGGAACAGCGATGGCAGCGTCAGGATTGTTGATATGACCGGCGCCGCAACAGTTCCAGTCCGGAATTTCAACCAAGTCCATGCCGATTTTTTTCGCGACATACTGAGCGGAAAGCTCAAAAGCCAAACCGGTTCCGGCAGAACTACAGCCGGGGAAATAAGCGTATTTCACTATTTGGCACCTCCGTTCTCACATTTATCCATGATTTTTCTGATTTGATCAGGATTTTTGATCTTATGCGGACGAATGCGGATCATCTTTTTAAAATACAGATGAGGCGCATTCGGCACATCCTGGAACAAATGACCGGTTGTCAAATTGTATTCTGCGGTCAAGAACATTTCATGGGATTTACCAAAGCGACGGACATTCTTTTCAAACAATTCGTCAAATTTCTTGACTTCTTTTTCTGTCACATAGCCTTTTGCCTGAGCTTCAGCACGCAGTGCCTGCATCAGGACGGGCAAATCAACATCTTGCGGACAACGGGTAACACAGGTATGACAGTGCGCGCACAGCCAAATCGTACGGGATTTCAATGTTTCATCGAGCAAACCCAGCTGCAGATTGCGCAGTACCTGTCTCGGTTGGAGATCCATAGCGGACGCCGCCGGACAGCCGGCGGAGCATTTGCCGCACTGATAACATTCCGCTGCTTTAACGCCGGATTCGGCTTCGATTCTGGCGATAGCTTCTTTGTTTTCCTTGGCGGCTTTTGTGAGATCAGCAACTACCATTACCTTACAACCTCCTTCTTTCCTTCCATCGTTTTTCATGTTCATCATAAAACTATGATTAATTAGGAACCTATTCATACAAGATGAGCTTCCTCATCTTATTCCTATGCCCTGTCTGCGGCAAATATCGCCGCTCGCTCAAAAAGGGCACACGAATACCATAGTACACTCACTCTTCTATATATCATAACACCTTTTTCCAGATTTTGCACTATTTTTTTCTGGGATTTGCATTTTTTTTTGAATTTTTGGCATTATCTCTGAATTTTTTCGGTTTTTCCGCCCAAATCCATTATAACATAAAGAATTTAGCAGGTATATCTGCAAATTCTGCCAAAAACGGAAAACTCGCTTCTCAGAGAACAATCGCTCTTTTCCATTTTGTTGTTTTCGTTTTTGAAATCGTCGCCCTCTGTTTTAGCAAGGCAAAAGAAAAAACGCCCCACAGGGACGTTCTTTTCTTTTGCCTTTCCTACTGAAAAAAATAAATGCTCGTGACAATATTTACACATAAATAAAAAAATTCCTTTTATGCCGGATACAGAGCCAAATGCCCCACAATCAGCGCGATAAATAAAATCATATCCAATACAGCAGGTTTCCAGGCGCCGGTTTTCGCTTTCATAAATCCTGTTGTCGCCGCAATCACACCGATAAAAGCGCTGGTATAAGCAAAATAGCCGGCGGTTTTCCAGTCTTGGGTAAAATATGCGACCACATACAGAATAATGGACAGCAGAAAAATCAGATGAAAAATTTTCACTTCTTTGGGATAATTTCTCATCTCCGTAATGAGTTTCATGGCAGTTCCTCCATTCTATCAAAACAAGTTTGATTAGTATCTTTTAATTATAACGCATTTTCTTTCTTCCTGCTACCCCTTACGACAAAAATATTTTGCGGTTTTTTCACCGAAATCTAATGAAATCCTGCAATTTTTCTTTTCCCTTTTCTGTATTTTCTAATGAACCCTTTGCGAAGAAGGAATTTCGCAATTGCTTTTTCCGTCGGATCATGATATCATGTCAATTACAACAATTGACCCGTTCGGAGTCGGCTGTTTTCAACCAATCAGTTTATTACATAACAGAAAGGACTAAAAAAATGAAAAAATTCACTAAGAAAGCATTGATTCTCATTGGCATATTGTGCTTATCTTTGTTCGCGCTGACCGCCTGCGGCGGCGAAGAAGACCCCGCCGCGAATTCAAACAGTGATGGAACAAATACCGCGGAAGAAACTTCCGCGACCGAAGACGACGCCACCATTCACGAATATGAAGACATCAACACCACCATTGAAACAGATGATGATTATTTTGCCGCTTTGGAAATTTTCTCTGAAGCAGCCGGCAATCTGAGCAACGATTTGAACAATCGCCTGGCGGAAATCGACACCTCTGACAGCGCGCAAGTACAGGAAGTTGTAGACACCGTGAAAAAACCTTTCACGCAATTTTTGAATGTTACTCCTCCGGCGGCGTATGAAACCGCAAACGCCTCTTATGTGGAAGCCTGCAACCAAATCCTCACCTATATCGATCAGGTTGCCGCTGGTGAAGACGGCGGTGACGCGCTGACCAACGCCGTTCAACTCATTCAGCAAACCACCAACTCTATCGCCGATACATTAGCAAACTCCGCCGCTCAATAAGCTTTGCTCTTTTCGGGACAGGTAATTTTACCTGTCCCGTTTTTTTATCCCCAATTACAGAACGTCCCGAATAACCATCGGTTACTCCTTTTTCGATGTGTACTGGCACCTTTTGCTTTCACGGCAATATAGTTATTATATAATCAAAAGTTTTCAGGGAGGTCTGTATGGATTATCATATTGTAAAAAAGGGGGAAAGCCTTTGGCAGATCGCGCAGGCGCACCAAATTTCATTACAGGCATTGATGGATGCCAATCCCCAGCTGGAAGACCCCAACGCGGTAACGGCAGGAGAAAAGATCTTCCTGCCGGAAGAAAATGAATGGAAAATTCCGGAACCGCCCTCAAGCGACGCTGAAAAAACACAAGAAAGAAAACGCCCCGTCGTAGACGGCGAACAGGAGAACATCGAAGACGACGCCCTTTGCAAAAAATTGGCAGCATTGCCCAGACCGTTAATCTACGTGGTAAAAAAAGGAGATACCCTTTACAAAATCAGCAACTGCTTTGACATCGGTTTGAAAGAGTTGCTGCGGGTCAACAGCCAAATCAAAAATCCGGATTTGATCAGCCCCGGCGATAAAATTTTTATCCCTCGTTCCAAAAACATCTATGATATGAATCAACTGCCGCCGTCTCGTCCTCGTCCGCAAAACAACATCTGCCCCTATTGCGGTCGACCATTGCCGCGCAAATAGCCAAAACTCAAACACGCTCTGAATAAACAGGACAGAGATGCCTAAGGCAATCTCTGTCCTGTTTATAATGTTCGGGAACGGTCGTTCTTCCAAACATGAATTGTTTTTCCTTTTCCGATGGTCAAAATCATTGGTCATGATGATGGTCATGTTCATGATGATCATGCGGATGATCCCGCAAATACTTCTGCACGGCGTCATCTTGCTGCTGCACTTGGCGCATCAAATTTTGTGAGAATTTTTTAATCCGCTGCCGATCCAATTCATCGAGAATTTCCTGCAACTCGTCTTCGCTGAAATGATATTTTTTGCCGCAAAATCGGCAAACCACTTCAGCTTCTCCCTGTTCTTCCAGCAACGCCTTCACTTCTTTATGTCCTAAACTCATAATAGCGGCAGAAAATTTTTCATGACTGCAATTACAACGATACACAAGGGGATTGGTCTCCAAAATTTGATAAGGAACTCCCAACAGGAGATCATTGAGAATTTCTTCGGTTGTCCAGCCATCGGCAATCATGGTACTGACCGGTACCAAGTTGGAAATATTCAACTCCAACTGCTGAACGGTCTTTTCGTCAGCGTCAGGCAACAACTGCAATAAAAAACCGCCTGCCGCTTCCACAGTACCGTCAGGCGCCACTTTCACCCCCAGACCGGTAGCGGTAGGAATCTGCTCTGAATCCACAAAATAGCGGGAAATGTCGTCGCCGATTTCCCCTGTTGCTAAAGGAACCGTCCCCACATAAGGCGCTCCCATCCCCATATCTTTGATGACAGACAGCGAACCATGACCCACAGCGGCGCCGACATCCAGCTTTCCTGTTGTTTTACGCGGAATATCCACCTGCGGATTGGCTACATATCCTCGCAATTCCCCTTTGGCGCTGGCAATGGCAACCAATGTGCCCAGAGGACCGTCGGCATCAATTTTCAGCGTCACATCATCGTCACCCTTCAAATTTTGACCGAAAAATACAGCCGCCGTCAGCAAACGCCCCAAAGCGGCAGCCGCCACACTCCAGCAATCATGATTTTTTCTGGCTTCTTCGCAGAGGTTTGTGGTTCTGGCAACCCAAACCTTTACACTACCGTCCAAACTAATGGCTCTTGTACAATCGTCATGTTTCAATTGAATTACATTTTCTTTCATAATATCTGATTCCTCTTTACCTTTATCTCTTTGTTTTTGAAAATCTCCGCGCAGAAAAACTTTTTCTTCCTTTTTCTTTTACTTTTTTGACATTTTTATTTAGCTGATCATTTGATTCTATAATATCAAAAGGCTCTGTACAAACAGAGCCTTTTTTACTTTTTGTTACGGATTATTTTCCTTCGGCGACTTTATTCAACGCTTCAATTAACGCATCCACATCAATTCCATGACCTAAAGCGCCTTGTTCGATGTTTTCAAAATGAGCCGCCGCACAGCCTAAACATCCCATGCCAAAGTCCATGAAGGTCGGAACGGTATCCGGATATTGTTCCACACATTCCAGAATACCCATTTCTTTTGTGATCAATGCCATTTTCTGCACCTCCAAATCTTCAATCAAACATCCGGTTCTTGATAAGAACCATGCTTACTAAACACATTATAACACATTTCCGCCAAAATACAACAACAAATTCATATTAAATTACTAATATTTAATTTTTATTTTTTCCAATTATCATTTTCAGCCACTAAAACAGGAAAAGCAAAGGCTTTTTCTTTTTGACAACACTGTAAATTTTTGAAACAACTGCCTATATTTGACAATCTTGCTAAATTTTTTATTCCTGATTTTCTTTTACCAATTTTAATACTACGTTAGCATTGCCGTATGCATACTTCAGATCATCCATCGCTTCCACGCCGATCTTAATTCCCAAACGGCGGTGATATCGCTTAGTATCCATATAAAAGGGCACCAAATCCACACTGCCCGGATACAGGGACGCCACTTTTCGCAATTCAGGCAAAACATCGGCGCTTCTTACCCGCACATACAATTTCCCGACAGATTTTTCCGGCGCTTGGAGAGCCTGACGCCGGCGGAACCCGTTGCCATGGGTTTCTTCTTCTGATTGTGGCGGCAACTCCTGGTCTTTGGGAGCAGTCAGCAATTCCGCGTTTTCCAAATCATGAACAGTGTCCACAATGATGACCACACTTTCGTCATCATCAATTTTCAATCGTCCTTCCACCAGCACCACCTTACCGTCTTCCAACAAATCCCGACATTCCGCAAAGGCTCTGGGAAAGGCCAGACAGCGTACACCGTTCAGTTTGTCTTCCAGCGTAAAGATTGCCATACTCTCTCCCTTTTTGGTCAGTCGCGGCTTGCTTTGGGATACCAATCCCGCTACTCGTACACGGGCGCCGTTTTTAGATTCTTTCAGCTGACTGGCCGTATGGGTCGCCACAGAACGGATGATCGAAACAAATTCATCCAGCGGATGCCCGCTGATATAAAAGCCGATACTTTCCTTCTCATATGCCAACAATTGCATCAAGGGGAATTCGGGAATATTAGGCAGCTCCACATCCACGGTTTTTTGTTCTTCCATGCCGAAATCAAACAGCGACAGCTGATCGGAGGCCGCTTCCTGAGCGTATTTTCTTCCCAAATCCAGAGACTGCTCGTAGACTTCCATCAATTGCGAGCGTTTGGCGCCGAAACAATCCAAAGCGCCGCCCTTGATCATCCCTTCCAATACTCGCTTATTGAGAGGAAAGCGACGAGTCAAATCATCCAATGACTGAAAAGGACCGTTTTTCTGTCGTTCCTTGATGATTTGCTCAATGATATCCCTACCGTTGCCTTTGATAGCCGCGAGTCCAAAACGGATTTTACCGCCAACCACCGTAAAGTCAGCGTCAGATTCATTGATATCCGGCGGCAGAATTTCCAATCCCATCCGTCGGCTTTCTTCCAAATATTCCGTCACCTTTTCCGCGTTGTTCATAAAACTGGTCATAATGGCCGCCATGTATTCAGCGGGATAATGACAGCGCAACCACGCTGTCTCATAGGTCACAATGGCATAGGCCGCCGAATGACTCTTGTTAAAACCATACCCGGAGAAATATTCCATCAAATCAAAAATTTTGCCGGCTGTTTCCGCGTCAATATTGTTGCATTCTTTGCAGCCTTTGATGAAGCGTTCCCGTTCCGGCGGCAACAAATGGGCTTTCTTTTTCCCCATGATGCGGCGAAGCTGGTCCGCCTGACCCAGTGTGAATCCCGCCAAAACGCTGGCCACCTGCATAACCTGCTCCTGGTAAACCATTACTCCGTAGGTTTCTTCCAACACCGGTTTCAAAAGGGGGTGAGGATATTCTACTTTTTTCACCCCGTGTTTGCGGTCAATGAAATCTTCTACCATGCCGCTGCCCAAAGGTCCCGGCCGATACAACGCCACCATAGCGATCAAATCCTCGATTCGTTCCGGACGCAACGCTTTCAAATAAGCTGTCATACCGGAACTTTCTAATTGGAACACACCGCCCGTTTCACCCGCGGAAAGCATGGAGTAAACTTCCGGGTCATCTTTGGGAACATTGTCAATGTCAATGTCAATGCCGTAGTTTTTCTTGATACCGGCCAAAGCGTCGCCGATTACCGTCAGCGTACGCAGACCCAAAATATCCATTTTTAACAGACCTTGTTCTTCCACCTGTTCTTTTTCGAACTGGGTGGTAAGAATATTATCTCCCAGTTTCACACCGGGGACATAATCCGTAATGGGAGCCGGCGCGATCACAACACCTGCCGCATGGGTACCGGTATGGCGAGGCATCCCCTCCAGCGCCTTGGAATAATCCAGCAGTTCTTTGATCAGCGGATCATGCTCATAAAGTTCCCTCAGCTCATTATTTTCATCAATGGCTTTTTGCACCGTCATTTTCAAATCATCGGGGATCATTTTGGCAATTTTGTTCACATCCGCCACAGACATTCCCAAAACACGCCCTACGTCCCGCACCACCATTTTGGCCTTCATGGTACCGAATGTCACAATCTGGCTGACATTTTCTTCTCCGTATTTTTGTACCAGATAGTCGATGACTTCCCCGCGGCGCACCACGCAAAAATCTGAATCAATATCCGGCATGCTGACCCGCTCCGGATTCAAAAAGCGCTCAAACACCAGATTATAACGCAAGGGGTCAATATTGGTAATACCTAACGTATACGCTACTAAAGAACCTGCCGCCGAGCCGCGACCGGGACCGACTCGAATACCGTTTTTTCGGCAGTAGTTGATCATATCCCAAGTAATCAAAAAATATCCGGGAAATTCCATGCGATTGATAATCCCCAGCTCGTAGTCCAAGCGCTCTTGCAGTTCCGATGTTACTTCTTCGTATTTTTCTTCCAGCCCTTTCTGGCAAAGATAACGCAAATAACTTTCCAAGGTGTACCCTTCCGGCACATCAAAATCCGGCACGTCCACCTTGGGATGTTTATCCAAATTGACATGGCAGCGGTTAGCGATTTTCACCGTATTGCTCAGCGCCTCCGGATATTCTCCGAAAAGAAGTTCCATCTCTTCTCTGCTCTTCATATAGAACTCATCGCAGGCAAAGCGCATCCGGTTTTCATCATCACGGGTTTTACCCGTCTGAATGCAGAGGAGGACGTCATGCACATCGGCGTCTTCCCTACGCACATAGTGGCTGTCATTGGTGGCCACCAGACCAACGCCCAAATCCCGCGCTAATTTCACTAACAGCGGATTGGTCTTTTTTTGTTCTTCCAGTCCATGATCTTGAATTTCAATGAAATAATTATCTTTACCGAAAATATCCAGATACTCACGGGCGATTTCATAAGCTTTTTCCACATTGCCGTTCAAAAGAGCTTGGGGGATTTCCCCAGCGATACAAGCAGACATGCAGATGATTCCTTTGCTGTATTTGCGCAGCACCTCGTGGTCGATGCGGGGGCGGTAATAATATCCTTCCAGAAAGCCGATGGTGCAGATTTTGCACAAATTACGATATCCCTCCTGGGTTTCCGCTAATAAAATCAAGTGGTAAGCACGATTGTCAATTCCCGATTCTTTGTCGAAACGAGTACGAGGCGCCACATAGACTTCACAGCCGATCACAGGATTGATACCCGCCGCCTTGCAGGCGTCATACAGTTTCAAAACACCGTACATCACACCATGATCGGTGGCGGCAACCGCAGGCATCCCCAATTCCACCGCTCGCGCCACCACATCTTTAACCCGAGCCGCTCCGTCCAACAAACTATATTCCGTGTGGCAATGCAAATGCACAAAAGTTTTTTCCGGGTCTTGTTCGATATAAGGTTTTTCTTCTATTTCGTTCTTTTTTTCTTCCGCCATGTCATCACCTGTTGTTATATATTCCGAGTTTTTTCTGTCTGTTTCCGCTTTCGCTCGCGGGTTCTTGTTATTTTCGTTGAATTAAATGTTTCTTGGCCATGCTGGCGATGCTGTCCCCGCTGACAATGACATGATCCAGCACCGTAATGCCTACCAAACGCAAAGCCTCCAAACAGGAGTTAGTGGTTTCCACATCAGAACGACTGGGGTTGGCGTTGCCGCCGGGATGGTTGTGAGCAAAAATGACATATTTGCATTTCTGCTGTAACGCTTTTTCCACCACCTGCGGGGTATAAATCACTACTTCGCCGGAAGTCCCCTCCGCCAATTTGATAGTGTTTTTCAATTCTCCTTTACTGTTCAAGCAAATCATAAAGAAAGTCTCCAAACTGCGCCCGATAAACAAGGTGCGGACATAGTCCAGAATCTCATCGCCGTTATTCAAAGACAGACGCTCCTGCCAACGATCTCGGTAATAGCGTCCTGCCAGCGCCGGCACAAAATTCAACAGCAAAGCAGCGTTAGGTCCGATGCCGTTCACGGTTTGCAGCACAGAAATATCCGACTCCAAAACATTGGACAAACTGCCAAAACGATGAAGCAACTCATGAGCCAAGCCATTCGTATCCCGATAAGGCAACGCGTAAAAGAGCAGCAACTCCAATACCTCATGATCCGCCATACCGTCAATTCCTTGCTCGATATAACGCTTCTTCATGCGGACTCGGTGCCCTTCATGATAGTTTTTTACTTGTTTGCCAGATTTCTTATCGGTCATGACTTTCATCACTCTTTATTCTTGTGTAGCGGCTTCCTGTTCCGCCCAGTACGCGGGATCATAATCATCCCAAAACATCGTTTGTACCAAATTTGACAAATCATCATCATCCAAAATTACATAGCTGACGCCGCCGATGGTGTCTGTGGTACATTCGGGGACCGCCGTATGCACATCTTCACTGCTTGCCCCATGAAAGCTAAATCCCAGATACAGCAATTGCGCCATGGTCAAATCCGTATCCACCACCTGGTCGATTTCCGACAACAGGAAGGGCAGCTTCGGCAAATTGATAGGTTTTACCGCTTCTTCAAATACCGCCTTCATAAATTTTTGCTGGCGGCCGGCGCGGGCAATATCTCCCATGGCGTCATAT
>CBCTTQ010000033.1:0-20428 GCA_965149945.1 uncultured Peptococcaceae bacterium | reverse complement strand
CAGCCGAAGCTGAGACCGCCCATTACCAGCACAGCGCCGGTACCGATAGTAAGAGGCGTCAGGTTGATCCCAAACCAAAGATAAAACAGGCTCCGGACTTTCCCGTGCCGCTCACTGGTAGGAATATAGTCGATACTATGTTGTTCAATCTTTGCCATAAACTTTTTCCTCCCTTTTCAATAAAGTTTTACCTCACTCCTTTATTTTTTGTTGCTCGAACATCATCGGTACACCGGCTTTTTTAACTGAGAAACGCGAGCCTTCCTCGCGCTTAGTTTTGATGCATAAAATCATTCAAAAAAAGATTTTGGATAATTGAAAATTTGAAAAATTCAAAAAAATAAATAAAAAAATCCAACCGACCAAATCCATATAATACTCGTAAAAAGTCCAGATAACCTGTATTATTTCCGATTGTTCGATTCAACACTTGTATTATACCCCTACCCCTAGCGGAAAGGTAAAGTTTTTTTTATTAATATTCCATAAAAATATCATATATTTTAAAAATGTGCGAAATGTATGATAAAATAGACGTTTTGCCCGATCAGCGCCATGAAAAAAATAATATTTTTATCGTTATTTGAGAAAAAAACCGCGATTCTCGCTCTGATTTTCATCATAAAACCCGACCCCTGTGGCATACTTATAATACATACCGGCGACTCGCCTTTGGGCGCTGCAACAAAAATAGAAGGGAAGATTCCCTACCCTCTTGAGAAATTCCGGCTTATTGCTAAAAGGCGCTCAATAACTCTGTTCATTTTGTAAAATGATCCGGCAAGTTAGGGGTCTCCCCGCCGCTTTACTCTAAGACAAAAAAGAAAAAGAGCCGACGGCAAAAACCGTCGGCTCTTTTTTTGACTTGAATTTTTATTTACCTTATTATTAACTTTTTATATGGACAGCATGCTTATTGAAATTTCGGGGCATCTTTGGCAATTTTGTTTTTACGATTTACCAGATAGTAAACAACCGCCGCGAAGATACCGCCGACAATCCAAGCGATTTCACCGCCGCCCAGCATTTCCGCGATGGGACCGACATAGAAAGTCTGGCTGACAAAGGGGATTTCGATCAAAACAGTCAGGAAATAAATGACCAAAGTAGAACCGTTCCATTTCTTATACATCCCTTTAGGATCATACATATCTTTCACGCTATAGTGGCCGTGACGAATAAAGTAGAAGTCCACCAGGTTGATGCTTGTCCAGGGAATCAGGAAGTACAGAATAATCGCCAGGAAATTGGTATAGAACGCCCAGAAGTTTTCACCGGCATAACTACCGATCAAAGCAACCAGAATCGCGCCGATCAGAATAATCGCGATACGTACTTTTGTGGTAATCTTCACATTGCCAAACGGTTCGATGATCGTCGTAATGGACATAAACAATCCGTACAGATTTAATGTTGTAGACAAAATCATGAATACAAAGGCAATTACCAAGAAAGCAGCCGGCCAAGGCAAAACGCTGGCAATACCGCTCATTTGGTTTTCATAATATCCCGGAACCGCGACAACCAGATAGCAACCCAAGATCATCATCCAGATCGCGCCCAAGCAAGCGCCCAGGTAAGTGGTCCAAAAGGTATGACTGGTCTTGGTGTCTTCCGGCAGATAACGGGAATAGTCCGCCACATAAGGAGCGTAACAAGCCTGCCAAGAAGCGGGGATGCTGACACCGAATAAGAACAGACCCAAATCAAATTCACCGAAACTCAGCGCGCCTTCCTGCAAAGGAATCTGGAACGCGAAAATCGTCACGATCAAGAACAGAGCGCCCATGATCCAAGTAATGTATTTGAAAGCGGCGTGAATAGCATCATAACCGATGATAACAACAATAGCCGTAATCGCCGTACAAATAAATACCAAAACAGAAAACGGAACAGGGCATTCCGGGAACAAAGCCATGATCATTTCCGGCGCGTAAACCGCGGCCGAAGACGCATAGCCCAGATACATACAAAATACCATAATCAGGGGAATGATCGCCCCAAATACCCCAAACTGCGCGCGACTCTGAATCATCTGCGGAATTCCCAAATGGGGACCCTGCGCGGAGTGCGCCGCCATCAACAAAGTTGCCAGCAAGTTCCCGATGATGATTGCCAGCACGCTCCAGCCAAAACTCAAGCCATTTACAACCAAAACCGCACCGGTACTAATCGTTAATACGGTCAAGTTGATTCCAAACCAGAGATAAAACAGACTTCTGGTTTTACCATGACGTTCGCTGGCCGGAACAAAGTCAACACTTCTTTGTTCAATTTTTGCCATTAACTTTTCCTCCCTTTTTCAATAAAAATCGAACGTAACAACGAGTAACAGCCGCGCCTTATTCCTTATCGCCTCAGCATTTTCCGGACTTTCCCCAGAATAAAAAAAAGTCATATCTAAAATTCATTCAGTACATTCAATAAATAATAAATATTACAAATATTACAGAAAAAGTTTAGAAAAGACTGAAAATTGGCAACATGGAAAAAACGCGTAAAAAAACAGAGGCCCCGGGTTTAAATTATATCATTTCCGACCGGGCTCCTCAAACAAACGAATAGCCTGCCCCTTATGGCAATATGAACAGAACTCCGTATACAATATTATAAAGTCATCCCTTATGGACATGTAAAGTCTTTTTTTATATTTTTTCGGAAAGATATTTTCACATTTTCAACTGTCGTTTCCCCCATCAAAAAAAAACAATTTGCATCTTTTTAGAATAGTTTCACAAAATCATTCTTTCCCTCTCCCCCACGGGATTCCAAAGAAAAGAACAGCATTTTCATCTTATAAAAAAATAGCTGTTCTTTTCATTTTTAATATTTTTTTCAAAATTTTTCCTCGAAAAAAAATGCACCCCAAGGGGACAAGTTCAGTCTTCTTCAACAATAGGAATCATCAAATTGGTTACCCAAAAATCAGAATTGGGCGTCAGCATTGAAGAAATCAAATTTTCCTCAATGGAGTAATCCCGCAGACGGAAGTGATGTTCTTTTGCCCAGTAAAATAACTCTCGGTATGATTCTACTAAATTTTCATCAAAGTTGCCCAGATGGGTGGTTTTCACACAGCGTACCGGTTCCAATTTCTTATAATAAGGACAGGATTTGGCACTGCTGTCTACCGGCAAGCAAATATCGGTTCGGCTACGGTCATTATTCACCGCGAAGGTCTCCGGATCAAACCAACCGCGATAACAAGCCATAAAGGTGCCAAAGGTGGGAATATTAAAACGAATGCTGATCTCGTGCAGTCTGCCCATGGTGCGATAAGCCATTTTGTCCTCATCTAAAAAAGTGCCATCATAAGAAGCCGCAATAACATGTTGCGCCGGGAAAGTAATGACTTCGAACAGTCGCTGGGAAGGACAACCGTGTTTTTTGTTATTCTGTGCCTGTTTCAAAAAAGAGAGCGCCTCCAGCAGGCGGATATACCGCTCCGTACTCTGTTGATAGCGCATAAGACTCCGAGACAGATCTTCCTTGGCGTTCAGCATCCGCTTACGCACAATGCGATCAATGCCTTCCAGACTGTTTTCTTGGAACAAATCCAAAATATCATCCAAAGAAAAACCATTCAGCCGCAGGTCTTTGATCATAATAATATCTTGAATATTTTTTTCTGTATAGCGGCGGTAGTTATTGCCACTATCCCGCTGCACATCCTTAAGCAAGCCCTTTTCTTCGTAATACAGCAATTGTTTACGTGTAGTATTACAAATTTTACAAATTTCATTAATGGTAAACGTCCTGATTTTGATGGGTATTTTTTTCAGATTTTCCTCTTGTGTATTCACTCGGTTCCCCTCCCCCGCTGCTTGCCGAATTATTTCTGTCTGTTTTTGCCCTCGCTTATACTACAGCCGCTTCTACCGTACTTAACCATTAAAATTTCCGCCATAATGGCTACGGCGATTTCTTCCGGCGTTTCTCCTCCGATATCCAAGCCGATAGGCGTATGTACCGTTGCCAACTGTTCCGGACTGACGCCGCGTTTTTCTAATGTTTGAAAAAGATAGCGGATTTTTTGATGATTACCGATCATTCCCACATAAGCCGCTCTTTGCCGCAAAACACCATAAAGCGCCTCACCGTCGAAATGATGCCCCCAGGTAGCAATGACATAAAAGGAATCGCCGGGAATTTTCAACTTCGGAATTTCTTCGGCGAAATTATCCACATGAACATAAGCATCTGCCAGTGCGATTTTTTCCGCGATATCTTCCTCCGGTCGAGAATCGATGAGCATAACAGGAAATCCCACTAATTTCGCTTGACGAATTAAAGCGCCGCCTACATGACCGCCGCCTACCATTACCAGCATCGGCTCACCACCAAAAGGTTCAATCAACACGCGAAACACACCGTCACAAATAATTCCCTTTTCTTTGGTCATGGTACACATATCGTAAGTCTTAAACAAATTCTTCCCTGTTTCCATACAACGGCGCGCGTCCTCAATCACCAATTTTTCTACATATCCGCCGCCAATAGTACCGACAATATGACCATCCGGATATACCAGCATTTTTCCTCTGTCCCGCGAAGTGGAACCGGAAGTTTCTACAATAGTAGCCACAGCATAGGGGTTTCCTGATTCCGCCGCAGCCAATTCTTCCCGCAAAAATTCCGTTTGATTCATGATTTCCCTGCTTTCTCTGAATTTTTACTTTTTGTATCAAAAGAATTTCCTTTATCTGTAAACTTTATGCAGTACCTTTTTTGTAACAAACCACTATTTGACTCTAATTTCATAATTATAAACAAACTCCGGCGATTCAGGGTCTTCCACATAATTTAACAACTCAAAACAATAGAAACGGTCATCCGCGGCAGACAATCCCTGCTCAAGCATATATTGTTGAAATCATTCGATAACTTGATAATCCTGCCGTTCATCTTGCCATCTTCCCTTATGGATCAAACTGAGATAGCGGCCTCCCGGTTTGGTCAAAAAATCATCACCATCCCCCCGCTGAAAAACTTTGGTTATTAGGAGCGGAGGATTTTTCAACTCATCACAGTCAGAGAAAAAAGTACAGATCCCCTCTAAATAAGAATAAGGAAGATTTAATTTCTGAAAATGGTCTAAATGTTTGTTATATTCAAGAATAAGATTTACAAAAGCATCATCCTCTTCATCATCCCAACAAATAGGCGTACATAGAAAAAACTCTTCTTCCCTATCTCGCAAAATAAATTGCTCGTAATTGTTTTTTTCCAGATATTCATAAATACCAAGATAGGTCTTCTGGCACTGCAGAGCAAACTCCAAAGCGGCAATTTGACAGCGCAATTCTTCTATTCTTTTTTGCGGATGATGATAAATTTCCTTCGCGTCGCATTGACAATTTTTAATTTCTTCCAGCGAACAACCGCTATCTCGCAATGCCTTCACCTGGAGCATTTGCCAATATTTTTTATTTGAATAATACCGATAACCTTTCTCATTGACAAAATCCGGTTTCAGCAACCCAATTTTATCATAATAAAAAATCGTATCCTTTTTTACACGAGTCAATTTTGCAAATTCTCCGGCGGAAAAATACCGCTCCATCTGACGCGTCCCCCCTTTGCCTTATCACAATCCTCCGCGTCTTCTAAAAAAAAAGACAGAATTTTTGCTATTTTTTCAAAAATTTCACAAAAATTTCTTGACTATGGAGTAAGTCTATAGCTTATTATATCACTATAAGAGTTATTTCGCAATTCTGAAAAGAATTTTTATAAGAATCAGCTATGGGGATGAGGAAATTTTAATTGGATAATCACCGGAAATTGCGAAGTAACTTATAAATTTATATTATTTGGAGGTGCTTCTATATGGCAGCTACTAAAAAAATTGGGTTTATCCCATGTGTGGCAACAGCCATCGGGATCGTTGTATCCTCTTCGGCCTTGACCTTGATGGGCGAAGGTTTCGGCGGCGGCGGTACGGCATTCCTGATTTCTATGGTAATCGCCGCGTTCCTGAACTTATGTGTTGCTTTCTCCTTTGCGGAATTGTCCGGGATCCTGCCGGCCGCCGGTGGGATCAACCACTACACCCTGCCCGCTATAGGTTATGGGGTTGGTATCATGGCTGTATTGAACGGTTATTTCTCCGTATCCATTCTGACCAACTCTGCCGAATCCTTTGTTGCAGGGGATGTAATTTCCACCTATCTGCTGCCCGGTTTGGGTATCGATGGCTGGATTTGGGCGCTGATCGTAATGCTGATCCTCGGCGCGATTAACTTGCGTTCGGTAAAATCCTACGCTTACGCGCAGGTATTCTTCACCAGTGTTATGGTTGGTTCCATGGTCATCCTCTCCCTCGTCGGTTTGCTGGGTCTGGGCAACGAACCCGCCATCAATCCTCAGTGGGGCTTTGATCTGACTGCCGGCGGCGGTCCGTTGATGTTGCTCGGTTTCTCTTTCTGGCTGTTCATCGGGTTGGAATTTGTTTGCCCGTTGGCCGAAGAAATTGAAAACCCGAAAAAATTCATCCCGCTGGCAATGGTTACCGCACTGGTATGTATCTTCATTTCAGACGCGCTGTTCGGTCTTTGTGCATTGAAATATGTAGATATGGAAACCCTGTATTCCGGAGGTACACCCCACGTTCGCGTTGCTTCCGCTGTTTTGGGCCGTCCCGGTGAAATTTGGATCGGTATCATCTCCCTGATGGCTACCGCCTCCACTCTGAATACCTACCTGGCGGCAGTTCCTCGTATGCTCTTCGGTATGGCGCATGAAGGTCAGTTCCCGAAAGCCTTTGGTAAATTGAACCGTCTCGGCTCTCCTTTCTGGGGCGTAATCTTGGTATGGTTCATTACCTCCGCTTTGATCGCTTGCTTCCATGGCAACACCAACGCCGTATCCCTGGTTAATACTTTCGTAACTTCCGGATGTATCGGCTGGTTGCTCTGCTACACCGTAGCACACTTGGACGTATTGATTCTCCGCAAAAAATATCCGGATATTCATAGAACGTTCAAAGTACCCGGCGGCGCTTTCATGCCTGTTGTTGGTATCATCGGTATCCTCTTCACCATCATTTACATTTGGCCCGATGGTTGGACCACAATCCTCTGGGGTTGGCCTTCTGAAGGTACCGAAGCCTTTATGAGCGGTTCTGTCATCATCTTTATGTTTGCCGGAATTGTACTGGTCGCTTCGTTCCTGTGGTCCCTGTTCTGGGTAAAAGGCGTTATGAAGAAAGGCTTCTTCGAAACCGTGCCGCTGGAAAAACTGAAAGAAGACCTGAAAACTTCCGAAATCGGCAAATAAAACATATTTATCTTGATAAGTATCTCCATAGTTACTTATAAACCCTAAACAATAAACAGGTGTCCCAATTTTGCAGTTGCCGGTCACCTGTTTATTGTATCTGGGATATTACTAAAACAGCAAAAGAAACAGCATCTGAAAAAACCGGATGCTGTTTCTTTTTTACTCATTCTTTTAGCTGTGGTTTTATGCACTTTTGATCACTGTAAGAAAACCAATTCTCAAACTTTTTTTCTCAATGCTGTTTAAAGGAACGTCTATGTCTGCTAACCCTACAGTTTTCTTTAGTCCGCATCTGAATCCCTTCACAGTTTCCATTTCTTTATGAGTGTCTCTAAAAAATTTCCGATAAGCACGAAACGATGAAAGAGAAGAAGATGAAAACAATCAGCAAACCAAGACCGCAATCTTAATAATCCCTTTCTAACAAATATCCAGTCAGCGACTTTAATTTTTCGCCCCGCTCTCCCAAGGGCGCCAAGGCAGCCATTGCCCGTTCGGTAGCCGTTTTAGCTGCAGAACGCGCTCCGTTTAATCCCAGAAAATACGGATAGGTCGGTTTCTGATTCTTGGCATCGCTGCCGATCGGTTTTCCCAGTTTTTCTTCATCCCCTACCACATCCAAAATATCATCAACAATCTGAAACGCCACACCGAAAGCGTCAGAAAAATAGCGCAGCGCCTGCAACTCCTCTTCATTGGCACCGCCCAAAATTCCCCCGGAGACTACCGCACAAGCAAACAGCGCCCCTGTTTTATACCGATGGATCTCTCGCAAATCATCCAAAGAGATAACTTTTCCTTCAGCGCTGATATCCAAAGCCTGGCCGGTAACCATTCCGGAAAGTCCGGCAGAAAAACTGACTTCCCGCACAGCCGCCAACAAAGCAGGAAGATCATCTTTTGGCAGATTTTCTGCCACTGACAACATTTTGGCAAAACTATGGGTTAATAACCCATCCCCCGCCAAAATCGCGAAATTTTCGCCGAAAACTTTGTGGCTCGTGGGCTTGCCCCGCCGTAGATCATCATTATCCATGGCAGGCAGATCATCATGGATTAAAGAATACGTATGGATCATTTCCAAACCACAGGCAAAATCTAAATAAGTTTCGATTTCTTTTCCGAAAGCTTCCAATGTAGTCAGAAATAACACCGGACGCAAACGTTTTCCGCCTGCCAGCAAACTGTACTCCATCGCGTCGCAGAGAATTTTAGCCTTTTCCTTATATTGTCCGGAAACCGCTCCCATCAGAGCGGTTTCCACCAAGGCTTGCTTTTCCTGTAAATATTCAGCAATCATGATTTTACACCTTTATTAATTTTATAATGATTTCTGGCTTTGATCCAAGTTTCCAAAGCCATTTCATTGACCATGATTACATGGTCAAGATCCGCATGGGTAGGAACAATAGGATAGTGGAATTCGCCTAAAACATGGTCCAACACCGCTTCATCATCCATCAATGCCGGTTTATAAGCAGGATGATCTCTCGCAATGCTCAAACGAACATCTTCAATGGTTTTAAATTCCTCTTTATTATCAAATTTGTTAACCAAACCCAAAATTGTTTGCCAATTTTCACGACCGATGGCAGTCGCAATGGTAGATTTGATTTTATGCACTTTACATTCGGAATTGATGAAAGAACCTTCCACCGAGCCAAAACCGCCCAACGGCAAGACTACATCGGCATAAGGCATAATATGAGTCAGCATGGTATCCGCCACCATCAAGAAATCCAAATTACCAATAGCCTCTTCATCCAAATCGTGTCCGAAGAACAGTAATCCTTTGATTTTCTGATTTCGAATATCCTCTTTCAGCACATCCATATCCTTTTTCACGCCGATATCCACTAAAGACTGGGTATTAGCTCTGGGGCGAATCTGCATAATACCATTACGCGGAGAACCGATATGACCACTCATTACCGCGATCATCGCCAATAGCTGAGCGGCTTCTTTGGTCACACGACCTCGGTCAAATACGATAACAGCATGTTTCACTTCTCGCAGACATTTAGCGAAATAGCGAACCTCTTCATTCACATAAACCTGTTCGATATCAGCGGCAAAAGCAGGATCCGTTACCGGATTCACTTCATGCAAAGCAGCTACCAATTGCTTCAAAACCGCAACATCATTTCCCAGTTTCAACCGATAATCGGCATTACGTTCATAATGAGTATCATCGTTGCTGATTACAGCCAATTTTAAACCGTTTTGCTTTTGTGCACGCAGAATTCTTGCACCAATCATCGGATAGTGGTAACGGATGCTGGTGGCACTACCTACTAACAGAATCATATCTGTATTCAGCATCTGGTCGTAATCCACCGTCGAACCGTCAAAACCGATGACATCATCCAAACCACCGCTGGTAGCATTGGCGCTGTAAATCATATCAGTTTCCATCATATCTTTGGCCAAATGATAAGCCAAATAAATTTCTTCTGTCGAAAGTTTATCCCCAATTACAACACCGACGGACTCTTTGCCATGAACAGCCTGCAATGACTGAATACTTTTGACAATTCGTGTATAAGCTGTTTCAAAAGTCGCAGGCAACAATTCTTCTCCTTCCCGAATCATGGGATAACTCAAATCGTAATTGCTCATGGTATATTGATACCCGAAGCGGCCGCTGGGACAAATCTGATTTTTATCAGTAGGCGTTACCTTTACAGGCATAGAACCGTGCTGATGGATTTGCAAATGGCAGCCCGCACCGCAGTAGTTGCAGACGCTGTCATGGGGAACGGTTTTCAAAGGAACCGTTTTGCTTTCAGGTTGTTTTTCCGTTAAAGCCCCGGTAGGACACACAGCAACGCACTGCCCACAGCTGATGCAGCGACTGTCCACCAGATTCACGCCAAAATCCGCTTCCACCGTAGAATCAAATCCGCGATCCAACAAACCCAATGCGCTGTTTCCGAGAACTTCATCACAAATTCTCACGCAAAGTCCGCATAGAATACATTTATTGTAATCCCGTAAAATATAGGGATGCTGTTCATCAATGGAATTTTCTTTCATTTCTCCCGCCAAGCGTTCCGGATGAACGTCATACTGCTGCGCATAGGCCAGCAATTTACATTCATAAACATCGGCGCAACCACATTCTAAGCAACGGCCGGCCTCATCAATAGCTTGACTGATGTCATAACCTTTTACAATTTCTTTGAAATTGTGCTTCCGTTCCGCCGGCGTCAAATGTTCCATTTTTTGACGAGGCTGTTTTTCAATGTTCGCGTAATAAGCATCGTCTTTTTCCCCGGTCAAAGACAAAAAAGGTTTTTCATAGGGAATCAATTCTCCATTCAAATAGCTGTCTACCACCCGAGCGGCTTTTTTAGCATGACCGATGGCCTGGATAGCGATACCGGGACCGTTGTTGATACTGTCTCCGCCAGCAAAAACACCGGGGATAGAAGTCTGGAAAGATTTTTCGTCGGCAATAATGGTGTTCCATTTGGTCATTTCCAACACGCCGTCTTCTTCGGCGATGGGAAACGGCACTACTTTTTGTCCGATCGCCGAAATAATGGTATCCAATTCCAAAACTTCTGTTTCTCCTTCGATGGGAACAGGACGACGGCGACCACTGGCATCCGGTTCTCCCAATTCCATTTTTTGCAGTTTCAAAGCGGTCATACGACCATTTTCACCAATTACTTCCGTCGGCGCTACCAGGAATTTAAACATAACGCCTTCTTCTTTGGCTTCTTTGATTTCCACTTGATCGGCGGGCATCTCTTTTTCCGTCCGACGATACAGCAAATAGACTTCTTCCGCTCCTAAACGAACCGCCGTACGACAGGCGTCCATAGCAGTGTTGCCGCCACCGACAACCGCAACCCGTTTGCCGATGTTGACATAGCGGTTTCGGGCGACATCTCCCAAAAATTCAATCCCGCCGATAACTCCTTCCATTTCTTCGCCTTGACAACGCATACTGGAACTAGTCCAAGCACCAATGGCAATATACACAGCATCGTAGTTCTTTTTTAATTCTCCAAAGCTGATGTCTTTACCAATTTTCACATTGGTGCGGATTTCCACCCCCATTTTTTCAATCAAGTGGATTTCGTCATCCAACACCGCCTTTGGCAAGCGATATTCAGGGATTCCGTAGCGCAGCATACCGCCTGCTTTGGGCATCATTTCGTAAATAGTAGCTCTGTGACCGTTTTTAGCCATAAAATAGGCAAAGGTCAATCCTGCCGGTCCTCCGCCGATTACAGCGACTTTCTTTCCTGTGGACGGCGCCAGTTCCGGCATAAACGGATCGCCGCTGGCCAAATCCATATCCGCCGCGAACTGTTTCAACCAAGCAATCGCAATGGGATCATCCACCTTTTTTCGCCGACATTTATCTTCGCAAGGATGAGGACACACTCTACCAATGGAGGCCGGCAGCGGATAGCTTTCTTTAATCAAGGCGATGGCTTCTTCAAAATAGCCGTTGGCAATCAGGCCCACGTACCCTTGACAATCAGTTTCTCCGGGACAGGCTTCATGACAAGGCGCCTTACAGTCTCCTTTATGATTGGAAAGCAACAACTCCAGGGCGATTTTTCGACAATGACGCACCCGGGGGCTTTCCGTTTGAATAATCATTCCATCGCTAATCTGCGTAGAACAGGCTCGCAACAACTTCGGCGCGCCTTCCACTTCCACCAGACAAAGACCGCAGGCGCCGTAGATTTTTGTTCTTTCATCGTAGCAAAGCGTCGGAATATGAATCTGGTTGGCTTCCGCGGCTTGCAAAATGGTCTGACCGGCCAAAGCCTGAATCTCTTTGCCGTTTATATTAATATGAAAAACTGTCATTTTTCTGATCTCCTTTTAGTCTAATGCTACTGCGCCAAAACGACAGACAGCTTTACAGGTTCCGCATTTAATACACTCCTCTTGATTGATGACAAAAGGATGCTTCGGCTCACCGGTGATAGCACCGGTGGGACATTTTTTGGAACAAAGGGTACAACCGCGGCATTGGTCAGGATCAATTGTATATACAATCAAATCCTTACAGCTGTGAGCCGTACATTTCTTTTTATAAATATGATCACGATATTCATTCGCGAAAAACCGCAAAGAAGACAACACCGGATTGGGCGCTGTATTGCCTAAACCGCAAAGCGCGCCTTCTCGTACTTCTTCCGCCAATTCCTGCAGCAATTCCATATCTCCGTCTTTGCCTTTGCCTTCTGTAATTCTGGTCAGAATTTCCAACATCCGTTTCGTGCCCAAGCGACAATGAACGCATTTTCCGCAAGATTCCCTTTGTGTAAAGTTTAGAAAAAATCTCGCCATATCCACCATACAGGTGGTTTCATCCATGACAATCATGCCGCCGGAACCGATCATGGCGCCCACTTTTTTCAAGGAATCAAAATCCAAAGGAAGGTCCAGATGCTCTTCCGTCAAGCAACCGCCGGAAGGACCGCCAATCTGTACCGCTTTGAATTTTCGGTCATTGCGAATACCGCCGCCGATATCAAAAATAACTTCCCGCAGCGTGGTACCTAAAGGCACTTCAATTAAACCGGTGTTTTTCACATTACCGGTCAGAGCAAATGCCTTGGTACCGGGATTACCCGGACAGCCCGTGGACAAGTACCAATCCGCGCCTTTGTTGATAATCATGGAAATATTAGCATAAGTTTCCACATTGTTAATAATCGAAGGCTTGTCAAACAAACCTTTTTCATCCGCACGGGGAGGCTTAATGCGCGGCATACCGCGGTTGCCTTCCACCGATTCAATCAGAGCCGTTTCTTCACCGCAAACGAAGGCGCCGGCGCCTTTATTGATATGCAGATCAAAAGAAAATCTAGTTCCTAAAATATGTTCTCCTAACAGTCCCGCCTGTCTGGCCTGTTTAATAGCGGTTTCCAAACGACGAATGGCCAGAGGATATTCCGCACGCACATAAATGTATCCTTCTTTGGCGCCGATGGCATAAGCGCCGATCATCATTCCCTCCAACACACGATGAGGATCGCCTTCCATAATACTGCGATCCATAAAAGCGCCCGGATCTCCTTCATCTCCGTTACAAAGAATATATTTTATCTCAGAATTTCTGCCATAAGCAGACTTCCATTTGATTCCGGTAGGGAAACCGGCGCCGCCGCGTCCCCGCAGATTCGATTTAGTCACTTCATCAATGACATCTTCCCGTGTCATTTCACACAGCGCCTTGGCAACGGCCTGATAACCATCGTGAGCAATGTATTCTTCCAAAGAGCCCACATTGATTCGACCGCAGTTTTCCAATACTTGTCTTTTCTGCTGAGCGTAAAAAGGAATTTCTTCTTCACAAGGATACGCGATACCGTCCTGATGATATACCAACCGGTCAATATATTCATCCCCGATCAGGGATTTTTCGATGATTTCTTCCACATCATCCACTTTGGTCTTAATATATAACCAGCCGTTTGGTTCAATACGCACCAAAGGCCCGCATTCACAAAATCCGTGACACCCGCTGATTTTCATAGAAACGGCGCAGCGTTCCTGTTCCTCCGGTTCTTCTACCAAATGCACACTGACGTCCAGTCCCTTTGCTTCCAAAAGTTCCAGAAATCTGTCATAAATACCCATAGATCCGCAAGCGACACACCCTGTTCCCCCGCAGATCAACACTTGTTTTTTTTCTTTCGCCAGGCATGCCGAATACTTTTCACGCAGCCGGTTCAACTCTTCTCTGGTTTTGATCATGGCTAAACCTCCCTAGACCTGTGTTTCCGCCACAACCTGAGCTTCGATTTCCGTGGCTTGTTTCTTGATTTCTTCCAAAAGTTCCTTTGTTTTGGCAGCATTCATGGATCCATGTACCTTTCCGTTTACCGTCAGTACCGGAGCCAATCCGCAAGCCCCCAGACAAGAGACGATTTCCACCGTAAACAAAAAATCATCCGTGGTATTTTTTTCTTCGGAAAGTCCCAGTTCCATCCGCAGTGTACTGAGCACATCCACTGATTTGCGCACATGACAGGCCGTCCCATCACAGACTTTTATAACATACTTACCTTTGGGATCCAAAGAAAAGTTTTCATAAAAAGTCGCAACGCCCATAATTTTCGCGGGAGAAGCGCCGGTGCGTTCGCTGATCAACTGCAAAGCATCCATTGGCAAGTAACCATAGAGTTCCTGTGTTTTTTGCAAAATAGTCACCAGACTACCGCGAATGCCGGCATATTCTTCCAATGTCGGTTCCAACAATGCCAAATTTTCTTTTTTGGCTGTCTGTTTTGTCATTTGTTTTTCACCCCTATATTCTTCCTAAAAATGATTCAGCGAAAACGAACAACTTTTCGCACGATCAACCTATTCTTTATTTCGTTCCGTTGCTTTCTTTTTCCATGCTTCATATTGCCGCAATCCCAATAACGCAACACCGTAAGCGTTATCCCGCGCGTATCGCGGCGGCGCAAAATAAAGCCCCATATCGTTTTCCAACTGCTTTTGCAGCTGCCGCGCCAAACAGTGACTTCCGCTGACACCGCCTACCAAAAGTACCGTGTTCACTTGCTCTTCTGCCGCCGCCGTAAGAATCACCTTTGCCAAAGAATCCGCTAATAAAGCAAAGATCCCTTTTGCCAAAGCACCCGCACTCACCGTACCTTTATTAATTTGGCGCATTGCTTCCGCTTCGGCGCCGGACAAAGAAAATTCACAACCTTGCACCGCTTTTTTGAACGGATGACAGCTTCCTTCGTATTGGCAAGCCAATCGGTCCAATTGTTGTCCGCAAGGAAACGGCAGTCCTAAGGCAACCCCAACGCGATCTACCAATTGCCCGGCATGAAGATCGTTACTTCCGCCTAAGATTTTCACCGAAAATCCCGTTTCCTTTGTTTCAGCTAACAGCAATTCTGTAGTACCACCTGATAAATGAACTGCCAAAAAACGTTCCCTCGGCGGCATTTTCGCGGTTTTTTGCCCTGCCATCAAATGACCTTCCTGATGAGAAGTATCAAAAAGCGGCACATCCAGCACCGCTGATAACAGTTCCGCCGCGTTCACACCTGCCAAAAAAACCGGCATGTACGATTCCGGCAAAGGGCGAGGACAATTGCTGACGCAGACGCCGCGCAGATGAGAAAGGGGCAACTTCCGCAAACATCGCGACAAAACCTCCCTGCCTTCTCGAACATGCTGAAACAAAGCGGCGCTTTGGGACAATCCCCGACTGCCCGCGGGGACCGACAAAATCCGCCGTTCTTCCTCTATCAATGCGCCTTCCATATCAACAGCAGCCACACTCGTCGTATAGCAACTGGTATCAATTCCAATGATCATTTCTAACACCGTCAATCATCATTTTTTTTGCCTTTGCTATTTTGGTGATAGCGGCGTAATACTTTTTCCGGAACGACTTCTCCGTGTTCCGCCGCTAAACGAAGGTCACGGTCTGTTAAAAAAGCATTTTCACCATAAATCCGCTGCTTGTCCGCCAGAATACTTTCTTCTTTAATCTGTTCTTTTTCGGAAATATCCGCCTTTTTAATCTTTCGAAAGCCCTGCTTTTGAATGAGCTGATTTTCTTCAACAAAAGAAAACTTCTGGCGCATAGCAGCATTCGGATCTGTTTTTTTCACAGGAGGAGTCTCATCCTGCTGAAAAGACTCGCGCACTGCTTCTTGTTCCTGCTGATAATCCATTCGATCCTGCTCAGTAATTTGATAGGCAGGATCCTTTTCCAGCATAACTTTATGATAGAATTGATCTAACACTCCATTAACAAAGGCAGGAGACTCCGCCGTCCCGAATTCCTTAGCGAGTTCCACCGCTTCATTGATCACAATGTTCCAGGGAGTTTCCCGCAACTGCATTTCATACATTGCCAGCTTGATCAGATTGCGATCGACAGCAGCCAAGCGCCGCGTCTTCCATCCTCTGGTAAATTTGTTCAGATATGTACTCAATTCAAAAGAATGCTCGGAAACACCACGCGCCAATGATAACGCGAATTTTTTATAATTTCCCTGTAATTTGGACTCCGCCAAGGTATGCTCCGCCATCGAAAAATCATTTTTTCCCACATCCATCTGAAAGAGCATTTGAAAAGCAATCTTTCTCGCTTCGTGCCTACTCAAGCCATTTCCCCCTAAAAATTTATTTCATCTTTATTATTCTGCCAATAAACTGCTATTCATTTCGTTTAAAATTTTCAATAAAGTTTTTCCAGCCGCCACCGTTATCAATAACCCGACCGATCAACAAGCCGATTAACAAGCAAATGGCAACTACAATGGTTTTCCAAAATCCGAACGAAACAAAGCATAGCCCGATCAACAAACCGACGACCACACCGATGCACGCGTTACGATGGTTTTCCCACAATTGTGTAAGAAATCCCATAACATCCATTGATTTACCTCCTCACCATTGGGACAAACTTCTTTATCGCACTATTTGTCCGTATTTATTTTCGTTTGATTCTCGTCTTTGACCGTTTTTATATCCGTATTTTTTTCCGATTCATCAATTCCGATGGTTTTCGCAACAGTCTGATCAACTACAATGGGCTTAGCAACCACATCAGTCACAACGATTTTTACTTCTTTGACCTTCAGGCCTACCATCGTCTCCAATTGGGTTTTAATATCACGACGCAGATTTTCCGCCAATTCCGGAATATTGATATCACCATTCACTACTGTTTTGGCTTTGATCTTCACACCATCCGGACTTTCTGCCACCAGAGTGCTGACACTTTTCACTTGGGAATATCCTTTGACAACCTGGCCGACAATACAATCAATAGCGCCAACAGAAATCTGTACATCATCTCCATGAGTTTTGGTACTGATGGCTGTGGATTTTGATTGTCCTTTATAATGAAAAGCAGATCCGAATAAGATAAGCAATCCCAACACAAACAATACCACAGAACCAGCCAAAACAAACCAACGATAAGAAACCAATAATTCCAACACGCCTATAACGTTTCCCTGTACAATTTGGGAATTGAAGCACAAAAACGCGCCTCCAACCGCCCCGGCGATTAATATCAAAGAAAAAATCAGTACAATAATCCGATCAATAAATCTCATCTTTTCACCTCGCAAACCTCGTTTCAACAGTCATCAGTAAAACGCAAAAGAAAGGGCTAATGGGAATCCCATAGCCCTTTTTACAATGGAACAAAACCTATTCTTCCACTTTATTGGTTACTTCCTCTTCGTTTACTTCTTCTGCACGGGGGAAAGCTACACCTTGAACATGGATATTGATGGCACCGATTTCCAAACCGGTCATCGTTACAACGGATTCCTTAACATTTTCTTGAATTCGTTCGGCGACTTCGGGGATTTTTGAGCCATATTCAACAATGATGCTGATATCAATATTCGCGATATTGTCATTAATTTCCACTTTTACTCCTTTGGTCATCTGTTTTCTGCCTAACATTTGACCCAAGCCTTCTACAATGCCGCTGCTCATGCCCGCGACACCGTCGATTTCCGCCGCGGCGATACCGGCGATAGTCGCGACAACATCATTAGCGATTCTGATGGTATTTCCAGAGGTTTCCCCTGCAACTTCAACTTCATCAAATACTTTATCTTCCATAGAGCAAATCCCTCCTTATCATAATCTGCTTTTATTATAGCAAATTCAACGAGAAATAACAACTAAAAAACAAATATTTCCCCCTGAGAGACGATTATTTTTATCCCGAATCAACCTCATACTAATCCTTAATCACAATTATAGCATTTTCGTAGCCGATTCCTGTATAAGTATCAACCAATTGCGCGATTTTTTCTGCTTCTTGGTCATCGATGCCACCCTCCTGCGGGCGCAAAATTACATTCACCTTATCCTCTTGAACAAAAACAACCGCCTCACCACCGTACTTCGCCACCAGCAGGCTTTCCAGAAGCAGTTCATTTTCCATTCCTTCCGTAATCGCTAAAATTTTATTTTCCGCCTCCTGCTTCACTTCCGGTAAAGTGTTTTCCCCTTCCACCATTTCATTGAGAAGTTCCAACTGTTCTGACCGTACTTTTTCTCTCTCCATTTCATAGTTGATAAAATAATCATTATCGTTATTCAAAACTTCTCCTTCTGCCGGCTTCACCGGTGTATCACCTGATTCCGTCTGAGAAGAATCTTCTTCCTCCGCAACTGTCTGCCGAAGATCTTCTCCCCATACGTTTTCTCCAGACGCCTGTTGTCCGATAGGGTTCGCGCCTTGCTCTACCTTATTGATAACCGCGCACGACAATAAAATCAATACCAAAACCCCAAAAATTACAATTAAATGCTGAGCGACTTCTTTGTTTTCGGAGCTGAAAAAATATTTCAGTTTTTGCCAAAATCCTCCATGGGAAGCCGTATCTTTGGGAGAATTTTCACCCTGAAAAAATCCACCTTTGCCGGAAGGTTTGGTTTCTCCTAGACCACGCTCCAAATCAGAAAAGCTCATTTTTTTTCTTTTTTTCCCTAACATAGTTGTTCTCCTTTCAACTTTCTTTTTCTGCTTATGACAATGTGTCTTCGGTATCACAAACAATCACTTTATGAACAGGCAGATCCAGCAAAGCAGATACAGCAGCCGTGATTTGCCCTACCACTCTCTGATCGTCTCCGCCGTCAGCAACAATCAAAACTCCTTGCACTTCCGCACGAGACTCCTGCACAATTACCGGATTATTCTGTTCTTCTTGAAAAACAATATCATGATCGGTGGTTGTTTCCGTAGTGTTTTTTTCACTGCCGTCCGCGCCGTTTTCTTCTGTTGTATGCACCGTGGTGCTGGCATTGACCGCATATTCCGTTCGACTTCCGGAAGCCAGCGTAACAGAAACACTGACATTTCCTACCCCTTTGATTTTTTCCAACACATTGATCAGTTTTTGTTCCAATTGTTTTTCCTCATCATAGGTCGAAAAAGCTTCTTCAGACAACACCGTCTCTGTCTCTTCCCTCAGTTCATCGGTAGCCTGTGGATTCTGCTCACAGTTGCCAAACAGCATTAACAAAACGCCTAAAAGTAAAATCAACAATAACAGTTTAAACTGTCGTCGCTTTTTGCCTTTGAAACCGAATTTTGCTAATTGCTCATCCAGCCAACTCCCCAAACAACCAACGCCAGCGTTTAATTGCTTTTTTTTCGTGTTCAGGCATTCTAAAGAAGTTTTTTCCTCCGCAAACGGCTCTCTTTCAAACCCTTCTTTATTGCGTACGTTACTCTCCATATTCTTCCGCCTCCTCTGTCGCGGCACTGATAGAAATCCGAATATCCTTAGTTTCTATCTCATAAAACCCAGACAAAATTTCCGCCGCTTCCTCTCGGATTTCCTGAATTTTCTCTGGTTGCTCCCAAAACTCCGGTATTACTTCCATCCCCAACGTAATGCTGCTCAATTGCTCCCCATCAAAACGCAAGGTGGAAGAAACCGCTTCCACTCCCTCAATGCCGGACACCAGTTTTTCAATTTGCGCGGCGATCTCTTCTTCGTACTCCGCCAGCACTGTCTCATTGAAATTTTCCCGAATTTCTTCCCCGCTGCCGACAATTTCTTCCGCGGCGGCAACGCTGCTCTCCTCTTGATAATCAGCAACCACCGGCATTTTCCATTGTGTCAATTGCAACAGAGGCTGCAATAATGCCAGCACTACCAAAAGCCCCATCACAAATTTAGCGTATCGCTTGGTGCTTCCTCCGGGCAAAAGCAACTCCAAAAATAAAGAAAGAAACGCCAAAATGATTAAATTCCTGACAACTGCAACAATGGTATCCATCATACACCTGCCCTTTCCGTAATCAACTTCTCTTATGCTGAAATACTGCCGTTACGAATCCGCAACATTTTTTAACTTATGGCCAAATTTAAATTTCCCATAGCCAAAGTAATGGTCAATAAAAAGAAAAAGAATACTCCGCAAGCGGTAACAGCGGCAAAAAGCAAAATCAAAACATTTCCCAATCCCGTCAATGCCGCCGCCAATTGTTTATCTCCCAAAGGTTCTGCCAAAGCGCCACACAGCTGAAACAAAAGAGCAAAAAGCAAAGATTTTAATGCCGGCACCAAACAAATGGCAATAATCACCAAAATTCCCGCGATTCCCAAACAATTTTTCAACGTTAACGCCGTACCCATCAAAGTACCCAATAAAT
>CBCTTQ010000032.1:0-21700 GCA_965149945.1 uncultured Peptococcaceae bacterium | reverse complement strand
AATGAATGGAGAGCCGGATACAGCGAGAGTTGTAAGTCCGGTTCGGGGGCGAGTGTCCGGAAACCTACCGCAGCAATGCGGCAAGGCGCTGGGTACTTAGCCTACTTTACATGTATTTTTTTTTACAACATATGTATGGAAAAATTTTTTTTGAAGCTTTGGCAGAAGCAACACATCGTACAAATTGAATTCAATAAAAATAGAAGAAAAAAATATGCCGGGGATAAATGAAAGAATCGGGATAATGGTCACTAAAATGCATCGTACGAATCAAAAAAAAGAAATTGATTCCCTGTCGAATTCATTTGGGAGAACTCATCCATAATCATTGCCATGAAAGCAGTAATGAGCTGAGCCAGACGCTTTTCGGGCAAGAGAGGGATTTTTACAGCAGCAAAGAAGAGCTTTGGGCAGCGAGCCGCTTTTGCCTCGACCCAAAAATTCTGTTTCCAGTATCATCAATACGGGAAAAGATGATTAATATCCGCTGATAGCAGTCAATGAATCAAACAGAAGAAAAAAGATCTTTTTGATAAAGAATTATAAAAAGGACGCTGATCTTTACAGATTCGCGTCCTTTTGTTTTCTTTTTTTCTTTTTCTCATAAAATTTACGCTTTTGCTTTCAATCCATGGATTTCGGCATTTTAAAAATCAACCGTTTAATGCCGCAGGTAATGGCAATACACAACGGGAAAAACGGTGTAAAAGGGCCGGCCCAAAAAGCCAGACACGCCGTAGCGACTGCCAGACACCAATTCAACCCAAACAACACGTAAAGTAAATAACATAACCAAACCGGAGAATAAACGATTGTCATCACCACCAGCAAAATCGGAATGGTTCGCCAATCTTTGCACTCTCGCCAAATATAGCGAAAAAAGCGTTTAACCTCAAAAATCACTTTTTTCCATAAGCTTTTTAACATACACATACCACCTGTCATTTCCAAAATACACAATCACGAACTGTCAAAAAAGTTGCCAGTTTCTTCTATTATACAAAAGATTCCACTATAAAGCAATGTTTTTTTGTTCTGTTCGGAATTTTTCGCAATAACAGGAAAAGACAAACGGACAGCGCTGTCCAAAACTCAGAAAATCTCTCCGCACGGCACGTTTATTTCACGGTATCGAACCAAACATGAGTTTGAGAGGAGGCTTCTTTGGTATTTTGTGCCATTACGCCTACCAAGGCATGAGGGATATACAATTCTTCCAGATAAGCGATTTCGTCTTCACTTAAAACTAAATCGGCAGCTTTTGCCATACCTTCCACATGATGAGCTTTCGTGGCGCCCACCACAGGCGCGGTCACTTTTGTCAGCAACCAAGCCAAGGAGATTTCCGTCATGGTAACTTGCCGCTGTCGCGCCAATTCCGCCACACGGTTGATGATAGCGAGATCTTCCTGAGCGGAGCCGTCATATTTTAATTTGGCATAGCTGTCTTCTTCCATCCTCTTAGAAGTTTCTCCGGGGTGTTTCGCCAAACGACCGCCCGCCAAAGCGCTGTACGGCGTCATGGCGATATGCTCTTCCGCGCAATAAGGAGCCATTTCCCGTTCTTCTTCTCGGAAAATCAAATTATAATGTCCCTGAACAGAGATAAATTTAGCAAAACCTTCCCGTTCTGCCAGACTGTTCGCTTTTGCCAGCTGCCAGGCAAAGCAATTAGAAATGCCGATATAACGAACTTTTCCCGCCTGTATCATACGGTTTAGACCATCCAATATATCATAAAGGGGAGTTCGATAGTCCCACATATGATAGATATAAAGATCTACATAATCCATCCCTAAATGCTCCAAACTTTTATCCAACATTTGAGCAATATGTTGCTGACCGCTGACGCCTTGTTCAATTTCTTCATCGGTGCGAGGTAAAAATTTTGTCGCAACAACAACATCCTCCCGTTTGACAAAATCTCTCAAAGCACGGCCGACATATTGTTCACTGGTGCCGCCTTGATAACCGATGGCTGTATCAAAAAAATTGATTCCGGCAGACAATCCCAAACGGATAATCTCACGGGTATGCGCTTCGTCGATGGTCCAGCTGTGCTGACCGTTGGTGGAATCACCAAACCCCATACAGCCCATACAGATGCGGGAAACGGTTAAATCGCTGATTCCTAATTTTGTGTATTGCATAGAGGAGTCCTCCTTTTCGAAGTAGCTTCCTTTTACTTACAGTAAGCGTCCCAATTCATAGGCACGCCGTGGATAGTCCGAATGCTCGGTCATGGAAACCGTACCGCAGCCATATCCCAGTACCATACCGCAATCTTCCAGATTCAAATAACGCACCAAAGTATGATAGTGGCTTTCCAATGCTTCAAAAGTCCAACTATCGGCATTCCATGCCGCTGTAAGCAGAGCGGATTTCATATGTTTTCGTTGAATGCTGCTGTTAATGGCGCAAAAACGATCCACTAAAATTTTTAATTGCGCCGACATTCCGTAATAATACAATGGTGTAACAAACACCATCATATCAGCGTTTAGGATTTGTTCGCGAAACAGTTCCATATCATCTTTTTGGACACACGGACCTTCGTAACCGCAGTGAATGCACCCTGTACAAGAATGAAGATTGGCATGTGCCGCATCAATCACTGTTACGGTATGACCTGTTTCTTCAGCCCCTCGAATAAATTCTGCCGCCAACCGATTGGAAGAACCATGACGATTAGGACTGCCTTCCATTACAACAATTTTCATTTTTTCCTCCTTACTTCGATTCGATTGCAATTTCCACAGATTTTATCATTTTTTTACAAATCTTTTATCGTACGATTTCTACTGCGCCAACCCAATGCTTTCCAACCACGCGGGAACATCTGTTGCCATTTGGGAAGTATCTGTTCTAAGCCCTTCCGTAATTGTTGCGTCCGGTTCCATATCCGCGATCACCCGCACGGCCTCTTCAATGCCACTGCTACCGCTGGTGCAAAAAGGCACAATGGTTTTACCTGTCAAATCATATGTATCAAAGAATGTATAGAGAATTTTCGGCATATTCCCCCACCAAATGGGGAATCCGACATAAACTATATCGTATTGTTCCACGTTCTCCATGGAGCCGGCAATGGCAGGACGCGAATTGGCATCATTTTGCTCACTGTTGGCACGGCTGAGATCGTCATTGTAATTTAAATCATCTTCTGTATATGGTTCCGCAGGCACAATTTCCTGCAAATCCGCACCTTGAGTTTCTGCCAGAAGCCACGCCACCGCTTCGGTATTGCCCGTCGCGGAGAAATACACAACCAAAGAATCAGCTTCATTAGAGGAAGTTGTTTCAGCAGCTTCGGAAGTTGCGGATTCTTCCTCCGTAGGCGTTGCTTCGGGAGTAGCAGTTTCTCCGCCGCAAGCCGTCAAACTCACCAGTAACAAACAAGCAAATAAAAACAGTATTCGTTTTTTCATCGTAATCCTCCTTTTCGGAATCTCCTCTTTGCCGCTCAGACACTCAACAGCTTTTTTACTTCGGCAAAGGTAATTTCATAAATAGTCAAATACACATAATGCACATCTGCCAACTGCATCGCTTTTCGTTGTTTTTCACTTACCACGGTATAGGGATAGATGCCGAACATAAAAGGAAAAAAGGAAAACAAAAAAAACTGTTGTTCTTTTTGATCCATTTCCGGAAAAAATTGTTGCAAACAACGGCGCACTTCGGTCAGCGCTTGTCCATAAACAGTTTTAAATTCAACCAGACGTTCCAGACGACTGTTTTCTTCTAAATCATAATGGTTCATAGACATCAGTTTTAACAACGTTTTCCGCTCTTCCAACGAACGTGCCAATGCGTCTGCAAAATCCGCGCGGCTCAAAACAGGATGATCCATACGCAGCTGTCGCAGCTGTGCGATCCACAGAGAATATTCCTTTTCGAGCAGAGCCAAAAAGATTTCTTCTTTTGTTTGAAAATAATTGTAAATTGAAGTTCTGGTAAAAGAGGTCTCTTGGGCAATTTCTTTCATGGTAATCTCTTTGAAACTTTTCCGTCGATACAATTGTTCACAAGCGGCAATGATTTCTTCTTTTCTTGCCGCAGTCAAAGTTTCCGAGCCTTTCGGCATTGCTTTCACCTCCGCAATTCAGCAATGTTTACTTTTGGTTTTTTGAAACGAGAGACATTTGCCGATGATTTCTCCTGTTTGAATATATTCATACGACGGAAATTGAAATAACACCGGTTTTAACTGACGATAGTCGGGTTTATCATGCTTATCCAGACAATCTTCTTCCACATAGGTTCCCGCAATGGTACAAATAAAACTTTCAAACCCTTCGGTACGATATACATCTGCCACTTCGCATTCCATTGTTAAAGGCGCTTCGTCAATGATAGGTGTTCCCAACGCGCCGAGCTGATACGAAAACAGTTCTGCCTTGCTCTTTTGAGCGCCGTTGACAGAGCCGGCCATATCCACCGCTGGCAACATCGACTCCCGAACCAAATTCAAAGAAAGGCGATTGTTCTTCTTCACACAACCATTGATAGAATGTTGATCCGCCAAGCTGACCAACACGCGATTATGACCAATGATTCCTACAGGTCCCACCAGCGTCCAAGTGGGGGTATCTCCATCCGTTGCACCGATAATGGTCACCGGCAAGGGATATAGCGCCAACAACGAACCAATATTTTTTTTCATAATAATGAATCCTCCTTTTCGAAATTCTTTATTCTGACATCGTGTCAATTTTCTTGTGCTTTTAATATAAATCTATTTTGACACCATGTCAATATATTGGGAATACTTGTTTTGTATCGCTTTTGATAGAGAAAAGGCATTTTGCCTGCTGGAGGATAATACGGACAGTTTCAATAAAAAAAGAAAAGAGCAGCATTTGTAATACTGCTCTTTTTGTATACTTTTTATTGGCGACGGGAAAACACTCACTCGGAAGCTGTAAAATTCCCCTACTTCCGCGTTGTTCTAAGATAATTCTTGAATTTCTGCAATTCGAGCCAAAAGCGCCTCTTTCTTTTGGGTGTATTCTGTTTCTTTAGCGCGTTCTTTTGCCACAACTTCAGCCGGTGCTTTGGAGAGGAATCCAGGATTGTTCAGCTTTCCTGCTAAACGTTTCAGTTCTTTGTCCATATTGCCGACTTCTTTATTCAGTCTGAGCAATTCTTTTTCAATATCGATCAGTCCTTTTAAAGGAAGGAATATTTCAATTCCTTTCACGTGGGCAGCCGCCGACTGTTCCGGCGCTGCTGACGATTTATCGCGAATTTCCATTTGAGCAATTCCCGCCAGCGTTTCGATATAGAGTTTCCCTTGTCGCAAAGCTTCGGCATTTTTCCCGGTCGCCAGGAACACCGCGTCCGCCTTTTTCTTAGGCGGCACATTCATTTCCGCACGAATATTACGAATGGTATGCACCACGTCTTGAATGGTTGCCATTGCCGCCGCTTCTTCGGAATAAGCCGTCATTTCTTCGGAATTGGGCCAACGAGAAAGCATGATGGTTTCCCCTTGGTGCGGCAGCGCCTGCCAAAGTTCCTCTGTCAAAAACGGCATAAAAGGATGCAGCAATTGTAACATAGAGCGCAAAACTGTTACCAAAACACTCTGCGCTGTATATTTATCATCCTCGTCAGTTCCGTATAAGCGAGGTTTTACCATTTCAATATACCAGTCACAGAAGGAATCCCAGGCAAATTCATATACGGCGCGAGCAGCTTCTCCTAATTCGTATTGGCGGAAGTTTTCCGTGATGGAAGCCGTCGCCTTTCTTAGTTCTTCCAAAATCCACTGATCTGCCATGGTCAAATGCAAAGGCTGGCGGTTTTCTTCGAATCCTTCAATATTCATCAACACAAAACGGCTGGCATTCCAAATTTTATTGGCGAAATTGCGGGAACCTTCCAATCTGTCCTGCTGGAACCGCAGGTCATTACCGGGAGTATTTCCGGTAATGAGCATGAAACGCAGCGGGTCGGCGCCGTATTGATCGATGATTTCCAGCGGATCAATGCCGTTGCCCAGAGATTTACTCATTTTACGTCCCTGCGCGTCCAACACCAAACCATGGATGAACACTTCGTTAAAGGGTTTTTCTTCCATGGCAAATAAAGCGGTGAAAATCATTCTGGCAACCCAAAAGAAAATGATGTCCCGTCCGGTAACCAGTACCGAAGTAGGATAAAATTTTTCCATTTTCCGAAAAGCTTCTTGATCAGGCCAGCCCAATGTAGAAAAAGGCCATAAAGCAGAACTGAACCAGGTATCCAAAACATCTTCATCTTGATGAACATGTTGGCTGCCGCATTGGGGGCAAGTCGTAACAGTGCCTTTTTGACAAATAGTAGCGCCGCAATCATCGCAATACCAGACAGGAATGCGGTGACCCCACCAAAGCTGACGGGAAATGCACCAATCCCGAATACCTTCCAGCCAACCGGTATAGATTTTTTCAAACCGAGCGGGAATAAATCGAATATCTCCGTTTTTTACAGCTTCCAACGCCGGTTTTGCCAAGGGCTCCATTTTTACAAACCACTGAGGAGAAATGAGCGGTTCAATGATGGTTCCGCAACGATAGCATTGACCGACGGAATGTTCCAAATCCTCGATCTTTTCCAAAAGCCCCAATTCTTCCATTTCTGCAACCACTGCTTTGCGGCATTGATCCCGATCCATACCGTTATATTTTTCATTGACATTTTCCATTTTGGCATCTTTGTTGATGACATTGACCTGGGGCAGATTGTGACGCAAACCCATTTCAAAGTCATTGGGGTCATGGGCAGGTGTAATTTTTACACAACCGGTACCATATTCCAAGTCCACATAATCATCGGCAATGATGGGAATTTTTTTATTCATAATAGGCAGAATCAACATCTGCCCTACTTTGTCCCGATAGCGTTCATCATGAGGGTTTACCGCTACCGCCACATCGCCGAACATGGTTTCCGGACGGGTGGTGGCAATGGTCATATAACCGCTGCCATCGGCATAAGGGTATTTGAAATACCAAAGATGACCGGGTTGATCGCTGTGTTCCACTTCAATGTCGGAAATAGTGGTATGGCAATGAGGACACCAGTTGATAATATAACTGCCGCGATAAATTAGCCCTTTTTCATAAAGGCGGATAAAGATTTCCTGAACAGCGTCGGAGCATCCTTCATCCAAAGTAAAGCGTTCCTTATCCCAGTCGCAGGAAGCGCCCAACAAACGTAGCTGTTTGGTAATTCTCGCATGATATTTGTCTTTCCAGTCCCAGACACGTTTGACAAATTTCTCACGACCCAAATCATATTTGCTCAAGCCTTCTTCCGCCTTAATAAATTCTTCTACCTTAGCCTGAGTCGCAATACCGGCATGATCGGTACCGGGCAGCCAAAGGGTTTGGTGTCCCATCATTCTGTGCCAACGCGTTAAAATATCCTGCAATGTTTCGTCCATTGCATGACCCATATGCAACTGCCCTGTAACATTGGGCGGCGGCATTACAATGGAAAAAGGTTCTCCGCCGGGATTATGCTGATAGCTGAAATAGCCGTTTTTTTCCCAAATTTCATACCATTTTTTTTCAATGGCTCCCGGATTATACGAACCGGTAATCTGATGTGTTGCTCCCATAATATCCTCCAAATGTTTATCCATAAGTTTTACTTTTCAGGCGTTTCCGCGTTTTCAAATAAAAGGTATAAAAAAAGCATCTTCATCCAAAAGGACGAACATGCTCCGCGGTACCACCTTTTTACCACCACTCGACCAGATCGCGGATCTGCTCGGGTCGCGGCACTTTTTCGGTGATAACGGACCGTTCCGAATTTGCTACTGTTGATTCACAAACCGACTCCAGGGCTACCTTCCCGCTGTTTCAACGACCGGCTTTCACCTTTTCCGGACTCTCTTTGGAAGAAATGCAACGGTACTCCTCCCCTTCTTCGCCATTTTACAATATATCTTTATCATACTAATTTTTTTTTCTTTTGTCAATATGAAAACTCTTCGTCAATAGAAAAAAGACAGAGCCGAATTCGGCTCTGTCTTTTTTGATTAGGAGATCCATTCAATGAAATGATTTATTTGTATTGCTCAGCTTCTGCCAAAAAGTCCGCTAACAGTTGCTCCGCAGACTCGCCGCCGATGGAATAAAACTCGCTGTCTGCTTGACGCGCCAATTCTTGGAACTCGGCAATATTTTCTTCCGAAACGATATTAAGCTCCATTCCGTTTTCTTGTAAAGCCGCTTTTGCCTCTTCGATGGCAGCAAAGTGCAGTTCATCATATTGCGTATATGCTTCTTGCATAGATTCCAACAGCAAATTTTGAATATCTTCCGGCAAGGATTCCCATAAATCTCTGTTTACGACAACAGGCGCGACATAAAGATCTGAATTTCCTTCGGAAAGATACGTCTGCACTTCATAGAACTTCATGTTTTCAATGATTTCATACGGATTCGTTTCCCCGTCTGCCATATTCAGAGAAAGAGCACTGTATAATTCGGAAAAAGCAATGCTGGTGGGACTGGCGCCATAGGCTTCATACGTCGCGGTAATCACCGGTGCTGCCATGACGCGCATCTTTAAGCCATTAAAATCAGCCGGTTCGGTGATAGGACGAACAGAGTTTGTCCATTGCATAAATCCTTCATCCAACCAGCCGATTACATGCATGTTTTTGGCATCAAAAGCTTCTGCGATGGGACCATTAATTACTTCGCTGTTCCGTAAGAATTCCTTCGCTTTTGTTAAGTCGCTGGGGAAAATATAGTGTAGACTGAAAATGTTGCTTTCCGGAACCAGCGTACCTGTGGCACCTGTCGCGATCATTCCCAGGTCAATGGCGCCGTTTTGAATTAATTCTCCCTGATCATCCCCGTCTCCCAATTGACCGAGATAATAGATGTCCAGCTGAATGGCTCCGTTTGATTTTTCTTCTACAATCTGTTTAAAAACCTGCGCCATCATATCCTGATTACTGTTTTGTGTTTCATCCAATGCAAATTTCCATTGATAAGTCGGCGTGCCGCTTTCCGCCGGGGCATCACCCGCGGCTTCCGGTGTCTCGGAATTTCCTCCGCAGGCAGTAAGCGCGAACGCGAGGACTAATCCAAATAAGAGTATGAAAATTTTTTTCATAACAACCTCTCCTTTCTAATCCAATTCAATCTAATATTTCCCAGATCTCCAATATTTATTTAGACCAGCAGCAAACTGATCTGAGGTACGAAAACAATGAGTAGCGCGAATAACAAAAAAATCACCAAATAGGGAACAACGCCCTGCATGACTTCTGTAAATTTCTTTTCAAAAATAACACAAGCCGTAAAAATGTTGGCGCCGAAAGGCGGTGTGATAGAACCGATCGCCGATTGTACTACAACCACGATTCCCAAATGAATCGGATCGATACCGGCGGCAACAGCAATGGGAAAAATGATAGGAATCATAATCAAAATAACAGGCATACAATCCACAAACATACAAGCGACAAAGAACAGCAAACTGGTAAGCAGCAAGATAACAACCGCGGAAGGCTCCAAAGCCATCACCGCATTAGCCAGCATATTGGGGATGTTGGCATAAGTAATGACCCAAGAAAAAACTTGTCCCGCAGCTAATAATACGAATACCGCTGTTGTAACCAAAGCTGTGGAATAAGCAATCTTGAAAATATCTTTCAGTTTAATGGTACGGTAAATCACCATCTCTAAAATCAGTGCATATAACACAGATAGGGCCGCTGCTTCTGTAGGGCTGGCAATTCCCGTATAAATACTGCCTAAAATGATTACAGGGAAACCCAATGGCAAAATGGAACGACGGAAACAACGCCCTCTTTCTTTCCAGTTTTTTTTCTTTTTCACCTCGATTTTTTTTATTCTCGCATAAAAATAATCATAAAAAGCATAAATCAAAAACATCAGAATGCCGGGAACAACACCGGCCATGAATAAATCCGCCACCGAAGTTCCGGTAATAACGCAATACATGATCATAACCACACTGGGCGGAATCAACAGCGCTACATTAGAAGTAGTCATCAGCATGGCAATAATATGAGAATCTTTATAGCCGCTTTTCAGCATAGCCGGTCGCAAAGGTTTTCCTACCGCGACCATAGTCGCCATCGCGGAACCGGAAATCGAGCCAAACAACGTGCAGGTGGCTTCCGCGGTGATGGCGGTTCCGCCGTGGATATGACCGACAAAGCTATCGATGAAATCGAGGAGTCGTTTTGCCGTCTGGCCGCTGCACATAATATCAGCGGCAAAGACAAACATCGGTACTGCCAATAACGCCTGAGTGGTAACCCCCACGTAAAGCTGCTGAGAAATCAAATCGATGCTCAATCCCGAGAAGAACAACACCGCGACTGTAAGAGGCGCCACAACCAATCCGATAAAAAGAGGAAATCCCAAAAGCAAAAACAGAAATAACAATGTTAATAAAATCGCAATCATCACTGGGAATCACCTCCCGAATTTTTCTCTTTTATTTTTCCGTCTTCTGCAGTTTCAGAGGCAAGATTTTTGGTAATTTCCTCAACAGCGGAAACTTCATCCATCAAAGAATCACTTTCAATTTTTTCCGACCCGACATAAATGACATCTTTGTTCTTAATGCTCAACACACATTGTAAAAAATATTGAAAAGCACCAAGCAAAAATCCGATGGGCATGATACTGACAATCAAATACATGGGAATATTCAACACAGTCGTAAAACGACCGTTTGCGTATACCTTCAAAACATACGTAATGCAAAGCGCAGCGAACAATAACAGCAAGACACACGACACAGCTGAAATGAAAATATTCATTCTCCTGCGATTTTTCTTTGATAATTTATCGTAAATTGCCGTCATAGTCACATGTTTGCCTTTTCGCGCCGCATTACTCAAACCGATAAAAGTAAGAATAATAACTAAAATCTCACATACCTCGGCTGAAAAATTCAAGCTATAGTGAAAAGCGGTTCGGCCAACCGCATTGATAATCAGTAAAATCGCCATTCCGATAATACTGCAGGCAATCAGATAATACTCTATTTTTCCGATCCAATGATTCATTTTGAGTAATGCTTTCATTTCTTTCCCTCCCCTCTAACGCACGCAGAACTCAGCGGATATTTGTATAACCTCCGTCGACCAAAAGAGTTTCTCCTGTAGTAAAAGCGGACAAATCACTCACCATAAACAAAACAGCATTAGCAACATCTTCCGGTTTTGCCAAACGATGAAGCGGAATTACTTTTTCAAAATTTTCCTTATAGCCTGGTTTTGCTAACAATTCCGTAACCAAAACCGTCTCTGTAAAACCGGGGATCACTGTATTGACACGAATTTTTTTCTCAGCCCATTCCGCCGCTAACACGCGGGTCAACTGATTAATTGCCGCTTTGCTGGTAGAATAAGCGACTTGTCCTTCCGAAACACCGACAAAACTCAATTCAGAACCGATATTGACAATTCGTCCCGCTGTTTGGGATTCAATCATTTTGGCGGCCGCCGCTCTGGCAACCAGAAAATATCCCTTTAAATTAATATTCATGATTTTATCCCAATGATTCAGATCAACGCAGAAAGCAGTTTCCCGATAATTGACCGCGGCATTATTTACGACAATATCCAATCCGTTCAAAAGAGTACAGGCCTGATCAAGAAAGGCAGGAATTGTTTCCGATTTTTCCAAATCACAAACAATGGGATAAACCTTTCGATCATACTTTTCCGTAATTTGCGCTTTTAATTTTTCCAAATCACTTAAAGTGCGGCTGATAATAACCAAATCCGCTCCGGCTTCCGCCAATCTTCTGGCAATCGCACCGCCGATTCCTCCGCTGCTGGCGCCTGTAATGATTGCTTTTTTCCCTTCCAAAGAAATCTTGACACCCATTTTTTCATCTCCTTCTATTTACGCATTAAACTTCCCAAATCCGCAATTTTATCCTCAATTCCAATCCGCCGTAATGCCTGCCATAACATCGCCTGATTGGCGCTGATGACGGGTTTTCCCAACATAATTTCCAATTCATCCAAAATAGGGGCCGTTTTTAAATTTGTACAACTGATTACAATGGTATCCGCCGCTTCACGATTGACGTCAAATACCAATTTACGAACAGAATCTTCTGTTTCCAAACCGATTTCATAATCAGTATGCAGCCCCAGCCCATTCATCGCCACAACTTGGTACCCATTTTCTTCAAAATAAGTTTTTGCGCGTTGATTAACCGAATCAATATAAGGCGACCCAAAAGCGATCTTTTTAGCGCTTACAGCTTGCAAAGCGTCTAAAATTGCCGTTGCCGTAGTCAATATCGGAATCCCTCCGGCCGCGGTCTGCAGCTTGCGGCTGATCATTTGATCATAGCCTTTGCCATTAATGAAACTGCCGCTGGTGCAGGCAAAAAGAATCAGATCCGGTTTAGCTTCAGCAAGTTTTGCCGCTGCTTCGCATGCTTTTTCCGGAAGTTTTTTCAACTCTTCCGGAGTTGTTTCCGGTAAACTGATTCGTGTAGTCAAAATCGCGACCCCTGACGGCGCCATAGCATATAGCTCCGGTTCAAGATTGACACAAGAAGAAATATCAATACAACCGATGATGCCGCGCTTACCATATTCTACAATCATTTATTCACCTCCCTTAAAAATCCCGTGAAAGAATATCATTCAATTCAACAATGTTTTTTTCTATGAAAACTTTCTTTTCGTTCAATCGGGCATTCACCGTTTTTGCCCGTTTCTCAATATTTTTTTTGATTTCTTTTTCATTAATTTGTGTAAATCTTTCCTGATCAAAAACAACGGTTCCGTTTACAATCACGGTTTTAACAGCATTTCCGGTTTCCCCAAAAGCAATTTGCATGGAAGGGTCCGTCATCGGCTGCAGAGCAAAAGATTTGCCCGGATCGTAAATAACAATATCCGCCAATTGCCCTTTCTCGATTTTTCCCAGATGATGCTCTTCCCCGATAATTTTGGCATTGTTCACCGTAGCCATCGTAAAAATTTCCTTTGCTAATGGCCAATTTCGCGGATTCAGCTCATTCCGGCGGTGGAGTAATCCTGCCAGTTTCATAGTTTCCAACATACTTTGGTTGCAACCGCCGTTAGGACCGTCTGTTCCCAATCCGACATGAATTCCCATCTTTCGAAAATCATTGAGTGGAGCAATTCCACTGCCCAAATACAAATTGCAAGCAGGACAATGCACTATCGCGGCGCCAGACTCTGCAATCAATTCCGCTTCCCGAGGCGTAATCCAAACACCATGAGCCATGGTCAAATGCTCGTTTAAGCATTGGATATCTTTTAAATATTCCACCATTGGTTTTCCGAAGAACAAGTGAGCCGTGTTTTTTTGTATCCGTGTTTCCAGCGTATGGGTATGACATACGGTATTATATTTCACGGCATATGCCATCGATTTTTGCATAAATTCTTTGCTGCAACGCTGCGGACCGGAAGGCCCGAAGCCTACTTTTAACCGGTTTTCTTTTCCATGCCATTTTTCCAAAAATCTTAAATTGATTGATAAAAGTTCATCGGCGCTTTGGCCATGATAAGTTGTTTTTTCTCCAGATAATTTTTTTAAATTGATAGGTAATGTTTCATAGTAATTTTTATCAGAAAACATAGGAGCAATGGTTACACGCATCCCGATATCTCGATAAGCGGACATCGCCGCGTCTAACCCCTCTTCGTTTTGAGCCAATTGGTCCAAACAAGAAGTAATACCGCCGCGAATCATCTCCATTGCACCTAACATGGTGTTGTAATAAACATCTTCCGGTGTTAAGCAAGCCCCTTCAGCGGAAATATAAAACATCATGGTTTCCAAAGTCAGACCATCCGCCGTTGTTTTAAAAAAATTAGCGTAGGAATGCGTATGACCGTTGATCAGTCCCGGAGCAACCAACATATTTCCCGCGTCAATGACTTTTCCGAACTGAGTACTTTCTGTCGGCAGTTCATAAAGAATTTCAACAATCTTCCCATCCCTGATCAGCAAATGTCCTTTCATGATATGAGAAGCATCCAGCAAAACAGTACCATTTTTAATTAGCACAGAATCCCCTCCTTATTAATCAAAATCCAATACCCTCATTAAATAAATGCCAAGTTCCAAATTGATTCGATCTGAAAAATAATTTAAATTCATTTTTGTTAATTGCTCAATTTTGTTTAATCGATAGATGACAGAGTTCTTATGAACAAACAACGATTCTGCTGTTTTTCGTAAATTGCGATTTTGTTCAAAATATACAGTTAATGTTTTCACCAATTCTCCATCATTTTTTTTATCATAATCTCGCAGCGTCTTCAAATAGAGTGTACAAAAATTTTTGGCAGCCTCTGTATGTTTGATTTCATTTAACAGCAAATAAATTCCGGTGTTTTGATAAAAGCGCAACGATAGGTTTTCTTCTGCCGGCAAAACCTGTGCCGCTATTTTCGCCTGATCATATGCTTTTTTTACATCAAAAAGAGACATGATCGGATTGCTGATACCAATGGATTTGATACCCGAAGCGGAAAGATTGCGTCGTATCAAGTCGGGCAATGGAGATAAACCGTTCATACTTTCTTTTTTCCCCAAAGAAATGAGACAAATGACACAATCGCTGCGACTGGCCAACAACGCTCCTCCCAGATTCCTTTTAGCATAATCACCAATAATTTTAATCAACAATTCCTTTAAATCATAAGAGAACGTAGACTTTCCGCCTTTTGATACAGAAGACGCGTCGGTTTCGATTTCTATAAAAGCAACCACCGACTGAAATCCTATTTGAAATTCCAAATCTTTCAAATGACGATGAAAGACTTCCTCATCCTTATAATATCCGCTGAGTAAATCCTCCAGGACTTCTCCCTGTGTGCGTCGCTTCATATCAAAAATTGTTTTTTCTTTGGACATTTCCAAAGCAATGATAGTGCCGGTATCCTCAATTGCTAAAAGTTCATCATCTTCCAAAATACTATGCAGTTCCGGAATAAAAAGGAACCCGTTGAGGTTTTGGTTAACGACGATGGGCATTATTAAAAAGGAATAGCGAATGGCGTTCGCCTCACCATAAGGATGGAGACGTTGCGGTTTCGGTTCTAAACGCAAATTACCGTTGAGCTGAGACAATTTCAAAAAATCCAACGCGGAAGAAAAATTTAAATGATATTTTTCATAAAGTTGGTTTTGAGATAATGACCCGGACAATAAATGATAATTAGCGTCCAACAAATACACAGGATTGCTGACTAACATGGATAGTGTGCTGGTAACACCAATAAATCCGCGTCCTCCTAAAATATTGTCCAACAAAATATTGTAAAATTTTTTTGAGCGGCTGGAAGAAAGGTCTCTTTGATTCATCGTTTTAGACCAAACAGGGATCATAATATTCATATACGGCACATCTTTGGGCAAAATCAAAAGAGGTAACCCCCGTTTATCGGCTTCCTCCATCATCTCCTGGGGAATGCTTTCTAAATACCGTCCGGTATTAATACCAAAGGCAGCGATTTTTTTATCCGCGAATTCATGAATCAAAGCGCGGTAATCTGTTCTTTCATTGTAAAAAGCAAATCCGGCAGAAATTAAAAATTCACCGCCTTTCATAAATTTCGCGACTTCGGGTGTTTCCATCACATTGGCAAATTGAATTTCATGGTCTAAACCGTTCGCGCCGGCTACCAAGACCGCTGTTTTCATCACATCCAATTCCAACAAATCTTTCACAGTAAATGACATAATAAAGCCCCCTTTTTCCCCGATGATTCTCTGGGAACCTTATGCTTTTATTATATCGGTTCCCTTTTTTGTTTAATATGGTATATCATTACAAATTAATCCATTTCTGTTTGTGCCATTCATATCAATATCGTCAAAAACACATCATATAGTCGCATAATTACAATTATTTTTTCATATTTCTCTATTTTTAAAGATATCTTTATCATAATGATTCATTGCTGATAACACAATCCATTCCACCAAAAATTTATCTGGTAAAATATACCAAAAAAAATCTGCCTGAAAAAGGCAGATTAAAGATTCTCTTGTTTTGATTCTATGGGAGACTGTGGTGATCGATTTTCAGCTGGAGTTCCTTTCTTATTGAGTAGCTTATTCAGTATTCGCAGACGCTGAATGTTCCCCGTACACAAACTGGCGCCTACGGAAAGTGTCAAATAAACGACAAGAGAAACAACAATCAGTTTTTTGCTGATTAACATCGGCAGCGTCCAGCAGATAGGAATAAACAACAAACACCAAAGGAAAACCCCCAAAGAAAATCCCCGTTCCACCAAATGATTTTCTTCATGCTTATTGGCGGCATAAGCGGCAATCACCGGTAACAAAAAGAAGGTTCCTAACACAATTCCGGATGCGTCAAAATGGATCACCAAAGGAGAACAATACCACGCTACAATAATAAGAATTTCCGCCAGCACAATACCGATGGCATAAAGAAGCCCACCAATCACCTGTTTCATCCTATCACCCTCTTTTTCAAACTATTATATTTTATTCCAAAAATGAAAATTTAGACATTGTACCAAAGAATGGATTTAGGATTTTAATCAGGGAATCAAGATCACGCTTACATTAAAGATTCGATATAAAAAGTTTAATCGCCGCGAATTAATCGCGCATAAAAAAATAACCGTCAGAAGTGCCGAAATCAAAAGTTTATTATTTTCGTTGAAAAAACAAGAAGCTCCTTCTCCTTTTCGGAATATGACAATTTTCTCCGATGTATTTTAGACTCTCAGCATTCCTCAAACGACAATCTGGCATAAAAAAAGAGTGTGGATTATCCACACTCTTTTACTTGCTTGTTTTTTATTTTGCGTAATCTTGAAAACGAGTTTCTCGAATAACCACAACTTTAATTTGGCCGGGATAATCTAATTCGGATTCAATGCGTTTTACAATATCCCGCACCAAAACCGGCGCGATTTTATCGCTGATTTTATCCGGTTTTACCATAATACGGATTTCGCGACCGGCTTGAATAGCATAAGCGCGTTCCACACCATCGAAATCCGTCGCGATTTTTTCCAAGGTTTCCATGCGCTTGATATAGGATTCCAATGTATCCCGCCGGGCGCCGGGGCGAGCCGCCGAAATAGCGTCTGCCGCCTGCACCAATGTAGCTTCAATGGTTTCCGCTTCCACATCACCGTGATGAGCCAAAATACCATGAACAACTTCTGGATTTTCCCGATATTTTTTTGCAATATCGGCGCCGATGGTAACATGGGGACCTTCCACTTCATGGTCAATGGCTTTTCCGATATCATGTAACAACCCAATGCGTTTTGCCAGCGTGACATCCGCGCCCAATTCGGCGGCCATCACACCCGCTAAGTGAGAAACTTCAACGGAATGCTTTAAGACATTCTGACCATAACTGGTACGAAAATGCAGCCGACCCAGTAATTTGATCAGCTCAATATGCAAACCATGCACACCGGTATCAAAGGTTGCCTGCTCTCCTTCTTCTCGAACGCGCTGATCTACTTCTTTCTTGGCCTTTTCTACCATTTCTTCAATTCGCGCAGGATGAATTCGACCATCGGTGATCAATTTGTTCAAAGCAACACGGGCAACTTCTCGACGAATGGGATCAAATCCGGAAAGAATTACCGCTTCCTGAGTATCATCGATAATCAAATCAATTCCGGTCAAGGTTTCCAGTGTACGAATGTTTCTTCCTTCTCGACCGATGATCCGCCCTTTCATTTCTTCATTAGGCAAAGCCACAACAGAGACAGTAGTTTCCGCCACATGATCGGCGGCCACTCGTTGAATGGCGGAAGTAATAATTTCTCTGGCATTTTTTTCTGCCTCTTCTTTGGCTTCGGCTTCTTTTTCTTTAATCAATACAGCCATTTCGTATTTAATTTCTTCTTCCAGACTGCTTAACAACAATTCTTTCGCCTGGGCAGAAGTCATGCCGGAAATATTTTCCAATTCAGCGATTTTTTTCGCCAACAATTCATCAACTTGCGCTCTGATTTTTTCGATTTCGGCTTCTTGATTATGCAGACGCGATTCTTTACGTTCTACATTATCAATTTTTTTATCCAAAGATTCTTCTTTTTGCAGCATACGACGTTCCATCTTGGTCACTTCGTTTCTGCGTTCTTTGATATCTTTATCCGCTTCTGCACGGAGTTTATGGATTTCTTCTTTGGCTTCCAAAAGAGCTTCGCGCTTTTTAGCGGCCGCGCTTTTTTGGGCATCATCCAAAATCTGCTGAACAGAGTCCTTTGCCGCCCCTATTTTAGCTTCGGTGATTTTCTTATACATAAAGCTGCCGATAAAATAACCAACGATTAAACCGACTACGACAAAAACCACATAAAAGATTACGGGACTCAATTTCTAACCTCCTTTTTTCTCATATTTTTATTTATCATTACAAAACCAGGTATAAGTAAAATTCCAATAAAAAAGGCCTAAGCAAAAACTCAGCCTAGACTTTACTCTTAAATACAGACATACTGCTACCTTAATTCTATTATTCTATTTAAAATCGATTTGTATGACAACATAATATAAAAATGGTCTATCTATGATTTATCAATGCCCGAGAGAGCCAACAGAATGTATAAGATGTTAATATATCGTATATTTAAAAAGTAAAATCCATGGACTAAAGCAACCAATTTCACAGAATTACTTATATCAATATAATTTTAGACCTTTTTTCCCATGTTGTCAATAGGATTTCTGTGATTACCGATAAAAAAAGAAAAAGCGCCTGTTATCGTTTTAATTCTTTCACAAAATATTCATGATGATAATTTCTTACTCCATAAAAACATTCTCCGCCATCCCAAAGGCGGAGAATATCTGTAATGCATCATGCTTTAATTTTATGGAGTTTTTTTAATTTCCTCAGGTATTTAACTGCTCCATTACTTCATCGGAAATTTCTACATTAGAATATACATTTTGCACATCGTCATTATCTTCCAAAGCGTCAATTAGTTTCAGCACCTTTGCCGCCTGTTCGGGATCTGTAATTTCAATCGTATTTTCCGGCAACATGGTAACTTCCGCTTCCAATGTTTCATAGCCCGCGTCTTCCAGAGCGTTTTTCACCTGTTCCAAATCTTCGCTGGCGGTGATAATTTCAATTTCATCCTCATGGTCTGTAATCACATCCTCGGCGCCGGCATCCAAAGCTGTCATCATCACTTCATCCGGATCTACTCCTTCTGCGGAGATAGTCATTCGGCCTTTGCGGTTAAACATGTAAGAAACACACCCTGTTTCACCCAAATTACCGTTGTTGCGGGAAAAGAGATAACGAATTTCACTGGCGATACGATTTCGATTATCGGTCAAAATATTACACATGATGGCAACACCTGCCGGTCCATAACCTTCGTACACCACTTCGTCATAGGCAACGCCTTCCGTATTGCCTGCCGCCTTTTGAATGGCGCGATTCACATTGTCCATGGGCATATTATTGGATTTTGCCTTCTGAATGCAAAGCTTCAATCTGAAATTACCGTCCGGATCAGGACCGCCTTGTTTAACCGCTACAAAAATTTCTTTGGAAATTTGTGTGAAAATTTTACCTTTAGCGGCATCGTTTTTCCCTTTTTTATGCTTAATTGTTGACCACTTATTATGTCCTGACATAGAAAATCCTCCTTCAATTTTCATTCCGAATAATCCATAGCGGAATCCTGCTTTTAACTTTTTTCTACCTAGCTATTTATTTTATCAAAAAAACAGGAAAATGTAAAGACTTCGGAGGATTTCCCTTATTGTGTTATTCCATCGGAAGCAGGTGTTTCTTCGCCTTCTTCTAATGAAAATCCTTGAGGCAAATCCTGTACATCCTCTTGATTAAAATTTAAATACGTATCAGGAATAGGACCGACGATGATATTTTCTGCCAAAGGCAGACTATTGGTTACCCGTACCAATTCCGACTGAAAAGGAATCAAAATACCCAGATCTGCTTCAACATTGAGAATTACTCGATGCCTGGTTTGATTAATGCCGGCTTCTTCAAACTCATCACTGATATCAACTGCCACGTCTCCTGTAGGTCGGATATCAATATGAAAATTGGGTCCTTTATCCGCCAGCAAAATATATCCTGTTAAAAGACCGATGGGGAACTCGATTCCCTGCTCTTCCAAATCATTGATGCGTTCTTCAATATCCAATGCGATGGCTGTGGTCAGACGGGTAATTTTAACCGTATCAGGCTGAATATAAGAAACCATTCCCTGCTCATCGGTGACCACATTTACCAGTTGTTGATAGCCAATCCCCTGTCCCAGTTGTTCATCTACCGCGGCGTTGATGATATTGATTACCTCTAAATGCGCCCTTTGAGCAGCAATCGTTTCCACCACCGGTTGTACCTGGATTTGAATCAACGCGAGAATTCCCAGGAAAATCAATAAAAAGGCGATAAACCTAGCCCTGCGCCTTCTTTTTTTTTCTGATTGTCGTCCCCATAGCTGTTTCCGCACTGTTCCGCTCCCACGATTCCTTTTGTTTTCAGTTTATTTTCTTTCATGAAGAATTATAACAGTATTGTTTAAACCAGCCAAAACAGGGAAAAATAAACTATTCCAACATAGAAAATTTACCGGTCAAAATTGAAAAACATGGCAAAATGTGCTATAATTATTTAGATATGTGATGTGTACTGTAAACAAGAACCGGAGGAACTGTATGTCAGACATTGATTACGAAAATTTCTATAAAGAACCGCCCGCTCCGCCCAGAAGGCGGACAAGCAAGTCCGGAGGAAGGGGTTTTGGGGGTAAGCGGAAAAAACGCAAAGGCAAGCACCTAAAACTTTGGGTGAAAATCATCCTGGCGCTGCTGATTATTTTTTTCGTTTGCTGTGTCGGAGTTTTTGCCTACGCCTTCAATGTGGTCAGAGGAATGGACGAATGGTCTGTAGACAGTCTTAATTATTCCAGCACCACCTTCCTCATTGACAGCGAGGGTGTTTCCTATGAAGAAATTCACGCCGGTGAAAACCGCATTCCCGTTAATATTGAAGATATGCCTCAACAGCTGATTGACTGTTTTATCTCTACAGAAGATACTCGCTTTTATGAACATGGCGGCGTGGATATCAAACGTATTTTCGGAGCGGCGCTGGCCGACTTGAAATCAGGCTCTTTCTCTCAAGGAGCGTCTACTATTACAATGCAGCTGGCAAGAAACGCGATCTTAGAAGATCAGTCCAAGCGAATCGATCGTAAAATCAAAGAAGCCTACTTAGCATTGCAAATCGAAAAGCAATATACCAAAGACGAGATCTTAGAATTATATATGAATACCATTTGGTTTGGGCACGGCGCCTATGGCGTAGAAGCCGCCGCTCGCACCTATTTCGGCAAACATGTAGAGGAGCTCTCTTTGAGCGAATGTGCCACACTGGTAGGCTTGGTGCGCAATCCTTCGGTATATTCGCCGCTGGACAATTTAGAAAATGCCTACGATGTGCGTGATACAGTTTTGAACAACCTGATGGAATATGACGAAAGTTACACCGCTGAGGCGGAAGCGGCCAAATCGGAAGAATTGGTGGTGGCGGATTCTTCTTATGAAGAAGAAACCAACAGCTATATGTATCCATGGTTTACCGACTATGTCATTGCGGAAGCGGAAGATATTCTGGAAAGCATCGGCATGGACGCGTCCACACTATATACCGG
>CBCTTQ010000031.1:0-21785 GCA_965149945.1 uncultured Peptococcaceae bacterium | reverse complement strand
AACGGAAAAAACGATAAACGGCAATACGCCTATTGAACAGCCGGAGGAACCGACACGGCAAGGGTATACTTTCCTTGGTTGGTTTACGGACAAAAGCGGCGGAGAACAGTGGAATTTTCAGTCGCCTGTCACGGAGGACATGACACTGTACGGGCAATGGCGGACACATACCGGCGGTTCGAGTTCCGACAATCGACCGATTGTTTCGGTGAATGGCGTGGGCGGCAAGGCCCCTGCTTCGATAAACGGAACGGTAACGATTACTCCGGACGAAGGATATGAAATCGCGGAAATTACAGTCAACGGTAATTCGGTTGCTATTCCGACTGATGGTAAGTTGGTAGGACTTAGTCGTGGCGACAGGGTGGTCGTAACCTTTGCGCGGGTGGAAGATCCTTCCTCACTGCCTTTTGAAGATGTCTCTGAACAGGCATATTATTATGACGCTGTAGTTTGGGCGCTGCAAAATGACGTTACCATGGGTACCAGCGCCACCACCTTTGAACCGAATCTTTCCTGTACGCGCGGGCAAATGGTGACTTTCTTATGGCGGGCCGCGGGTTCTCCCGAGCCGAATAACAGCACGAACCCGTTTACGGATGTTTCTGCCGACGCTTACTATTATGACGCGGTACTTTGGGCGGCGGAACAGGGTTTGACCAACGGTACGGAGGCTGATACATTCAGTCCCAATGCCATCGTAACGCGCGGACAGATGGTAACATTCCTGTGGCGCTATGATGGCTCTTCGGTGATTAGCGGCAATAGCTTTGCCGACGTTCCTGCCGATGCTTATTATGCCGACGCGGTGGCGTGGGCGGTACACGCTGGTGTAACTAACGGCACCGGCGCGGATACTTTCAGTCCCGATGATGATTGCAATCGCGGACAGATGGTGACTTTCCTTTATCGCTATTTGGTATAAGTGAATTTTTAGTGTGAGGAATAGGCGTATATTTGCTTTAGATTGAATCCTGTGACGCGGATTTTGTGAGACAACAGCCCGCATATTTCAGTGTGGGGGCTGTTGTCTTGTTTCCCGTCGGATTGCGCTATAGGATGCGGAGTATTTTCTTAGCGTTGAGATCGGGATTGTCTATTTGGAAATAGGGATAACCGCGAAAATATTTTCGGAACGCCGAGACAGCATTTTGCAAACAGAAACGACATGGCTTTTGCCATGTCGTTTTAAAAAGAAATTTTTTTGATGCTCAACTGTTTCGGCAGTGTTGGTGTTGCCGATTATTCATTACGCATGTTGAGTTTATCCATCCAGCGCGCCAGGAAAAATCCGACAATAAAACAAAGGATGCCCAGCAATAACTGACCGGTATCGGCAAAGGTGGTCGGTGCGATCATCAACACGGATGAAATGACAAATCCTAAAATGATTTTGGAAAAAATACCGTAATGTCGCTCCAACAATCGATTGGTGATTTTGGCGGTAACGGCAATGGTGGCAAGAAATCCCAATAAAAGCGGAATCAGCACAGCCATGTCTAAATTGCCGATGCCTTGTGCCATGGGTTGGTACAACCCCATAAACAGCAGAATCGAAGAGGAACTGAGTCCCGGGACGATCATGCTCAGCCCCCAGATAGCGCCGCAGAAGAGAAACCAGCCGAAATTAGGCTGGACGGAGCCTTCTATACCGCTGTCCAAAATATGAAAGAAGATGAATGAGGCCAACAGGGTGATGATAAAGCAGGACCAGCCTGTGGCGGAACTGACAGCGGTGGATTTTCTCATTAAGTCGGGAATGGTTCCGCAGATCAAACCGCAAAACAGCAGCATAATGACCACAGGGGATAGAGAAAGGAGGTGTTCCACTACTTTGGCGAGGAGCACAAATCCGACCAGCCCGCCGAGAAATATCGGTAAAAAAATGCCGATATTTTTTTTGAAATCACGGGTTGGGTGGGATAAAAAAGCCATCAGCGGTTCGTAGACGCCGAAAGCAACACAGAGAACACCTCCGCTGACTCCGGGTAAAATGGCTCCTGTACCGATGAGCATTCCCTGAAAGAAACGCAGTATTGCTTTTTTCCATAGCAGTGTCATAACATCGCTCCTGTAATCAAAAGGCGTATGAATATACGCCTTTTGGAAAATTTATATTTTATTGTATTTTATTGCAAATTGACAAAATGTATATCCGAAAAATCTTACAAAAACCGCAAGCACCCGGAAATTTCTTGAGTTCTCTGGCTTTACAGAGAGGTATTTCTGGACAAAGGAGTGATGCGAAAAGACGTCTGTTCGCTGTTTATTCCTGATGAGCGCTTTGCCAAAGGGTGTTGGCTGTTTGGGTCCAGTTTTCTGCGTAGGGAGCGCATTTTTTATAAAGATTTTCCACGTCTTCCGGGGATTGCATATCGGTGGAGTAGGCGTGGGTGGTTTGTACCATGTCGCGTAGCCGTTCCGGATTTTCCAACATTGGACAGGGACGCAGCATATTGCCGTTGAAGGGCTGACCTTCTTTGTATGCCATAAACAAAGGCGATTGCAGCGCTTCCAGCAAAGTTTTTTCTCGAATGTTGGAATCGGAATAATGGATGAAAGCGCAGGGTTCAATGTCGCCGTTGGCGTTGATGTGTAAATATTTGCGGCCGCCGGCAATGCAGCCCTGGGCGAATTCTCCGTCGTTTTGGAAGTCAATAGTAAAAATCGGTTTTGTTTTCCGATATGCGCGGATTCGATGTACCATCTGTTCCCGCTGTTCCGGCGTGGGTAAAAGATCTGTCACGGCATCGTTGCCCACCGGCATATAGTGGAAGAACCACGCGAATTTTGCTCCTTTGTCGATTAACATATCGATATATTGTTCAGAGCTGAGAGAATCGATGTTCTGACTGGTGTAGCAGCAAGAGACGCCGAATGCCAGTTTCTTTTTCCGCAGAATGTCCATGGTGTGCATAACCGCTCGGTAAGTACCGGCGCCTCGTCTGGCGTCGGTGGCTTCTTCAAATCCTTCGACGCTGATGGCAGGGATGAAATTTTTCACCCGCAACATTTCATCCGCAAAGGATTCATCAATGAGGGTGCCGTTGGTGAAAGCCAAGAACATGCAGTCCGGATGGGCTTCGCATAGACGAATGATGTCGGCTTTGCGTACCAGCGGTTCGCCGCCGGAAAAGATGTACATGAAAGTGCCGATTTCTTTTCCCTGGCGAGTGATATCATCCAGAATTTCATAGCTCAAATTCAGTTTGTTGCCGTATTCTGCCGCCCAGCAACCAGTGCAGTGCAGGTTGCAGGCAGAAGTGGGATCCATCAAAATAGCCCAAGGGATATTGCAATGGTATGTTTCTCTCGCTTTTTTCTGTCGGCCCGTGCCGATGAGAGAGGTGTTGACAATAAAGTTATTGAAAAAAGTCTGGCGAACTTCTGAATCGATATCAGTCCAAAGGCTTTTCATCATTCGATACCAGTTATTATCAGGGTTTTCAATGATTTTTCGGAACATTGCCCGCTGTTTGACATAGAGATCATCTTTGTCGAATTTGTCTGCCCAATCCAACAATTTGGGCAAACTTTTGTCAGGATCTTCTTTTAAATAATGAAGAACCTTTTGTACCGCAAAACTCTGTAAACGCTCTTTCATATCTTTACCGCTCATAGTGATCCTACCTACCTTTCTTTTTGATTTCTCGACCGAACGTCTGCGATTGACGTATTTTGTAGAAATCAGTCGTTGATAAATTACTTAAAAATATTCGCTTTTTTTTAGCATTTTCCTCTAAAATATGTATATTTTAAAAATATTCGCTTTTTTTAGCATTTTCCTCTAAAATATGTATATTTTATCAGGATATTTTAAAAAATTTTTAACAAAAAAGGATGAAAGATACGAACCTTTATCAGTAGGTAAAAATCTTTTTTTTGTGAAATGCGGGGTGAAGTCGTTCTTATTTTATACGTTGCTTTTGAAAGAAATTTTGCAACAATTTTTGACACTCCTCCGCGCGAATTCCCGCTATAATTTGAGGGTGAAATGTCGCGTTGGGGTGCTCCGGGATGTTGAACAGGGAACCGGCTGCTCCCCAACGGCTGTCATCACAGCCGAACACCACCTGACGCAATCGAGCTAAGACAATGGCCCCGGCGCACATGGGACAAGGCTCCAGCGTAACATAAAGGGTACAGTCGTCTAACCGCCAGCGATTCAGTTTTCGGCAAGCTTCTTCAATTACCAGCATTTCCGCGTGGGCGGTAGCAGAACGGTTTGTCTCCCGCCGATTGTAATTCTGACAAAGGATGTCGCCGTTTTTGACGATCAACGCGCCGACGGGCACTTCTCCGTTGGCGGCGGCTTGCTGAGCCAATTTCAAGGCGATTCCCATGTAATCTTGGTGTTTCATGGCTGCTCCTTTCCGCTGGCTGATGGGAAAATAACAGATACCTCTTTTATTGTATCAGAAGTGGTTTTTATCTGCAAGGGGGTAATGCTCGAACGATGCGATTCGCGAAAACTGTATTTGACTTTCCCGGCTTTCCATAGTAGAATAATTGAAGGCAGGATTATCTGTTTCCATGGCTTAACAGGGCAGAGCGCTCTATTCTTCAAAATCCAAAGCTTTTTAAAATTGAATGTGCATTTTATGCGCCTCCGTAGTTAAATGGATATAACAAACCCCTCCTAAGGGTTAATTGTGAGTTCGATTCTCGCCGGGGGTACCAATAAAACGTCCGAGGAACGGTATTGTTTACGGTTTGCGGACGTTTTTTATGTTCGTCTTGAATCGCATCAAACTCCGTTTTTATCCATCATGGTGTCAGCGCGGATTGATGAAAACGTTTTGTTTCGCGTAAGTTTCGATTATCCAATTTTGATTAGGTATGGAAGTACTTCTGCTCTGTGGTTTTTTTATAAGATAACTTTGGATAAAGTATGGCAATGAGGTTTGAAGCGACTTTTCGTAATAGAGTCCCTTTGTTTTCGATAACCGGCGTTACTATTCCGCGGTTTTAGCATACCATGGGCGGAGACTGGCTGGCTGGCGGCAAAATCGCGAGACTGGATTTTGGCGGCTTTTTTTACAACCAGGTTAACGTTATGGTGTATCATTCAAATTCTCGGTGGATATATTTCTGATTTTATGCTATACTGTAGAGTACAATTTATTAAAATCGCGGTTAAGAGGTGTGTCGTTATGATAATACGACAGGAAAGCGCCAACGATTTCGGGGCGATCTATACAGTAGTAAAGTCCGCGTTTAGCAGCGCGGAACATGCGGATGGCAATGAGCAGGATTTGGTGAACGCGTTGCGGACAAGCGACGCCTATATTCCGGAATTGACTTTGGTTGCTGAAATTGAAGGGAAAATCGTGGGACATATCATGTTTACGCGGCTTGAAATTGGAGAAGACGTCCAACTTGCTTTAGCTCCCTTGTCAGTTCTTCCCGCATATCAAAGGCAGGGTATCGGTTCTGCTTTGGTTCGGGAAGGGCATAGGAAAGCGAGGGCATTAGGCTATGAGTATTCTGTTGTTTTAGGCAGTGAGAAATATTATCCGAAATTTGGCTACCGCCCCGCAAAGGATTACGGAATCGCGCCTCCCTTTGATGTCCCGGACGAGAATTTCATGGTTTGCAAACTATCCGATTATGTCCGCCCGGTCTCCGGTATCATCCGATATGCGAAGGAATTTGGAATTTCATAAAGTTTCTTTCGGCTGCGTTCTTTGGCGTAGCCGCTTTTTATGCTCGACGTATACAGGATAAACAGGATACCGCGCGGCCGCTGCTTTTGCGCGTCTTGTTTTGAAATGAACTGGCGCTTTTTCTCTTGTCAAAAACCGCTTCCCCTCAAAAGGAAGCGGTTTTCAGATTCTCAGACGCGAAAGCCCCGATTATCCATCGGGGAGGATTTGGTTCCCGGTACAGGCGGCAGGGGAGGATTCTTTACGGTTGCTTTCGGTACAGGCGGCGATATTCCGTCGGTAGAAGCCGGACGCTGTCTTTAAAGGCTTTGGTGAATTTTCCCTGTGTTTCGTAGCCGATTCGTCGCGAAATTTCCGCTATACTGTCATCTGTTTCCCGCAGCAGTTGCATCGCTCGTTGCATTCGGTATTCTTTTACATAGGAGGCGATGGGCACTCCGTAGACCGCTTTAAAAACGGTTTTCAGAGAGGAGGTGTTGATCAGATATTTTTTTGCCAACTCCTCAATGGTAAACCGTCGGTCTAAATTGTCCACCAGAAAATTCCGAATTCTTTTGATCAGTTCTGTTTGCTGGGCGCCGTATTGGGTCAGCGCGCCTTCGGTGCGGGGGCGCAGCTCTTGTAGATATAACAGGATCTCCTGGACTTTCAATTTGTAATAGGGAATACGCAGCGCGGGATTCACTTCATATAAAGGAGAGAAAATGCCCTCTGTTTTTTTGCTGAAAGGAATGCCGATAGGTGTTTTTTCGGAACAAAATTTTTTTTGAATGTCACCGGGAGAAAAAGCCGCCTCTCGTAAAATATCCGGGCATTCCGTTTCCAGCTTCGGTAAATCCACGGTCACGGTGATTCCTTCATAATAATTAAGAGGAAGGGTCATTTCAGAATCCGCGCAACTGGCCATGGAATGAAGACAAAGGTCGCCGGCGCCGAGATAGATCGCGGCTCCTTTCCGCATGGTCCAGCCGACGCGTCCCTGACGGCAATGGTTGATTTCCAAAACCGTCGCTTGGGGCGCGTGGTGCAGATTTACCTGGTTGGCTAAATATTGATGCAGAGACAGCGCGATACCGGGGAACACCCGAAACACTTCGATTCTGCCTTTGCCGTCCGTTTTGGCCGCGATTTGTTTCATCAGCGGCGGTCGGTCGGCATCCATTGTATTGTACTGTTTGATTTCGAAAGCGCCGTCGGGAATTTGAGATAAAGCCCGAGCGATGGCGGCGCTATGCGGATCATTCATACTAACCTCCGGGAAAAATTAAGTCATAGAAGGACAGGAAATTTCCATAATTTTTTCAATCATCATATGCAGCAGCCGCGCTTGTTCTGTATCGTTGGCACGGTAATACACTTCTTTTCCGGCACGACGACTGACAATCAACCTGCTGTTTTTCAGCTGACGCAGATGGTGAGAAACTGCGGGACTGCTCATACCGGTCATGGCTGCCAAATTGATGACACAGGCTTCGCCGTGGCAGAGAATCCAAAAAATTCGAATACGGTTACCGTCGCAAAGCTGTTTCAGCATATTGGCGACTGTTTGAAAATCCTCTTCTTTCGGCATGTGTTCCCATTGATTTTCGATAAGATGTCCATGGTGATGGGGAAGTGATTGTTGTTGCATAAAGGACGCCTTCTTTCTTTGTTTCCTTTACTTTTTTCGTTTGGACAGGCGGATTTCCCTGCCAGTGTGAACAAAAGTTTCATCGCGCAAATCCATAAGCACGAGACCGTAGACAGGACGCCTACGGTCTCGTGCGATGTCACGGAATCAGTTTTTCCAAAAGGGTGAGCGCTTCTTCCAATTTGGGATTTGGCTCGTCTGTTTGCAGACCTTCTCGCACACAGCTGCGGATGTGAGCATGCAAAATCTCCCGATTGACATTTTTGAGAATGGCCTGTGTCGCCAAAAGCTGGTTGGAAATGTCGACACAATAGCGATCTTCTTCAATCATGCGGAGTACACCGTCCAACTGACCGCGGGCGATTTTGATAGAGCGCGCGACCCGCTCTTTATCAGCTTTCATCGGCTTGAATTCCTGTTACTTCATAACCAGCTTCAACAATGGCGTTTTGGATCATATCGTCGGTGACGGTTTCCGGCGCTTCCAGGGTGGCTTGTTTTTTTTCCAGGCTGACTTCCACCTGGGTCGCGCCGGGAAGAGCCGTCAGGGCGTTGGTTACATGTTTGACGCAGTGTTGGCACATCATGCCTTCAATGGATACAATTTTTTTCATGGTAATTCCTCCTGTTTCGGTTGCATCTTTTTTGTTCGATTCAGTTGCTTGCGTTACGGGTTCTTGCGGGGTTACGGGGTGGGGCATTGCCGTCGGACAGCTCGTGTCGCACGGAGCAGGCTCCGCCGCCGCTTCTTTGGCGGCGGAACTGTGCTTGGGTTTGAAAAAGCGCAGCCGCAGGGCATTGCTTACCACAAAGACAGAACTGAAACTCATGGCCAGCGCCGCTACCATCGGACTCATCTTCAAGCCAAAAGCTACGTAATAGCAGCCGGCCGCGATAGGAATGCCGATAATATTGTAGAAAAACGCCCAGAAAAGATTTTGCTTGATGTTGCGGATGGTCGCTTTGCTCAGTTCGATGGCGCCTGCCACATCCAGCAAATCGTTTTTCATCAGGACGATATCTGCCGATTCCATGGCTACATCTGTACCGGCGCCGATGGCAATTCCCACATCTGCGCGAGCGAGAGCGGGGGCGTCATTGATACCGTCGCCCACCATAGCTACTTTTTGACCGGATTCCTGGATTTTGCGGATTTCCTGTTCTTTATCTTGGGGCAGTACTTCGGCAATGACACGGTTAACCCCTACCTGACGGCGGATGGCTTCCGCCGTTTTTCGGTGGTCACCGGTCAGCATGACTACTTCGATGCCCATTTCTTCCAGTTCCTGAATGGCTTCTTTGCTGGTGGGTTTGACTACATCCGCCACGGCAATCATGCCGATCAGCTTGCCGTCGGCGGCAAAGAACAGTGGGGTTTTCCCTTGTTCCGCCATGGCGTCTTGTTTTTCTTCCATTGTTTTGTTCCATAAGCCGAAAGATTGCATCAGTTTCTGATTGCCTGCCAGACATTGGGCGCCGTTAATCGTGCCGGTAATGCCCTGGCCGGGAATCTGAGTGAAATCCGTCGTCGGAAAAAAGACAATGCCGCGTCGCTGTGCTTCTTCTACAATAGCGATTGCCAGAGGATGCTCGGAAAGTTTTTCCAAAGAAGCGCCCAATTGCAACAGCTGCTCTTCGGAAACTCCGGTTTCTCCGTTTAAATCGGTGACTACGGGATGCCCCTGAGTAATGGTTCCGGTTTTGTCCATGACGACAGTTTGGATGGAATGGGCGGTTTCTAACGCCTCCGCTGATTTGATCAAAATGCCGGCGGCGGCGCCGCGTCCTGTTCCCACCATGATGGCGGTTGGGGTAGCCAGTCCCAAGGCGCAGGGACAGGATACCACCAGGACGGATACGGCGATGGTCAGAGCGAATTCAAATGTGGCGCCGCAGAGGAGCCAAATGACAGCGGACAAAAGGGCAATGCCAATGACAATGGGAACAAAAACTCCCGCGACTTTGTCTGCTAATTTAGCAATGGGAGCTTTCGAACTGGTGGCTTCATCCACCAGACGAATGATTTGTGCCAAAGCGGTTTCGTCTCCGACTTTGGTTGCTTGCATTTTGAAGTAGCCGCTTTTATTGATGGTGGCGCCGATTACCGTATCGCCCGGTTGTTTGTCTACGGGGATGCTTTCTCCGGTAATGGCGGATTCGTCCACCGAGGCGATACCTTCTGTCAGGACACCGTCCACGGGGATGCTTTCTCCCGCTTTGACAATGAGAAAATCTCCGCTGATGACTTCTTCCGCCGGGATGACGGATTCGATGCCGTTACGAAGCACAGTGGCGGTTTTCGGCGCCAGATTTAGAAGTTTGTTGATGGCGTCGGATGTTTTACCTTTGGCTCGCGCTTCAAAAAATTTGCCTAATGTGATCAGGGTCAAGATAGTGCCGGCGCCTTCAAAATACAAATCGTGGGCGAATTGTTCCACCATCACCAAATCACCATGACCGAGACCAAAGGAAATTTTGTAGAGGGCGTAGATACCGTAGAGCAAAGAAGCTCCCGACCCCAGAGCAATGAGAGAATCCATGTTGGGGGAACCGTGAATCAGGGTTTTTAAACCGGCGCGGTAGTATTTGTTGTTGATGATGACGACGGGCAGCAGCAATAAAAACAAAGTCAGCGCGAAAATCATAGAATTTTCGATTCCCAGGAAAACGGAAGGTAACGGCCAGCCCATCATGTGACCCATCGAAATATAAAAGAGAGGGATTGTAAAAACAAAAGACCAGATGACCCGGCGTTTCATGATAGTATATTCTTTTTTTGTCTCGTCCGAGGGAGTGGTTGTTTGGGTGTTTTCCCTGTTTTTACTTTTTTCCGGAAAAGCGCCGTAGCCTGCTTTGACAACGGCAGCGGCGATTTGTTCGCTGTTCAGCACCTGCTCGTCATAGTCGACTACCATACTGTTTTTCAGCAAATTGACGGAAACTTCTTTGATTCCGGGCAGGGCTGCGACGCTTTTTTCTACACGTGAAGAGCACGCCGCGCAGGACATACCTGTCACCTGATAGCGTTCCTGCATGATCCATACCTCCTTATCGTTTTATGTTGTGACGGATTTTTGTTTACAAGCTGATACCCATACAGGGGATGGGTATCTGTATTTCTATCATACAATACATTTGGTTTTTTGTCCAGCCCGATCGGCAACAAATTTGTAAATGAGGAAAATTTTTTACATTTTTATATATAGCAGGTATTTTATGAAAATCTTCGGTAGAATTTTGCCCATTTGGAAACATCTTTGGTCCAAAAGGAAACACTGATGCCCAATCTATTGACCGAGAGGGAAAAGTGGTGTATGATTTAGATAAACAATTAAACATCTGTTTAATAAAGGGGTTTTCCTCCTTTGAACAAACAATGAAAGGAGCTGTTCATGATGAAGAAAAGCTATAGAATTGATGTGGACTGCGCCAATTGCGCCAATAAAATGGAAGCTGCCGCTCGCAAAACACCCGGCGTAAAAAACGCGGTAGTTAATTTTATGATATTGAAGATGAATGTGGAATTTGAAGAAGGTTATGAAGCCGGCAGTGTTATGGAAGAAGTTCGTCGAAACTGTAAACGGGTAGAGGACGATTGCGAAATTTATATTTAAAGGATGATTCATGGAATCAAAGGCGCCTTCTTTTTTCCGGGGAAGGCGTCGCCTTCTTGTGCAATGCGATGTTTTATTGTGGCCGAATCATTGTTGAGTCCCGGCGGTTAAGGGATCAAAATGCTTTTCCCGTTTTGTTCGGGAGAGAATAAACGAAAGAGTTTTGGTGACAAGATAAGGAAATAAAGTACGAAAGAGAAATGGAAAAACAACAGATACCAACCATGAGGGGCATGGAAATAAAAAATAAATCAGAAATTACGCGGAAGTAAAAAGAAGGGCGACTGCTTTTTTGATCTCCGTTTTGATAAAATGGCGGGACTCCGCCGAGGGAAACTGTTCCTTTGATATCGGAAGGAGGAATTGTAATGAACAAGAAACAAAAGAAAATGCTAATCCGCATCATTGCGGCGGCGGTGTTATTAATTGCTTTGATTTTTATTCCGGTGAACGGTTGGCCTCGGTTTTTTTTGTACCTGATTCCGTATTTGGTAATTGGTTATGACATTTTGCTGAAAGCCGGAAAAGGCATAAAAAACCGTCAGATTTTCGATGAAAATTTTTTGATGGCCATTGCCACCGTGGGCGCGATTGCCCTCGCGTTGTATGAACAAAGCGGTGACTATACGGAAGCCATTGCCGTTATGCTGTTTTACCAGATTGGGGAATGGTTTCAGAGTTATGCCGTGGGTAAAAGCCGTCGTAATATCAGTGATTTGATGGATATTCGTCCTGACTACGCTAATATCGATCAAAACGGTAAACTGGAAAAAGTCGATCCTGACGAAGTAGAAATCGGCAGTATCATTGTGGTACAGCCCGGGGAAAAGGTTCCTATTGACGGCGTTATTGTGGAAGGCGCTTCCACGCTGAATACTGCGGCTTTGACCGGGGAAAGTTTGCCTCGCGACGCGAAAACAGGAGATGAAATCATCAGCGGTTGTATCAATATGACCGGCGTTTTGAAAATCCGAACAACCAAGGAGTTCGGCGAATCTACCGTTTCCAAAATTTTGGATTTGGTGGAAAATGCCAGCTCTCGCAAATCCAGGTCTGAAGATTTTATTTCCAGATTTGCCCGCGTTTATACCCCCGCTGTTTGTGTTGCTGCTTTGGCGCTGGCCATTTTGCCGCCGTTGGTACGCCTGTTTGGTATGGGGCTGACGGCGGAATGGGAAGTTTGGATTTATCGCGCGCTAACCTTCTTGGTAATCAGTTGTCCCTGCGCGTTGGTCATCAGTATTCCGCTGTCCTTCTTTGCGGGCATCGGCGGCGCCAGCAATGCCGGGATATTGGTCAAGGGTTCCAATTATCTGGAAACCTTGTCCCAAGCCAAAATCGTCGTGTTTGATAAAACCGGCACCTTGACCCAAGGCGTCTTCGAAGTGAACGCTATTCACCACAATGAAATGGAAGAAGCCAAGTTGTTAGAATATGCCGCCTTAGCGGAAAGTTTCTCCTCTCATCCCATCAGTAAGAGTTTGCGACGGGCTTACGGCAAAGAAATAGACCGCGGCCGTGTCACCGATGCGCGGGAAATCAGCGGCAACGGCGTTACTGCCAAAGTGGATGGTGTCGCGGTGGCGGCCGGCAATGATAAACTAATGGATCGCCTGGGAATCTCCTATATTCCCTGCCATAGTGCAGGTACCATCATTCATATGGCTGTTAACGGAGAATACGCGGGACATATCGTTATTTCTGATGTGGTGAAACCCCACGCTAAAGCGGCTGTTGAAGAATTGAAAGAGACCGGTGTTCGGCAAGTCGTAATGCTGACCGGCGATATCCAAAAAGTCGCCGATCAGGTGGGGGCGGGTTTGGGTATCGACCAAATCTACAGCGAACTGCTCCCTGCCGATAAGGTAGAAAAAGTAGAAGAATTGCTGGCAAGTAAAAGGGAAAAAGAAAAATTGGCATTTGTTGGCGACGGCATCAATGATGCACCGGTACTGCGTCGGGCAGATATCGGGATTGCCATGGGCGCCATGGGCTCCGATGCCGCCATTGAAGCGGCCGATGTGGTGTTGATGGACGATGATCCTGTAAAAATTTCCAAAGCCATCAAGATTTCTCGCAAATGTTTGGGAATTGTTTATCAAAACATTGTGTTTGCCATTGGTATCAAAATGATTTGCCTGGTATTGGGCGCTGTCGGTCTTGCCAATATGTGGCTGGCGATTTTCGCTGATGTGGGCGTGATGATTTTGGCGGTGCTCAATGCCATTCGGGCGTTGTTTGTGAAGAATCTGTAATGAAAAAGAGTTCATCAGAAATTCGTAAAAATTTCGCGACAACGATCTATTATTTTTTGCCTTTCCTCCGGAAGCGAAAGGAGTCGGCCGAACAGCCGGCTCCTTTCGCCAAAGGAAAAAATTTTCTTTTCCTCGGCAACTGTGGGGAAAAGATTTGACTTCTGTATCTTTTAGTGCTATGATGAATGTATACTAGAATACTAGGGTTTATTTTCCCGTACCGATTCCAAAGGACGGGAAAAGTTTCTGCCGCTTTGTTTTGGGTGTGCGCGGCAGGACCATGAAAAATCCCCCCTTTAGGGAAAGAAGAAATACGAGAAGGATGAGGAGGATTTGTTATGCTGGAATTGGAAGGGATTCGCTGGTCGGCGCCGGACGGCGATGAAATTGTAAAAGGGATTACTTTGGAAATCCCGGATGGCAAATTGACAGTGGTGACCGGGCCGAACGGCGGCGGAAAAACCTCTCTGGCAAAATTGGTGGCGGGATTGATGCCGCCTTCCAGCGGGAAAATTTCTTTGGACGGAGCCGATATTACTGATTTGGATGTGACGGAACGGGCGCGGAAAGGGATTTCCTATGCTTTTCAGCAGCCTGTTCATTTCAAAGGGCTGCGGGTGCGGGATTTGTTGGAAATTTCCGCCGAAGAAAAACTGGACGAGCCGAAACTCTGCTCCTTACTGGGGCAGGTGGGGTTATGTGCCCATGATTATATTGACCGACCGGTGGACAACCGTCTGTCCGGCGGTGAAATGAAACGTATTGAGATTGCTACTGTGCTGGCGCGCAAAGGCGGTCGCGTTTTAGTTTTTGATGAACCGGAAGCCGGTATTGACTTGTGGAGTTTCAACAGCTTGATCGATGTGTTTCAGCGGTTGAAAGATGAGTGTAATCAGGCTCTTTTGGTCATTTCTCATCAGGAACGGATTTTGGAAATCGCCGATTATATCGCGGTAATCGCGGACGGCGCTGTGCGGGTATCCGGAGAGAGGGAGCAGATTTTGCCCCAGTTATTGTCGGGAGAAAAACGCAGCGCCTGTCCTTTGAAAGAAGAATAGAGGAGGATGGAATACGAGATGGATAAAGTTACGGAAAATATGTTAAAGGTGGTCTCCGACTATCAAGGCGAGTTCAAAGGCGCTTATAACATTCGGGAAAACGGTCTTTGTGTAGGTCGTAAATCCTCTCCTCATATTAAAATTGAGTCTAAAAAAGACGCTCCCGGGTTGGTGATTCATATCAGTTCCGAAGCCCAGAATGAAAATGTGTATATCCCCGCCTGTGTGACCCACGGCAATGTGGACGACTTGGTTTATAATGATTTTTATGTGGCCTCCGGCGCCGATGTGACAGTGATTGCCGGCTGCGGAGTGCAAACGGATACGGAAGATACTGCTCGCCACAATGGGATCCATCGTTTCTTTTTGGAAGAAAACGCTCATGTGCTGTATAAAGAAAAACATATTGGCACCGGTAAAGGCAAAGGCTTGAAAAAAATCGATCCTGTTACCGATATCACCTTGGGCGAAGGCGCGGTTTTGGAAATGGATACCATTCAATTGGGCGGGGTGGATACGTCTATTCGTACCACGCGCGCCACTTTGGCGGCGCGGTCCAAGTTGGTGATTCACGAAAGCATCATGACGGACGGCGAAGAACGGGCGGAAACTGATTTTGTCGTTGACATGGAGGGCGATGATTCCGCGGTGGATTTGATTTCCCGTTCAGTGGCCAAAGGCAATTCTTATCAAGAATACCGCTCCCATATTAAAGGCAATTGCCGGTGCAGCGGCCATTCGGAATGCGATGCCATTTTGGTGGATTCCGGTCGGGTCAACGCGGCGCCCGCTTTGTTTGCCGGTTCTATTGACGCGGCTTTAATTCACGAAGCGGCTATCGGTAAAATTGCCGGAGAGCAAATTGTGAAACTGCGGACCTTGGGTCTGACAGAAGAAGAAGCGGAAGAAAAAATTATTGAAGGTTTTTTGAACGGTTAAAAATTTGTTTGGCTGAATAGGGCAGCCCCAAAGGAGGGGATGCCCTTTTTCTTAAGCAGCTGCACTGAATTTCTTTGTGTGTCAAAGAAACAAAAAAAATTGAAAACGGGAGGCGAGAGGATGGATTTATTGACCTATCTTGAAAAGAGTCCTTGCAGCTTTTGGGCGGTGGAAAATCTGCGCGCCCTTTTGCTGGAACAAGAATATGAATCTTTGGCGGAAAGCGCCCATTGGCATCTGCGGGTGGGCGGTAAATATGTTGTCACCAGGAATGATTCTTCTTTGTTGGCTTTCCGCGTTCCTTCCAAGGATTTTTCCGGGTTTATGCTGGGTGCGGCTCATGACGAAAGCCCTTCTTATAAAGTGAAAAGAGAAGCGGAACTTTGGGGCAAAGAATATGTGCAAGTGGCGGTGGAACCTTACGGCTCCATGATCCCCGAAAGTTGGTTGGATACTCCCTTGTCGGTGGCGGGACGTCTGCTTGTGCGGGAAGAAAACGGTTTGGCAGCTCGTCTGGTTAATGTGGATAAGGATTTGCTGTTGATTCCCCGTGTGGCCATTCATCTGCAAAACAAAACGAAAGAAAGCAAACCGCTGAATCCGGCGGTGGATATGCAGCCCTTATATCGTACGGCAGCTTACGGAGTAGACTTTCTGGCGGAAGTGGCGGACGCCGCGGGAGTAGGAAAACAGGAGATTTTGTCTTTTGATTTATTTTTATATAATCGAGCGGCAGGTGTTCTCTGGGGGCAGGAAGGCTGCTTTCTTTCGGCGCCTCGCGTCGATGACCTGGTGGGGGTGTACGCTGCATTTACGGGATTTTGCCGAGCGCGGGAAAATCTCGCGTCCGTGCCGGTGTTGGCTGTTTTTGATAATGAGGAGGTGGGCAGCGGTACCAAGCAGGGCGCTTGTTCCACTTTTTTGGCGGATACTTTGCGGCGGATCAGCGCTGCCTTTGGCGGAGAGGGAGAAACGCATTTGCGGCGATTGGCCAATAGCTTTCTTCTTTCAGTGGACAATGGACACGCCTTGCATCCCAATCATCCGGAACTGGCTGATAAAAACCATGCTCCCGTGTTAAACGGGGGTGTGATCATCAAGCAAAACGCGGCGCAGCATTACTGTACCGATGGGGTTTCCGATGCGGTGGTGCGTCTTCTTTGTCAGGAAGGAGATATTCCCTATCAATATTATTACAATCGAGCAGATTTACGAGGCGGTCAAACTTTGGGCAATCTCTCCAATACGCAGGTTTCCGTCAACGGAGCGGACGTCGGACTGGCGCAGCTCGCGATGCATTCTGCTTTTGAGACGGTGGGCGCGCGGGATGTGGAGCGCCTTTGCAAGTTGCTGACGATTTTTTACGGTAAAGCGTTTCGGGAAGAAAACGGTTCCTTTATTTTGTAAAGGAGGAAATAGGATGGGACAACAGCGCACGGGCCCTTTACGAGAACCGGAGGATTTTTTTGTAGCGTTATTGCGAGATTTTCATGAAAAAGCCCGCGCCGAAGGTTGGGCGCCGGGTGGTATGATTTATGTACGGGAACTGTTGCCTGTGGGGCAGCGAGCGTTGCTGCGGTTGCTCCATAATCAAAGATTGCGACAGAAATTTCCCGACGCGACGGTTTATTATGAGCAAATTGCCGTTGCTATTTTTGGTTGCGGTGTTTGGCTGGCGGACCACTGGCAAAAGAACGGCGCGGCGCCGACGGAGGAGGACTTGTCACTGTTTGATGGGGAGGGTGATTGGTCAAAGACGGCGGCAAAAATTCTTTCTTTGACAGATTCCGATGAACTGATGGTGTTTTTGAGGAGACTGTCGGCTGCTTGGCTGGAGGAGATGACGCCCTACTGGCGACTTCCCAATGGCCGAGACTATGTGTTTCAAGGATTGTTGGTATTTTGTCTTTTGGGGATTTCTCAGCGTTTGACAAAGATGGGAGTTTCTTGATGAAAATATAAAAATTTGGAAAATATCAAAAGCCCTTCTCTTTTTGAGAAGGGCTTTTGATATTTGGTGTTATTTTTTGTAAAGTTCTACCATTCTGGTCAAGTGCTCGTAGCGTTCTTTGGCACTTTCCTCGTTCCGACGGAACAATTCTTCCGCGCGTTCGGGGAATTCACGGGTCAGCCGACTGTAGCGGGCTTCATTCATCAGGAATTCCTGATAGCCGTCTTTGGGTTGTTTGCTGTCCAGAATGAATTTCTCTTCTGCCTGAGGATTGAATCGGAATAGATTCCAGTAGCCGCAATCCACTGCTTTTTTCATTTCGTTTTGGCAGTTGATCATGCCGCCTTTGATGGAATGCATTTCGCAGGGGGAATAGCCGATAATCAGGGAAGGACCGGGATAGGCTTCCGCTTCGGCGATGGCGCGGATGGTCTGGGAGGGACTGGCGCCCATGGCGACCTGCGCCACATAAACATAGCCATAGGACATCATGATTTCCGCGAGACTCTTTTTCTTAGTCATTTTGCCGGCAGCCGCGAATTCTGCTACCTGCCCGATATTGGATGCTTTGGAAGCCTGACCGCCGGTATTGGAGTATACTTCTGTATCGAAAACGAATACATTGACATCCGCGCCGGAGGCCAGCACATGATCCAGACCACCGAATCCGATATCATAAGCCCAGCCGTCGCCGCCGAAAATCCAAATGCTCTTTTTGGCGAGATATTCTTTTTTATCCAGAATTTCCTTGACCGTATCGCAGCAGATATCCTGTTCCAAATTTTCGATCAAAGCTTTTGCGGCGGCGCCGTTGGTTTTGCCGTCTCCCGCGGTTTCCAGATAATGACGGCAGCATTCTTGTCGCTCTGTCGATTCCGTTTGCTTCATGACCGTTTCCACCAATTGAATCAGATGCTGACGAATGCTTTGTTGTCCCAGATAGAGACCATAGCCATGTTCCGCGTTATCCTCGAAGAGGGAATTGATCCAAGCGGGGCCGTGACCTGCTCGATTGGCGCAGTACGGACTGGTAGCGCCGGGGTTGCCCCAAATGGAGGAACAACCGGTGGCATTGGTGATATACATCCGATCGCCGAACATCTGAGTGACCAGACGAGCATAGGAAGTTTCCGCGCAGCCCGCGCAGGAACCGGAGAATTCCAACATCGGCTGGCGGAACTGACTGCCTTTGACAGTGAAGTCCTGCATGTCGGATTTTTCCGTTGTTTCGTAGACGGCATATTGAAAAACTTCCTGTTGATCCAGTTGGGTATGCTGTGGATGCATAGAGATGGCTTTGGTGGGACAAATTTCCACACAAACTCCGCAACCCATGCAATCTTCCGGTGAAATAGCCATCAGATATTCGTATTTCCCTTTCCCTTTTCCTGCTTTGATGGGGATGTGTTTGGCGGCAGCGGGAGCTTGGGCGATTTCTTCTTCGGTCAACGCGAAGGGACGAATGGTGGCATGGGGACAGACAAAGGAGCATTGGTTGCACTGAATGCATTTTTCCGCGTCCCAAGAAGGAACATTGACGGCAATGCCGCGTTTTTCATAAGCGGAAGCGCCTGATTCAAACTGTCCGTCAGCATGGGGAAGAAAGGCGGAAACAGGAATGTTGTCTCCTTCCATTTTTGAGACGGGCCGCATGATCGTGTTGACCATATCGACCAATTCTTGTTTTCCTTGGATCGGACTTTCTTTTTTGATATCAGTCGCGGATTTCCAGCTTTCCGGGACTGTGATTTTTTTCAGGGCGCTGGCGCCCAGGTCAATGGCTTTATGGTTCAAGTCAACCACATCTTGCCCCTTTTTCAGATAAGACTTAGTGGCGGCTTCTTTCATATATTGAATGGCTTCTTTCTCCGGGATGATCTGTGCCAATTGGAAGAAAGCAGATTGCAAAATAGTGTTGGTACGTTTGCCCATACCGATTTGCTCCGCCAAATCGATGGCGTTGATGGTATAAAGCTGTACTTGATTTTCCGCGATATAGCGTTTAGCGTCGGCGTCCAGATTTTCTTCCAGCTGATCAAAATCCCACTGACAGTTGATGAGCAGAATGCCGCCCGGTTTTACATCTTGGGCAATTTTGAATCCTTGGGTGATATAGGAAGGTGTGTGACAAGCCACAAAGTCCGCGTGGTCGATATAGTAAGGCTCTTTGATGGGACGATCGCCGAAACGCAAATGGGAAATGGTGATGCCGCTGGTTTTTTTGGAGTCATACTGGAAGTAGGCCTGCACATATTTATCTGTGTGGTCCCCGATGATTTTGATGGAATTTTTGTTGGCGCCGACGGTGCCGTCGCCGCCCAGTCCCCAGAATTTACATTTGATGCAGTCGGAGCTGAATTCTTTCGGGACAGGCTTTTCCGCCAAAGACAGATGAGTGACATCGTCGTTGATGCCGATCGTAAAATGCGCTTTCGGACTTTCTTTCGCCAATTCTTCATAGACGGCAAAGATAGAAGAAGGTACGGTATTTTTGGAGCCAAGCCCGTAGCGACCGCCGCTGACGGGAATCATTCTGCCGGCAGTGGCCAATGCGGTCACTACATCCATGTACAGGGGTTCGCCCTGAGAACCGGGTTCTTTGGTTCTGTCCAAAACAGCGATTTTGCGACAGCTTTCGGGAATAGCGGCGGCCAGTTTCGCGCCGACAAAAGGACGGAAGAGGCGGACTTTCACCAGTCCGACTTTTTCACCGCGGGCATTCAGGCAGTCGATGACTTCTTCAATTAAATCACAGACAGAACCCATTGCCACAATCACCCGTTCTGCGTCGGGGGATCCGTAGTAATTGAACAATTGATAATCGGTTCCCAGCCGTTCGTTGATTTGCTCCATGTAATCTTCCACAATGGCGGGCAGCGCGTCATAATATTGATTGGCTGCTTCCCGATGCTGGAAGAAGATATCTCCGTTTTCATGGGAGCCGCGCATGGCGGGATGTTCCGGATTCAGCGCGTGACGGCGAAACGTCTCAATGGCAGCCGGATCCAACAATTCCTTCAGCTGCTCATAATCCCAGACTTCAATTTTTTGCAGTTCGTGGGAGGTACGGAACCCGTCAAAGAAATTCAGGAAAGGAACGCGGCCTTTGATAGCAGCCAAATGCGCCACCGGAGCCAGATCCATCACTTCTTGGGGATTGGTTTCGCAGAGCATGGCAAATCCTGTTTGTCGGCAGGCGTAAATGTCGGAATGATCTCCGAAGATGCTGAGAGCATGGGTGGCGACAGCGCGTGCCGATACATGGAACACGGCAGGCAGCAGTTCACCGGCGATTTTATACATATTGGGAATCATCAGCAAAAGTCCCTGAGAGGCTGTATAGGTAGTAGTAAGGGCTCCCGCGGAAAGGGAGCCGTGTACCGTGCCCGCGGCACCGGCTTCCGACTGCATTTCCACAACTTTTACCGGTTGGCCGAAAAGGTTGTTTTTGCCGTTTGCGGCCCATTGATCCACATAATCCGCCATAGGACTGGAAGGAGTAATTGGATAGATTCCGGCCACTTCGGTGAAAGCGTAGCTGACGTAAGCGGCGGCGTTGTTGCCGTCCATGGTTTTGCGTATTCTTTTCATCAAAAGGCACCTCCTGTTATCCGGGGTTGTCTCGGGCGGTTTTGCCGCGAGAACAGGGAACATGGTATTAAAAAGGAAAACGCGGAAAAGGGAAATCCATTTGAATAAAAACGATACGAAACGATTGTCTCCTTCCCCGATTCTGCGTGTTGTTCCTGTGTTTATGCCGCGGGGCGCGGACTGTAAGCACACAGGACTTTGTCTTGTTAAATTTATTATACAAAAAAAATGTGATAAATCAATAGAAGAATACTGTATACAATGACAGTATACGATTTCCATATATTGCAAAGGTCGCGCATACGATTTTGTTATGACTGAAGAAATACGGAAGAGAAGTAATCATCAAAAAAGAGAAAAGGAGATAAAAAATTACGCGAGGCATTTGCTTGAAACGAAAAGTATAGGAGAAAAAGAAAATCAAAAAAAACAATCATCTTAAAAAAATAATTATAATATAATTAATTAATGAAGAAAATTGTAGAAATAAGGAAATGAAAAAGAAAACCGTGTTTTGGGCGCCGGAAAAGCAAAGCCGCCCCGCTGTATCAACACAGGGGCGGCTTTGGAAAGTAAAATGGTTTATTCGATAATGTCAATCTGACAAGCGTTCATCGCTGACAGTGCTGTGCGATGGGATTCCGGTGTTACTCCGGCGCAGCAGGCGGCGTCTACAGAAACAGGAACCTCCGGTAAAGCTGCTTTGACCAGCATAGCGTTGGAAATGACGCAGATATCTGTGCAAAGACCGATGATCTCGATCGTTTCCGCGTCTTTTTGCTGTACCAAAAATCTGACCAGTTCGGTGGAACCGAATGTGGGTTTGTCTATGCAGAGATCTTGTTCCGACATAGGCAGCTGACTGTTGATTTGCCAGCCGTTTGTATCACGGATGCAGTGAGGAATCGGCAATTTCTTTCCTTCTTGGGTTTGAAGATATTGAGCGTCATGAGTATCTCGTGTAAAAATCACAATACCTCCCTTTTGGTGATACTGTTCAATTTTCCTCGCCACAGCGGGTACAATAGCTTTTGCTTCTTTGGTTCCCAAGGCGCCGTCGATGAAGTCGTTTTGCATATCG
>CBCTTQ010000030.1:0-23359 GCA_965149945.1 uncultured Peptococcaceae bacterium | reverse complement strand
CGGTGCTGAAATAAAAGAGCATAAGAAGCGCTGTCAGATCGACAGCGCTTTTTTATGCTCCTTCTTTATGTCGGGCAATCTGTTGACGAGCCATTTCATCACAACGATTATTTTCCTCGTTATCACTATGGCCTTTTACCTTTATCCAACTCACCTGATGAATCCGTGCCAATCGCAACAATTCCTGCCACAACTCCTGATTTTCCACCGGCTGTTTTTTCGCGTTTTTCCAACCGTTTTTTTGCCAATTCGCCAGCCAGCCCTGCTTCCATGCATTAATTAGATAAGCGCTGTCGCTGTATAATTCTACTTGACAGGGTACCTTCAGCATCCGCAGCGCTTCCACCGCCGCCAAAAGTTCCATTTTGTTGTTGGTAGTCTCCGCCACAAAACCGGATAATTCCTTGCGGTGCGGTCCGTAAAGGAGCACCGCGCCCCAGCCACCCGGACCGGGATTGCCGCTGCAAGCCCCATCAGTATAAATGACAATTTTTTTCTTTTTTTCTTGATTCATAATCCAATCACTTTCCGGACATCCTACAAAAACACGCTCTTTTTCTTTGCTCAGATTTGTTAAAATACTTCTTTTTGATCTTGAAATTCAGACATTTCTCGACAGAGAAAAGCAGGAAAACATTCGTTTTTCTGCGAAATATAATATAGCATATTTTTTTTCTTTTGGCAAATGCCAAAGGATGGAACCGGGAGGCTGCCATGGTAAAAAACACACATCCGGATTTTTCCGACGACGAAAAAATGGAAAAACTACAAACACGTTTGGACGCTGCCCAAAAGCGTTCCGAAGAACATAAAACGCTGGATCGACAAAGCAAGGTCAATCTGGAATATTTAGAAAAAAACGCCTCCGAAGCCGCCGTTAAACTGGCGGAACAGCAAGGTCGACTGGCGGATCTGAGCCAAAAGAAAAAAAAGGCCGCCCAAAAGCTGGAACAACAACTGAAACAGCTGAACCGGCAAGCCGCTATCAATCAAGAAAAAGCCAACACGCTGCAATCCGCCCGCGAAGACTTGGAAAAAAGTCAGTTACGATACAGCGCGCTTATGGCGGAAATTGAAGAAAGCCGCCAAAAAGTTCAGGAATATGATACCGAAATCGCAGAAACCAAAGGTCGGGTTAAAACCGCCTACTACCTCTGGAAAAACCAATATGAGCAGTTGCAAAAGCAAAAACAAGCGGCGGAACAAAATGCTCGTTCCGCCCAAAAAGTGCGACGCCAAATCGAAAATTTGCAACAACAGCGAGAAGACAGTAAAAATCAAGCCGCCGACCAATTGGCAGACACCATCATCCTCAACCTAAACGAACACCGCGCGGTTACGGATCTTCCTCTTGCAGAGCTGCCGAAAGCGACTCTGCGTTCTGCTATTCCCGACATTCCACCCCTCGATGACGAAATGGCAAAATTGATTCAAGAAACTCGAGCAAACAACGACGGTCCCTATGCTTCTTTACGCCCTCAAATTACTGTCGCGGGATCTGTGTTCGCTCTGGAAAACAGCGAAGAAGCCCCAAATTCTCTTTCAGAAACAGAAAAGAATTTTTGGGAAAAAGGCGCCTCCGTACCTTCCCCTTCCACCGTTTTCGGGAAACCCCGCGTAACGGCGGCAAGCGTCTCGATAACAGAAACAGACAATCCCGCCGTCCCAAAATCCGAGGAACAACAGGCCGCTGAAAAACCGCCCCAAAATCAATCTTCGGATATCCGGGAACTTTCTCAAAAACAAGAAACAAACAACGAAAAATTGACGACTCCTCCGGCGGAAAACCCCGCGCAAACAGACGTGAAAAAAAATCATTTTATTCCGCGTTTTCTGCTCTACCTGGGATTGGCTGTTGTTCTGGCTCTGTTGTTACGGCATTTTGTTTTCCAAATCACGGAAATCTCCGGAGATTCCATGGAACCTACTTTGATCTCCGGCGAGCGCGCCATTTCCTCGCAGATTCCTTATTATTTCAACAGTGTTGAACGGTTTGATATCATCGTTTTTGAAGCGCCCGACCGCACCGACGGCGCCTATTATGTTAAACGAGTCATCGGGCTGCCCGGTGAACACGTCATCATCAGCGGAGGTATCATCACCATTAACGGTGAACCACTGCAGGAAGATTATATAAACGGAACTGTCACCAGCGGAGAAGTGAACACGCTGGTTCCCAACGGAGAGTTGTTTGTTCTCGGTGACAACCGCGCCGCCAGCCACGACAGCCGCAACCCCGAAGTAGGAACCATCTCCCAAGACGCCATCTTGGGACAAATTCTTTACCAAGTATATCCCTTCGATCAAATAGGCGTTATCGAATAAAAATCGCTTATTTCACACAAATCAAAAGCCTTCCTCTTTTGAGGAAGGCTTTTTTCTTTTTATAAATGCGGAACCCATTTTGTCTGACCGAAACTTTAACCGCTTTCCGAATCTCTCCGTCAGATAAAGAAAATCAGCGTATCCAGAATAAACAACGGTATCAAAATGCACAAAGACCATTTCATATAACCGAAGAAGCTGGGCATCTTAATTTTACTGCCCTCCGCGATAGATTTTACCATAAAGTTAGGCGCGTTCCCAATATAAGTATTGGCTCCCATAAATACGGCGCCGGCAGAAACCGCCATCAAAATCGACGGCGTTATAGTACCTACCGTCGTCACAACCCCTTCTGTAAATCCTACCGCGCCCGCCGTAGTCAAGAATACCAGATAGGTGGGAGCATTGTCCAAGAAAGAGGAAAGAGCGCCGGTATACCAGAAGAAGTGCCAGGCATCCGTTACACCCAGAGAAGAACCATTGGCTCGCAAAATTGCCAAAGCGGGAATCATCGTCAGGAAAATACCGGTAAAAAGTTTTGCCACTTCTTTAATGGCGTCATAGTTAAACTCATTATGTTCTCGAATGGATTTTTTGGTGGTTTTCACAGAAAGGAAAGCCGCCAACAGAATCAAAATAACTTCCACAATGGTCGTCCAAGGCAGCAAAACACCGTAGAATGTCAGACCGGTGGCTTCTCCTGTCGCGGGATCATAGAATCCCGGCACATCCGCCAATACCCCGCTCAAAATAACGGCGACAATGATCAACAGGATAAACAGGAAATTATGCGCGCCTTCCACTTTTAATTTTTCTTTCACACCGTTTTCAACCATAGACTCCGGACGATTGCCGGCAGCCAGTTCTTTTTTCACATATCTTCTGTCCATGATCACAAAAACAATCAGCAATACCGCCAAGTTCAAGAGAAGAATCGGCAGCAGATGCATGGTCCAGAAGAACGGTATGCCGCGCAGGAAGCCCAGAAACAGCGGAGGATCCCCCACAGGAGTCAAACAGCCGCCGATATTAGCAACCATGAAAATAAAGAAAATAATGATATGGGCCTTTTTCTCCCGCCAACGATTGGCGCGAATCACCGGACGGATCAGCAACATAGACGCCCCCGTCGTACCGATCCAACTGGCAAGCAGAGATCCGATGAGTAACAACGCCACATTGAGTTTGGTAGTACCCACCAACGTCCCCTTCAGACCGATGCCGCCGGAAACCACAAACAGACCAAACAGCAATACAATAAAAGGTAAATAGTCCAAAAGGATCATTTCGTACACATTGTACACCAAATTGTTGCCGCCAAAAGCAATGCCGAAAGGAATCAAAAAGAGCAATGACCAAAAGATTGCCACGCGAAACATATTATGTTCCCACCATTCCGGTTTCACCAGTGGGAAAATCGCGATGGACAGCAGCATCCCGACAAAAGGAATACAACTCCACAAAGGCAACGCAGTCCCCAAATCATGACTCACTTCGCCATCAGAAAAAAGAGCAACAATCGCGAGAGCAATAATAGCAACTACCATTCCGATCAGTACGACCAAAACATTTTTTCTCATAGCCTCACTCCTAACAATCAATTTTTTCTTATGGTTCCGGGGTTTCATGGGTCGGTGTGATTTTCACGATTATTATAACATATTATTATCATACTATAAATTGAAAGATAATTCAACCGATTCATAATATTTCATTTTTATTACACATTTACTTGCAGCATTTAGCATAATCCTCGTATATTCTGTTCTTTATCTCTAAAATTTTCGCAAAAAAATTCTCAACTTTCCGATAATTAAACAGCGATAATCATCAGGATTTTCATTTTCTTCCTATTAAATTGAATTTTATTTCTTTTTATATTCGAGTATTTGAACAGAAAATTCTTTTAAAATTACCCCGCTAAAAAAAAGAAAAGCGACCGCAAAATCACGATCGCTTTCACCTTCCGTCAATACCCCATTTCCTCATTTACCAACAGCACCCAAGACTCCTCAATAGCCCAAGGGGCTCTGGCTAAAACGGTATAAACATTACAAATTCGCTTCGGACTGCCGCAATCCATACACCGACCCGTTTTGGCGCAGCCCGTGGGTAAATTCAACCGGGCGACATTTTTTGGAGCCGCAACCTGCTCCAGACGCCGATGCGCCTCATCCAAATCCGCCACCAACTTATTTTTACCTACGATATAGTACACCTTTTTTGGTCCGAAACTCATAGCGGCCACCCGATTGCCGGCTCCGTCCACATTAAAAATTTTTCCGTCCGCCGTCAGCGCGTTGGCGCTGAGAAAGTAGGCGTCGGCGCTGCCCGCGGCCCGCCAAGTTTCCCTTTTCTTTGAAGGAAGCGCTTTGGCATGATTAAACAGCTTCATACCGCGGCTCTGTATGATTTCATCGAAACCCAGTTCATCCAAGGTTACCGAACCGCCGCGCCCTACAGTATCTACCGCCGCGAATTCTTCCCTCAGCCAGCGTTCCACCGCCTGACGATCATCGAACACCCGTACATGAAACCCATGGGCAGTCAAAGCGTCAGCAACCGTCCGCAATGTTGTTGTTTCCATGTTTTTTCCTCCTCCGCAAACAAAATTTCCGAAACCCTTCTGTTTTTTGTTCACTGTTCTTTTCTATCGCCGCAAACCTTCTGTGATTTTTTCAAGTTACCGTACGGGAAAAGCGGCGGCGGCGGCGGCGATAGAATCGGCAATAGCCGCCAATTCCTCACGACTCAACACAAAGTCCATATAATATTCTCCATTACGGTACTCTTCCGGCGGCGCCACTTCATAAGCAAGGGCAAAGCGGAATTTGAAATGATCATCATCCAGCTTTCGCTGATAGATGCCGACACAAGGTTCCGTAAAGAACATTTGCGGAGAGTTATTGTTTTCTTCTCTGCCTTCCGCCATATTTACAAACCAGGTCATAATATCTTCCAATTCCCAAGAAAGCAAGCAAGGATCCACCGTTTTCCACTCATATTTTTCATCGTAACATTCAAATCCTACATTCAGCCAGTTGGCATCATAGTCTCTGCCGCCCATCGCCTCCAACTGTTCTTCTGTAGGAATACCGCCGGTATCTTCTCTGTTGGGGAATTCATAATCCAAAATATCAATTTGAATTTTCTTTCCGTCTTTTTCAATTTTAATCATGTCCGATCCCTCACCTTTCCTCAATTATAATTTATTTTAGGGATTACCGCTTCGACATATCGGTTAGGCAGTTTGTCCCACTTCCTCTATTTCATCAACTCGCGCGGTTGCCGCGTCCGGCTGCATCTTCTGCCAAATGGAGGATTCCTGATTGATATAGGGCGTCAATTCCTCATAGGAAAGGAGTACCGAATCACCGGCAACAAACAACCGCAATCCTTCTTCTTCCAACAAAAAACCGGTGCGCAAATCCAATGTTTCTCCTAATGCAGACAACACTTCTTCTTTAAGATCAGCGGAAAAATCCATACACTGCCGTTGATAAGCCTCTGTCAGCAAAGAACTCAAATCAGACCGCCAATTTACTTCTGACAAAAATAACGATGATAAATCATACATCTCGCCGTCAATCGTATCAAAACACAAAGCTTCATATTCCTCATCTACTTCCTCACTGAAAAAAGAAGTCTTTTGTAAAACGGTGATGACAGAACCGCATTGCGCATACTCAAAAGAACCTCGCACCATATAATTGACATTACCGGAAGGATCTCGATATAGCTGCCGATAATCCCCTAACGCATTTTCTGCCAGACTGGCGCTGATTTCTTCAAAAGCCCCCTGTAAATCTCGATTGGTTGTCGAAACCGAAGGATAATTGATTTCCAAATAAGCATCGGGAGACTCCGAGAGAGAAAGCAATTGACAACCATTGCCCAAATCCACCTCTTGGCTATAAGACTCTAACGCGTTGCCTGCCGTATCATAATAGGCGATCCCGTTGGTTCCCTCGACGCAGATACGATTACCGTAATATTTGGCGGTGCTGTTATTGCCCATCTTCACATTAGGAACCAAACCTTCGGTCGCGTGAACAAAGTAGGTTTCCGTTTCTGTTTCCACATTCAAATATCCGTTAAACCAGTCATTGGCGCTGACCAATCCTTCCAAAACAATTTGACCTTCTTTGTTATACAAGGTTTTTTCGCCGGAGGCGGTGTTACCGAACAGATAATAGCCATTGCCGACATTTTGGGCAAAAGAATATTCCGGCCGCACCACAAAATTTCCTTTCTCATCAATCAGCCCATAACCGTCTTCTGTCTGAACCAATGCCAGCATGTTGTTGAACGGAGACGCCCAAAGGAATTTCGCTTCAATAGCGACCTGCCCGGACATATCCACATATCCGTAACGATCCCCCTCATGATACAACAATCGATTGCTGCCCAAACCGTTCATTTCCACATTTTCGGCAAGAGGCGTTTCCGTGTCGTCGCTGCGCTTCACCAGCACCCTTTCGCCCGCGAATGTCTGCGCCACCGCATGGGTCAACCCTACCGCTCCGACAGATTGGTACGAAGGAGCAATCACAATTTTACCGGAGGTATCAATGTATCCCCAATGTTGCACACCGTCAATCACACGACTGAAGGCAATCAGTCCTCCGTCCATTTTACCGATTTCACCGTTATCCACGCCGAAAATTTTTCTGCCCTCGTCGTTGAACACACTGATATTACTGCCGTTTACAGCGACAGCAATACGGTAGAGATCATCATCCAACTGATATTTCTCCCCATATCTACATTCCACAACCTGTTGTCCTTTATTATTCACGGCGCCCCAGAGTCCGTCTTGACAAACCCAGGCCACCTCACCCAAAAACAACTCTGCTTTTTCATACCGTGCAGGGATCACCATTTCTCCGGCCGCATTAGCATATCCCCACAGTCCGTCTTCCAAAACAGGATACAAAGTAGCGTCTTCACTGACTTCCGATGTACTGCTTGCCGGCCAAAAATTCTCCGGAGAAATCACATCATTGCTCCACAGGGCTAAAAAGCTGATTCCGGCCATCATCACAAAAGCAGCAGCGAAAATAACCCCCGCGAATGTTTTCTTTTTCATCCTCATAACTGTTTAAAAGCCTCCCCGTAGAACAAAATATCTCCATCGTAACTTTTATTATACCAGAACAACGGGCGTGTTTACAAGACTTTCCAAAAGATATCGGTTGATTTTCCGCATAGGTTTCTCCGTAAAACGATTTTTCCGAAAGTTTTACTTCCGCTTTTATTCTTCATTCTCCGCGGTTTCTTCTTTCGGTTGAAAAGCGACCAATTCCCGATCCACCAACAGGCATCCCGACTGAATGGCGGAATTACCATAACGTCGACAAATCTCATCCAGCGCCTCTGCCAAATGCTGTTGTTTTTCCCATGTTTTTCGCGGCAAAAACAACTCTTCTTGAATACAAACCTCTTCTTGGGGCAGCAAATCGGAAACACCAATACCCAACAAACGGATAGGCTTTGCCCAATGATAATTTTTTCGAAATAAGCTCATCGCCACCCGCGCTACTTCTCCGGAAAAACAAGTAGGCGTATCCAAACGGCATTGGCGACTGACAGTATGAAAATCCGTGTCTCGAATCTGAATACGTACAGTCTGTCCGCAAAAACCATGTTTTCTCAAACGACGAGCCACACTGTCCGCCAATACCGTAAAAATCATCTTTACCTCTTCTTCATCGCGTAAATCTCGCAAGGTGGTAGTACTGTTGCTGATGGATTTGATTTCCCGCTTTTCATCATAACGGGATACCGGACTGTGATCATTACCCAAAGCATAATCCTGCAAAATACAGCCCCATTTGCCCAACAGATTTTCTAACAATAAAGAATCAGCCGCCGCCAGTTGCCCAATGGTACGGATACCATGCGATTCCAGTTTACGAGCGGTGGAATCCCCAACATACAACAAGGCGCGGACGGGCAAAGGGCAGATGAGCGGATGATAGCTTTGGCGGTCAAACACCGTCACCGCATCCGGCTTTCGATAGTCGCTGCCCAATTTGGCAAAAATTTTATTCCAGCTGACTCCCACCGAAACCGTCAGTCCCAATTCCTTTTTTATACGAGTGTTGATCTCACGGGCAATGGTTTCCCCGCTGCCGAAAAGTCCTCGAGAAGCCGTCACATCCAGCCATCCCTCATCGATGCCATAAGGCTCAAAAAGGTCGGTGTACTGCAGATAAATCTCCCGCGCCCGCTTAGAAAACAGTTGATATTTACGAAAATGCGGCGGAACCACCACCAAATCCCGACATTTCATCCGTGCCTGCCACAAGGGCTCGCCGGTGCGCACCCCATACTCCTTTGCTAATTGGTTTTTAGCCAAAATCACTCCGTGGCGAGATTCCGGACTGCCGCCCACCGCCATGGGTACTCGCTTCAGCTCCGGTCGTTCCAGCGTTTCTACCGAAGCGTAAAAAGCATTCATATCGCTGTGAAGAATCACACGATCCATTTTTTCACCTCTTTCGAACATTTGTTCGCATATCCTGTGTTCAGCATACCACATTTTACTCGAAAGAGCAAGGACCATTTATAACCCAATGGCGGCGGCGCCCGTTTTTTCATTGCCAAAAGAAAAAGAACAATCCGCCGAAAAGCGCCAGATACATCCCCCAGTTGTTCCAAATAACGGCAGCGCCTGTTTTGTTATCAATAGCGAAATCAGACAGCCGAAAATGCCAGCTTCGGCGGGCGCTGATCCCGTAAACCAGTCCCAAAACCAAAAACAGCAAAACCAACAGACCATAGATTCCCGCCCACATGGTTCCCTCCAGACGCAATACTTGCAAAGGAACAATGGAGCCAAAAAAATTAATGAGCATATGCAACACGACACAATAGCCGACCCGTCCCGTTTTCACATAAACATATGCCAGCAGCCAACCGATAAATACCGCATAGAAAAATTGTTCCACATTACCGTGGTACAAGCCAAACAACAGCCCCGAAGTAAATACCGCCGGCAGCTCCCCGTATTTGACCAGTCGATCCAACAGCAATTTTCGAAAAATCCATTCTTCATACAACGGAGCCAAAACTACCAATACCAAAAACAGCCACGGCAAATTACTCTGACTCAGCAGTTGATCCAACAAAGGATTGCTCGGCATCCCAAACCAATTTTCCCAAATCCGTCCACTCAGTCTTCCAAGCAAATTACCCACCATCAATAATAAATAGGAAATGCAAAACAAACGCCAAAAAGTCTTTCCGTCCAGAAATCGCCGCCGCGGAGGCCGTCCTGGTAAAGAGCGAAGCAAAAGGATAACCAACGAATAAGCGACCAAATACTGCGAAACAATCACTAATATCCACATTCGCGCCAGAGGGTTCCACTGCTGCGGCAGCACCGCGCCCAATCCCATCTGTACCGTTAAAGATAACGGCATGATGAGAAACAGCGCCAGCCCCACTCTGGCAGTAATTTTCTTTTCTTCTTTTACACAAAAAGAAGGCGGCAATCCGGAATTACACAACACACCTCTCTCCTTTCCGCAAAACAAGGTTTCTCGAAATCATTTCCGCGTTTTTCCAAACATTTCGGACAGAACCGCGTCCAAAACGTCCCGATCTACCGTCCAAACAATTCGACGCGGACAGGCTTCTTTCCTCTCAGAACGTCCATTGTTCCCTTTCCCCGATACTTGCCTTTTTTCTTGACAGAAGCTTGTCCGAATGGTATACTACAGATTGTCGTAATGAACATTTTTAAACAATGTTCATTGTTTTTCAACGTCGGCAGAATTCACATGGGAAAGGAAGAACAAGATGATCGTTTCATGGATGACCACCAATCAGTGCAATTTAAAATGCAGTCATTGCTACCAAGACGCGGGAGAAAAGTCCCAACAGGAACTGACCACTGAAGAAGCCAAAGCGATGATTGACCGTATTGCCGCGGCTGGATTCAAAATCATGATTTTCAGCGGCGGAGAACCGCTGATGCGCTCGGATATTTTCACCTTAGTCGCTTATGCCGCCGCCAAAGGACTGCGACCGGTATTCGGTACCAACGGTATGTTGATTGACCCGAAAACCGCGAAAAAACTGAAACAAGCCGGCGCCGCCGCCATGGGCATCAGTCTGGACAGTCTGGATCCGGAAAAACACAACCGTTTCCGCGGCGATCCCCAAGCCTTTCAGCTGACCGTTGCCGGCATGAAAAATTGCCGCGCGGCCGGACTCCCCTTTCAAATTCATATCACCTTGATGGATTGGAATCGCGAGGAAGTCTGCCAAATGATCGATTTCGCCGTAGAAATGGGCGCCATGGCGGTACAGGTGTTTTTCCTGATTCCGGTGGGACGCGGCAAATATATCGAGGAAACTTCCCTGGAAGTCATGGCTTACGAACGCACTTTGCGGAAAATCATGGCAAAATCCGCCCAAGTCCCCATCAGCGTCAAACCTACTTGCGCTCCGCAGTTTACCAGAGTGGCGCAACAAATGGAAATCCCCTCGCGATTTTCCCGCGGCTGTTTGGCAGGCATCACTTACTGCATCATCAGCCCGACAGGTAAAATCCGCCCCTGCGCTTATATGACAGAAGAGGCGGGCGATGTTCACACTGATGATTTTGCCCAAGTTTGGCAAGAAAGCCCTCTGTTCCAAAAACTACGCACCGAAGCTTACGGCGGCACCTGCGGACAATGCGAATTCAAAAGCTGTTGCGGCGGCTGTCGCGCCCGCGGCAGTTATTATCACGACGGAGATTATATGGCAGAAGACAGCTACTGCGCCTACGGCAAAGATTTGCTCCGCGCAATGCAAGAAAAAAATCTCTGAGTCACCACCCGCAACGTTATATTTAGATACCAAAGGAGCATTCCATGTTGAAACAAGTCAAAAAAATTCCCCTATTCCTCCTCTGTCTGCTGCTCCTCTGCTCGGCGGGCTGCGGCGCCCCGAAGGAAACTTCCGCCCCCGCAGAAAGCGCCACCGCCGTCACTTTCACCGATGCCCTGGGAACCACCGTCACAGTGGATCAACCCCAAACCGTTGTTGCCTGCATGGGTGGTCTGGCAGATATCTGGCTGCTGGCGGGCGGACAGGAAAGCCTGGCAGGCATTGCCGACGACGCCGATTTCACCGTCCCCGATCATGTAACGAAAATCGGCGCTCACGACGCCCCCAGCCCGGAATCCATTCTGGCTCTGAATCCAGACTTCGTCATTCTTTCCGCCGCTACCGCGCAACAAACAGCGCTGGACGCCACATTGACACAGGCCGGCATCCCCCACGCCTATTTTGATATCAACTCCTTTGCGGATTACTTGAACACATTGGAACTTTTCAGTCAAATTACCGGTCATCCGGAATCATATCAAAAATACGGCGTCGCCGTACAGGAAGACATTGAAGCGACCATTGCGGAAACCCAAAATCAAACACCGCCGACCGTACTGCTGCTGATCACCTATTCCCAAGGAGTACGCGCGCAAACCTCTGATACCATGACCGGAGCCATGCTTAAAGATTTGGGCTGCGTCAATCTGGCGGACGAAAATCCTTCCTTGCTCCAGACATTCAGCGTAGAGGCCATTGTAGAGATGGATCCCGATTTTATTCTGGTAATCCCCATGGGATACAGTAAAGACGCCGCTGCCGAAAGCCTGACCGCCTATCTGGAAAGCAACCCTGCCTGGGCAGGCCTCAGCGCCGTACAAACAGGCGGCTACCATGTTTTAGACCCCTCGCTCTTCCAGTACAAACCAAACGATCAATGGAGCAAAAGCTATGACAAACTCGCGGAAATTCTCTACGGCCAATAATTTTTCTCAACGGCGCTGCGGTCTTTGGTTGGGAATTTTTGCCGCCGCGCTGCTCTCCTTCAGCTTACTTAGCCTTTGCTTGGGCACCACCAACCATACACCGGCGGAGGTATGGCAAGTACTGACAAACGACACCCCCGACTCCACCGCTTACCGCATCATCCTCTATATCCGCCTGCCTCGTCTTTTAGCAGCCATTTTAGCGGGCGGAGCTTTAGCGGTAGCAGGCGCTATCATTCAAGCAGTGCTCAACAATCCCCTGGCCAGTCCCAACATCATCGGGATCAATTCCGGCGCCGGTCTGCTGGTTTTATTATGCGCCGCATTTCTGCCGAACAGCGCTCAGCTATTGCCGCTGGCGGCCTTCCTGGGAGCGCTGCTGACAGCGCTGCTCATTTTATTCCTCTCTTTGGGAGAAAACGCCTCCCGCATGACCATCATTCTGACAGGGATTGCCATCAGCAGCATTTTCGGCGCCGGAATGAATACCATTATGATCATTAATCCCGACGCTTACATCGGTTCAGCCTCTTTTCTGGTTGGGGGATTGTCATCTGTCACCATGGAAATTCTGCAAGCGCCCGCCGTTTACATCCTCATCGGTCTGGCGGCAGCGTTGTTTTTCCGCAATGAGTTAAATATCCTGGCGCTGGGGAAAAACACCGCCCACGCCCTGGGCATGAATGTGTTCCGCTATCAATTCCTATTGATGGGGATTGCCGCGGTACTGGCAGGCGCCGCCGTCAGCTTTGCGGGATTATTGGGATTTGTGGGATTAATTGTTCCTCATGCGGTTCGTTTTCTCTTAGGCAATAACAATCGCTGTGTACTGCCCGCCGCCGCTTTGGCAGGCATGGCGTTTGTAGTCTTTTGCGACATGTTGGCGCGTGTTCTCTTTCTGCCCTATGAGTTGCCGGTGGGTATCCTAATGGCTTTTATCGGCGGTCCCTTTTTCATCTACCTGATATTCCGCACAAGGAGGCGCAGCAAATGTTAACCTTTGATCAGCTCAGTTTCGGCTATCATTTTCCGCTGTTGCAAAATATCAATATTACTTTCGCGGAAGGAAAAATCACCACCATTATCGGTCCCAACGGCTGCGGCAAATCCACCTTGCTAAAACTGGGCGCCGGATTGTTGCGTCCCCAGCGAGGAAGAATCCTTCTGCAGGGACAAAACATCACCCAATTTCGCCGTAAAGAATACGCCCGCCGGGTATCCATTCTGCTGCAATCCGAAGCGATTCCTGATGTAACAGTGGAAACGCTGGTGGGGCACGGGCGTTTTCCCTATCGTTCTTATCGCCGCCTCGGATCCAGACAGGACAAAACCATCATCGAAGCAGCCATGACAACCGCTCATATAGCGGAACTGCGCAAAAAAAATCTCAACCAACTTTCCGGCGGAGAGCGACAGCGCGCCTTCATCGCCATGGCGTTAGCACAGGACACCCCCCTGTTGATGCTGGATGAACCTACCACTTATCTGGACATTAATCACCAACTGGAAATCATGGCGTTAGTGCGAGAATTAAACAATCAGGGCAAAACCATCGTCATGGTACTCCATGATTTGAACTTGGCGCTGCACAACTCTCATCGGGTGATTCTGATGCAAAGCGGTAAAATCATCACCGCCGGCACGCCGGAAGCGGTGGTGCAAAGCGGAAAAATCGATCAAGTCTTTCAGGTAAAAACCGCCTCCTTTTTGTTGGATCAACACCGCTTTTATGTATTCCGGGAAAAATCTCATTCTGATTAAACATATAAACAAAGCCCCTTTGAAAGCGTCGAGCGCCAGCTCTCATCACCTTGTTATCAAAAAAAGCGGTCGGTTTACTGCCTTTTTATCAAGAGAAATCCACAGGCGTACAAAATTTCGCGCAAAATAATTTATTTCTTTGCGCAAAATCTTCCAATTTCCACCCTGTTTGATTTCCAAAGCGTAAAAACCTGAATTTGACGTGTTTTTGAACAAAACACGTCAAATTCAGGTTTTATTGAAATTTCAGCAAACCTCTCCAGCACACCGAGCGCTGATAAAAAGTACCGCAACAGGCAATTTCACAGACATCGTATGGATCACCGCAAAAAAAAGATTTTCGTTACAGTCACTTGCTTTTTGAAGTAATCCAATTCAAAACACTTTCATCATCAAACACAATATTCCCGCCGCTGTGATAATGATCAATGCCGCGACTGTTAAAGTATTCGTTATCAGGGATTTCCACAACCAGTCGTTCGCTGATTTGTTCGTCCGTATATCCCTTTTCACGATAAGCTGCCCGCAAACCGTCATAAGCGGATCGTGCTTTTGCGGAACCGTAATATTCGTCGTTTTCAACCATAAAAATATATACCGCTATATCGTTTTGGGCTATCGGTTGATAATCACCGTCCCATTGTGAAGCCCCGTGCAGATAGGACGCATATAGATCCGGCCGCATAGAAACCGCCTGTGACATTGTTTCGCCGCCTGCCGAATATCCGGCTGCATAAACTCTTGCCGGATCAACTGAAAAGTGGTCCATAAAATATTCCGTTAATTCAATCGCTTGCCGCGCAGAGGTTTCGTGCCAATCGGTAAGCTGGGCAGAAACGACAATCATATCTTCGGGGAGCTCTGTCCATACTCGAAAGCCGTTCCACTCCAAATTGCTGCCCGAGGAATTCTCTCCGAACCACATCATATCGTATCCCGGCATCGTTACGACCAAAGGATAAGTCTTATTCTGGTCGTAATCCTCCGGCAAGTAATAGCTATAATGGATTGCGCCGTCATTACCGTTCAAAATCTGTTCAGCAATCAGACCCGTCTTTTTAGGCAAATTCCCTGCTTTGCTCTGAGCTTCCGATTCGGCAATGACGGTTTCGGATATATCGCTGTTTTCAGACTTATCTATCGGCTGATCTGCCGAGCAAGCGGTAAACAAAAACAACATCATCAATATAATTGATAAGACTATCCTTTTTTTCACCTGCTTCACCTCTTTTTGAAGATCCGCTGTTAATGCAGCTTTATCATCATCTCCGCAATCGCGGGATCATAATGTGAGAAAAATAAGCTTTGTTTTTCATCCAACGCTCGGATAGCGTTCATAGCGACTGTTTCCAAAAAGTATAAGACTGATGATTGATCGGTGTTAAAAAACTTAAACTCGGTAAGATAAAACAATTCCTCGTATAAAGCTCTGTCAATAAACACATAAACGCCGTATACCGCCAGAAGAGCAGCCAGGATTTGAACTGCCCGCGGGAACTGCCCGCGCGTTTTGAATGTATTTGCCAAGGACGTTAGGTGCAATCCCAAATGCAAGCTCATCAGCACAAAGGCCCATGCGGTCGATACGAGATGAAGCGTTCTGCCTATCCTCGCGCCGCCCACATCCAGAAAAGCAAAAATCTCCCCGGAAACCAGTACCGAGCTTATCATACAGCACAGCACGGCGATCAGAAGCGCGATGTTGATAATTGTTGATACCGACCTTACTGCTGTATATTTACCTTTGAAAAGAGATTGGTACCAGCGAAAATTTAAGATATTATGAGTGATAAATAAGACGAATAATGTTATACCGAGCCATTCGTGCAGTCCGCCCGACCATAGATGCTCCTGCATAAGGGCGGCAAAAATCAGATACATTGTAATATCAATGATAATTCTTGTAACTTGCCTATGTTTCATCTTATTCCCTCCATATCCAACGAAGCCCATTATAAAAATAGCGCATAGCGTAATAGCCGGAATGGTCTCCGTCAGATTCAAGGAAGTAGAGGTTTCCTTCTGTTTCATTGTCCGCGAAACGGAAAATACCGCTGCCGCTTTCTCTCATAGCGTCAATACCATTTTTAAAAGCTGAATAAGCAAAATCATTTGTTCCCGAAGCAGCAAAGATAAAGAAATCGTCCCAGTCATGTCCCGAATCTTTAACAATACTCTCGTAAGTTTCTACGCTTGAGGTAGGACCGCCGCTTGACGGCATAAAATAACGGAAGTAATCAAGGCAATACTCAAAGACGCGCCAAGTCGCCACAGAACCCATCGAAAAACCGCAAAAAGCCCGATAATCACGGGAAGCGGCAATCGCTTCCCGTCCGGTGTCCTCGGCATAGGCGCTGTATTTGCCTTCCACCGCCGGAATAAGATCGTTGATCAACTCATTGTGATAATTATCGGTGAGCCTGAGCGCAAGGCTGTAATCACCGCTGTCATCAGGTCTCGTGTTATTGTAGGTAGGGCAAACAACGATCATCGGTCGAATCTCACCGTTCGCGATGCCGTGATCGAGAATATTTTTCATTTCCCGCGGCTCATCGGGGCTGCCGAGATAGGTATATTCGTTGCTCCAGCCGCCGTGCATCAGGTAGAACACCGGATATTTCTCACTTTCGTCGTAGCCATAAGGCAGATATACAATAGCGTGTTTTTGGAGTTTTTGGCTCTTTTCATCGTAGGAAAAAGATTCATATGTGTCGTAATAAAGATCTTGCAAAGTACCCTGTTGTTCCGCCGCGCTAAAATAACTGTCCGGAATGGACACGAGCGAAGCGGGAAAGCGATTGATACCTTTTTCTGAATCAGACCGCATATTGCTATTTTCAATACCCAAACCGCTTTCCGTTCCCGACACCTCATCGCTTGCTGATACATCGGATGCTGTCGAAGCACATGCCGAAAGTATGAGCGATGAGACGATTAACATTGTCAAAATTACACCCTTTTTTTTCATAGTATTCCCTTTCAAGGCTTTCTATCCAAGCCGTCACATCACTTTCAGCAACATCGGAACAGAAACGCCGTCCGTTCCGCCAGCCGCAAAAGGAACTACAAGACTCCTTCAAACAACAGAAACTTTTTTATGATAAACAATTTTTTTCCTTGCAACAAACCGAACAAACGATTCCCACGGTCTTATCTTTAAAAGTCGTACCGCTTTTCACTCGCGGAATCTTTATTGAGCTTACACTGTTTTGCCCCATATACATTGCTTGCCTAAACAATAAAATAAAAAATTATTGCCTATTCTCCGTCAATTCATCCGGGCTTTCTAAAAGTCCGCAGCGGCGCCTACCCCCTCTGTTTCAATAAGATACCGCACGCCGTTCTTCAACGATTCCGCGGTGAATAAATCTCTTTGCCGCCGGAAAAGTAAATGGAATCCATTGAAAAAGAAAGTGAGAAACCGCTTTCTTTGCTTATAGTATAAACAAAACGAGACCTCATAAGAAGTCTCGCTTTGTTTATCAGTTTATACCTAAAGGTTATATGGAAGTCGGTTCAATCCTTATAGATAGTTTTCCCGAATTGATAGGCCGTTTTCAAATAAGGGGTCTTGTCGATCCGCGGTTTTCCGTTTGTATCCCCGCAGCCGCCCGCAAGCACCATTCCCCTGTCACGGAAGCCAATATAATTTACCAGCGCGAACTTATAATAAGAGACCGCCTGTTCAAAAGTCCAAAAGAAATCATCGGCAGCAGTCATTAACAAGGCACAATCTTTAACCGGATATTTCTCATATCTGCCGAACGGAGGATTTCGATCTTCTTCCGCAATACAGTAGAAACGCTCTATAAATGCTTTGATTCTCGAAGACACTGTCCAAAAATAAAGCGGAGAAGCAAATATAAGACAGTCTGCCGCTTTGATTTTGGGAATCAGGTCATTGAAAGCATCCTTTTGAATACAAGGCTTTCCGTATCGGCAGGCATTGCATCCGAGACATCCTCTGACTTCATTTTCCAGGAGAGAAACGGTTTCCACCTGATGTCCCGCATCCAACGCGCCTTTCACAAAGCTTTCTACTAACTGAACGGTGTTGCCCTTACTTCTGCCCCCGCCTTGAATCACTAACAGATTTTTCATCTTTCATCCCTCTGAACTTTCACTGATCGCCTCTCTGACTGCCGCGAGAAATTGTTTGACAGTTTCAGAAGGCTCTGATGCGTACAATATACCATATGGAACCAGATAATCCCATTCTACCGGTATTATTTTCAATAGCGGATGAACATTTGACCATTGTTCGACCGCCATCAAAATATCATTGCTGTTCTCACAACGATTGAAAACTTCCGTACTATAGAAATCAAAATCTATGATATTGATTTGGCTATGATTGGTCCATATATCGTCACGCAAACGATCCACATAAGAACTCCATCCGCGATGTATTAACATCAAATTTTCACCGTATAAATCTTTGATCGTCAGCTTATTTTTATCGGCTAATCTGTGTTGCAGAGAAACAGCGCAACAAATAGGATCTCTTGAAATTTCAAAACCCTTGCATTGTGACAGACCAAACATATTTTCATCAAACAGTCCGGCAACCACATCGATGTTTTTTCCGAGATTCATCAAAATTTCTCTCGCGCTTTCCGGCGTATTTTCAAACGGAATCATTTGAAACTTAAGCTCCGAACAGGATTTATGGATTTTAGACCAAAGCTCTACAAGAATTTGCGTCGGCGTCATAGGGGAAACGCCTCTCCGAATAACATTGGTATCCTTTTTCACAGCGTTTTTTGCTCTCGCGACAGAGTCTCTGCAATACCCAATAATGTATTTTGCGTCATGATACAGAGATTCTCCGCCTTTTGTCAGTCGCAAACCTCTGTGGGTACGCTCAAAAAGTTTCACATCCAACGAATCCTCCAGCAAATTGATCTGCTTAATAACAGCAGTAGGCGTAATAAAAGATTCTTCCGCCGCCTTATTAAAACTGCCCGCATCCGCCACTCGTAAAAAAGTTTCAAGTTGTGGGTTATACATAACATTTCACCCGCCTTCTTGAGCGTATCCTCTTTTTTTTCGTAAATCCATCGACTTAACCGCCGTTTAGGAACCCATCCAAAAACGCCCAAACTTTTGCACCCCGTCTATTCCGGTTTTTCGCGCGATTTCTGAACAAACCGTTCGGAAATTTTCTATTTTTGCGTTGCTTTTCTGAGTGGTAGGAAATCATTTGATTTCATTGCTTCTCAAATTGGGTTTTACCGTTCGTCGAGGGCCGCCGAAGTTGTATCGGATCCTACAATGGTGCCGCCGCCGAACACGCAATCTCCTTCATAAAAAACGGCGCTTTGCCCCGGGGTAACCGCTTTTTCCGAATGCTCAAACACTACTTTGGCGCACCTGTTCGGCAGAGGGAAAACTACCCCCGGTACCGCCGCGCTTTTATAACGAATTTTGACCAACAAAGAACGCGGTTCGGATAATTCCTCCACCATTTGATAGCAACAATCCTCCACCGTCATTTCCTTTGCCAAAAGCTCCTCAGCCAATCCCAAAACCACTTGGTTGGTTTCGGGAAGAATGGCTGTCACAAAAACAGGATACCCCAAGGCAACGCCCAATCCCTTGCGCTGTCCGACGGTATAATGAGCAATCCCTCGATGACGACCCACCACGGTGCCGTCCCGCAGCACAAAATCACCCGGCAGATGTAACAATCCTCGCCGCGCCAAAAAACCGCGATAATCTCCATCCGGAATAAAACAAATATCCTGACTTTCCTTTTGCTCCGCCACCGCCAAGCCCAACGCTCTTCCTTTAGCGCGTACCTCTTCTTTGCTCAATCCGCCCAAAGGCAGCAACAAACGGGAAAGCACCTCCTGCCCCAAAGCATACAGTACATAGCTCTGGTCTTTTGGCAAATACGCCGCTCGCGCAATGACAAATCGATTGTTGATCTGACGCAGCGAAGCATAATGCCCGGTGGCAAAATAATCAAAACCAATCGCCGCCGCTCGTTGGAACAATTCTCCCAGCTTGATACGGCGGTTACAAACCACACAGGGATTGGGAGTTCTGCCGTTGCGATATTCTTCCGTAAAATAAGTCTTAACCGAGCGGTCAAATTCCTCTGACAAATCCACCCAATGATGACGAATACCCAAGGCGGCAGCGCTGTCCGCCGCCTGTGTTACCACCGACTCATCTCCTAAGCACATGGTAATTCCTTCCACTTCATATCCGGATTCCAATAACAACGCCGCCGCCACCGAAGAATCCACTCCTCCGCTCATGGCCAGCATAACCTTTTTTTTACTCATGATCCTGCCTCTTTCGCTCCGTTTCTTTTCCGGGATAAGGTGGTTTTCTGCCGATATCCTCCCCAATACCGGAAGGAGTATAATAAATTTTGCCCCTCAGCTCCTCGGGCAGATAATCCTGCTCCACCCAGCCGCCGGGGAACTGATGCACATAGAGATAGCCGTCGCCGTGTCCCAGTTCTTTAGCGCCGGGGTAATGGCTGTCCCGCAGATGATTGGGTACCTGAAAATCTCCCATTTCTTTTAAATCCGCCAGAGCCAAATCGATGCCGGCATTAGCGGTATTGGATTTCGGCGCGTTGGCCACATAGATAACTGCCAGCGCGATGGGAATACGCGCTTCGGGCCAGCCCACAAATTTAGCGGCTTCCATAGCCGAAACAGCTACCTGCAACGCCCGCGGATCCGCCAGGCCCACATCCTCCGCCGCGCAGATGACAATGCGCCGCACAATAAACTCCGGACTCTCACCGGCAGCAATCATTCGAGCCAAATAATGTAACGCCGCGTCGGCGTCCGACCCTCGCATACTTTTGATAAAAGCGGAAATCACATCATAATGATTATCCCCTTTCTTATCATAATGCAGCGCCTTCTGCTGGATGCTTTCCGCGGCAATTTCCAAGGTGATTTTTCGCACGCCCCCTTGATTGGGAGCGGTGGTCAATACCGCCAATTCCAAAGCGTTCAAAGCGGATCGAGCGTCTCCGCCGCAGCTTTCCACCAAATGCTCCAAAGCGTCTTTCTGCAGATCCACCCGATAACACCCCAATCCCCGCTCCTCGTCTTTGACCGCGCGCAGCAGCAAGGCGCGGATGTTTTCCCGCGTCAACGGAAACAGCTGAAAAATACGGGAACGGGAAAGCAACGCCGAATTCACTTCAAAATAAGGATTCTCCGTAGTAGCGCCAATCAAAATCACGGTACCGTCTTCCACCGCCGGCAGCAAAGCGTCTTGCTGTCCTTTGTTAAAACGATGGATTTCGTCGATAAACAATACCGTCCGCATATTATATAAATCAATATTATCTTTGGCTGTTTCCAAAATTTTGCGAATATCAGCAATGCCGGAAGTCACTGCCGACAATTGCCGAAAATCACTGCTGGTGGTGTTGGCAATTACTTTGGCCAAAGAGGTTTTGCCGGTTCCCGCCGGACCGTAAAAAATCACAGAGGAAAGACGATCTGCCATAATGGCGCGCCGCAGCAGCTTTCCTTCCCCCACAATATGCTCCTGTCCTACATATTCTTCCAACGTTCTGGGACGCATTCTGGCTGCCAGCGGCTCCGCCTTTTTGCGGTTTTCCGCCGCCATTCCGTCGAACAAATTCATGCTTCCACCTTCTTTGGTTTTTCTTCTGTCCGCGCCAGCTCGTGAATCTTTTCTCGATGCAGCGTTTCCTCTGCCCGAGGCATCTTGGTTTCGGCTTTTTCCCCGATGCAAACAATGGCTAATACCCGCAGTTCCCGAGGCAGCCGCAGCAAATCCTTCACATTTTCCTCGGCGTCTTCTTTCCCGCTGCCGCGTTTACGGATCTGCACCCAGGTGGCGCCCAATCCCAAAGCTTCCGCCGTCAACAGCAGGGTATACGCCGCCAAAGCGCTGTCTTCTATCCAAACATCACACTTTTCGGGATCCGCCGCTATCACCACCGCCAAAGGAGCGGTTAAAAGAGGAAGCGTCCCGCCATCTTTCACCCGCGCCAAAGCCCGTATTAATTCAGAATCTGTGACAAAATAAAATTGGCAGGGCTGCAAATCCCGAGAAGTGGGCGCCAGCAATACCGCCCGTTCCAAAACGCTCCGTTCTGCCTCAGTCAGCGCCCGCTCCCCAAACCGCCGAATGCTTCGACGCGCGGTTAAGATCTGCAATAACGCCATCGACCGTTCCTGCTGTTCCATGTTGATTCTCCTTTCTGTTATCGGCAATCCTCTATTCCACCCCGCACAAATCCCGCACTACTTTGCCCGCCAAAATCATACCTGCTACCGGCGGCACAAAAGCAATACTGGCGGGAGGACCGTCGAAAGTCCCCGTTTTTTTCGGCGATTCTTTGGAATACACTACAGAAATCCCTTTTGTGATTCCCAGCCGCCGCAGCTCCCGCCGCAGCTTTCTGGCCAGCGGACAAACTTCTGTTTGGCTGATATCCGCTAATTCCAACTGCTCCGGATGCAGCTTATTGCCCGTTCCCATGCTGGAAACCAACGGAATCTCCTGTTTCCGAGCAAAGCAGGCAATCGCAATCTTGGCCGGGATATCATCTACCGCGTCCACCAGATAATCTACATCAGCCAAAAGATCCGCCACAGATGCTTCCGTCACCTTTTCCATCCTTGTCTCCACTTGACAATGAGGGCAAATAGTAAAAATCCGTTCCCGCAGAACAGCCGCTTTGCCCTCTCCAACCGTCTGCAGAGTAGTGTGCAGCTGTCGATTTAAATTACTGCGACTGATTATATCATAATCGATAAGACGCAAAGCGCCCACGCCGGAACGCGCCAAAGCTTCCGCGCAGGCAGCGCCCACGCCGCCCAATCCGCAAACAGCCACCTTGGCATGGAGCAGCCGCAGTAAGGCCTCCTCTCCCAACAAAGCGACCGTTCGCTGATAAAAAGTGTCTTCTCGAATTTTTTTTCTTTCTTCTTCCATTGTTTTCTCCGTATTCTCTTCTTCAAAAGCGCTGACCGGTGCGCAGCTCTTCTAACATCCGCGCGAAATCCACAGGCAACGGCGCTTCCAGATGAATCAGGACTCCCTTGATGGGATGACGAAATGTCATGCTGGCAGAATGTAACAACATTCCGATTTTCACGGCGCTTTTCCCCTTTGGCCCATAGATAATATCTCCCACTACAGGATGCCCCAGATACTGCATATGCACACGAATCTGATGCGTACGACCGGTATCCAGCTTAGCGTCAATCAGTGTATAACGGGCAAACCGTTCTAACACCTGATAGTGAGTGACGGCGCGACGACCGCTTTCCGGTACCACGGCCATTTTTTTGCGATCTTTGGGATGCCTGCCGATGGGCGCGTCCACAGTTCCCCCGGGTTCTTCCATGGCGCCGTGCAGCAGCGCCCGATAATGGCGTTCCACTTCTCGTGTTTGCCATTGTTCGACCAGCCCCTGATGGGCGCGATCGTTTTTAGCGGCAATGATTAAC
>CBCTTQ010000029.1:0-24408 GCA_965149945.1 uncultured Peptococcaceae bacterium | reverse complement strand
CCAATGAGGATAATTTTGATCTTACTGTTTCCCAGTTGGAAGAAATTAAAGTTGCTGTTTCGGAGGCAGTATCCAATGCTATTATCCATGGTTACAACAATGATGAACGGGGGATTGTCACGTTTATATTAGAAAGTTATGAAAAAGCATTGGTGATACAGGTGATTGATGAGGGTACCGGCATTGAGGATATTCAGCAAGCTATGCAGCCCAGTTTTTCTACCAAAGCGGAACGAATGGGACTGGGGTTCGCCTTTATGAATTCTTTTATGGATCGAGTGGAAGTGGAATCCGCTAAAAATCAGGGAACCAAAGTGATCCTTGTCAAAAATCTTCCTATCGAAGAAAAATTTCTTTGAGGATACGGCAATGAATCAAGAAAAAGCGTTTTGGGATGACGCTGTTCAAAAAGAATGTATCTGTCGTGCTCAGGCGGGAGACTCTGTTGCCGCGGAGCAATTGGTTATGAAAAATATCAGGCTGGTATATTCTTTAGTGCAAAGATTTTGCGGACGAGGTATTGAGCGGGAAGATTTGATTCAAATCGGGACCATCGGTTTACTGAAAGCCATAGAGAATTTTGATTTAAATTGTAAAAATAAATTCAGCACCTATGCTGTTCCCATGATATTGGGAGAGTTGAAACGAGCGCTACGAGATGATCAACCCATCCATGTCAGCCGCGGTTATAAAGAAATGGGATATAAAATTCAACGTCAGCGAGAACTTTTTCGAAATCAATATCAGCGTGAACCTACCCTGAAAGAAATCGCAGAGGCCCTAGATGTTTCCGCAGCCGCTGTCGCGGTCGCCCTGGAAGCCAATCAACGGCCTTGCTCTCTGCAAACGCCTTTGGATCGACAAACAGATCAAAAACAAGAATTGCAGGATTTTTTGAAAAGCGCCGATGGAGAGGAACTGTGGACTGACGCTATCGTATTAGCGGAATCCTTTAATTGTTTGGATGACAGATTGCGCTATATCATGACAGCGCGGTATTTTCAAGAGCAAACTCAGCAACAGATTGCCGAAAAACTTCATATCTCTCAGGTACAAGTTTCGCGTTTGGAAAAACAAGCATTGCAAAAAATGCGAAATTATTTAAAAGCGGAATAAGTATCTCAAAGCAGGCGAACCATTTCGACCTGCTTTTTTCAACGAAAAGAAAATAAAAAAAGTATTCTAAAATGATTCTCAGTCTGTTCAAAAAGGGGAGCTTCGAAAAATTCATTGAAATACACGTTTTTTTTTGCTATAATAAAAAAATAAGCAAACGAAAAGAGGGAAGATATGTTTAATGCCGAAACATGGATCAATTTATTGTATATGTTTCCATCTATTTTGATCGCCTTATCCTTTCACGAATATTGCCATGGTCTGGTCTCTACTTTATTGGGGGATGACACTCCTCGTCTGCAAGGACGTTTATCCTTAAATCCTTTACGGCATCTCGACCCATGGGGAACCATCTTCATGCTGCTGACTTCAATCGGGGGCGCCGGCTTTGGCTGGGCGAAACCGGTGATGGTTAATCCCAATCGTTACAAATGCAGCCGTAAGCTGGGAATGTTTTTGACAGCGCTGGCTGGTCCGTTGGGGAATGTATTTTTGGCATTATTGGGAGGATATTGTTGCCGCCTGATTGCCAGCGGATTGATTCCCTATAATGAATATTTCTATTTGTTCTTTTATTTTTTTGTATTGGTCAATGTTAGTTTGGCGGCGTTTAATATTTTGCCTATTCCTCCTTTGGACGGATCCAAAGTACTTGCTATCGTTCTTCCGAATAAATACGCCAATATGATTTATTCTGCCAGTCAATATTTTATTATTATTTTATTACTTTTGAGTTTTACCGGTCTTTTAGGCCGTTTGATGAATCCTATTATCAATGGACTGATTACTTTTATTAATTTTGCTATCAATTTATTTTAAGGGGAGTGCGGAAAATGACAAAACAAGGAATTATTTTAAGTGGAATGCGTCCCACGGGCAGATTGCATCTTGGACATTACAGCGTACTGGAAAACTGGGCGAAATTGCAGCAGGAATATGAATCTTATTTTTTTATCGCAGATTTACACGCATTGACCACATCCTTTGATCATCCTGAAAACATTCAAGAAAACATCAAAAATTTGGCGTTGGATTATTTGGCGGCGGGATTGGATCCGGAAAAAGCCGCGATTTTTATTCAATCCCAAGTAAAGGAACATGCTGAACTGCATGTGCTTTTTTCCATGCTCACTCCTCTTTCTTGGTTGGAACGTGTACCTACCTATAAAGACCAAGTAGCGCAATTCAGCAAATCCGGCAAAGATATTACCACATATGGATTTTTGGGTTATCCGCTGTTGATGGCAGCAGACATTTTGATTTATCGTTCCACCGCGGTTCCGGTTGGGGAAGACCAATTGCCTCATTTGGAATTCACCAGAGAGTTGGTACGCCGTTTCAATCATATGTATCAACAGGAAATTTTCCCGGAACCTCAGGCGCTGCTTTCTAAAATTAAGTTGCTGCCCGGTATTGATAATCGGAAAATGAGCAAAAGCTATCATAATGATATTGCCTTGGCGGCCAGTTCGGAAGAAATCATGGCAAAAGTCCGCCAGATGGTGACAGACCCCGCTCGCATCAAAAAAACCGATCCCGGTCATCCCGATATCTGTGCGGTATATACCTATCATAAATTTTACAATGAAACAGAACAGGAAGAAATCTGCGAAAGCTGTCAAGCCGGAACCATTGGCTGTGTCGCTTGCAAAAAGCGCTTGGCAAGCAAATTAGATACTTTCATGGAGCCCATTCGAGACAGACGAGAACATTTTGCCGCCCAGCCAAAATTGTTGGCGGAAGTTTTGGAAAACGGTAGACGGAAAGCAGCCGTTGCCGCCGGTGAAACCATGCGTCTGGTCAAAGACGCCATGGGCTTGAAATAACAAAAACCTGAAGCAGAAAAACGAGAAGAGGGGGACAGAACAATGGAAACCTATCAAGTCAAACTAGAAATGTTTGAAGGTCCTTTTGATCTGTTGCTGCACCTCATTGAAAAAAATGAAGTCGATATTTATGATATTCCCATCGCGGAAATTACCGCGCAGTACTTGGATTATATTGATCAGATGAAAGAATTGGATTTAGACGTAGCCAGCGAGTTTTTGGTGATGGCGGCGACTTTGCTTTCTATTAAAGCCAAAATGCTGCTGCCGAAACCGCCTGCGCCAGAACAGGAAGAAGAAGATTTGGATCCCCGAACCCAATTGGTTCGAGACCTGTTGGAATACAAAAAAATAAAAGCAGCTGCCTCTTATTTAGAAGAACATTACCAAGCCAGACAAAAGCTGCACACCAGAAACAATCATATCTCTTTGTATAGTGGATTGTTTCCGGAATCCAATCCTTTGGAGGGGAAAACGCTTGCTGATTTAACAGAAGCTTTTTATCGTATTTGGCAGCAGGTAAAAGAAGAACATACCACCATTGCCATTCAAAGATCCCTTGTCAGTATTGACAGTATGATGGATATAATCTCACAAGCTGTACGGCAAAAAGGAGATGGAGTATCTTTCACTGTTTTGTTTTCCCAATATGGTTCCAAGATTCATTTGATTGTGGGATTTCTTGCCTTGCTGGAATTAGTTAAAAATAATCGAATCACTCTTTATCAAGATCATACCTTCGACGATATTTTTTTGTTCCCGGGAGAATCCCTGATGGTGTATTCATCACAGGAACAAACTCTGTCGCAAGCAGGAGCATTTTGGCAGTAGGAGGTACGGGATGTCCGAGAAATTGGAACAAAATATGATTGAGGCGTTGCTTTTTGTGGCAGACGAACCGATTTCGCTGAAAAAACTGGCAGAAATCACCGATTTGCCTGGTACCGCCGTGTATAACCATTTACGGAATCTTCGACAAGAATATGAAAAAAGAGGCTTTCATTTATTGGAAATCGCAGGAGGCTGGCAGTTTTTGACCGATGCCGCGTTTACTTCGCAAATCGAGCGATTGTATCATCCTCGCAAACAACAGCTCTCCAAGGCCGCTTTGGAGACGCTGGCAATTATCGCCTATCGGCAACCGATCACTCGCTTGGAAATCGAAAATATCCGTCAGGTAAAAATCGATACGATGATCAACAAATTAATGGAAAAAAAATTGGTTCGGGAAGTGGGTCGTCTGGAAACTCCCGGCAAACCCATCCTTTACGGAACAACCAAAGAATTTCTCTCTTTTTTCGGCATTGATTCGTTAGACGATTTGCCGCCGTTACAAACCTTCGCGCAGGAATTCAGTAAAGAAGAGGAGGAGGTCAGCCTGTTCCGTTTCCCGAGAGATCGGATAGATCCTGCAAAATAAATCAAACATTAAAAAAGTGTGGCAATTTGCCACACTTTTTTTGTCAAAAGGCATTGTCGACGAATAGTAAATAATAGAGCAAACATCTGTGGGAGGAATCTGATATGACCAATACAGGCGACTACGATCAATTTGTCAATAATCAACCGAAACAAACCGAGAACAAAAAATCGCTGCCGGAAAATTATTCGGGCAGCGGGCAGTTGAAGGTTTTTCTTGTTGCCAGCAACGGCGCTCTGCCGGTGAGCCGAGCTAAAGTAGAAATTTTCACCATCAACGAAGAAAAAAAAGAGCTGCTTTTCCGTCTTTTTTCCAATTATGACGGCGAAGTGGAAGCCGTCACGCTGGAAACCCCCGCCGCGGCAAATTCCCTTTCTCCGACCGAGCAAGCCTATGCCATTTACTATATTGATATCACACATCCGGATTATCAAACGGTACAAGATGCCGCCGTCCAGATTTTTCCCGGTGTCACAACTCTTTTTGATTATAATTTGCAACCGCAAAGGCAGGTGAGATAAATGGTTTTGCCCAAACCGATCATTCCGGAAACCATTACCGTACATTTGGGAGTTCCGGGAAATACCCATGCGCAAAATGTAACAGTACCGTTTATTGACTACATCAAAAATGTCGCTTCCAGTGAAATTTATCCTACCTGGCCGGAGTCCGCCATTCGCGCTAATATTTACGCCCAGCTTTCTTTTACTCTGAATCGTATTTATACCGAATGGTATCGTAGCCAAGGCTACGCCTTTGATATTACCAACAGTACGCAATTCGATCATGCCTTTGTTTATGGAAGAAATATTTTTGAGAATATTTCTCGAGTTGTGGATGAGATTTTTGACAGTTATATTCGCAAAAAAGGTCAGGTTGCACCGTATATTTCCCCGTATTGCGACGGGGTAAAAACTCAATGTGATGGTTTACGGCAGTGGGGTACTGTAGATTTGGCGAAGCAAGGCATGAATTCTTTTGAAATTCTGCAATATTACTACGGCGATGATATTGAATTAGTGGTAGATGTTCCTATTTCCGGTGATACAGAATCTTATCCCGGTTCGCCGTTGCGACGAGGAGATTTTAACGCCAATGTACGTCTGGTGCAAACTCGTCTTAATCGTATTGCTGGAAATTACCCCAATATTCCTAAAATCTACCCGGTCAGCGGTGAATTTGACTTGATTACAGAAAACGCCGTAAAAAAATTTCAGGAAATTTTCAATTTGACTGTAGATGGTATTGTGGGAAAAAGTACTTGGTATCGCATTTCCTATTTATATTCTGTTGTGAAAAAATTGGCGGAAGTGGAATCGGAGGGTATTCAATACGGTTTGGAATCGTTGCAATTTCCCCAGGTTTTGCAGGAAGGGGATACCTTACGCGGAGTGGATATTCTTCAATATTTTTTGTCTGTAAATAGCCTGTTTAATAATTTTATCCCTGCTGTCACAATTACCGGTACTTTTGATGAATCCACCAAAAACGCTGTCGTCGCTTTCCAGCAATACTATGGGTTCCCCGCCACGGGGATTGTCGATGAACCAACTTGGGAAGCGATTTATGAAGTCTTTATTGATAACAGCCAAGTAATTCCTGATACAGTCAGTGGTTTTGAAATCGCTCCTTACGGCGGAGTACCCCTGCGTCAGGGAAACAGCGGAGACCGGGTTTATTTGCTGCAACAATATCTCACTGCTATAGAAGAATTTTATCCTCAAATAGAAAAGCCGTCGCTTACGGGAATTTTTGACAGTGATACACGCGATTCTGTGGTATCTTTCCAACGGATGGTCGGTTTGACTCCCGATGGAATTGTAGGAAAAAATACCTGGAATGCCCTTATCGAAGTATATCGAAGTCTGCTCCGTTTGATTAACCCGCAAATTCCGCAATATCCGGGTTACCCGTTGGGTATCGGACAAACAGATTAAGGAGGTGATACCTTGCGAAATTTTCTTTGTTCACAACCCGCGCATTTGTTCCCTATCCGAACCATGCAGGAATATTTGCGTTTTATCAGCAAAAACATTGAGGAAATTGATTCCGTCATTCCGGATGGCGTATTCGGCAAAGAAACCCAGCAGGCTGTTCTCAGCTTCCAGCAGTATTTTAATCTGCCGGAAACGGGCGAAATTGATTATTCCACCTGGGAGATGATCTTTTTTGTTTATCATCAGTTACAATCGGCAAACGAGACCGCTCCTCGTTAAAAAGAGCAGACAGAAGTATCTGTCTGCTCTTTTTATGCTCGAAAATAAATTAAAATCCGGCAATATCTTCAATATGATACGGAGTCGCTTGATAAACGTAATAGTTTAACCAATTCAAATACAGTAAACTGGCATCGCTGCGCCAATACAGTTTCGGCGCGGGGGTAAAATCATCATTGGGATAATAATGTTCCGGTGGTTCGATATCCAAACCTTTTTCTAAATCGCGAATATATTCTTCGTGGAGTGTGTTTCTGTCATATTCACCATGACCGATGAAAAACAATTGGCGTCGGTTTTTAGAGGCGATGATGCTGACGCCTACTTCACTGGATTCCGCTAAAATCACCAAATCTTTGACCTTTTGGATATCGCGGGTACGGACTTCTGTATAACGGGAATGAGGCATATAGAATTCATCATCCATGCCTCGGAATAAGGAATCTCTTTTATCAAGAATACGATTGCAATAGATACCGGAAATTTTTTCATCAAATTGGTGCTTAGGAATTTCATAATGATAATATAATCCCGCCTGGGCTCCCCAGCAAAGATGCAGGGTGCAATAAACATGAGATTTGCTCCATTCCATAATATCGCAGAGTTCTTCCCAATAATCTACGTCTTCATAATTCAGTTTTTCCACCGGAGCGCCGGTCATAATGAATCCGTCAAATTTTTTATCTCTGACCTCTTCAAATGTTTGGTAAAAGGTATCCAAATGTTGTTGAGATGTGTTTTTGCTGGTATGAGAGGCAGGATGTAAAAAAGTAATATTAACCTGCAGCGGTGTATTGCTGAGCATCCGTAAAAGTTGTGTTTCTGTCGCGATTTTCGTAGGCATAATATTAAAAATCGCGATTTCCAACGGGCGAATATCTTGTGTTATCGCACGCTCTGTATCAATGACGAAAATATTTTCCGCTTTCAAGATTTTAGAGGCGGGCAATGAATCGGGGATGTTAATGGGCATAATCAAACTTCCTTTCACATTCGCATAACAAACCTTTTTCTGAATCCCTTTTATTATAGCGAATTATCCCTGATTATTCAAGCCGTCCCATAGATTTTCTGTTTTACCTCATCCTCCTTGAGATTGAATTTTTGCCATAAATTCTTCTGTAGAAATTCCTGCCGGTCGTTTATATCTCTTTAATTGATACAGACACGCCGGATCCTTTGTAATGGAATTTACCCGATCTTCCGTAATATAGGTAATACGATAGCCCATTTCTTGTAAACAAGCTTCGCTTTCGGAACAAAAAGAACCAAAGGGATACGTGTATGCCAATACGTGACATCCAACATTGGCTTCCAGTAATTCTTCCGCTTTTTGGGTATCCGCAATTAATTGCTTACAATAAGCCCCATTGTCTTCTCCGGCGACGATTTTGGCGCCTTGGCGAGCGCCGTATTGGTGCAGATTATAAGAATGATTGGCGATTTCCACCAACCCGCTCTGATACATTTCCCGTAACACCTCCCAATTGCAGTGGGCATAATTGGGGTTTTCATCCTCCGTTTTCGAATATCGTTCACTTTCAACAGCAATGGGAGAAAGAATCGCCTTGGCTCCATATTTTTGCAATAAAGGGAAGGCGTAATAATAGTTATTGTAATATCCGTCATCAAAAGTAAGGAGAATCGGCTTTTCCGGCAACGAACCTCCTCGGTACACATAATCAATCAAATCTTGACTGAGAATCCATTGGTACCCGGCTTTTTGCAAATATTGTAAATCGGATTCTAATTGCGCCGGAGAAATAACATAATCTCCTGCCAGCGCGGGGTCTTTCAAAATAGAGTGGTACATGATAATGGGTAAAGAAATGGGCTGTTCTGCAACAACTTGCTCGGCGGATTGCTTACTCACCGCGCGAGGTATTACACTCAGTCCGGTACTGATCAATCCAATGACCAGCAGACAGATCGTGAGGTAGATGGTTCTTTGTTTGATTCTGACAACTTTCATGAATGCATCTCCTCGTTTTTTCTCTGTCACATTACTATGGAATAAGAAAAAAAATATGACAAAACCCACGATGAATACTGAAAAAATCAGTAAACTATGTTATAATAAAAATGAAGTTAATTAGTATGTAATTGATTGGGGGATCGGAATAGTATTCAATTTGTTTTTGCGATCAAAACAACATAAAAGGAGAGATTTGATGAGCCAATCCAAACTTTCGCCCATCGAAAAAGTGGTGCAGAAAGAAGAAAAAGAAAAATTAAACCATAAAAAAATCGGTTGGAAAAAACGGTTATTACGCATAATCATGATTTTTATTGGAGCCTTTGTTGCCGGCTTTGCTTTGGAAATTTGCTTGCTGCCAAACAGCGTCATCGACGGCGGCGTTGTAGGGATTTCCATGATGTTGAGCCATGTTACAGGCATTTCCTTGAGCCTTTTTTTGATTATTATTAATATTCCGTTCGTTTATTTCGGATATAAGCAAATTGGGAAATCCTTTGCGTTGTATACCTTAATCGGAACGGTTTTTTTATCCTTTTGGACAAAAATTTTTGAAAACTATGATTCTTTTTTTCATGATACTTTGCTTGCGGCAGTCTTCGGTGGGATCATTTTAGGGATCGGAATCGGTCTGGTAATGAGAAACGGCGGCTGCATGGACGGAACAGAAGTTTTAGCCATTGTTTTCAGCAGCAAAATTCCTTTTTCCGTAGGAGATATTGTTATGTTTTGCAATGTCATCATTTTCAGTGTCGCGGGATTGGTTCTGGGCTGGGAACAAGCGTTGTATTCCATGCTGACCTACATTGTTGTGACCAAGGCCATTGATGTTGTTTTGACCGGGTTCAATGAATCAAAAGCGTGTTTTATTGTGACCGATCATTCCGAAGATATTACTACCGCGCTTCTGCAGCGTCTAGGACGAGGTATTACCGTGATGGAAGCAGAGGGCGCTTATTCCAAAGATCAAAAAACTGTCCTGTATGTCATTATTACCAAACTGGAGATTTCCAAGTTAAAAACCATTATTGAGGATATTGATCCCGGCGCTTTTGTGACCATTTCTGATGTTTCTGAAGTGATGGGTGGTAATTTCAAAAAGAAATCTATCCACTGAGAATACTTTGTTTCCGATAAAAAAGACGGCAGAAAATTCTGCCGTCTTTTGGTTGTAGAAAAAAAAGCTGTGTGTTATAATAATCTTTGTGGATAAAAATCCTCAATGGAAAATGTAGCCAAAGGAGACGATTATGAAACGCTTCATTATTCTTTTGTTAAGCTGTGCTTTTTTGCTATTGGCGGCAGGTTGCGGTCAGCAGGAGGACACAGATTCTCAGACAGTGAAAATCGGGTTGTTAAGCATCGATGACAGTTTGCCTTTTTTTGTCGCCGAGCAAGAAGGACTTTTCGAAAGCTACGGTGTAGATGTGGAATTGATTCCCTTCGGCAGCGCCTTGGATAAGGAAACGGCATTGGAAGCGGGAGAAATCGACGGAGATATGACGGATTTGGTAGTGACCGGTCTGCTGAAAAAAGGTGGTCTGGATATAAAAATCGTCTCTACCGCTTTGGGCGCGACTCCCGAAGAAGGGCGTTTTGTTTTATTGGCAGCGCCGGAAAGCGGGATTACCGACATGGAACAGCTGAAAGGACAGACTATCGCCATCGGTAACAATACCATTATTCAATATATTGGGGACCAAATGTGCTACCTCAATGGATTTTCCGATGCGGATATTGTCACGGAAAATATCCCGGATTTGGCTTTGCGCTTGGAAACTCTTCTTGCCGGAGGAGTAACAGCGGCGATTCTGCCGGATCCTTTGGCTACTGTGGCCATAAACAACGGCGCCATTCCCTTGGTAGACGATACACAAATCGTAGAAGCAAACGGAATCCCCGTTAATCTTTCCCAATCAGTGGTAATTTTCCGACAGGAAAGCATTGAACAAAAGGGAGACGCGATTCATTTGGCGATGGATGCTTATCAAGAAGCCAAAAACCGAATTACGGCGAATCCGGAATCATACCGAGATATGTTAGCGGAATTTACCAGTATTTCTTCGGAACTGGCAGAAACATACCCCATGCCTGCTTATACGGCTTATCATTTACCGACAGAAGAAGAAGTAATCGCTGTATTTCAGTGGATGAAGGAGAAAGGATTGCTGGATCAGGTATATTCTTACGAAGAAATGACTGATGCGTCTTTTCAAAACCCGACGTAAAATAATTTTTTCAGGTGATTGTTTTGACAGAAGTGTTATACGAATTGCGGCAAGTTTCTTATCATTACCCATCGGAAGAACAAACGGAACATGACGCATTGAACCGAGTGGATTTAACCATCTACCGAGGAGAAGCCTTGTCAGTGGTGGGACCTTCCGGTTGCGGTAAAAGCACATTGCTGTATTTGTTGGCAGGTTTACGCCAACCCACCGCCGGCGTCGTTTTCTTTGAAGGAAAACCCTTATGTGGGTTAAATCGAAAAGCCGTTTTGATTTTGCAAGATTATGGATTATTTCCTTGGAAAACCGTGTTGGAAAATGTTTCATTGGGTCTTTTGCTGAATCGCAAGGAAAACAAGCTTTCTTTGCGAGAGATTCAACAGCGCGCGGAAAACATGCTGAACCTTCTGGGAATTACGGAGCAAAAAGCAAAATTTCCTACCCAACTCTCCGGCGGCCAGCGACAACGGGTAGCCATTGCGCGGGCGCTGATTATGGATCCGGAAGTATTGCTGATGGATGAACCTTTTGCCGCTTTGGACGCCGTTACCAAAGAAAACCTGAAAAATCTTTTACGGGAAATTTGTCGGAAACGCGCGATTACCTTGGTGTTTGTCACTCATAATATTGAAGAAGCCATCAAAATCGGCGAACGAATTTTGGTGTTCGGGCCAAATCCCGATAGACGTATTTGTGTGTTTGAGCAAATGCAGCCGCGGCTTTATCAGCATATTGAAATTGCGTTGGGAATCGGAGGTACCGAAGATGAAGCATAGACCGCTCAGTTTTCTGCTGGCTATTGTGATTTTATTACTCATCTGGCAATGGGGAAGTTGGATGTTGAATAAACCTTTTTTGCCGACACCCTGGGCGTCTGTCGTTGCTTTGTTTACATCTGTCGCGGATGGTTCTGTTCTATCGGATTTCGGAATCAGCGCTTATCGAATTGTGACAAGTTTGGTAATTTCTTTACTAATCGGAGTTCCGATTGGGCTAATCGCGGGCAGCAATGTACGTGTAGATCGTTTGATTTCTCCTTTTATCTATGTGCTCTATCCATTGCCGAAAGTTGTATTTTTGCCCATCATCGTTGTTTTGTTGGGGTTAGGGGATTTGCCTAAAATTGTTCTGATTTCTTTAGTCATTGTTTTTCAGATTATGGTGACTGCTCGAGACAGCGCCAAGTCTATCCCCGGAGCCAGCTTAATTGCCGTAAAATCTCTCAACGCTGATAACAAGCAGATCTATCGTCATTTGATTTTTCCGTATTGCCTGCCGTCTATCTATTCTGCGCTGCGTATTTCCATTGGTATTGCTGTCGCGATTCTTTTTTTCGCGGAGACCTTCGCGTCCACTGACGGTTTGGGTTATTTCATAATGGACGCCATGCAGCGACGCAGTTATGACTTGATGTATGGCGGAATCATCGCCATGGCTTTTTTGGGAATTCTCCTTTATAAACTAACAGATTTATTGGAGCATTGTACTTGCCGTTGGCAAAAGTATCAATAATAATAGAAACTCCTCTTTTTAAAGGAGAGCGACAGAATAGGATTGGAGCTATATGAAAAACGATCAATGGAAAAGTATTCTCAACGCCTTTCGTCCTTGGACCCTTTATACCGCGCTCGGTGCGGTAGGATTAGGGGCTGTTTGGGCTTATCATGATGTCTGCGCTTGGAATTGGCTGTTGTTTTTTGCTACATTGGCGGGCGGTTGCTTGTTGCAAGCTGCCAGCAATCTCTTTAATACTTATGGGGATTTTATCAGCGGCACCGATACTGTGGAAAATTCCGTGCGTTCTCCCGAGTTGGTACAGGGGAAACTACAACCGAAAACTGTTTTATATATGGGGTATGGCACTCTTTTGATTACTTGCTTAATTGGCATTTATTTGTTAATAACAGTGGGATGGGGCGTCCTGATTTTTGGCTTGATCGGGATTCTCTTTGCCTATGGTTACACCATGGGCATGAAATACAAATATCATGGATTAGGATTGATCTTTGTTTTTCTCTCCATGGGAGAAATCATGGTGCTGGGTAGTTACTATGTCATGACCCAAAACATCAACTGGTGGCTGTTACTTATCGCTGTTCCCAACGGTTGCTTGATTACAGCTATCTTAAACGGCAATGAATTGCGGGACTTTTTCAGCGATCGAGAAAGCGGTTTGCAAACATTGTCTGTGAAGCTTGGATATTCTTTCAGCTATCGCTCTTATCAAGTATTGCATATTTTACCGTTTTTGGTGATTGTTTTTCTGGTAGTGAGCAAAATCCTTTCTCCCTGGGTATTGTTGGTTTTTCTGATGATTCCCAATTTGTACAAGGTACTGAAAAACATGCGGCAATCCAGAACGAACCAACAAGCCAATTTAAATTTAGTCATCTATGCCTGCAAGTTTCATTGGTATTTTATGTTGCTGATGATTCTCGGCATCTTATTGGGTATTTGGATATAGGAGTGTATCATGACAGAAGAAAAAAAGATCGGTGTCCAGTTTGAAGGCAAGGAGCACTATGTGCAGGAAGTCTTTGATGATATTTCATCTTTTTATGATAAAATGAATAACATCATGACTTTTGGCATGGTAAAAAACTGGCAAAGTTTTTTAATGAAAAAAACAGAATTGAAAGAGGGGGATCATGCGCTGGATGTAGGCACAGGTACCGGTGAAATGGCTTTTGATTTATCTCGGTTAGTGGGCAAAGAAGGATCTGTCGTCGCTTTGGATTTGAGTCCGGATATGTTAAAAGTAGCTAAAGCCAAAGCAGCTCGTCAGTCTTTACCGTGTCCCATTGATTTCGTGGAAGGCAACGCGCTGCATCTGCCCTATGAAGATAATACTTTTGACGGAGCCACTTCCGGTTTTGCCCTGCGCAATGTCACCGATATTCAACGAGTCATTGAAGAAATGCGACGAGTCATTAAACCGGGGAAAAAAGTTGTTTGCATTGAAATTGCTGAGCCAAAATTTATTCTCTTCAAATTGGGATTTCGTTTTCATTTCCGAAGAGTTGTTCCTTGGATCGGTCATTTCTTTGATAAAGGGAAGCCCATTCAAGGAAGACAACCCGCCTATACTTGGCTGCGGGACTCGTTTAACGGATTCCCTTACGGAGAGGATATGGCAGAGATTTTTCGAGCAGCAGGGTTGGAAAATGTTTGCTATTACCCAAAATGTCTTGGTTCCGTCAACATTTATGAAGGAACAAAAAAATAAGCGTTTGCGATCTGTCGGCAATAGACAACTTCACTTGCGCAGATAGAAAGTTGCAGGTAATTTTTCATGAAAGCGTCTTCTACGACTAAAACCATTATTACTTTCGCACTGCCTTTGATGGCCAGTAGTCTGCTGCAGCAACTCTATAATACAGTGGACTCTTTGATCGTTGGAAGACTCTGCGGGGAGACATCCTTGGCGGCAATCGGCTCCGCCAATCCTATCATGAATTTATTGGTCTTTTTCCTTTACGGCATCGGCATTGGGATCACTGTTTTGCTTTCCAATCGTCTGGGACACGGAGACAAAGAATTATACCGCAGAACCGCTTCTTCCGCTCTATGCGGCGGTTTGATTTTCACTGTCGCGCTGTCGGTTTTTTGCATCATTTTTTTGGAAGAAATTTTGCGCTTGACCCAAGCTCCGGAAGAAATTATTCCCCAATCCTGTCAATATTTGCTGCCCGTCTTAATCGGGCTGTGCTTTACTTTTTTATATAATTTCGGTTCTTCGGCGCTGCTTTCTCTGGGACTTTCCAAAATCCCACTGTATTCTTTGGTAACAGCTTCTGCCCTCCATGTGGGGCTGGATTTGTTGCTGGTCGGCGCGATGGAGTGGGGTACCATGGGCGCCGGTGTATCTACCGCGATTTCCCAGGCCATTTCCGCTTTTATCTGCCTAATCTATCTGTACCGAACACAACCTTTGCTGGCATTTCGGCCGCGAGATTTGATCATTGACAAAAATTGTCTGAAAGAATTGATTCCATACAGCAGCGCTTCCGCTGTTCAACAAACGGTTCTGTACGCAAGCAAACTGCTCATTCAAGGGGCTGTAAACGGTTTTGGGGTCAGTGTTATCGCCGGTTATGACGCCGCTACCAAAATCGAATCCTTTGTGCTGGCGCCGGGAGACGGCGTCTCCTCATCAGCTTCTGCCTTATGCGCTAAAAATATGGGCGCCAACAAGAAAGAAATGGTGAAAACGACCATGAAAGTAGGGGTTATCATCACCCTCTGTTATGATGCGCTGATCGGAATCATTTTGTTCACATTGGGACCGAAATTGGTACCATTGTTCATTTCCGACATTTCTCCGGTGGCCTTGGATACGGGGGTTACTTATTTACGAATTTTGGCGTTTTTATACCTTTTGGCCGGCATCAATCAAATGTATCAAGGTTACTTCCGGGGCATCGGCAAACCGAAAATCACCATCATCAGTACGGGGCTTTCCATGTGTACCCGCGTCGTTACTACCTACTTATTTGTGGGAAAAATCGGTATTTTGGCAGTTTGTGTCGGTTGCATCTTCGGTTGGTCGGTGATGATTCTCAACGGGGAATGTTTCCGCCGTCATTTTAAAAAAACCATCTTTAGTGAAAACCCGACTGTACCGCCTTCTTCTGAATAAAACAAGGATACGCAATAAACAAAAAGAACAGACAATTGTCTGTTCTTTTTGCCGCACACTTATTTCAGTTCAAAAGATTGACAGTCGGTACATTCCACCATCGTAGGATCGCTCTCATGGGAGCCTACACGAATGGTATCCAGTGTGCAGTAATTTTCTGTGCCGCAGTTATATTTACATTTGCTGACAACACATTGAATCGAAGAGTTTTTCATTTTTCTTACCTCCGTCGAAAAGTTTTGTAACAGTATGGATCCTCGCTGTTACAGCCTTAGTTTGACCCACTTCGCCGAAAGTATGCGGAAATTTTTTTGCTTCGGCAAACATTCTCTGGTAAAAAGAGGATCTGCCATAAATTGAGCAGAAATCATCTTTGAATTCATTTTCTTGAATCCATTTTGTTCACTTTGTTGAAAGGAGCGTCAAGCATGGAACTGATTTCCATTTTAGAAAAAGAATTTGATATCAAACCCAATCATCTCAACAATATCCTGCAACTATTGGATGAAGGAAATACCGTACCCTTTATTGCTCGCTATCGCAAAGAAATGACCGGCAGTTGTGATGACCAAGTATTGCGTCGTCTGAGTGAACGCTTAAATTATCTACGAAATTTAGAAAAGCGCAAAACGGAAATCCTCGCTCATATTGAGGAATTGGGGAAACTGACAGATTCATTGCGTGCGGATATCGCAAAAGCGGATACCTTAGCCAAATTGGAAGATCTCTACCGTCCGTACAAGCAAAAAAAGAGAACCCGTGCTACCGCAGCACGGGAAAAAGGCTTGGAACCGCTGGCTAAACAGATCTACGCCCAGAAAGAAATCATCGGTTCGCCGGAGGAATACGCGCGTTCTTTTGTGGTTCCCGAAAAAGGAGTAAAAACAGTAGAGGATGCGATTCGGGGCGCTTGTGATATCATTGCGGAATGGATTTCAGACAGCGCGGAAGGTCGGGAAATTCTTCGTTGCTATGTCAATAAAACCGGATTCCTCCATGTCACCGCCACCAAAGATGAGGATTCTGTCTATCGCATGTATTATGATTACAGGGAGCCGTTAAACAAAATTCCCAGCCATCGAATCTTAGCCATTAACCGCGGCGAAAAAGAAGGCTATCTAAAAGTCAAAGTGGAAGTAGATACAGAGGAAGCTATTTATGCTCTTTCTGAACCATTTGTTTACGACAATACCATTTACACGCAACTCATGGACGATACGGTAGCAGATGCTTATCATCGTTTGATTTTTCCTTCTATCGAACGGGAGATTCGCTCCAATCTCACAGCGGCTGCCAACGAGCAGGCAATCAAAGTATTCAGTACCAATTTGGAAGCGCTGTTGATGCAACCGCCGTTGAAAGGAAAAACCGCCATGGGGTTTGACCCGGCTTATCGCACAGGGTGCAAAATCGCCATTGTAGATCCCACCGGGAAGGTATTAAATGTCGGCGTAGTTTATCCGACACCGCCGCAGAAAAAAATTCAGGAAGCAAAGGACACTATGATAGAATGGATTAAAACGTACGGAGTGGAAATCATTGCCATCGGTAACGGCACCGCTTCAAAAGAAAGTGAAATTTTCATCGCTGAATTAATCCGGGAAATCCCGGAAAAAGTGCAGTATATGATGGTCAATGAAGCAGGCGCCTCTGTTTACTCTGCTTCCGAATTAGGAGCGAAAGAATTTCCGCAATATGACGTATCTCTGCGCAGCGCGGTTTCCATTGCTCGTCGTCTGCAAGATCCTTTAGCGGAATTGGTAAAAATCGACCCCAAAAGTGTCGGTGTCGGGCAGTATCAACATGATATGCCCGCCAAACAACTGAGCGAAGCATTAACCGGTGTGGTGGAAAATTGCGTTAATCGGGTAGGGGTGAATGTCAACACCGCGTCAGTTTCTCTGCTTACCTATATTTCCGGTCTTTCTTCCGTTATTGCCCAAAATATTGTTACCTATCGAGAACGGGTAGGACGCTTTCAATCTCGTATTCAGCTGAAAGAAGTGGAAAAACTGGGTCCGAAAACATTTCAACAGTGCGCAGGATTCTTGCGTATTCCCCAAGGAGAAAACCCATTGGATAATACCGGGGTTCACCCGGAGTCCTATGAAGCTGTGAAAGCCTTATTAAATTTATTCGGTTATGATCTTCAAAATCTCTCCCGAATGAATATTGCTGAACTGAAGCAACAAGTAAAAGAGCAAGGGGAACAAAAAATTTCCTTCGTTTGCGGCATTGGTATTCCCACGCTGTGCGATATTCTGGAAGAATTAGAAAAACCCGGACGGGACTTGCGTGATGAACTGCCTCCGCCTCTGTTGCGCACAGATGTTATGGATATCCATGACCTGCGGCCGGGCATGGTGTTACAGGGAACCGTACGCAATGTCACTGATTTCGGTGCTTTTGTGGATATTGGTGTTCATCAAGACGGACTGGTACATATTTCGCAAATTACAGATCGTTATATACATCATCCTGCCGACGTAGTTCATGTAGGGGATGTTGTGACAGTCACTATCCTCAATATAGATCCTCTCCAAAATCGTATTTCCTTAACTATGAAAGGCTAACATGAAAAGCGAACAGTTCCTAACAAGGGGATTTTTGCAGGTAAGTGACAAAATTAGAAAACCCCCTTGTCTTTTGCGGAAGAAACATAGTATAATAGATGTGTATCGTCAATTTGATGTGTGATATTATCACTGATATATGTAGGAACCGTTCAGCGGCAGATATTTTGAATCTACCGAAAAGCCCGAGCATCGGTACATAGGATCGATTTTCATGTATTTAGATAATTTTCTTATTTCAGCCGGGGTTATCATCCCGCTGTTTTTCATTATTTTTTTGGGATATTTTTTGAAACGTCTCGGCATCATCAAGCAACCGTTCGCTTTGGAAGCTAATAAAATTTGTTTTCACGTTTTTTTACCGTGCTTGCTGTTTTATAACATTTATACAGCAGATATTTATTCTGCCTTTGATGGGAAGCTGTTACTCTTTACTCTTATCTCGCTAACAATACTTTTTATCTTTATCTGGATCAGCGTCGTGGTGTTTTGTAAAGATAATCGAAAACGAGGCGTCATGATTCAAGGTATTTATCGCAGTAATTTTGTTATTTTGGGGCTTCCTATCGCCACCAATCTTTTCGGGAACGCCTGTTTTGCGGTTATCGGATTAATGTTGGCAATTGTTTTACCGCTATATAATATTTTTTCTGTTATTGCTCTGGAAGTTTTTGCCAACCGTTATCAGCGAGAAGAAACGGGGCAGGGTGAATTGCAGCAATGGAAAACAGTCAAAAAAGTATTACGTCAAATTATCACTACTCCGTTGATCATTGCGACGATACTGGCGTTATTTCTTGTGCTGTCACGAATCCAATTGCCGGAAATTTTGCTTCAACCTATCGCAAATTTGGCAGCAGCTGCTACTCCTTTGGCTTTAATGATATTAGGGGCATTTCTTTCATTTAGTAGTATAACCGATCATTTCAAAGAGCTATTATCCGCGGTGTTCGCCAGACTGATTCTGATTCCGGCGGTAATGTTGTTGATTGCGGTACAGTTGGGCTTCACCGGTGTTGAGCTGGCTGCTTTGATGGCAGTGTTTGCTACACCGGCCGCCACAGCCGGCTTTACTATGGTACAAATCATGGGCGGAGATGAGCAATTAGCCGCCAATATTGTTGTGTTTACTTCGTTTATTTCCATGTTTACATTGTTTGTTTTCACTTACTTGCTGATCCAAGCAGGTCTTTTGATTTAGCTTCTCTTTTAATTTTATTAATTAATAATGGAGGAATTTGAAAAAATGAAAGCAATTGTAATTGGTGCGGGGAAGGTAGGCTTCAGTATTGCATCTACATTCAGCGCCAAAGGCTACGATGTTACACTTTTGGAAAAAGACAAATCCCGACTACAAAATTTGGCGGAATACTTGGATGTTAAAACCATCAATGGCTATGGCAATCAGATTTCCGATTTGCTGAATGCCGGAGCTGATACGGCAGACCTGCTGATTGCTGCCACCTATAGCGATGAGATCAACATGATTTCCTGTTTTCTCGGGAAAAAACTGGGCTGTAAAAAAACTATCGCCCGTATTCGCCAGCCGCTTTATGAAGGATGGAACGAAAAAATGATGCAGGAATTAGGCATCGATCTGATTATTAATCCGGAAAAATACGCGGCAGAAGAAATTTCTCAGTTGATTCTGTATCCGGAAGCCCATGATGTACAATATTATGCCAATGATCGCGTTTTAATGTTAGGCTTGAAGTTAAATACCAGCTTCAATATCCTCAACAAATCTTTGGCGGAAATTCAATTTCCCAAACCTTGTGTTGTTGTGGCTATCATCCGAGATGATAAAATTATCATTCCCCGCGGCGATACCGTTTTGATGAATAATGATGAAGTTTATTTTGTCTCTGCCGTTACTCATATGCCTGCTATTGAAAAATACATCGGCTCTTCTCATAAGAAGATTAATGACATCGCGATATTCGGCGGTGAATTAATCGGCTACTATTTAGCTGATATTTTTGAAAAAAAAATCCGCAACTTTCATGTAAAATTATTTGAAAATGACGAACAACGCTGTCATGAACTAGCGGAAAAATTACCTCATACCATGATTATTAAAGGCTGTGGCACTGATGTCAATATTATGGATGACGAAAATATTTCGGAAATGGACATCGTGGTAGTTTTGACCGATGATGATCATACCAATGTGATGGTTTCCATGATCGCGAAATACTCCGGCGCAAAAAAAATCATTGCTCAGGTACGTCGTAGCGACTATGTCGATATGATTGAAAAATTCGGTATCGATAAAGCCATCAGTCCTCGCGTCTTAATGACCTCGTCCATTCTCCGATTTGTCAATCGGCACAAAATATTGCATCTAAAAATGCTTCATTCCGATATGGCGCAAATGAACGAGATTATTATTCCTAAAAACAGTTGTCACCACGGAACCGCGTTAAAAGATATTCGCGTTCCGCCTTCCTGCGTAATTGCTGTCATTACTCGTGATTCAGATATTATCATTCCAAAAGGAAATGATAAACTGTACGCCGGCGATCGTGTTATCGTTCTGGCGGAAACAGATCACATTGCTGAAGCGGTCAACTATTTAACAAAAGAAAAATAAAAAAACACATCGTATTAAAATAGATAATACATACATAAAGGGAGCAATTATGAGAATACAATTAGTTTGTTGGAATTTAGGAAAAATTTCCTTGGTTCTAGGAGCTGCGTTGTTATTACCGATCATCTGGTCGGTTTTTGAACAGGAAAGCATCCTGTCTCTGCTCTATACATTGTTCATTGCTGTTGCCGTTGGTTGCATTTTGATGTTTATATCGAAAAATGCCCGCGAACAGACCTTGCGCCACAGAGAAGGTTATGCTTTGGTTTCTTTAGGATGGTTGTTGGCGTCTCTGATCGGGATGTTGCCGTATTTGTTTTCCGGAGTTATTCCGGATGTCTCGGCGGCTTTTTTTGAAAGTGTCAGCGGTTTCACCACCACCGGCGCTACGGTAATCGATAATGTTGAAATCCAGCCCAAAGGGATTTTATTATGGCGCGCCATGACTCATTGGGTAGGTGGAATGGGGATTGTCGTGTTATTAGTAGCCATTGCCGGTCACAGCAAAGGAATCAGCAATCTTTATAACGCGGAAACCCCCGGCAGCAGTCATACCGATCGCCTGACGCCCAAAATCAGTGAGACCTCTTTGATTGTCTGGTCTACTTATTTTGTGATGACTATCGTATTGATCCTGTTGCTGAAAGTGGAAGGAATGACTCTTTTCGATTCTATCTGCCATTCCTTCAGTACTGTCGCGACAGGCGGCTTTTCTACTAAAGCAGACAGTATTGCGGCTTATCCCGATCCGATTATTCAGTGGACGTTAATTATTTTTATGTTTTTATCGGGATCGAATATCGCCTATCTGTATTTTTTGTTTGTGAAACGAAAGGTACTCTATTTACGGAATGAAGAATTTCGTGTTTATACCTTAGTGGTTGTTATCGCCACTTTGGTGATTGCGGTACTTTTGTTAAGTGTAAACGACGCCTCCGTAGAAAAAAATCTGCGTGATGCCTGTTTCCAGGTGGTCAGCATAGTCACCACTACCGGATATGCCAGCGCCGATTATACTTTATGGCCTCATTTGGCACAAGTTGTTATTTTGACAATGTTTTTTGTTGGAGGCTGTTTTGGCTCCACAGCGGGATCCATCAAAATTCCTCGTTGGTGCATTGCCATCAAGAGTTTCTATGTTTATCTTCAGGCATCCGTTCATCCTCGTTCGGTCAATACTATCCGTTTGAACAATCGCGTCGTTCCAAGCCAAAGCGCTTCCTCTACTATGAATTTTATTGTAATGTACATAGCGGCTATTTTTATCGGTGCGACGCTGATCTGCGTTTCCGGTGTTTCTTTTTATGATTCCCTGGTGACAGCATTATCTTGTATTGCTAATGCCGGACCCGCTTTCGGTGAAATAGGCGCTTTTGGCAGTTACAGTGTAATTCCCGGATTCGGACAGGTAGTGCTCAGTATTTTAATGTTAATCGGCAGGTTGGAAATTTATACCGTACTCATTCTTTTCCTGCCTTCGGTATGGAAAAAATAAATCGTTTCAAATAAAGGAATGGGATTGTTATGGCAAAATTCACAAAAAACGAAATCAAGTTTATCAGCAGCATTGCTCAAGATCAGTGCCATGCGCCCAATCTGCTGTTACGTCATTACCAGGATTTGGAATTGAGCGATCGAGAATGTATTTTGCTGATCTCTATAATGAGCGCAATCCCCAACGGCAAACAGGAACTTTGTACGGCAGACTTACAAAACTACTGGGATTGTTCTCGGGAAGATGCGGAAGCTATGGTCACCGGTTTCGTTCACGCCGGATTGCTGACAAAAGTCAGTACCAAAGGACTGGAACCTCGCTATTCTTTGAAAGGACTCTATGATGAGCTGCTGGAACTTTGGGTCTACTTGCAGGCCTGTCCCACAGCGCCTCAGAAAAAAAATTCCATAGCGAAAAAATCCTCTTATGATAAGCAATTATCTCCAGAAACAGTCAAAGAGCTTTATCGATTATTTGAAGGAGAAAAAGGGCAGCCGTTGACACCAACAGAAATTGAAAAGCTGAACCATTGGATTATTGATGATGGTTGGCCAGCCTCCATGATCAAAGAAGCCCTACAGAGAGCAGTGTTGCATGGTACTTGTAATTTTGCCTATATAGATAAAATTTTTCTTCGGTGGCAGAAAAACGGTATCAAAACCATGGAACAGATACAAGAAGATGAAAAAAAGGAATCCGTTAATAAACCGAAAAAAAACAGAAAAGAAACAAAAAAAGAAAAACTGATGACCAATGATACCAATTATAATGATATCTATAATCTTTAGGAGGGATTATGGCGCAATACCAACAATTTGACCCCAAGGGAAAATTTCCATCCTCAAAGTTCAACTTTAATGGCAATCCTGCTCCCAAAGTGCGTTGCGCCATTTGTGGAGATACGGGAGTTGTGTTTGATCAGAACGGACAGCCCCATCCTTGTCGTTGTTGGCAAAAACAGCAATTGGAAAGAAGACAAAGAAACGCCAATTTACCCAAAGCGTTGCGTTTGATGACCTTTGATAATTTTGATTTATCCTATTACCCGGCTAATGAAATACCGGATTTAGGCGTAAATCAGCAGTTGTCTTATTTGGATCTCGCAAAAAAAACCAAAAAAGCAGCAGAAACTTTTGTGCGAAATATCATTACGGGAATACCTCCTACCGAGCAGGAAGGACTTTTGTTACAAGGACAGGTGGGCAGCGGTAAGACGCATTTAGCAGCTGCTATTGCCAATGTATTGATTCAGTACCAACAGGATGTTCTGTTTCTGATAGTTCCCAATTTTCTCGATGAAATGAGGATGAGCTATGGCAATAACGGCGAATTCAATGAATCACAGTCAATGAGTCGTGCGCAAAACGCGGCAGTGCTGATTTTAGATGATTTAGGCGCTCATAATTTTTCTGATTGGACAAAAAATAAGCTTTTCACATTGATTAATTACCGTATCAATCAATGTTTGCCTATGATTATCACTACTAATTTACAATTGGATAATCTTTGCGATATTTTAGGAGAGCGTATTATTTCCAGAATTATCGCCGGTTGCAAACCTTGTTTGCTCCCGGTCAAACAAGATATCCGTTTAAGCCGTTTAAAACGCTGACCGAACACAGAAATGGGGAATCATGAAAAAATTATTGATTTTTGACTTAGATGATACACTGATCTATACGAATAAGGTTTTTGTACAGGTCACCGAACGGGTTATAAAACACTTTCAAGCGTTAGGTATCCATGACGAGCAATTGTTTCAAACTTTAGATACTTTTGACCGAAAGATGGTCGCTGACGCCGGTCATTTTCATCCGAGCCTGTTTGCTGAAGCAGTTGTCCAAACCTATGCTTTTTATTGCAAAAAATTGAGATTACACTATAAACAGGCTGATGCTGATGATTTAGCGGTCATCGCTTCTCAAATTACTTCTGAGATTTACCGACCGATTGAAGGATCGGAAACACTGTTGCGTACTTTGCGAAAAAATCCTGATTATACCATGGTTTTGGTAACAAGAGGCGACCCGGACTTTCAAATAAAAAAGTTGCAAGATAATCATTTACGAGAGTTTTTTCAGGAGGTTGTGGTAGTGCCTCAGAAAAACGCCGCTGTTTTCGGAGAGTTGATCAAACGATACGGGTTTCGAACGAAAGATACCTGGATCATTGGCAACAGTTTGCGTGCTGAAATTCTACCGGCGCAAGAACTAGGAGCCAACAGTATTTTGGTTACCATTGCCCAGGAAACTTGGGATGATGACCTTCCCGCACAGGAAACAATCGACTGTATTAAAGTCGATCGTCTGCTGGATTGTCTGGATATT
>CBCTTQ010000028.1:0-25756 GCA_965149945.1 uncultured Peptococcaceae bacterium | reverse complement strand
TGGGAGATTTCGGGAATGAAGTATTGACCAAAGAGCCTACCAGTATCACCAGGGGCGATGTCTCCATCAGTTATAAGTTGGGGACGGAGCTCTTCAACAACACTCAACGAAATGCCGCTTACATTATGGCAAATATGGCATTTATGAAGGATTATTACAAGCAGCTCAATGCTTTTCGAAAGGTGGCCTGGTAAATGAAGTTTTGGCAGGATGCGTCTTGTAGAGAAACTGACCGGCGTTTATTGGAATCAACTTATGATGCGGTGATGACGGTGTATGAATTGCAACCGAAAACGGAGGACGGATTTACGGAAGAGACGCGAGTCGAAATCGCGGTGAAGGTGCCTTGCGGAGTGTCGTACCTTAGCGGCGGCGCCGCCAAGGACGGTTCTGCCGCTACTGCCGAAGGAACATTAAAGATTTTTTGTACGGAAGAAATTACTGTTCCCGCGGGGGCAATTCTTCATATTCAACGAGACGGCAAAACCATCGAGGCGATTCGAACCGGTATTGCCAGACATTATGGTACGCATCAAGAATTAATCGCAGTGGAGCAAAAACTGTAAAGAAATTCCGCGGCGGGTGGGCAGAAAGATCAGAAGGCAGACGCCTTTGAGGAATTGTCGGGAAGGGCGATCCGCGGAAAATGAGGTGATGAAATGGAACAATTAACCGCTGTGACGAAACAAATTGAACAAGCATTTCCGCAGGCGGAAGTATATACAGAAAAAATTCGGGCAACGGGAAAAGAACCTTGCTTTTTGGTAGAGGCATCGGCGTACACCTTACAAAAGGAATTGAATCAGATATATCGGTTGACAGAGGTTTTTCGAATTTCTTATTATAACGCGAAACGAAGCGCGAAGGAATGTTTCAAGGTAAACGAACAGTTGGCTTTATGTTTGAAAAATGTAAACGGCAGTTGGGGAAAAGAGACGAGCTTTCTCATCAAAGACGGTGTTTTGCAGGTGGAATATCGTTATTCCTATCGAGTTCGTCTTACAGAGTCGACCGGAACGGAAAAAATGAAAGAAATGACAATAGGAATGGAGATGGGATTAGATGGCTGATTTCAGGGCGATTTATCAATGTTATCAAAAAGAACGGGGGAAAAAACAGCAATCGGCATCTGTTTCCTCCAAAAGGGGGCCTCAGGAGAAAGTATACAGCAGAGATACCATTATCCGCGCGCGGTGTTTTTCCCGGGAAGAACAAGATTTTTTGGACTGGCTTTTGGTAGAAGACGATTATACCATCGATGAAGTGAAGCGATTGGTGAAAAAACAAATAGAAAGGATGGAATGTTGATGGTAGGTGGAACATGGGTTTCGGAAAACAAAATTCGCCCCGGCGCGTATATCAATGTGAAAACCAACATGGTAGAAAGTCGAGTTTCGGATCGGGGAACTGTAGCGCTGCCGTTGGTACGAAATTGGGGTGAAGCTTCTTTTGTCAGTGTCAGCGGGGATAGTGATTTTTTGGAGTTGCTGGGTTATGAGGCAGACGCGGCGGAATTGATGCCGGTACGAGAATGTTTGAAGCATGCCCAAACCGTGAAAGTATGGAGTTTGAATAACGGCACCCAGGCTCAGGCAACCGTGGGCGGTATGACGGTCAAGGCGGTCTGCGGCGGCAGCCGCGGCAATGATTTGGCTGTACGGGTAGTCGCCGAAACAACGGAGCAGGAAGCCGCGACGACTGAATATACGGTGAGTACCTTGTTAGACGGCAAGGTGATGGACAGCCAGCGGGTGACCGCGGCGGCGGATCTGCAAAAAAATCGTTGGGTGGCGTTTGGCTCCGGCGGCAATTTGCAGAACAGTGTTCAAGTACAATTGAGCGGAGGAACTGACGGTACAGTGGAATTATCGGATTATCTGGATTTTTTGACTGCTGCCGAAACAGAAGATTTTGATGTAATGGCAGTGGATTCTGCTTTGACAACGGTGAAAGCTGCCGTAGTCACCTTTATCAAAAATCTGCGTGAGGAAGAAGGGCGTTGTGTCCAGGCGGTGTTGGGAGATTATGCCGAAGCTAATCATGAAGGGATTATTTCTGTTAAAAACGGGGTGGTACTGGCAGACGGTACGATTTTAAATAACTACCAGACGGTGTATTGGGTTGCCGGAGCTACTGCCGGCGCGGCTGCTAATGAGTCCAATACCTATGCTCTCTATGAAGGCAGCGTGGATGTGGATGAACGATATTTAAACAGTGAGGTAAATGCCGCTTTGCGGGAGGGAAGTTTCCTCTTTACGAAAACTGCCGATGGAGCTGTGGTGGAGCAGGATATCAACACTTTTACGGATTTTTCCGCTGAGAAAAGCAGCGTCATACGAAAGAACCGCGTGTTGCGGGTATTGGATACATTGGTTACGGATGTTCAGCAAATGTTTCGTACTTATTTTCTGGGCAAGGTGAACAATGACACTGACGGCAGAAATCTCTTTAAAGCGCAGATTTTGGCGTATTTGGAAGAATTACAAGCAATGTCTGCGATTACCAATCTGGATAAAAAACAGGATGTAGTCATTACCGGCGGCAAGGAGACGGACAGTGTGGTTGTGGAGTTGGCCGTCATGCCGGTAGACAGCATCGAAAAACTTTATATGACGGTCGTAGTAAGTTAGGAGGGAGACAATGGCTTATCTAAAGGCGAAAGATACTATTTCCGGTCAGGAAGCCAGGGCTTACATGGTGATTGACGGAAATGCGGAAGAAATGTTCTTTGCCAAGCGGCTTACGGCATACATCACCAAAGAAAAAAGTGAAATTCGTACGCTGGGAAAACGAGGGGTTCAGTATAAGGTCAAAGGCTGGAAAGGTACCGGGCAGATGAATATCTATTATGCGACCAGTCGTTTTCGTCAGATGATCGTGGATTATGTGGAACGGGGAGAGGATCTCTATTTTGATATTCAAGTCATTAATGATGATCCCGGCGCCGGTATTGGCTATCAGACGGTGGTCCTGAAAAATGTGAACCTCAATAAAATGACAGCGGCCGCTTTTGATGTGGATTCGGAAGCTCTCAGCGAGGATATGGAATTTACTTTTGATGGGATTGAGTTGATGGATGCTTTTGAAGAGCCTGTTTTAGGGTAAAGAAAACGGTGCCGTCGCCGGCAAGGCGGCGGCACCGAAAAAAGGAGGAATACGATGAGTGAATTGACAGATTATACGGATTTGTGCCATTTTTTTCGCAGTCGAGTTCGGGACCATCTACAGGAATCGGTTTTGATTTCCAATCGTTTTTGTAAGGAGGATGAAAAGGAACCGTTGGAATTTGTGATTCGGGGGATCAGTGAGGCGGAAAATGCAGAATTGAAAGAAGCCTCTCGTCGTCCCGGCGCCAACGGAGTTATTCACTTTGATCAAAAAGCCTATTGCGACCGTTTGATTATCGCGGCGACGGTTTACCCCAATTTTAAAAATTTGGAGTTACAACGCAGTTGGGGAGCATTGAATGCCGAAGAGTTGCTTGGCAAGATGCTGTTGGCCGGAGAATACGCCAAGCTGCTGGCAGCTGTGAAACACCTCAGTGGTTTCGACGAAACAATCGGCAGTTTGAAAGATACTATAAAAAAGTGATTCGGGCAGGTCGTGGAGATTTTTTCTATGGCTATTATGCCCTGAAAGAGTATGGTATCCTCCCCAAGAAATTTGCGGAAATGAGCCGCGGTGAAAGGGCCTTTGTTTTGGCTTGTATCGAATTGGATTTGGCTCAGGCAAAAAGGAAATGCTGAATGAACCGCGGCAAACTGATGATTCGAAATACGGCGGAGGTGAAAAAGTGACAAAAATTTATTTGAGTTTTAACAATATGGCGGAATGGATAGAACTGCCGGTGAATCCGGAGCGTCTTTCCGTTGAAACCAAAAGCAACCATAAATCGTATGCCCTGATGAATGTGGGCGAGGTCAGCGTGTTGGATTATCCTATGGGATCCAGAATTTTAGTGGAGAGTTTTTTCCCAAAGCAAAGCAGTTATTTTTGTGAAGGGGTGGTTATTACCTATGCTCCGTCGGAATGCGTACGCAAAATCATCTCCTGGCGGGACAGTTTGCGCCCGATGCGTCTAACAGTGAGCGGCGGCGCGCGGGATTTGAGTCTGCCTTGTTCCATTGAGCAATTTGATTATTGGGAAAACTGGGGAGAAGAAGGAGATATTTATTTTCGGCTGTTATTAAAGGAATACAAATGGTACAAGCTGACGCCTGTTTACAGCAATAACGGCAGTGGTACGATAGACGGCGGCAACAGCGGTCGGCCGACGGAATCACAAACCCCTCAAACTTATACGGTGCAGAAGGGCGACAGTCTCTGGCGGATTTGTCAACGATATTTGGGAGATGGGAGTCGCTACAAGGAAATTGCTCGTCTAAACAATATCAGCAACCCGAATTTGATTTATGTGGGGCAGGTGATTCGTCTATCATGAGTCGATATCGTTTGTTTTGGACATGGTATCCCAATGATGTTTATGAGTTAAATTATACAGAATTGCGGTGGTATACGTATTATCGGGGACAGGCGGGACGTCTGGAATTCACTTGTCTGTGGGGTGACGCTTTTAGTGTACATCCTGATTTTCGGCCCGGACAGAAAGTGGTTTTTTATTGTGACGGATTGCCGGTATTTCGCGGATATATTTTTGATGTTCGATTTTATCAGGGGAGATATCAGGTTATTTGTTATGATCGGACGCGTTATCTTTTAAATCGGGACAGCAGAATCTTTTATCACCAGCGAGCATCGGATATTGTGAAAAATATTTTAAGCTGCTGCGGGCTGCCGAAAGGAGATATCGCAGAAATTCCCTATACGGTGCCGCTTCTGACTTTTCGCGGGGAAACCTATTTAGACATGATCGGCACGGTGCTTAATGAAGCGGAAAAACAGTTGAATTTGCGATATGTGCTTTATGATCAATCGGGGTTTCTGTATCTGACACCGTTACAACAGACGGGATTGAATTTGAAATTTACCGGAGAAAATGCTGTCATTGAAGGAGAACGCAGGGTGACCATTGATGAAGAGTTTTTTACGGAAGTAAAATTGACGCAGTATTCAGTGGATAATCCCAACTACAAAAGTTATGCTACTCAAAACAGTCAAAACATGGAGCAATACGGTCGGCTGCGGTATTATCAACAGGTGGATAAAGATTATAATCGTGCCCAGGTGCAAAATTTAGCCAAGTCAATTTTGAAACAAAACTCAACTCCAAAGGAGGCTATCTGGATAAAAGCTTTGGGAGATACGCGCTGTCGAGCAGGGTTTCGGCCGTATTTTTCTTTACCGCAGCTGGATATAGAAGGCAGTTATTTAATCCGCAGCGCGGAGCATGTCATCAGCGGCGCGTCGGGATATATCATGAAATTGGACTGTGTGAAATAGGTGAGGGAGCGTATGGAAAAAAAAGAATGGTGGATTCCCGAAGAGGATGATACGCGGTTTAGAGATTTTTTTGAGGAAGCGGTTGCGGAAGAAACGGTGTTTAATGCCGCGGAAATCTTTTTCAAATTGTGGGAATCGTTGACGGAGACGGCGTTTGTCGGAGAAACGGAACTTTTTGAGACGGGTATGGTGGATTTCATTGAAAGTTCTTTTGAAGAATTTCCCGAAGAGCCGGCTGCAAATTTGGAGCCAGAAGGAGAAAATCCTTCTCCGATATCGGCCATACTGACGGAAAAGTCTGTTTTTGAGAAGGAAAGCGGAACGACGGAACAGGGTGGCATGATGTTCCCTGAAGGGGAGAACATCTTGGAAGAGGCTCCGTTTGAGAAGAATTTTTTGGCAATGGAGATTCCTATTAAGGCATCAATGGGAAAAGAACGCGCGGAAACGGCGTCTGCCGCGGTATCATCCGCCGATGAGTCACTGTTTATCGGTGGTGAGCGGGATATTGATTATGAACATTTGACAGAATTGGTGTATGATCGGGTGTTACGGAGGCTGCGGGCGGAATTGTCCGGCAGTGGTTCGGTAACAGGTTAAAAGGAGGAACGATGTATCAAGCCATAAAAGAAATTGCTGAGCGTTGTGTGCAGTCCAATCTGATGTTTCAGTTTTCTGTCGCGACAGTAAAAAGCACTACCGAATTGGTGTTGGATCAAGGATTAGTGTTGCCAGTGGAGCCCTGTTTGGTATTGGAAAGTGTGGTCGGATTGAAAATGATCACGGATGAAGGCATCGTAGAATTAAGGCGTCCTGTGGAAGTGGGAGATCAATTATTATTGCTGAATATCGGCAATACGTACTGCGTGTTGGGTCGAATGGGTTCGCTTTTTGATCAGAAAGTAGTGTAAGGAACAAAGGGAGGAAAAAGCATGACCAGAATGTTACCGGAAGATTTGGCGACGGAAAGAGAGTTGACGAATGCTGTTTCTAGTACATGGCCAAACAAAACTTGGAATTTGCGAGAAACTGATGGGGCGGAACGGTATGTGGACGGGATTGACGCTTTACGTCAGAGTGTGCGTCTGGCTTTGGAAACGCCGCGGTATGCGCATTTGATTTACAGTTTTGATTACGGCAGCGAATTGATGCGCCATTTCGGGCAGAGCAATGAATTGGTTCAGGCAGAATGGGCGCGGATGATTCAGGAAGCTTTATTGGTGGATGATCGAATTCAATCTGTGGAACAATTTCAATTTTTCTTCCATCGTGATGCCGTGGAAGTGCATTTTGTAGTAAAAAGCAGATTGGGAAATTTCACAGAGGAAATCTCTCTGTGACGGGGCGGAAAAGGAGAAAAAATGGGAAAAACAATGGATGAAATTTTAACGGAAATGCTGGCGGAAGTGGATGATTCCATCGACAAAAGGGAAGGCAGCCTGATTTGGTCCGCATTAGCGCCGACAGCGGCACAATTGGCGGAGGGTTATGCTTTTTTGGACAGTTACTTAGATTTGTTGATGGCTGATACGGCGGTTGGGGAATATTTGGAACGGCTGTGCGGGCTGGTGGGATTAACTCGTAATGCTGCTACGCGGGCTGTTGTGATTGGGGAATTTCGTGACGGAAATCAAGCTTTGATGAATGTTCCTATCGGAACGGAGTTCGGCTGCGGAACGGTGGTTTATACAGTGACGGAAACTATCAGCATCGGGAAAGCTTTTTTAACAGCGAAAAGCAGCGGAATCGCGGGAAATTTATCTGAAGGAATACTGCTGCCGCTGACCTATGTGGAAGGACTTTTCAGCGCGGAAATTGTGGGCATCAGTCAATACGCGGAAGAAGCGGAAAGTGATGAACATTTACGAGCGCGTTATATTGAAAATTTGACGGTTCCTGCTTTTGGCGGAAATGTGTCTGATTATGAGCAAAAGGCATTGTCTTTTGACGGGGTTGGCGCGGTCAAGGTTTTCCCCGCGGTAAAAGGCGGCGGTACGGTTGGCTTGGTGATCGGATCTGAAATGGAGCGGGCTGTGGATAGTTCTTTAGTTACGGCTATTACGAATGCTTTCAATCAGGTCGATGAGGAAGGATTTTCCTGCGGATTGGCTCCTATCGGGCATACCGTTACCGTTGAGTCAGCCGACAATTTAGAAATAGATATAACAGCAGAGATTGTGCTGGAGGAGGGAATCTCTACAACGGACATACAGGAAGATTTGGAAGAAGCAGTGGCGCGCTATCTTGCTGAAATTTCCTTTACTCAGAGTATGATTCATTCCGCGCCGGTGGAGGTCGCGATGCTCTCTGTGGGCGGTGTTGCTGATATTCTCAGCATAACATTGAATGAGACGAAGGGAACTTTGCATTTGAGCAAAACCTTCAGCAGTTACCAAGTTCCTGTTTTGGGAACTTTGACATTGGAGGTATCGTGATGGATCTTTGGTATGAGAATGGTCTGGGGATGGCGGATTATCTGCCGGTGTGTTTGAATCGAGAACTGCTTTTTCGAGAATTGTGCAAAGGCGCGGATCGGGGAATTGATGATTTAAAAGAGTACGCGCGGGAAATTTTGAAAAACGGATATTTGATGACCGCTGATGAACAAGCGCTTGCTCGTTATGAAGCGATGTTTGGTTTGGTGTCAACAGGAATGTCTTTAGATTATCGTCGCAATCGCATTGCCAGTCAGTTTCGTCAGCGGCCGCCGATCCATTTTGCCAGACTGAAGGGAATGATGTATGGGATTTTAGGTGAAATCGTCAAAGTGGAAAAAGGTGGGGACGCGTATTCCCTAATTATCAAATATAAAGAACAAACCGGTTATGAAAATGAGGATGCCGGGAAAGATTTGTTGCGTAGATTGGTACCTGCCAATATGGTGTTACAGGTGCTCTATGCCTATGTGGAATGGCAGGAAGTGAAGCTTATCTCTTGGGAGATGGTTGGCGGCGGGACTTGGCAAAATTTGATGAAAGAAGGCGCGGCGGAAGAAGCGTAAAGGAGGATACAGATGCCGAATAAAACCGATTATTTACAATTGAGTAAGCCTCTTTTGACAGAGGCGGCAGATATTGCAGTATTAAACACGAACTTTGATTTAATAGATGAAGAATTTAGTGAAATCAACGGACGGTCGCGCAAACGGGTGACTTATATCGAAAGCAGTCAAAACTGGACAGTGCCGGAAGGAGTGAGTGAGATCGATGTTTTTTTAATCAACGGAGGATACGACGGAGAGGACGGAGTGGTGGCGGAAGAGAACACCAATACCGGCCTTGCCTACGCCCATGGGGGAAACGGAGGCAAAGGAGGAGGGTGTTTGTATTATTCCGGATTAAAAGTAACTCCGGAAGAAACCTTCGTCATTGTTGTCGGGGCGTCTAACGGGGGGATTTCTTCTTTTGGTTTGCTGAGCGGCGATTCGGTGAACGGGATGAGCGGCGGAGACGGAGCGGGAAACACCGGTAAAACAGATGAAGACAGAAAGGGCAAGTTGCCTAAGATTAACAATTTGTATAACAGTCGCTGTCCGTTGGACGGAGGATATTACGGGATTTCCGGCGGAGCGGGGTCTCCGTGTTGTTACGGGAAGATTGAAAGCGAGATGTTTTCGGCGGGCGGTAACGCCGGAAAAGACAACGCGGATCATCGTCCCGGCGGCGGGGAGTTTTATAAGACCGGTATGGTCTCCAGAAATTATTGCGGCGGAGGCGGAGCCAGTTATGATGAGGACGGGGAAGGCAATCCGAGTCGAGATATCGGGGGAGACGGCGGAAACGCTACTACCTACGGTTGCGGCGGAGGCGGCGGCGGAGGAGCTAACCAGAACGGAACAGCCGGTTTGGGCGGAAGCGGCGCCCCCGGCGCTGTCATCATCGCGTATTAGGAGGGATTACAATATGACAAGATACGGAATTATCAGAGGCGGTGTTTGTGTGAACGCCATCGTCTCGGAGGCGGAATTCGCGGCGGAATTGGGGGCTGTGGAATTAGCGGAAGGTTATGGCATCGGGGACTTGTATCAGGAGGGACAATGGAGCCACCCCGAAATAGCGGAACCGGAACCGACTTTGGAAGAACGGCTGGAAATGTTGGAAAAAAACAAGGCGGAGCAGTGTGATCTGGACGCTCTTTCCTCCGCCATCGAAAGGGGGCTGTCTCTGTGATGGAACAGAAATTGCTGGACGCTTTAACAAGTGCGATTTATTTGAGCCGTCAAACATTAAACGGGGTAAAAATCACCACCGATGATCAGCGAATCAGAGCAAGCGGCCTCTATGAAGAATGGACGGCAGGGAGTTATGCTGTGGGAAATATCCGTAACGCGAACGGGCAAACCTGGGAATGTTTTCAGGCGCATGATAATGCTGTCTATCCCGATATCAATCCGAATAATCCCGCCTGGTATACTTTCTGGCGGCCGCTGCATGGGAAAAGCGCGGAAACGGCGAGACCTCTTGTGCCTGTGCAGGGTTCTCATGATAGGTATAAGGCGGGGGAATATATGATTTTCACAGACGGCAAAACATACAAATGCCTTTCGGACACGGCATACAGCCCCACGGACTACGCCGCCGCCTGGGAAGAGGTGAAATGATGGGCTGGACGCAACTCATTCGGATAGGGAGGTGTTCTTCATGATTGAACAAAACAGAGCGGAATTTGAAAAGGCGAACATCATCCAGTGGCATGAGGCGGGTTATCTCGGACAAGGCGTCAGTGTGGCGGTAGTGGAAAGCAAAACCCATACGGATGAACAGATAGAATCCATCGAGCAGATTCATTTCCTCTACGAACCGCTTAAAAAAAGTGACGGACACGGTCTCAGCGTGGCGAATGTGATTCACGAGGTGGCGCCGCTGGCGGAGATTTATCTTTCCACGGCTTCCACCAACGGCGGTATTTTAGATTTTTGCAAAGAAAATCCGAACAAAATTCAAATTATCAATTGCAGTTTTACAGGCGGAACCCTGACCGACCCCAAAGGCGTCCCCGCCGTATTCGTCGGGGGTTCCGGCAACAACGGGGATAAAGACGAGGACGGGGTTCGCTATCCCGCCCGTCGGGAGTTTTTTATCGCCGTCGGGGCGTATGAAGAAGAAAAGGACGATATCGCCGTTTATTCCAACGGCGGCAAAGAGTTGGATTGTCTGGGCTTCACCAATATTTACGTCCCGAACAATAAAGGCGGTCTGACGATGTTCCGAGGAACCTCCGCCGCCACTCCTTTTGTGACGGGATTGCTTGCCCTTTGGATGAGCAAAGAAGGTCCTAAATCAAGGGAAGAAACCATGGAGTTTATCAAACAGAACAGCGTGGATGTTTTTGAAAAAGGATTCGACTACAAGAGCGGGTTCGGGCTTTTGCGGTTGCCCGATTTGAAAGAAGAAGAAAAAGGCGGTGAAAAAATGAAGATAGAAATGACCATCGGCAGTAAGACCGCCTATGTAGACGGGAAGAAAGAAACGCTGTTACGCGCTCCCGATATCGTGAACGGAACCACGCTGGTGCCCGTTCGGTTTATCGCCGAACATCTGGGATGCACGGTCAATTATTACGCCGATTCGCGAAAAATTGAAATTATTAAGTAAAAAAGAGTAAAGAAGAACGGAGAGTTTTTATGAGTTTAGGTCAATTCGTTTGGGCGGTCGCCCCATCCCTCATTGTGGGGATTGTGCTGGCGGTATGGGGACGGGCGCAAAAGAAAAGAGAAAAGGCGGCGGCGGAACGAGAAGCGGAACGCTTGCAGGCGGAGCAGGTAAGAATTTCCCTTTTAATGGCAAGCGCGAAACTGTCTTACGCCACGGCGGTAGCCATGAAGCGGGGACACGCCAACGGGGAAGTGGAGGACGGCATCAAGCAGTATCAGGAAGCGATTACGCAATTCAAGCAGTTTGAGCGGAAACTGGTAGCGCGAAAAGTACTGGAAGATTAAAAAAGGAGTTGAAAAATATGGATTGGAAAGCGAGACTGAAAAACAAAACTTTTGTGGTGAGTATGCTGGCGGCGATTGTGGCGTTTATTTATCAGATTTTGGGGATTTTGGGCGTAACCGCCCCGATTACGCAGGACGAGGTCATGCAAGTAGTGTTGATTCTGATGAATCTGCTGGTTGGTTTGGGAATTTTAGTTGACCCCACCACAAGCGGCATTACGGACGGTGAAAGCAATCCCGCCGAAAAAAAGGAGTGAACAACTTTTGCGATATCCTTTTGACAAATTTGCCCTCGGAACCCGCTACGGGGTAACGGGGAAGTATTGGGCGTGCGGCTATCATTCGGGACAGGATTTCAAAAGCGCCAACTACGGCGGGGACGGGAAAATTCATCCCCTTTACAAAGGCGTTGTGCAAAAAGTAACGACTACGGGCAGTTATGGAAATTGTGTCTATGTTAAGCATTCGGACGGCTACATCACCCTGTACGCTCACATGAAAAAAGTATCCGTGCAAGCGGGAGAATCGGTCAATGAATCAAGCGTGCTGGGCATTGAGGGAACGACGGGTAACAGTACGGGGGTGCATTGCCATGTGGAGGTACATAAGGGAAGTTACCATTACCCCGCGAGTATCGACCCGCTGACGTTCATTCGGGATAGATTGGAGGAAGAAGAAGTGACACAGGAAGAGTTTAACAAAATGATGAAAAACTATCTGGACTCTTTGGATAAAGGAAAGCCGCGAGATTGGAGCAAGGATGCTCGGACTTGGGCGGAAAAAAACGGACTGATAGAAGGGAAAGCGGACGGCATGGCTTATGAATCATGGGTAACGCGGGAGCAGATGGTGGTATTCCTGCAACGCTTAGCGACAATTTTGAAAAAAGAGAAATAAGCGAATAAACGAAAAAAGGCGGCTAAACAGCCGCCTTCTTTTTTTATGTCGAGTTTCAGGATTTGTGGGACGATAAAATCAACATCGACTACGACGGGATTCCTATTGTGAGCGTGAACAAGTAGGGAAACGAAAGACAATAAAGCGGATACGGATGAAGCGAACAAGACGGAAGCTGGCCTTTCAGGAAAAAAATAGGAAAAATGACGGGAACCTATTCTTTTTTTTATTGACTTGTGTTATAATTTTCTTAACACTGGTAGTATTTTGACTTTATCATGTTAGGATGAGTGCAATGGTTAAATTTGCGGGATTTAATAAGAAAAAAGAACAGGGAACTTTTAAGGAGCGGTTTATCGCTTCTTTTCGCCGCAGTTATACGATTTCCGTATTTTTAGTTTTTATGGTAGTCGGTTGGCTATTGGATTTGCTGATGGACACGATGCCTACCTTTTCTTTGACGGGAATGGTATTGGGAGCTGTGGTTGGCTCTTGTGTTACGGTGAAAAAACGTAACGAGGCGAAATCGGAAGAAGATATCAAAGGGAAAAAGCTCTTATAGGAGTTTTTTATCTTATGAATAACGGCGTTTGGTTGGCGGGACGGTGGACTGGGACAGTCCGCCGTCTTTTATCACGATTTTGGACCGGATGTTGAAAGGGATTTGTTGAAATCGCTTCGACCCTGATTGGCGTTGAGCAGATTATGACTGAGAGATTGGAATTTTGAGGGATAAGAATGAGACCGTCTAAAGTTGGATTTGTAGAACTGGATGTGGCAATTTATTATCGATTATATGGCAGTGGAGAAGAAACCGTTGTGTTTTTGCACGGCAACGGAGAAAACTGGCAAAGTTTTCGACGGCAGATCGGTTCTTTTGTTGCGGCTGGTTATCAGGTATTGGTGATTGACAGTCGCGGACATGGTCATTCCGGATATAATTACCGTGTGCGTTTGACATTGGATTTAATGGCAAATGATGTATATGAAGTGCTGAAAGCGCTGAATTTGAAACAGGTTTATTTGGTGGGGTTCAGCGACGGGGGCAACATTGCCCTGTCTTTGGTACAGAGCCATCCTGAGTGTTTGAAAAAGTTAGTGGTGGCGGGGGCAAATTTATATCCTAAAGGGATGAAGTTTTCTTATTATGTTTTGACAGTGATGGGCTGGTTGTTGATGTGGTTCAGGGGGTTTTTTGTGGCGGGGCGCCGCAAGGAAAGTCAAATCATGAGTTTGATGGTGCGACAGCCCAGGATGAAACCTTCCGCTTTTCGGGATATTCGAATTCCCGTTTTGGTTATGGCGGGAGATCATGATATGATTAAGACGCATCACACCCTACTCATTAAGTCCAGTTTCCCAAACGCGCGAATTGCCATCATTAAAAACGCCGATCATTTTATTTTTTATCGGCAACCCCGGGTGGTCAATGAGCAAATATTGCGATTCTTTCAGGAAAATGGCGAAACAGAACAGAAAAGCGCGGCGGCAGATGTTGCCGAAGAAAAAAACAGTGATCAAAAATCTGAGAAAGTTTTGATAAAGGGGCAGGTTAGCCAAAGCTAAATTTTAATTGTTAAAAGAGATAAACGGACAGGATTTTTCCTATCCGTTTTTGTTTTAGCGGAGATGAGAAAAAGTCATTTTGAAGCTCGAACACCGCGCAGAAAGTTTGAGAAAGAAAGATGGTTGGCATATCCAGTATGGATGTGCGGTATGAAAAACGAAGGTCGGGAAAAGTGTTTGAAATCCGGTACTCAGACCGACATGCATTTTTGGAAAATCATTTCAAAAAAACAAATATATTGCGAATCATATTGCGAATCATCTAAGGGTATGATACAATATCTTTGCGAAGGATAATTAGATGTTTGGATTGATTCGATTTTTTAGACAAATGAAATCGGTTTTATTACTTTCAGAGACTATTATTTTTCGTCGAAAATTATTTTTTACAGGGGGGTTCAGAATGAATGGATGGATTTGCAAAAGGGGAGGAAAAGCGCTTTCGCTTTTTTTGATTTTGGCGCTGGTGATGACTTATTTGCTCAGCATGCCGCTCAAAGCGTTTGGGGCGGAGGAGATTGTTTGTACGGTAAATGGTCATAGTACGCTTACCGGTTTAACCAGGGAACAAATTGAAGCTGCAGCGGAAAACCAAACCTTGCATATGAGCAAAATTTATCCACCGGAAGGGGAAGATGTAACGGCGGATTTCGCGAAAATCAGTGATTTGCTGGGGGATGCCTGCGCTTTTCAGATTACCGGAGAAGGGGATTATCAAGTGACAATTCCCGCGGCTGCCGCTTATTTCTGGTTTAACGGAGATGATTTACGTTCGGCAGGGACAGGAGCTTATGACGGCGGCAATTACTGGACCAAAGGCATCAGCAGTGTGAAAGTAATCGCGGAACATGCCTATGAAAATGGCGTATGTACTGTCTGCGGAGCGACGGAATCTTCCTGCGAAGTGATCGGACATGATACGATTCAGGAATTGAAGCGCGAACAAATTGAAGCCGTAGCGGAAAACAAGACCTTGGTCATGGCAAAAACCGCCCCGGCGCCGGCGGAAGAAGTGACGGCGGATTTCGCGAAAATCAGTGATTTGCTGGGAGATGCCTGTGCTTTTCAGGTAACCGGCGCGGGAGATTTCGCGGTGAAAATTCCCGCGGCTGCCGCTTATCTCTGGTTTGACGGCAATGATTTGCGTTCTGCCGGAGAGGCTCCTTATAACAGCGGGAAATATTGGGTCAAAGGCGTCAGCAGCGTGGAAGTAATCGCGGAGCATTCTTACGCGGATGGCGTATGTACTGTCTGCGGAGCGACGGAACCGGGAACTTCCGGCAATGTTTGGGACGGCAAGACCATCGATGTCAGCTGGTACAATCCAACGGATCGAGAATTTCACATTTGCAACGCTCAGCAGTTGATGGGGCTGGCTGCTATTGTCAACGGCATTGTGCCTGATACTGTGACCGCCATCATTGGTGATGAGTCCTATATCAAAGGAAGCTGGGTGACAACGGACGCTTCCACTTCCGGTACGAAATCCGGTTATCGCGGTATTGATGATTTTGATGGGAAAGTAGTATATCTGGAAAGCTCTCTGGATATGGGCGGCGTTTACGATGCTAAAACCGACAGTTGGAGCGGTACTCATTTTGTTCCCATCGGCGGCGCCTTCCGTTTGGATCCGGAGGATCCTGACACTCAGGTACATTCCGTTTGGGGCGGTACTTTCGATGGCAAGGGACATACTGTTTCCAATATCTATACCGGGAATTTGTCTAATACGGATTGGGCGGAAAGTGTCGGTTTTATCGGTCGAATCGGCTGCCATGACAGTGAAGATGTCGCCGATCGTCCCACCAATCCCGGTGTGCGCAATTTGACTGTAACGGGATATTTTGAAGCGGATCGTTCTGTCGGTGGCATTGTCGGAAAAATCGGCAAAGTAAACGGGACTGCCGTGATTCAAAACTGCGCCAATTACGCTACGGTCATCGCCCATGAACATAAAGGCGCCGGCGGCATCGCGGGGGCGGCTTGGAACAATGCCGTGATTCGCAATTGTTATAATGCGGGCAGTGTTACCGGGGGCTGGCCCTGCGGCGGAATTGCCGGATCCAATGAGGTTTTTGTAGAAAATTGCTATAATATCGGTACCATCGACAATGATACGCAGGGCAGCGCTCTGGGCAGCATCGAAAGCCAAAAAGCCTCTTTTAAAAATTGTTATTGGCTGGAAGGCAGCGCGGCTTCCGGTATTTTGAATTCCACCGCCAATGACAATGCCTCTGCCAAAACATCAGCGGAAATGAAGGATGCGGCTTTTGTGACATTGCTGAATAACGGCGGCAATTATTGGAAGGCCGATACGGAAATGATCAACAATGGCTATCCGGTGCTTACTTATGATTTGACTTGTACCAATCATATTTACCAGGATCATGTTTGCATTGTTTGCGGAGCGGAGGGGCCGACAGCGAATTTTACGGATATGGAGAACCATTGGGCCAAAGAAGCGGTGGATTTTGTAGTAAAAGAAGGACTCTTTAACGGTACTTCCGAAACAACCTTCGAGCCGGAAGTTGCCATGACTCGCGGTATGTTGGTGACTGTACTGTGGCGTTTGGAAAATTGCCCGGCGGCAACAAATTCTTCCACCTTCCGTGATGTGGCGGCGGGCAGTTATTATGAAACAGCTATTGCCTGGGCCAATGAACAAGGTATCGTCAAGGGTTACAGCGCCGATACCTTCCTGCCTAATCGGGAAATCAGCAGAGAAGAACTGGCGACGGTGTTGTACCGTTATGCGGATCAAAAGGAATATGACCTGGTAGCAGGTGCTGATTTGAGCGGATATGCCGATTATGCTAAAATCAGCGATTACGCGAAAGACGCTATGAGTTGGGCCAACGCTGCGGGGCTGATTACCGGTCGCACCGCGACCGCCATTCATCCCGACGGTGAAGCGACAAGAGCAGAAGTCGCCACCATTTTCCAGCGGTTTTCGGAAAATGTGGAATAATTTCCTGATTCGGAGGGACAAGTACTTTTACAGTTAGATGAAAAGAACAAAGGCAGGCGGATCGCCTGCCTTTGTTTGCTGTTTGGGAGCCGAGTTCGAGGTTGTTTGGTAGACCTGCCGTGTTTAATAAAAAGAAGCGGTGTGTTCGAAAAGATTATTTTTTTTTCGAAAGAAAAGAAAAAAAATTCAATTTGCTATTGATTTTTACTCGCCGTTATGCTAGAATAGTTTTTGCTAGGGCGCCATAGCCAAGTGGTAAGGCAGAGGCCTGCAAAGCCTTTATCCCCAGTTCAAATCTGGGTGGCGCCTCCATTCGTTTATTTTTGCCGGAGTGGCGGAATAGGCAGACGCACGGGACTTAAAATCCCGCGGTGGCAACATCGTACCGGTTCAAGTCCGGTCTCCGGCACCAAAGCTTGTACTCCGGTTGAAAATTGTATAAGAGAATAGCCTGTTATCAGGTTATTTTTTTTTATGTCAAAATTCAGGAAAAGGCAGGTATCTTTTCCCAAGCAGCGAATTATAACAATAGTTTCCGATATTGTTTAGAGGGATGGTCAGCAATGGATTTTCCTCAGAAATGACCGAACGATCCCTCCGTCGGAGAATAAAAACAGGAGGATTTTCTGATGAAAAAACTTTTGATCGTATTATTGCTGGTTCTTGCGATGGCGGCGGCGTTGACGGCCTGCGGACAGGAGCCCGCCGCGAACGGAGAGCCGACCCAAGAGGAAGAACAAGCCTCATCGGTGGAATCTATTGCTTCTTTGGCGGATTTAGAGTCGGCTTTTGGTCATCCCGTGGCGAATTTCGGCGACCATGAACTGGAAGGCTATACCGCCGAAGAATTCTCTCTTTCGGAAGAGGGTGTTGCTCAAGTGCGCTATGTCAAAGAAGGTACGGAGATGGTAGTAAGTACGGCTGCCGGTACCGACGGCAACATCAGCGGGGTGGACACGCAAAATCTGGAAGTGCGGGAATATGATTCTAACGGCACGACCGTTCAGTATGCCTTGGTGGAAAACGATACGTATATCGCGTATTGGACAGATGGAGAATACTCCTATTCCTTGTATGAAACAGAAGAAATTGAGGAAACTTATTTGCAGGTGCTGATTGATTATCTTACCGAAGGTTTGTCGATGGCAAGCGAAGAATCTGCGGTGTAGAAAGTATTCAATAAGGTCGGTTTTCAACAAAGGAGGTTTATGATGGATAACAAAGCAATGTTTAAACTGAGTTATGGGTTATATGTAGTTGGTTCCGCATTGGACGGGAAAATGAACGCCCAGATTGCCAATACGGTTTTTCAGGTGAATTCGGAGCCGATTACGGTAGGCGTTAGTCTGAACAATAACAATTACACCAAAGAAATGGTAGAAAAATCCGGGGTATTCAGTGTGAATGTTCTTTCTCAGAATGCTAATATGGATATTGTCGCTAATTTCGGCTTCAAGTCCGGTCGCGATGTCGATAAATTTGCTCTTTATCCGGCACAGACAGGACAGACCGGGGCTCCTTTGTTGAATATTCCGGAAATCGCCGCCAATTTGGAAGCCAAGGTGATTCAAAAAATGGAAGTGGGTACCCATACCATTTTTATCGGCAAAGTGGTAGATGCGGTGGATTTCCCTCAAACGCAGATGACCTACGCGGAATATCATCAGATGAAAAATGCTGCCAAACCCGCCGCGGCGCAACAGGCAACCGCAAAAAAATATAAATGCAAAGTCTGCGGATATATCCATGAAGGGGAATTGCCCGCTGATTTCCGGTGTCCCATCTGCGGTGTCGGCGCGGATATGTTTGAAGAAATCCAAGAAGCTCCTGCTGCGGCAGTACCTAAATATAAATGCAAAGTCTGCGGATATATCCATGAAGGGGAATTGCCCGCTGATTTCCGGTGTCCCATCTGTGGTGTCGGCGCGGATATGTTTGAAAAACTGTAATGCCGTATACCTATATGGTCAGGTGCCGTGACGGGTCTTTATATACAGGGTATACAACGGATTTGGAGCGACGGATAAACACTCATAACAGCGGTCGCGGCGCCAAATATACCAAAAGCCGCCTGCCCGTTGTGTTGGTTTGGCGGCAATATTGCGAAGAAACGCGTCAAGCGCGACGATTGGAATGCGCCGTAAAAAAACTGACCAGAAAACAAAAAGAATGTCTGATTCAGAATCCGAAACGAGTCTATGAGTTTTGCGCGACGGTTTGGAGGGAAGAGAATGGAAAATCATGATCTCTATCAGGGAAAAATGAAGAAAATCATGCAGCTGAACAATCAATTTGAGGCGGATATGCTGCTGGATGTGTTACAGGAGCGGGGCATTCCCGTGATCATTGAAGAATACAACGATCAGATTTTCGGCGAGACATTCAACGAATTGAAAGGTTGGGGGACCGTCTGGGCGGAAGCGTGTCATGAAGATGAAATCAAACAGGTGATGGCGGAGATGCGCGCGCAGAATTTGGGCGGTGTCTTTGATGAGGAACTGGACGAGGACTCTCTGGAAAAAATGGACGAAAAAAATGACCGTTGAGTCTGTTGCCGAAGCTTCTTCGAAAAACGGCGCTTTGAAGGAAATGTGGAAAATCCGTTTCCATGACGGCGGATGCCCGACCCTCTTTTTTACAGTCTCAAAAAAACAACCGACTCCTTCTGAAGTCGGTTGTTTTTTGTTTTTAGGAAGATGGGGAAATTTTAATTACATCGATTTGATCGGTGTTGTCTGTTTCCCTTTTTGGGTCTTTTGGAAAGGCGACTTATCGAGAATGAATATTGATTTTTTACGGGTCAAAATGTTATAATAGAGTTGTTGCAATCTTTTATATAAGAGGCGTAACAATACTTTGTAAGGGAGTTTGAGCAGTTGCGGCGATTCGGGGGAAAGAAACAAAGCCTGATCGCGTGTTTTCTGGTGGGTCTTGTTGCGTATGTTTATCTTACTTAGAAAAGTGTAGTTCTATCATTCGATAAAGGGCGAATTATGCTTTTGGTGTTTATCGGAATTTTTGTATTAGGAGGAATCGCGAATGAGAAAAAGAATGCTGACGGTGTTACTCGCTGTCGTAATGCTGTTTGGTTTGCTTCCGGTTACAGCTTTTGCCGTCGAAGGGAACGATCAGCAAACAACCGCAAGCGTTTCGTCTACGGCAGACGGAGATACGCGCTATACGTATCAGAGTGTTTTTAATTTGAACAATACTCGCTATGACGGCCGCATCTGGACAGATAAGACGGTCATGAGCGAGGATATGAAGTTTACCGGTAATCTTCATTATCCCGATCAGGCCGGCACCGGTCAAGCCACAATCGAACTGGGTACGGATGAGGATTTTTTGGTTTCGTATTCCGCGTTGGCCAGTACCACCAGCGTCATTGAACAGTCCAAGTCCCCTCTGGATTTGGTATTGGTGCTGGACCTCTCTCCTATGAGCAACAACGTCGAAGGCAAATGCCGGGCGTTATTGAACGCTGTGGCGGAAGCGGTGGAATCTCTGATTGGGATGAATCCGGAAAACCGTGTTTCTGTGGTTGCTTACTCCAGCCAGGCTGAAGTATTGTTGCCTTTGGACAAGTATTCCCATGTGTCTTTTTCCTATAGCGGTCAGGCGATGAGCGGCGCTACGGTTACCTGCAATTACAGAACGGCTGAGGGCGGTACATCCGAAACCCTTACATTCCCTGTCGCCAACGGCAACACCAGCGGTATTAACAAATACACCCAGATGGGGATCTATACCGGTATGAATATCCTGCTGAATGCGAAAGATAAAGAAGTGGAAATCGGCGATGACCGTGTGACACGTCAGCCGGTTATGATTTTGCTCAGCGAAGGCGATCCTAAAATTGCCAGCACAAATATTAATAATCCGACCCCGAGCGGCGTCCCTGTGACGGGTCTTACCGGTTTTGATTCCAATAATATATGGGACGGCGAGGATAACGGTGTTGAAATCCGACGTAATGTGGGACTTTCCAACGCTAACCCGCAGTCCAGTCAGTGGGATGAACGCCACGCGCAGACCTTTGCCACTCTGCTGACGGCGGCCTACATGAAACAGGAGGTTACAGAAGCTTATTTTGGAAGCGGTTTATTCGGCGATGAGGAAGAAACGCTCATGTACACAGTGGGTATTCGTACCGCCAGCGCTAACTCTCCTGAATTGGCGGAAATCATGCTGGATCCCAGCACCTATCTGAACGAGGAGACAAGCAATGAACTGAGCGATGATTTCATCCGGTATATAGAGGATTATATCAAAGAAGGTACTGTTTCCATGCCTGATGCCGGGATTGATGACCATGAAACGGTGTTTAATATGGACGACAGTGAATTCAAATTAAACGATATTGACGAATTAAAGTATAATGATTTGTTTTTCAATGTCATCGGTGACGGGGGCGATCTGGATTTTGGCGATATCTTTGGTGATATTTTGACCGATATTACCTCCAGCGTCGGTCATGGCTCTACTCAGGTGGACGAAAATGATCCGGAAGGCTATCAGAGCGGATATATCACTTACACTGACCCTATTGGGGATTACATGACGGTAAAAGCTGTTAAAGCTATGATCATCGACGACGTGATTTATGAAAATCCAACTGTTTCCAAAGAGGGAAATACTACGACCTATACCTTTACGGGTATGGCCAATAATCCTGTTTACGGCGCGGGACAGATCAGTCGCATTGAAATCAAAGTGACGCGCGCTGATGATGGTTCTGAGACGGTGTTTGTTAATATTCCCGCGGCGCAGATTCCTCTGCGGCTGACAACGGTTCTGAAGGATGAAAATGACAATGTAATCCGTTTCGCTCATAACAATACGTTCCCCTTCCGTCTGGTTTACTCGGTAGGTTTTCAAGAGGGAATCATCGATGAAAATGGTTATTTAAACATTGGTGAGGACGGCGTTTCTGCCGAATATATTAAGCAGCATACGGGCGCCGATGGTCAGGTGTATTTCTATGAAGGGCAGTACAGCGCTCAGACGCAACCCAGCCTGACAGGTGAGGACAAAACCGTGGGTGACGCCTACGTTACCTATACCCCGGCGCATCCTACCAATCCTTTCTACTATGTAGGGGAAGACACGCCGCTCTACACCGACCAGGCGTGCGAAACCCCGGCGACCGGCGACTTTGACGAAAACGCCACATATTACTTCAAGATTTCCTATTATCAGGCGACGCCGGAGGGCAGCACCTATCCCGCCATTCAGACAGAGTCCGTGGTGGCTCGCCGAGGCGCGGATTTCCTGAACGCGGAGGGCGGTCAAAGCGTTAAGCAGAACGGAGACGATCAATGGTACATCCCGGCGGGAGAACCCAGACTGGGCAACTTGGCGGACTTTATGCGGGAAAAAATCGGGGAGAACGGCGCCTCCACCAATCAGACCGACACCGCGCAGGCTTATCTGTACCTTTCCTTTGACCAGGATTTGACCGCCGCCAACGACAATCACCCCACTTTCAAAGTTTATCACGGCAACAATGGTAAGAAGGGCGTATCCCTGCCGCCCGGCACCCTGTCCGTCACCAATAAAGTGGTAGGTGCGGAACACGTGCCGGAAGGCGAAATGCCTGACTTTAATTTCATGCTGACACTCACAAACGGCAGCGCCACCACGGTAGACGCGAATGGACAAACGGAAACCGTCAATGAGGGGGAAATGTATTCATTCACCCTTGCTGCCGGTGAAACCAAAGTATTCCAGGTGACTGACGGGACGACGTGGAGTGTTGACAATGTGACACAGTTGCCATTACCGGATCCATCGTCACCAAAGGGCATATGGTTTATAAACGTAACGGCGGACGCGCTGATATCGAACAACAATGTTATGGGTGTCATGTCGGCGGAAGGTCAATCCTCCGTAATTTATACCCATTCCTACAATTTGGCGGATACCCGATCTACGTTGGCTATTCATAAACTTGTGGAAAATGATGGAGCCGCTCCGTTAGAAAGTTTTGAGTTTACTTTGACAGATGAAGAGGGTAATCTTGCCCGAGACGCGGACGGCAATGAAATTCAGCCTTTCTCGCTGGCCGATCGAAATATGAGGACATTGGAAATACAGCCCGGCACCTATACTTTGACGGAGCGCATCCTGAACCCGACGGGCTGGACGGCGGAGCACGAAGTAATCGGCGCTACGGAAGAGTCCTCTTCTTCCAACAGCACTACTTTTACGGTAGGAAATAACGTGTTGTCTATTGTCGCTTTTACCAATTCTTACACTACTCCCGGTTCTCTGACCATCAGTAAAATTGTAGAAGGTGGAGAAGCCGATAAAAATAAGGAGTATGAGTTTGAAGTAACGATCGATGGCACGAAAGAAACCATACGCCTCAAGGATGGGGAAGTGAAGACGTACCTTAATCTTGCGGCAGGCACGAACTATTCCGTGAAGGAAATCACACAGAATTCGGTTGGCTGGTATACTACCGTAAACGGTGAGGAAGGAACGGAAGTCTCCGGCATCATCGAATCCGCTAAAGTCTCCACTGCGAACTTTGTCAACGCCGCTCCCGGTACATTGACTGTAGAAAAGACCGTTAATGGCGGCGCCGCGGATCAGTCATTCGATTTCACTTTAACCTATGATGATAAAACGGAATCCTTTACTTTGAAGAACGGCGAAAAGAAAGAATTCGTTCTCCCCGCGGGAACAGAATATAAAGTGACGGAAGCGGATCCCGGTGAAGGTTGGACCACGACGATGAACGGTATGAACAGCAGGGAATCTATCGGTGTCATCGCGGCCGGTGAGACTGATACCGCTCAATTCACCAATACCGCTCCCGGCATGCTGACTGTAACCAAAAAAGTTGTCGGCGGCAGTGAAGGTCAGGAATTTGATTTCACGCTGATTTACGGCACAGAAACAAAGACCTTTACGCTGACTGACGGCGCTTCCGAAACTTTCTCTCTCCCCGACGGAACGGAATACACTGTAACAGAGGAGGATCTTGGCTCGAGATGGACGACAACCGTGAACGGTACAGAAGGTCAGGAATCCACCGGTATCATCGAGACCGATAAAACCGCTTCTGCTGACTTTGTGAATACGTATAAGAAACCCGGCGGTACCGCGCAGTATACGCTCCGATACGAGTCCAATGGCGGCACGGTGTACGATGATGAGCGCTATAACCGCAACACCATCGTTACGCTGGACAAAACACCTGTTCGGGAAGGATATACCTTCACCGGCTGGTACGCGGATGCTGACCTCACCGAAAAAATCAATGAAATCCAAATGACTTCGGACAAGACGGTTTATGCCGGCTGGAAGATCACCGGCGTACCGGAATGGTTGAACGGTGATGATCATTTCGCCTATGTGATCGGTTATCCCGATGGCAACGTAGAACCGAAAGGAAATATTACCCGTGCCGAAGTGGCGACTATCTTCTTCCGTCTGTTAAAAGAAGACGTGCGTTCCTCTAATCTCAGTACAGAAAGCGGCTTTGCCGATGTTCTTTCGGAAAACTGGTTTAACACCGAAATTTCAACGATGGCGGCTTTGGGCATTTTGCAGGGGCGTGCGGCCGATACGTTCGAACCGAACGCGCCCATCACCCGCGCGGAGTTTGCGGCGATCTGTGCCCGCTTTGACACGGCACGCACCAATGGAGCCAGCAACTTCACGGATATTAGCGGACATTGGGCGAAAGCGGAAATTGAACGGGCTGTAACCCTCGGTTGGATTACCGGTTATGAGGACGATACTTTCCGCCCGGATAACTATATTACCCGTGCCGAAGCCATGACCATGATTAACCGTGTACTCCAGCGTCTTCCCGAAAATGCGGAAGATTTGCTTGCCGGTAGGAATATATGGCCGGATAATCAGCCGGGCGACTGGTACTATCTGGCGGTGCAGGAGGCTACTAACAGTCATCATTATGACCGCAAAGCAGATGATGTTCATGAACACTGGACGGAACTCAGAGACGACCCGGATTGGACGCAATATTAATAGTAGAAATTAAAGTAGACAATGCGGAATCAGCAGTGAAAAGAAAAGCATAAAAAAGAAAACCATAAAAAAGAAAACCATAAAAAGAAGGGAGCGCCCATTTCCGCTCCCTTCTTTTTATGGTTCTGTGCCACCGAGAATTTTCTGTAACCACCGCCGACAGTACCTTAGCGATGGAAAGATGCTTGTGAAAAGGCGACTGTTTTTTTGCTTTCCTCGCGGTCTTGATTGAACGGTCTGTTTTTCGGCTTGTATTTTCCTGATACCTCAGCAAAACCGCGCGGTATAACATGCGGGGTTGCGGTTTTCTCTCCGGCGCGTTCTCTTTGGTCAGCTATTGCGGCTGTTTCAACGTCGGCAGAGACCGCCTAAATCAAAAATGTGTTGATAGCCCAAATCATGAAAAAAAACCGTTGCGATGCGGCTTCTGGTTCCGGTTGCACAGTATACAATCACAGGGATGGTTTTATCCGGCAGGTATTTTTCATATTCATCATAAATTTCTTCTAAAGGAATAGAGATGCTGCCCGGCAGATGAAACTGTCGGTATTCTTCCGCCGAGCGGACATCGATGAGATATCCTTGTTGCCGCAGGATTTCTTTGGCCTCAATGTAATTGATTCTGCGGATGGTATTCATTATAGTTTTCGCCTCCTGTCCATGTTGTCCATACTGTATCATATGTGGAGCGGCAGGGGATTGGTGAATATGAAAATAGGGAAGAGAAGGAAAGAGATTTGCCAAAGACAAAAAATATTATGAAGTAGAAGAAAAAACTGTTGACAATGGGGGCTATGGTTGGTATAATAGTATTTGTTAACAAGGTTGACGGGCCGATTTAGCTCAATTGGTAGAGCAGCTGATTTGTAATCAGCAGGTTGCGGGTTCGAGTCCCATAGTCGGCTCCAACTTTTATTTTGAATAATCTTTGTGGAGGGGTTCCCGAGTGGCCAAAGGGGGCAGACTGTAAATCTGTTGTCGACGAC
>CBCTTQ010000027.1:0-25946 GCA_965149945.1 uncultured Peptococcaceae bacterium | reverse complement strand
ATTCCCAAACAATTTTTCAACGTTAACGCCGTACCCATCAAAGTACCCAATAAATCAGCCAAGTTTCTGCCTACTATGGGAATAAACATGCCTACGGCGCTCTTCGCCGTCTTCATGGTCAATCCATCCATAGAAGCGCTGCCTAACCCAACAATACCCACAACAGCGGTAAACAACGTAAAAAGTAATGTCAACGACCAAAGAACCACACTTTTGAATAATCCGGCCAGCTTTTCCAGACGAAATTCCGGATTCAAACTGCCCGCTGCCGTTAACCCCGCATTACAATAAATCAACGGCAAAATCCAATAATGAATCAAATTGATAGCGGCAGTAACAGAAAAAATAAGCAACGGATGAAACAATCCCACCGAAGTAACCCCGCCCATAGCAACAAACAATGTCAGCAAAAGAGGAAAAACAGCATACAAAAAATTACTCATCAATGTAATGGCCTGTACAGCTGATTTCCCGCAAATCAAAAATACCTGCAGCACTGTCAGCATCAACGCCAGATAAACCACCTTCTGTCCCAAAGAAGCAGTACTGTTGGCAAAAGAGCGATCGAAATTAATCAATAAAGCAGATAGCAGCACCAGTACCAATAATTGTAAAAACATACCTAATGATTCACGCACATCGCCAAACAACAAATCGAGCAACATCTGAAAAAAAGACTGAAAGGAAAAGGAAAATGTCCCTGATTTAATTTGTCTCCAAAAATCGTCAAAGTCAAATCCTCCGTAATGCTCCGAAAAAAAAGTCTCTATTTCCGCCAAACTGTCATCCAAATCAGTAAAATCTAACATCTCCGCAATTTCCTCGTTATCCGAAATTGCAGAATTTTGGTCAGTTTCCGCTGCCCAAGTCATCTTTCCGCAACCGCAAACCAAAAACAAACACAAAAGCAGGACCAACAATCTGCGCAAACTTATCACCACTTCTCTTCAAAACCTTGTCAGTCAGGCAACAATGCCAACACCTGTTCCAATACGGAAACCACAACCGGAACCGCCATGATCATGACCGCGATTTTTGCACCCAAATCGATTTTCATTGCCAATCCGTTTTCACCGCTGTCTCGGCAAACCTGTCCCATAAATTCCGCCAAATAACAAACCACCACAATTTTTAAAATCAACGACAAATAAGTTTCATCCAAATCAGCCGCTGATGCTAACCGTTGGAAAACCGTAATCACATCCAACAACTGAGGCAAAAGAAACACAAAAATCAAAATCCCTGCCGCCAAGGTCACCAGCAACGCGAACACCGGCATTCGACCGGATTTCAAAAACACCGATAAAACCGCTGCCAAAAGGGCAACGCCAATTACTGTAAATAAAGCGCTCATGACGTTTCCTCATTTCTTTTTTACTTGTGCGATTCCCTAATACAAATGAAATACCGTCTGCACCTCAGTAAAAAGAGTCGTTACGATAGGCAACACCTTAATCAAGCCAATGGTCAGTCCTACAATCAACGTTAAATAAGCATATTCATCACGCCCGGCTTGTTTCAAAAACGTATGCAACACCGTCACCGCGATGGCCAGTCCTGTCAAAAAGAATAAAATTCCGCTATCGACCAATGCTCTTCCTCCTTTCGACTCAGACAAGCAACAGCGCCAGAACCAATCCCAAACACCAACCGGAAGCTTGAAAAACCTTGCCCAGACGCAGTGCGTTTTCCTCCGCCAATACCAACTGATGTTCCAAATGAACAGAAGCCAGCCGAATCCGTTTTAATTGGTCTTCCGTATGAGAAACCCCCAACCCACAAGCGAATTCTCGTAAATATCGAAGATCTTCTGTATCCAGAGACATTTTATTCTGGAACAGTGTCAATTCTTTTTGCCAAATTTCAGACAAAACACTGCCGTCATTTTTAGAAAGTTCTGTCGCTACTGTTTCTAAAAAATCGGCGATGATGCCCTCCGACGACGCCGCCACTTGGTGTAAAATAATGTTCATAGGCTCTCTTCCGTAACCTAATTCTTGTTCCATATTATCCAGTGTAAAAAGCAAGGCTCGCAGCTGTTTGGTTCGTTCAGAAAGGCGGCTTTTTTTTAAATTTCCTCCATAGGCACAGACCCCGACAATCAACACCATGCCAATAATCTTCAACATATACGCTCCCCGTTTTCCATATAAACAGCTTTTGGACGAATCCCTGACTGAGTTCTTTCAATCAAAATAATCCGCTCAAAAAAACTCCATTCCAACAATTCCCGAATCACCGGTCGTTTTCGCAATTCTTCGTAGGAAGCTCCATGAGCTGTAGCAATTACGGTCACCCCGCAATTCAATGCGTCCATTAAAGCCAGCGCATCATTTTTTCTGCCGATTTCATCAGTTAACACCAATTGCGGCGCCATAGCACGAATCAACATCATCACTCCGTCCGCCTTCAAACAGCCGCTGATAACATCAGTCCGTTCTCCAACATCCATTTGAGGCACTCCCAAAAAGCTGCCGGCGATTTCTCCCCGTTCGTCGGCAATACCCACATTTAACGGAGGTACACCGTCCCCGCTGCCAAATATTCGCGCTAAATCTCGTAAAACAGTAGTTTTCCCAACAGCAGGCGGCGAAGCGATGAGACAGCGCCTGGGTTTACGTCCATTCCAAAGATAAGGCAGCAAGGGAACCGCGGCTCCTTTGACTTCCCGAGCAATTCGAAAATTCAAACTGCTAATGTTTTTTAACGTTTGAATACACCCTGATTTTAAAACCGCCTCGCCGCATAACCCCACTCGATGACCGCCTTTTATGGTTAAATATCCCTGTTTCATCTCTTCTTCAAACGCATAAAAAGAACTTTTAGACAGTACCATGACCGATCGACGAAGCATTTCCTCAGATAAGAAAATATCTTTGTTCTCCTTGCGCAATATATATTCTCCTCTATGACAACAAACCGCCACCCGACGACCTGTTCGCAATCTGACTTCTTCGATTTCCTGCCAAGGAAAATCCTCATTATACAAAAGCAAATCCGCTAACTCTCCAATGAAATTTTCACGAAAAACCGCTTCGGTTAATGCCATATCCTCACCTTCTTTGCTACATCCTATGCGCGGTCAATAGCTTGTATGACTGTTTTTTCGGACAACCCAACATGATTTTGAACACCCGGCTTGCCAAACGCGATCGACACCATTCGCCGCCGATTTTTTTTGAGCACAGTACGGCTGTTTATCTCCATTAATAATAAAAAAGGCATCTCGAATTATCGAGATGCCTTTTACTGTTTCCTTGTATTTCGTCAAACAACGGCTTTGTCTGCCGATCTCTTATTCCATCACGCGGTCTTTAATTTCTTGAAGAATTTCCGAAATAAATTGATCGGCCGGTTTGGCGCCTTGATCCCCGATACCGCGTTTCCGAACAGATACCGTACCGGATTCCACTTCCTTATCTCCCACCACCAGCATATAAGGGATCTTCTGTCCCTGTGCTTCTCGGATCTTATAGCCGATTTTTTCATTTCTGGTATCAGCTTCCACACGAATATTCAAATCCCGCATTTTCGCCGCCAGTTCATTGATATAGGCGTTATGTTTTTCGGAAATGCCCATGATCCGTACTTGAACAGGAGCCAACCAAGTGGGAAACGCCCCGCCAAAATGCTCAATCAGAATACCGATAAAGCGCTCAATGCTGCCAAAACAAACACGATGGATCATCACAGGACGATGTTTCTGATTATCCTCACCGATATAGGTCATATCAAATTTTTCCGGCATAACAAAGTCCAATTGAATAGTGCCGCACTGCCAGGTTCTGCCCAGACTGTCTTCCAAATGGAAGTCCAATTTCGGACCGTAGAAAGCTCCGTCTCCTTCATTTACCACATAATCCATTCCCATATCATCCATCGCATCCCGCAATGCCTGAGTGGCTTTGTCCCAAATCTCATCGCTGCCGATAGCGTTTTCCGGTTTGGTAGACAATTCCACATGATACGGGAAGCCGAATTTTTTATATACGCTGTCAATCAACCGCGTTACACCAACAATTTCGTCTTTAATCTGGTCGGGCAGCATAAAGATATGAGCATCATCCTGAGAAAAACAGCGAACCCGCATCAAACCATGCAACGCGCCGGAGAGCTCATGACGATGAACCTGTCCGATTTCCCCCATCCGAATCGGCAGATCACGATAACTATGCATATCATGTTTATAAATCAAAATACCGCCGGGACAGTTCATCGGTTTAATGGCAAAATCTTCCTCGTCAATCTGTGTAAAATACATATTTTCCCGATAATGATCCCAATGACCGCTTTGTTCCCAAAGAGAGCGGCTCAGCATCATCGGTGTACGCACTTCCACATAACCGGCTTTACGGTGAATTTCCCGCCAATAATCTTCCAGGGCGTTTCGCAACTCCATGCCTTTGGGCAGGAAAAAGGGGAATCCGGGACCTTCTTCCATAAAGGTAAACAGTTCCAAATCATGCCCCAGTTTACGGTGATCTCGTTTTTTGGCTTCTTCTAACTTCGCCAAATAGTCTTCCAGCATAGCTTGTTTCGGAAAACTGATCCCATAAATTCTCTGCAACATTTTATTTTTTTCGGAGCCGCGCCAATAAGCGCCGGCGATGCCGGTTAATTCCACCGCTTTGATTTTTTCCGTATTATACAAATGAGGACCGGCGCAAAGATCTGTAAAGTCGCCCTGCGTATAGGTGCTGATCACCGCATTTTCCGGTAAATCATTAATCAATTCTACTTTATAAAGCTCCTGTGCCGCGGAAAATTGTTCCAGCGCGTCGGCTCTGGGAATTTCTTTGCGTTCAAACAGTAATTTTTCTTTGGCGATTTTCAACATTTCCGCTTTGATTTTCGGCAAATCTTCCGGTACGAATTTATGTTCACTGTCAAAATCATAATAAAATCCTTCTTTGATAGCGGGACCGATGCCCAATTTCGTACCAGGAAACAGACGCAAAACCGCCTGCGCCATCAAATGAGAAGTACTGTGCCAAAAAACTTTTTTCCCATCAAGATCATCGAACGTTAATACGGAAAATTCCGCCTGATCCGGTACCTGCGTACGCAGTTCTACCACTTGACCGTTTACTTTCGCGGCCACTGCATTTTTCGCCAAACTATTAGAAATACTTTTTGCCACATCGTAACAACTTACCTGTTCGGCAAATTCCTTTTTGCTGCCGTCCGGCAATGTAATTATCACCATTTTTTATCCTCCCTGTTTATTATTCTCTTTATTTACTTGCGTTTTTCACGGTTCCAATAAAAAAAAGAACCTTCCTCCGTAAGGGACGAAAGGTTCCGTGGTTCCACCCTAATAAAGAGTACAAGACTCTCCGCTCAATTTCGTTAACGCCTGATACGCCCGAGAATACTGACCGCGGACAGCGTTCCTCCCGGGAGCTCCTGGGTGGTTTTCAGACTTGTCTCCTACGACTGCTTTCAGCAAACACAGCCGCTCTCTGTAGGACATCGCGGGTCTTACTCTTCCCAATCTTCGCCGATGAATCTATGCTTATTATACAACCCGTCGCGTGCTTTGTCAAACCTTTTAAAAGACTTTTATAAAGGAATTCAAACATCGGCAAAAACAGGAATTATATATTTGCGGCATACGGCGCACCCGGTACAAAATTTTACCGGCACGCCTGCTAAATCCCAAACCATAGCGCTGACTCGCGCGCCCGCGCTTTGATAATTATGCACCACAATTCGTTCCGGAGCGTAGAAAAGAAAAGCAGCCGCCAGTACATCATCCAACTTCAATCCCAAATCAACAGCGGTATCCAACTCAGAACGCAGTTCTTCTCGTTCCAAGACTTCCAACTGTTCATTTAAAAGCAAAAAACCGCCGCTACTGAGAAAAATCACATGCAAAATCCGTAAACGACGATCGGCATGGGAAACAGTCTCCCCGATCAACTTCAAACATCTTTGATAATCCCGCTGTTCCCAATACTGATTCAAAATGTGATCCACCGCCTTTTCCGCTAATCGTTGATACTCAGATAAACGAAAATCAAAATAGCCCCATGGATGAAAAACCGTTTGGTCGCTTTCCCGCAAGTAATCAAAAATATCTCCCTGCAGACGTTCTCGATAAGTCAGATTCTCCAACGCCAATAAACTATACAATTCTTTGACCGCTTTTTTTTTCAAATCAAACAACATCCGTTCATCAACATCGAAACCCTTATTTTCAGTCGAATACGGCGGCGCCGTTTGCCCCAAAGAATTTGCCGATATTTTCAAACGCAGCAAATGGTCAACAGCGCCGACGCAACATACATTAAGAATATACTCCATGGATAACTGACTGAACAGCCACAAAGCGTTATCGTTTCCTTTTTCAGTCATAACAATCTCCTTTTCTCGTCTGTTTTTCAGTCTTCCCCTTTTGCTCAGGAAAAATACACTTTCCTGTTAAAGAACTATTCCTATTGGCTGTAAAATATGATAGAATAAAATTATCTGGAATTTTTTAAACACTCCCACAAACGAGAGTCACGCGAGGGTAATATGAAACGAAAAAAATCATTGTCACTGTCTGCTAATACAACAGACGTATCGCAAAATAACGAAGAGTTCGATGAGCCGGAAGAACCGACTATCAGCTGCAGACTGTGGGATTTATTTATCATCTTTTTCCGAATCGGTCTGTTTACATTCGGCGGCGGATTAGCAATGCTTCCGTTGGTGGAACAAGCGGTGGTTGACCAAAAACATTGGATGAAAAACAAAGAGTTCATCGAAATGTTGGCTGTAGTCAACTCCCTGCCCGGGGCCTTTGCCATCAATACCGCCATTTTTATCGGCTTTCGCCAAAGAAAATTAATCGGCGCTATCGTGGCTTCCTTGGGCACCATTCTTCCTTCCTTCATTGTCATTTTAATAGTAGCATGGCTTTTGTTGCAAGGACGCCAATTGGAATGGCTTAACAAATTCTTTTTAGGGGTGCGTCCGGTAGTAGTGGCTTTGCTCATCGACGCGGGCATTCGCATCTGGAAAAGCACCATCAAAAAACCGGTAGATATTCTATTAGTAACCATCGGAACAATCGCCGTCGCCTTTACCGGCATCAACGCAGCCCTGGTCATTCTGGCAGGCGCCGTGATCGGTTTGACTTGGTACCGCCGGCAAATCCTGAAACATCAGGAGGTGGATAAATATGGTTCTTTGGCAAATTTTTTATGTATTCATCATCATTGGGTTTATGAGTTTTGGCGGCGGCTACGGCATGATCTCTTTCATCCAAAATTTGGTTGTCGCAAAATACGGCTGGTTGTCCATGGGGGAATTCACAGATATGATTGCCATCTCCCAAACAACTCCGGGTCCTATCGCCGTCAATACAGCTACCTATACCGGTTATAAACTGGGTGGCGTTTTGGGAGCCGCTATTGCTAATCTGGGACTGCTCTTGCCGGCGCTGCTTATCGTCATTGCCGTTTCAGCTATTTTAGCAAAAAACCATGATAACATTTATGTCAAAAGTACGCTCTCCGGCCTAAAGCCCATGGCAACGGCATTAATCGTAGCTTCCGCGGTTACCATCGGTATGGAAAACATTGTCTCTCTTTATAACGCGGTCATTTGCTGTGTTTCTTTATTCCTTATTTCATATGTAAAAATTAATCCTATTTGGGTTTTACTGTTTTTTGGGGTGTTAGGCATTTTCCTCCTATGACGGACTTACTCTCAAAGTTCCATTGTAATGCTTGTCAAAATAAAGTTAGGAGTCGCATTTAGAAAGGGAAGGAAAGGAAAAAGAAAATGAATAAGCTTATTAAGTTTTTACACAGTCGAATTTTCATCATTTCGTTCCTCATTGTTTTGCAGATACTCATTATTCTTCTGCCGTTTTATTATTTGAGTGAAAACTACATTTACTATAAATGGTCTTTTCAAATCGCGGGATTGATTATCGTCTTTTTCATCTTAAACCGTGACAGCAATCCCTCTACCAAATTACCGTGGATTATTGTCGTGTTGCTGTTCCCGGTGGTGGGCGCCCTCTTCTATTTAATGTTCGGCAGCGCCCGTGTTTCTTACTTTATCAAAAAAAGACATAATCAATTGGTTGCAAGCACCGCCCATTACTATCCGGAATGCGACGAACTGATTTATCGTATGATCACCATGAATTCATTCATCGGTAAGGAAGCACAATATATCAAAAATGCCTCCAGTATGTCGGTTTATCAAAAAACGTCCACTCAATATTATCCCTGCGGAGAAGACTTCTTTGAAGCGCTTCTGCGAGAATTAAAAAAAGCGAAAAAATTCATTTTTATGGAATATTTCATTGTCAACGGAGGAAAGATGTGGGACAGCATCTTAGAAATTATGGCGGAAAAAGCCTCTCAAGGTGTGGAAGTTCGTATGATGTACGACGATCTTGGCTGTATCAACACATTGCCGGGCAACTATAAAGAAATTTTGGAAAGTTTGGGGATTAAATGCACGGTCTTCAATCCCTATCGCGCCAGCGTCAGCGTCTCTCTGCAAAATCGTGATCACCGAAAAATCACAGTCATCGACGGACACACCGCTTTCACAGGCGGCTGCAATCTGGCAGATGAATATATCAATGAATCTGAAAAACATGGTCGATGGAAAGATGCCGCCGTGATGATCAAAGGACCGGCAGTTTGGAATCTGACTATGCTGTTTTTACAGTCGTGGAATTTCTTCACTCCCACCGACAGCAACTATTATCAATACAAGCGGCCGGATGAACAGATGCCTCCCATCCCCAATGCCAAAGGCTATGTGCAACCCTACGGAGATTCTCCTTTCAACAATGAGTTGATCAGCGAATCCATTTATTTAAACTTCATCAATACCGCCAGCCGGTATCTTTACATCATGACCCCTTATCTGGTGGTAGATAATGAAATGGTGACAGCGCTGGTCCTCGCTGCCAAATCCGGTGTAGATGTACGGATCATGACGCCCCACATACCGGACAAGTGGTATGTACACATTTTAACACAGGCGCATTATCATACCTTGATCAAAAATGGTATTCGTATTTTCGAATTTACACCTGGATTCATCCATTCTAAAACCGTAGTCAGCGATGATATTCAATGCATTGTCGGTACAACCAACTTTGACTTCCGCAGCCTTTACCATCATTTTGAATGCGGGATCTTTATGTATGAAACCGATTCCGTTGCCCAAGTCAAAAAAGATTTTCTGGATACCCAGTGTCATTGCACGGAAATCACCGAGCAGGATTGTCTGCAGGTACCTCTCGGCAAAAGGCTCCTGCGCGGAGTTTTACGCTTCTTTGCGCCGCTTATGTAACAATTTTTTTCTAAAGAAGGCTTTTTTATGCTAAAAAAACTTTTTATCCCTAATTATCAAAACACAGAGGATCCTCAAGTCAGAAATCGCTATGGCATTGTGGCAGGCGCCTTTGGGATCATTTTAAATGTTATACTCTGCTGCATTAAAATGGTAGTGGGGTTGTTTGCCAACAGTATCACCATCGTTGTCGATGCTGTCAATAACCTGACCGACGCAGCTTCTTCCGTTATGACAATCATTGGATTCAAGCTGGCCGGCAAGCCCGCCGATACCCAACACCCTTACGGTCATGCCCGTTTTGAACAGATTACCGCCATGATGGTCGCTCTGGTGGTACTGGCTGTAGGTGTGTTATTTGCCAAATCTTCTATAGAAAAAATCCTGCAACCGGAAGATCTGAACATTAATACCACTACCATTGTTCTATTGATCATTGCGCTGCTCGGGAAATGTTATCAGCTGCTCGTACTGCGCGATTTCAGCAAAGCCATCAAATCAGACACCCTGAAAGCAACGGCGCTTGATACCAGAAACGATATTATCACCAATGCGGCGGTCTTAATTGCGATCATCATTATGAACGTATTTCAAATTAACATCGACGGCATTTTAGGACTGATTGTTTCCCTCTTTATCATTTATTCCAGTATCGGCATGGTCAAAACCACCTTTGATCCCATGCTGGGCGCGCCACCGTCGGAAGAAATGGTCAACTTAATCAAAAAAGAAATCCTTTCTCACGAAGGAGTGAAAGGCATCCATGATTTAATTGTTCATAATTACGGTATCGGGAACAATTTCGCGACTGTCCATGTGGAAGTGGACGCGGCGGAAGATATTATGAAATCTCATGATATCATCGATAACATCGAAAATATTTTCCGAGATCAATACGGAATCAATTTAACCATTCACATGGATCCCATTGACTTTAGCAATCAAAACCGTCAACGCTATTTTGAAATGGTGGTTGCCGTACTAAACGATTTGGTGGGAAATGCCCAAATCCATGATTTCCGTCTGGTAGACGGTCCCAGTCATACCAACCTTATTTTCGATATTATTGAACCTTTTGACCAAACTTATGATATGATCACCATCCAACAAAAATTGAAAGAAAAATTCAAAGAAGAACCCAAAGAATGTTTTTTCGTCATCAATATTGACCACCAATATTCCTGAGTCAGTTCAGAAATAAAAAAATTCAAGATTTTCAAAAACAAAGAAGTCTGCGCCAAAAAGCGCAGACTTCTTTCATCTTTCGTTTCTTATTTCCCCTTTGCTCTCTTCTTTTTATTACTCTGTTTCATTTATTTTAATTTTCAACTTTATGCTTTTGAGTATATACTGCTTCCCATCGAAAACAACTCGACTCAATAAATTTTCCAAGGGTTCGTATCCAGCTCAGAACGCACAATTTCTAAATCCGGCAGCAACTCACGTAAATATGTTTCCAAAAAATCCATAGCCAAATTTTCTGTGTAAAAATGTCCGCCGTCAAACACCGCCATCCCGGCCGCTTCCGCTTCCAGTCCCGTATGATGTTTTCCGTCCGCTGTCACCAGCGCTTCCGCGCCGGCTTGACGAGCGGATTGCCAAAGATCCGCACCGGCACCACCGCAAACAGCAATGGTACGATAGTTTTTTTTCAACCGCAGCCCTGCCGCTCGCACCAGCGAGATTCCCAATACCTCTTTAACCTTGCCTGTCAGGGCTTCCCCGGTCAGCGGTTCCTTTAATACACCAATATAACTAGGGTTTCCAGAGTCTTCTGTCATTTTTCGGATATTTTCCAAACCCAAAGCAGACGCCAAAACATAATTGACTCCCTTTTCGGCGCTGTCAAAATTGGTATGAGCCGCCAACACCTGAACACCATCGGCAATCAGCCGCAACAAAAGAGCCCCGGTAAAATCTTCTTTGGTAATTCGTTTAACTCCGGAAAAAATTATAGGATGATGCGCCACAATCAAATTACAGCCTTTTTGAACCGCGTCTTTCACGGTGGCGGGCGCCACATCCAAACAAACATAGGCTTTGGTGACTTCCGCTTCCGCATCACCAACCAAAAAGCCGGAATTATCCCACTCGGCACAAAGTTCCGATGGGGCAATCTGCTCCATCGCCTTGATTACCTCGCTCACCTTCATTTTATTTTCCTTCTTTCACTACAGGAATTTTCTTTTCTTCCAACAATTTAAGCACTCGTCCGATCTGGGCAATCTCCTCATGCAACTGTGCTTTTCGCCGGGTCAGTTCCTCCGTTTGTTCATCGGAAAGACTCTGTAACAGTTGTTCCAAATCTCGCTGCTTCAGTTTCAACATATCAAAATACAACGGGTGTCCGTTAGTAAGCAGACACGGACCAAAGGCGATTTCATCTTCTGTCAATTCCATGCTTCCCGGCTCCGCCACAATCACCACGTAATAGAATCCGTCATCTTCCGCAATATCCTCTTCTACAATCCGCATCCCGTTTTCCATTAAATAACGACGCAAACGAGAAGCGCCCCGCTGCGGCTGCAACACCAATCTGTCCACTGATTGCAGAATTTCCGGATGCGCTTTCAAAATTTCAATCATCGTCATACCGCCCATTCCGGCAATACAAATGGTGTCGACTTCTCCCGGTACCAGCACATCCAACCCTTCCCCCAAACGGGTATCAATTTGTGCATCCAAAGAAAGCAACTCCACCAGCTGAGTGGCAGAAGACAACGGCCCCTTCGCGCGATCGGTAGCGATGACATAATCCGCGATTCGATTAATGACCAAATATACCGCTAAGTATCCATGATCGGTGCCGATATCGGCAACGCGAGCATCTTTATGAACATGTCCGGCAACAGAAAGCAACCGGTTTGATAATCGAATATTCATACAAGCACCTACTTTCTTTTTTCCGCAAACATACACCCAAACACAAGGAACTATGCTCCCTATTTGCTATATTCGTGGTCATACCTTAATTACCTGCAAAATCTTCAGGAAAACAATGGGCAGGAAGTTTTTTTCTTAACAATTCCAAAATTTCTTGCAATTGCATCTCATAGGGAAACCGACATTCCGCCGTTCCGCCCGCATAACGAACCAACAGTATAAACACATCAAAGGAAGTATTATAGCACTGTCGAGAATCAATACCCCCGATTTTCATACCAACCGCAAAAATATCTGCAAGCGGCACATATTCAATTCTGGCAAACCGCAAAAAATATAAACAATATGCACCCACCGCGGCTTTACCAAAATCTACCGCCTCTTCCAAATCGGCGCTGAGCAATTGGGGTGGCAGTTCTTTTGTCAGGGAGATAAAATTTTCCATTTTTCTTCTTTCTCACCAACCTTGATTTCATTAACGATTAACACCTTCATTTTATTCTCCTTCTCGAAGGAATTTTCCTCTCTTTTTCTTTTATTTTCTTAAAAAGCGGCACTCTTAAGAGCGCCGCTTTCGCTTTTATTTTCATTCGTTTCTTTTACAGGATAACCTTTCCTTCTTTTTTGTCTTTCAAGAAGGTTTTGGCAACCTGCGGGAACATAATATAACTCAACAGATCTTCTTTGGTTTCCGCCAAATCCCCTGCTTTTTCCTTCATTTCTTCCATCATGGGTTCCAGCAAATCAGCCGGACGGCAAGTGATGCACTCTTCATCGCCGATGATTTGTTTTTGCAATTCTTTGTCCATCGGAGCGGGCGGCTGACCATATTGACCTTTCAGATAGTTTTTCACTTCGTCCGTTACAACGAAATATCTTTCGCCATAGATTACATTCATCAAAGACTGTGTGCCTACAATCTGGCTGGAAGGTGTTACCAGCGGCGGATAACCCAAATCTTTTCTTACACGAGGAACTTCCGCCAAAACTTCCGGCAGACGATCAATGGCGTCCGCGGCTTTTAACTGAGACAAGAAGTTGCTCATCATGCCGCCGGGAATCTGCGCCAACAATACCTTCGGGGAAACCTGCGGGCTGGCTTTGTCAAATTCCTGATAATGTTTGCGAATTTCTTTCAGTTTATCCGCAACTCCTTCCAATTGTGCCAGATCGATTCCGGTATCATATTCGGTACCCTGGAAAACCGCAATCATGGTTTCCACCGCGGGCTGAGAAGTAGACAACGCAAACGGACTCATGGCGCAATCCAAAATATCGCAACCGGCTTCCGCCGCTTTGAAATAGCTGATTCCCGCCATACCGGAAGCATAGTGACAATGCAGCTGTACCGGCAAATCAACATTTTCTTTAATGCCTTTTACCAAGTTATAAGCTCCGAAAGGATAAAGAATTCCGCTCATGTCTTTGATGGCAATAGAATCCGCGCCCATATCTTTTAAATCTTTGGCCAGTTTTACAAAATAGTCAATACTATGAACCGGACTGTTGGTATAAGCAATTGCCACCTGCGCATGACCGCCGTATTTTTTCGTTGCTTCTACAGCTGCCCGCACGTTACGAATATCATTTAACGCATCGAAAATACGAATGATATCAATCCCGTTGCCGATGGCTCTTTCCACAAAAGCGTCTACAACATCGTCTGCATAGTGACGATATCCCAACAAATTCTGACCACGCAGCAACATTTGCAGTTTCGTGTTAGGACAAGCTTTTCGGATTTTCCGGAGACGACCCCACGGATCTTCATTCAAGAAGCGCATGCAAGTGTCAAAAGTAGCGCCGCCCCAAACTTCCATTGAATGGAATCCTGCTTTGTCCAAATCTCCTGCTACTTCCAAGATGTCTTGGATATTCATTCTGGTAGCGATCAAACTTTGTTGCCCGTCACGAAGCGTGGTGTCGGTAATTTTCACCTGATGTGCCATTTTCATGTTCCTCCTTCAAATAAATTCATATTATATTCTTCGGATGACCTACTGCAAACCTATCAAATAGTGAGGCGCCGCTTAAAGATTTACATTTTCTCCGCCTCAAATTTTTTTCTCAGCGCTTCTCGAACAATGGGATGAACCACTTCCGGAGAAAACACATCGAATTCCGCAAAATTCTTCACCATCGAAGAGCTGACAAATTGGAATTTGGGATCCGCCATCAAAAAAAGCGACTCAATTTCCGGCGCAACGCCTTTGTTCATCAACGCCATTTGAAATTCGTTTTCAAAATCCGACAAAGCGCGCAACCCACGGATGATCACGGAAGCCTGCTGTTCTTTGCAAAAATGAATCAACAGACCACCGAAACACTGTACTTTAACATTGGGTAAATCCGCGGCAACCAGCCGCGCCAGCTCCAGACGTTCTTCAATTGTAAAAATCGTGTTCTTATAATTATCTTTAGCAATTGCTAAAATCACCTGATCAAACAACTGAGCCGCTCTGGACAAAATATCCAGATGACCGTTGGTAATGGGATCAAATGTTCCCGGATATACCGCTATTCTCCGCATCCTATCAAACCCTTTCCTCTATTCGTCGTGTCTCGGCGAACGGCGACATGCTTTCACAAACTGCCCCAGCTTTTCTATATCTTCTTCATAAGCTTGTCTCTTGCTTCTGTCATAAATCAACGCCGCGGGGTGATAAAGAGGGAACACCCATACCCCCAGTGACTGCGAAAAAAACGGTTGACCATGAATTCCACCGATCGGTTGATTTTTCCCCAGCGCAAAGGATAAAGGAACATTTCCCAGCGTCACCAATACCCATGGTTCCACCAGAGACAATTCCTCTCGCAGCCAAGGAATACAGGCCTTCATTTCTTTCGAGGTAGGTTTTCGGTTGGCGTAATTACCATAACGCCCGCGTTTAGACGGTTTTACGGGACGGCATTTCACCACATTCCCGATATAGATTTCCTCTTCCGTCAAACCGGAAAGCCGCAGAAATTCCTGCAAAATTTGACCGGCCTGACCGCAAAAAGGAATTCCTTGCAAATCCTCATTGCCGCCGGGCGCCTCCCCCAACAAAAATACTTTTTTATCTCCTTTCGGAAAGCTCTCCCGGCTGATTACCACATGGGTTCGAGTTTCCGACAGAGGACAGCGCCGACAAGTAACGACTTTCTGTTGCCAAACGACATATTCATTTATTTTCATCAAGAACGCTCCCCTGTACGCTGCACTCTCTTTGAAGTCACACCTATTATATCATCAATCCTCAAAACAATCAATCATTCTACTTATAGATATTCATTATGGCTATTATCCCAAAAATAATATACCCCCTGACCAACAAACGATCATGAAACGTAAAAATTTTGCAAAAAAATATAAAAACAACCCAGAAAAAAAGGTTTTTCCTTCTGAGTTGTTTTGCTGATCCTTATTCCATTTTCCGCAGAACTTCTGCCAAAACTTCCGCTAACATGGAAGCGGAATATTCCACCTCTTCAATGGTGTTCTCCGTAGCACCCATCTCTACCAAAACACTATGGGTAGAAACATGCTGATTATATCGGCCGTTCTGCACTTTGACTGTGCGCAAAAGCCCTGGGTATAATTCCTCCATTTTTTCTCCGATTTGCTCAGCAAAAGATAAATTCTGCTCCCAATAGGGATGTTCATAACGCTGATTGCTCCCGACAACAAACATAATTCGCGCCGCCTTTTTTCCATTGATTTCCACTGTGGTGTTTTCTTTGGAAACTCCGGCATCTCTGTGCATATCGATCAAAATTTTTATAGATGGATAGGTATTCAGCAATTTTTGCGCAGTCGCCAAAGAATTGCTGTAACTTTTATTCCAATTGGGGGAATCATGGATGGTATCATCCACAACGGTACCAATATTCTCTTTCGCCAAGGTTTCCGCTACAACGCTGGACGCTACATAAACGCCGCCGCGGCTTCCCGATACACTGGGCTGCCCAGAATACGGCGTATAACTTTCCGCGCTATGAGTACTGTATATAGCGACCAGCGGATTTTCCGTGTCTTCATTTTGATTCCAAAAATAACTGCTTTCATCCCCTGCCGCATAATGAAAAATCAGTTCGTCTTCTTCCTGTTCCCGGGAAAATCGCCAAGGCAGACAAGCTGACAAAATCGATTGCCATCGTGGGAAATCGCTTTCTTCCAAAGAAATCCCTGTCGCCATAGCAAAAAAATGTGACCAAAGCTGACCCCATCCCGCTTTTTCCTCTGATAATACAGTCTCGGAAGAAACGACAGCCTCGGAAAGGGAGCCCTCTGAGGAAGGCGCGTCCGCGTCCCCTTTCGCCTCCGATGATGCGACAACCGGTACCGCTTCTGACGACACAGAGGAAACATCATCTGCCGCAGGAGAGTTTTCCGCGGCAAAAAAAACAGACAAAAGCAAACGCCCGCCTCCCCAAACGACCGCTACCGCAAGCACAATCAAAAGACAAATCCGCAAGTCCCTTTTTTTAAAAATTCTCATGACTACTCTCCCCCATATTCTAAAAAAACATATGAGCTTTGAGAGGAACTTATTCCTGCGGAAAAAAAACATAAAAAATCCTGATAAGCCTTGCATTTTTTCACATTTTATGATAAAATTGAATGGCTATGGTGAATTAATATTTTTTATTTTATAAATACTTTTTCGATATATAGGAGGTGAAACATCCATGCCCAATATTAAATCCGCGAAAAAAAGAGTCATCATTGCGGAAGCGCGTAGAGAAAAAAATGCAGCTGCAAAATCCACTCTGAAAACCGCTATTAAAAAATACGAACAGGCTATTGCAGAAGGCAACAAAGAAGAAGCCAAAGTATTGCTGGTAAAAGTGGATCATTTGTTGGATAGAGCCGCTCATCGGCACTTAATCCACAAAAACAACGCCGCAAGACAAAAATCCCGTCTCGCTATGATGTATAATAAAGCTTAAAATAAAATACAAAAACCACCTGCTTAGCAGGTGGTTTTTGTATTCTCGTGAAATTTCCAATCATTACTAATGAAGATAATGATAGCGGGCATTTTGTCTCCAAAGGAAACAAACGGTCACCACAACCGCCATAAATTCCGCCACCAACACTGAACTCCAAACACCATCAATGCCGAAAAACAATGGCAGCGTCATCACCGCCAAACACTCGAACACCAATGTACGCAAAAAAGCAATAGCAGCAGAAATGGGTCCATTGTTCAACGCCGTAAAAAAGGCCGAACCGAAAATGGAAATCCCACTCATCAAAAAGACAAATCCATAAATGTGAAATCCATGTACCGTCATTGCCATTAGTTCCTGATCATAGCCGACAAAAATCCAGCTCAGCGGCGTAGCGGTTAAATGAATCAAAATTGTCAAGAAAACCCCTGTACCGATAATGAATTTCAAGCTTTTTCGAAACAAATTTTGCAATTCTTTTTGATTGCCGGAACCAAAATTAAAGCTGACCAAAGGTGAGCTGCCGATGGCGTATCCCAAAAAGATCGCCTGAAAAATAAAATTGATATAGCCGATGACTCCGTAAGCCGCGACTCCATCCTCGCCCGCAAACCGCAACAACTGAAAATTATAAAGCATGGTGACAATGGAAGCGGAAATATTGCTCATCATTTCCGAAGAACCGTTAAAACAAGTTTGCGCCAACGCTCGACCGTCAAACTTGGTTTTTCCCAAATGCAACAAACTATCGTTGGGACGGGCAAAATAAATGATGGGAATCACACCGCCCACCATCTGACTGATGGCGGTAGCAATGGCCGCCCCGGCCAAACCCCAATGAAACACAATAATAAACAATGCATCCAGCACAATGTTGGTAACCCCCGCCAACACCATCACTGTCAGCCCCAGTTTGGATTTTTCCGCGGCGATGAAGAAACTTTGAAACATATTTTGCAGCAAGAAAAAAGGCAACGCAATCAAAATAATGCGCGCATACAGCACCGCGTCCTCCAGCAGCTGTCCTTCTGCCCGCAACAACTGCGCAATCGGAACCAAAAAAATTTCCGCCAAAACCGCAAACACAATGCCGCCAATGGCCGTCACATAAGCAAGAAGCGAAAAATATCGATTTGCCAAAGGATGATCGCCTTCACCCAATGTTTTGGCAACCAGCGCCGTTCCCCCTGTGCCGACCATGAACCCCAGCGCGCCCAAAATAATCAGCAACGGATAGATCAGATTAATAGCGGCAAAGGGGGTTTTCCCGGCGAAATTGGAAACAAACAAACCATCCACCACACTGTAAATAGATGTAAAAATCATCATCATAATGGACGGTAACACAAACCTCAACAATTTTCGATAACCAAAATGCTCCGATAGTTGAATCCGCATCAGTCTTTTCCTTTCTTCTCCGATAATTCCTTTTCCAACAAATCCTTTAACCGCTTTGATAAATATTCCAACGCCTCAATAAACAGCGGCGAATATTCCCGCAAAGTTGCCTCGATTGCTTTTTCTTCCGCCAAATAAACAGGCGCCAATGTTTTTCTGGCATATTGCCTTCCTTTTTCTGTCAAGGAAAGCTGCTTTTCCCTTTTATTTCCGAGCATCGTGACCAATTTCAAATACCCCGCTGCTTCACATTCCTTGACAATGGTGTTCAAGGTGGTTTTCGGAAACAACCACTGCTCACAGAGCTGTTTCTGGGAATGGGGCTGCCCATCATCCAAAGCATACAACAGCCAAAGAGTATTTTCTTTGACTCCCTGTTGTTTAGCCCAACGATCATAGACCCCATCCATCACATAACTGGCCAAAGCAATTCGACGAATTTCTGTTCGGTATTTCATAGCCTTTTCGTCCCTTTCCACAAAAGTCCGAATTCGTACCCTCATTATAGTACGAATTCGGACTTTTGTCAATTACTTTTCTTTCTTTACAAAATGTTTTATCTTAAGATCCTTTATAGTTCCCGCAAAATCCGATTTTTTCTCTGTTCCACCTGAGCAATGGTTTCCTCCAAATCGATGGTTGTATACCTTCCCTCCTCATAGAGAATGTTACCGTCTACCATCGTCAGTATCACATCGGTGCCGACCGCCGAGTAAAGCAAATTACTCAGTACTTGATGGCGAGGATACAAATACGGTTGATCCAGATCCAATAAAATCAAGTCCGCTCGATTTCCCGCTTTCAAACAACCGGAATCTAAACGCCCCTGGGATTTTGCGCCGGCTAAAGTAGCGGCCCGCACTACCTGAGACACCGTCACCGCTACCGGCTGATTGGTTTTAATTTTCTGCAGCAAACTAAAGGTTTTCATCTCTTCCAACATATTCAAATTATTATTAGAAGACACCCCATCAGTACCCAACCCAACATTAATCCCCATATCCATCATGGTTTTCGCCGGACAAATACCGCTGGCCAATTTCAAATTACTGATCGGATTGCTGGCAACCGTAACACCTTTTTCTAAAAGAATCTCCATATCTTCCGATTCCACCCAAACACAGTGAGCCGCCGTTGTGGGCTGCTCAAACACTCCGCAATCGGCAAAATAACGAGCAGGTGTACGACCGTTTCGTCGTTCTTTGCATTCTTCATGTTCCAATTTGGTTTCGGAAAGATGCAAATGAATATTTAAATTCCGTTCTTTGGCATAATCCGCAACAGAACGCACAAATCGTTCTCCGGTGGTATATTCCGCGTGAATATAAGCATCTACCCGCAGGCGGCCGTCATCCGCTCCGTGGAATTTCCGCAACCAAACTTCAGCATCCGGAAAGGGATAAGGGTCATTGGGCTGCCCGTTAGCGGGCATCAACGAAAGATTGGCCTTTATGCCGGTTTCCAGCACAGCTCTGGCATTGGCGGACAAATCCATATACATATCCGTCACACTGACAACACCGAAGCGCAGACATTCCGCAATGCAAAGTTTTGTCCCCCAATAAATGTCTTCCGCGGTCAGTTTCGCTTCAAAAGGAAAGATATGATGAAACAACCATTCCTGCAATTTCATATCTTCCGCGTAACCTCGTAACAAACTCATCGCCAGATGACTGTGAATATTATAGAATCCCGGCAACATTAAACGATTGGTTCCATCGATAATTCGTTCAAAGGATTCCAAATTCTTCGGGGTTTCTTTGGTGATTTCCTTAATGCTCTTTCCTTCTATCACCACGTTCATTCCAGCTTCCGGAATAAAATTTTCATTGATCAAATTCACATTTTGAAATAAAACTGCCATTGTCTCACCTATTTCTTTTCATCATCCTGATTTGTTTCTTTGTTTCCAAATCCACCCGACGAGATTCCAAAATTTTCTGCAGCGCTTTTTGATAAGTTTCCTCGTTCAAATGGTTGTCCTTCAGAAAAGCCATCGTTTTTTTCGGGAATTTGACAAAGGCAACGGAAATTCCCCAAGCAACAGCCATCTGTACATAATAGTAATCGGAAACGATGCCGTCATACACCTCCAACACAGAGTCGAGATACTGTTCATCTAAATAATACTCCATTAGCATCACCACCGCAAAACGCCGAAAAAATTCTTTCTCGGAAGCTAAATAGGGCTGCAAAAATGCAAAAAATTCCTCCCGATGTTTCCGCACAACTTTCAATGTCCCGCAAAAGCTGTCACAAAGTCCCCAGTTTTCGATTTTCGGCACAAATGCCGCAATAGCCGCCAAGCGTTCCGCCCACTCCATTTTGGCATAAGCCGTCACCAATCCTTGGAGCATCACCTCTTCATAAATATTTGACTCTGCCTGTTCCAAAAAAGAACGCCAGTCTTCTTTAGCGATTTTCTTTGCCAAAGAGCGCAGAGCCGGCATCCGCACCCCCAAAACATCCAATTGGGTAGGAATGATCTTCAAATTGAATTCTTTATAGGATATCTCTGACAGTTGCCCCAATTCCGCCAGTACCTGTGTTCGTTCCATATGCCTCTCCTTTTTCGTATAAATACCGTGGTCTCAGGGGCGAACCGCCGCTTCCCATTCCGCTTCTTTGAATCCTACCAAAACGATATCGTCTTGCAACAAGATCGGACGTTTTACCAACATTCCGTCACTTGCCAAAAGATGAAGTTGTGTTTCTTCATCCATAGTAGACAGCTTATCTTTTAATCCCAACGTACGATAAACTTGTCCACTGGTATTGAAAAATCTTTTCAAAGGCAAACCGCTTTGGGAATACCACCGTTTTAATTCTTCATAAGTAGGATGATCTTCTTTAATATCGCGAATTTGGTAGGAAATTCCACCGGAATCCAACCATTTTTGCGCTTTTTTGCAAGTGGTGCATTTTTGATAGCATATGAATGTCCGCATTGCGAATCCTCCTTTTTCATTTGATTCCATTGTACCACAAACCAAAGAAGTTTTGTAGCATTTGTAAAATCATTTTTCCGATTTTCCGTCAGATCATTGTTTTTTTTTACCATCTCTGCAACTCAAAAAAAATGTAACGTTTTTTCAGTTTACTTCCTTCCAACATGAACGATTTCTGCTTCTGACTAAAAATACTTACCAATTTTTCTGTGCCGCCATGGCAATCTACAAAATTCCCCACAAAACGACAAAACTAGTGTTTTTTCCACAAAATTCGTGGTGTGTACCCCATGGAAATTATTTCCTCTTTCTGATACAATTTTATAGGATGAACTATTTTCCCTCAAGAAGTTTTATTTACATTATTTGGAGGAGGTCATGAAAATTGGAAGAAGTCATGAAAATGAATCGTGCTGAAATGCAAAATGTATTAAAATCTTTTCTCCATGAACAGCTTGTAAAAACAAGATTTCAATTGGGTTTTACCCAAGAAGAGATGGCTGGAATTCTGGCCATGGACACCCGTTCTTACATCGAACTGGATCATGGGAATAATGCCTGCGGCACCCTTACGCTGATTTTGTTTTTGCTTTATTGCTGTAACGATCCGAATAAATTTTTAAACGAACTGCGAGAATTATTTGAAGGAGATGCCGGTTATGCATCAAGACAATCAGGAAAATGAAAATCCCCTCTCTTATCGATTACCGATGCGCGTTCGGGAAGCAGTGTGCTATCACCCTGACGCCATCTATCCCCTCTGTCCGCGCTGTAATATTCCTCTGGAAAGAGAATATCAAAATTATTGTGACCGGTGCGGACAAGCCTTAAACTGGAGCCACTATGATCATGTTCTTGTTATTAATCATTTTTGAAACCATGGATAAACAGAGCAGAAGCAGACAACTTCAACAAAATCCCCAAAGGTAACCTAAAGGGCTTGCCTTTGGGGATTTTGTTATGTTTCAAGCCAATCCGGCTTACTTTTATTTCACTTTTACCACAGGAACTTTGTTGTATTCAATGTCAATTTTGCTATCACGTAAATCTTGCAATTTTACATAATTATGTCCGTCTTTTTCAATAGCATGAACTTTTTTCAATTTTCCGTTGAGTTCAATCTGAATTTCTTTTTCCACTTCATCATCACCTCTTCTGCTTTCAATAAATTGTACGGGATCAATAGAGGAAGGATAGTGATAGCTTCCTTTATGGACTTCCACATGGCAGTGAACTCCGGTCGCGTTGCCGGTGGCTCCTTCGATACCAAGCGCCGTATGCTCATTGACAGCCTGTCCGGCATGTACATACACTTTCTTCATATGAGCATAAAGCGTAATGTAACCATCCGGATGCTTGATATATACACAGTTTCCATAGCTGCCAGTGGTCGTCACCTTTTGCACAACACCGGCGTAAAGGGGATAAATTTTGCCGTCCCCACCATAATTGGTGCTTTTGAAATCGGTTCCGGAATGATAGCCCGATTTCCAACTGTTGCCCTTGACACCGAATTTCGTGCCGATCACATAACGATCAAATGGATATCTCACAAATCATCACCTTTTATCCTGTTCTGTTTAGAACGGTATTTTATGAAAATTTTTTATCTTTCTCGAACCCGAAGATTAAACATTTTTCCCTTTTACATGATTCTCACCTCATCGTTAACGCTTGTCTTATATCATATGCGTCAACAGTGAAAATGGTTCCTCCCTTTCCACTACAATCAAAACGACAAAAATTCACACCTCGGTTTCCCATCGAAAGAAAAAGAGAGCATATGCTCTCTTTTTCTTTCTAAATAATTTTTCATCTTTTTTAGGCCTGTTTAGGCGCGCCGGAAGTCAATAACTTACCCTGTCCCGTATCATAATGTTTGAATACACTGGCATCTTCATTAACCATTGCCTTTAATAATTGCTGAATATCTTTATTATTCAACGACTGATGCAGTTTTAAAGAAGCAATGACCGCTTTCATATACAGTTTTTTTTGCTCCCAAGGTAACAAAGTCCGCAACACTTTGGCTTTATGCTCCTCTAAATTAATCAACACCGAATCAGGCTCTTTTTCCATTTTGTATTTGGTAATATCGGCATCATAAGGATTATTTTCTCGTAAACCTGTGATATAGCGACGTAATTCTTTGGTAAACACAGAACAGTTATACATCATTTGACAATTTTTGATTTCATTGATAACAGCGGCAACACTTTCATTGCCGGCATTGGCATCGATGATGGCAGAACATTTTTGATAAAAATCCATAAACTACCTCCCGCGAGAAACTCTCAGATCATTCCGACACATTTCTGTATTTATTTTATCATTCTCTATCCCATAGGTCAAGACCAATCCCTGGGGAAACTCTTCCTACAAAAAAGTCTGCCTATTACACATTTATAAAGGCTCCGACCGATAAAGTCGAAGCCTTTATAGATGGAGGGTATAACCGTCGAGCGCGGTTTTTATCGATCGAACGCCGGATTGAAAGCATAGAAATTTTTGCTGTTCAGCCGATCTTTCGCCTTTTCCAAAGCTTCTCCGAAGCGTTGGAAATGAACAACTTCCCGTTCTCGCAAAAATTGAATGGGCGCCATCACATCCGGATCATCAATCAGACGAATAATATTATCATAGGTAGTTCTGGCTTTCTGTTCCGCTGCTAAATCTTCTGTCAAATCTGTAATAATATCGCCTTTTGACTGGAAAGATCCGGCATCCCACGGTACGCCGGCCGCAGAAGAAGGATACAAACCTGTGGTATGATCCACATAATACGGCATAAATCCCTGAGCCTGAATTTCTTCTATGGTCAAATCTCGTGTCAATTGATGTACAATAGAACAAATCATCTCAATATGTGCCAGTTCTTCAGTACCAATATCTGTTAACAGACCGGATACATCAGCGTAAGGAGAAGCAAACCGCTGGGCAAGATAACGCATGGACGCGCCTAATTCCCCGTCAGGTCCTCCGAATTGACTGATGATAGCCCTTGCTAAATCAGCATTAGGTGTCGCGATTTTCACCGGAAACTGCAATTTCTTTTCATAGATCCACATAAATTATCCCTCCATTTCCCATGGCCATGGGCCTTCCACCCAGGTCCACATATTTTCTGCTTTAGTGGCCAATGCGGTCAAAGGACCGAATTTTTCCTGATAATTTTCGCGCATTGTCTGAAGAAGCTCTCGATAATAACGAAAATAATGCAAGGCCTCGGCATCAGTAGGATGGGTATCCAAAAATAGTTTTACATCATCCAAGGCAAAAGAAACGATTTGGATATCCCGAAAAAGTTTTTCCTGGTCATTCCAGTGAGGACTTTCAAATTGCATTTATCTTGCCTCCCTTCCGAGAAAAGGTAAATCCAGCTCCGGGAAAATCGTTCCCTTTTGGAAACCCCTTTCTACCGCATAGGTGCCCTTCCACTGCTGCATGGGAACACTGGCAATGGCAAGAAAGCAGCCCTGTTCACAGTTATTGCCTTGCGCGTCATCGGCAGGCAAATTCACCTGGTCTTGATATGTTTGATCGTAATTCAAACATATTCCCCCCTTTCCGATTGATTGGTTTTGTGAATTTCTTCACTGCTATAAATTATGAACAAGGGTGCCGAGTTGTGCGAAAAACATTTTCACAAAAAAACGGCGGAAAAATTTCCGCCGTCTGACTTTTCGATTACAGTTTAACAAAAATAAGTAAAAAATGTTCGGAACCCCAAATAGGTCATATATACATCCCCTTTTGCCACAATTTCATAGGGAGCGTGCATTGCCACCACGGCCACACCGCAGTCAATGGTATCCACATCCAGATTAGCCACATACTGCGCTACAGTGCCGCCGCCTCCTTGATCTACTTTTCCCAATTCTCCCAATTGCCAGGTAATTTTGTGTTCATTGAATAATTGACGAATTTTGCCTACTGTTTCCGCAGAAGCATCAGATGTGTCATATTTTCCGCCGGAACCGGTATATTTCGCCAAGGCGATACCGCAATTTAAGCGTGCCGCGTTGTTGGGGTCATAAGCATCGGCATAGTTAGGATCCAAACCACCGTCCACATCAGCCGAAAGGCAGAAGCTATTGGTAAGAATCTTACGAACGGGAACCTGATACCAGTCTCCTAAATCAGCAATAAAATTTTTCAAATATGCCGACTGCATTCCCGTCACGCCCATAGAACCAATTTCTTCTTTATCGGCAAAAGCACAAATTGCCGTACGCTTCGGTGTATCTGTCGCCAGCAAAGCTCTCAGCGCCGTGTAAGCACAAACACGGTCATCATGCCCATAGGCCCCGATCAAACTCTTATCCAGTCCCACATAACGAGCAGGAAGAGCCGGTACAAAAGTCAACTCCGCACTGTAAAAATCCTCTTCTGTGATACCGTAACAATCGTTCAACAAGCCCAACACCCGCAGTTTGGCGTCTTTGGCTTCTTTATTTTCCTCATCTTCCA
>CBCTTQ010000026.1:0-27419 GCA_965149945.1 uncultured Peptococcaceae bacterium | reverse complement strand
ATTATCGATCACTTCGGTTTGAGGCGTTCCGTTTTCTGTCCAAGAGAATGTCACCTTAGAGCCGGGGATAACACCGCTGAGACGAACTGTGCTCTGCGGGGTGCCTTCCGGTGTGGCGGCGGTGCCGTTAAAGGTTCGCCGCGGGGTTTCCACTACCGTGTCTTCCATGGTCATTTGCGCGACAGTGTAGTCTCCGGTGATGGTACCGGTACCCGAGACGGCGCCTTCCGCCAATTGATAAGAGGCGGCGGGCAGCAATGCCTCTTCATCAGTAAGCAATTGATAGCGCTCTTGATTGTAAGAAAATGTAACACGGACTTCATACTGGGCTTCGTCATCGGCATCTTTTTCAGCAGGCGCTGTTTCACTCCAATCGTTTTCCGTGCCGCCTTTGAGACGGTATTCGGTTTTCAGAATTTCCTGGACACCCTGCGGCAGACCGGATACGGCGAAGGGGGGTGTGTTACCTCCGATCCAACGAGTGGCGTTTTCAAAGACGGTATCGGAAAAATCCAGCTTCGCGCGTTCTACTTGTACTCTGATAGTAAAATCGGAGGCGGTATAGTCGCTGAAGGCGCCTACAGATACTTTCAAACGTAACGCGTAGTCGTGGGTTCCGGCGCTCAAAGGAACGTCGGTAGCGGTTTCCGCCCATTCCAAATAGGCATTGCTGTTACCGCTGACTTGCGGTAATTGACGGGTTAAATCATTCAGTGTGTTTTCCGTGGTGGCTTTTAATGTGACGGCGGGAATGCTCCATTTGAAAGAAGACGCCAACGTGCCGTCGTGGAGATTTTCTTCGTTGTCACGGTAGTTGACACAAGTATAAGTAACTTCGGTAGCTTTTTGGTTTTCTTCTTTGATGGAGGGATTGGTCACATCGCTGACAGTATAGCGGTGTCCCAGCGCCGAACCCTCGTCGGTTTGGATGGTGTTTCGATGCTCCTCATTGTTCAAACAGATTTCATAGGTATAGGAGTCGTTTTCGCAGGTGGCGGGAACGGTGATAGGATGTTCGCTGTCCCAGCGATGTCCCAAAGCGGGGATGGTAACATCTACATAAAGAATCAAGGGTTTTCCTGAGATAGTGACAGAAGTGACCGTCTGGGAATAACGGTGAAAGCCGTCTTGTTCACAGGTGGCTTCTTGGGTGCTTTCATAAGTCAATGGGGTGATGTCGCCGGTGTAGCAGGTTTCCCCGTTTTGAAAAAGGTCGGGGTTGACTTCTTGCGGAAGGTAGAAATCGGCGCCTACTTCCCCATTGTAGCTGATTTCTTCATTGGTTGGGTCTTGAAATTCTGTCGATTCGGAATAAGCGGAGTAGGCATTGTTCCCAAAGGCTGCGTCGCCCACTTCTTCCAACTGAGAGGGACCGCTGCCGCCGTTATTTTCTCCTTGTACGGTAATTTGATTAAGTCCTTGGAAATTAAAAAAGGCTTGGGTACCGATGGTGGTAACAGAGGCGGGAATGGTGAGATTTTGCAAACTGTAGTTGGGGTTTGCCAGATTATGATAAAAGGCGAAATCCCCGATGATTTCCAACCCTTCCGGGAAAACCATGTCGCTTTGATTGCTCAGTGGACATTCGCTGAAAGCGCTGTCGCCGATTTCTTTGATGCCTTCTGGGATGGTGATTTCTCGCAGACCTGTTCCCGCGAATGCACTGTCGGGGATTTTATTGGGTGTTTTTTCTCCGTTTTCTACGGCGGTAATAGCGCCGCCCAGGATTACGGAAGTCAGACCGCTGCACTGCGAGAAGGCATAGCTTCCCATTTCTGTTACATTGGAAAGGTTCAAGTCGTCGTCAGAAGCCTGATCGAGAAAGACCGCGCTGCTGTCGCCGATAAAAGCATGGTCGCCCACTTTTGTCAGATTGGAGGCGTCCTCAAAGATCACTTGCCGCAAATTGGTATTTCCGGCAAAGGCATAGGAGCCGATTCCTGTCACACCGGCGGAAAAATATACCTGAGAAGGACGAGAGTTTCGCCACGGCTGTGTGTCCGCGGCGCTTTGATAGTCGGGCAGGCTGTTGTCCGAGGCGCCTGCTCCCGGCAGGATCATAATAACGGTGTCAGATACGCTGACCCCCGTATCATCCACAAAAACCCGTTGCAGCGTATATTGATATAAATCGCTGCCGGTGATGGGATAAGGTCCGTTGACAGTATACTTTTGCTCACTTTCGGGAATGGTTTCCTGCAGAATCTCGATCTGCTTCTGTACCCATTCGTAATCCGAACCGGATGTGGGTTGGGTGGCTGCCAATGCCGATGCGGGAACCATGGTGATGATCAGGCACAGGCATAAGCAAAAAGCCAACAGCCGTTTTGGTAAATAATGTTGTTTTTTCATTTTGTACGCCTCCTTCAAAAGCACTGTTCTTGTCGCGACCACAAAAATTTTACTGCCATTAAAACGGTCAAAAATGACCGGGATGGCAAAATAAACATTTTGTATCATTATTAAAAGGTTATCGTGAAAAAATCCCAATTCTCTCAGGGAAAAGAAAAAGATCTTTTTGATTTGTCTGATATTATCTGAATTTGAATACAGGAAATGAACCGCAAAAAAAAATTTTGGGGTTTGCGGCTGATTTCTTATACGCTGAATGATGCGAAATTGAAGAGATATTTTCTTGATTTGATGGAATTTGTCGAATTATATTCTATGTAAAACAAGAAGTTTTCGTTAAGAAAATTTATGCTTTTGTTTCGAAAAACATTCTTGAATTTTTTTGTGAAATTTCTTGAATTTTTTGTGAAATAATGATATACTATCTTAAATTGCTAATTAATAAGCAGGAGTTTCAAATTGTTGTTTTTCACAAAATGTTTATTTTGTCTATAAAAGCAATCCCAGTCGATCCAGCTGTCGTCTGTGTTCGTTGCCGGAGGTGATCAGATACAAACGTGTTGTTTCTATGCTGGAATGCCCCAATATATCTGCCAGCCGAATGATATCTTTACAGGCTTTGTAAAAGGTCATGGCAAATAAGTGACGCAAATTGTGAGGAAATACTTTAGAAGGTTCTACCCCCGCCGCCCGACAGAGACTTTTCAGTTCGGCCCATATTTGTCTCCTGGATAAACTTGTTCCGTTTCTGGTGAGAAAGATCTCGCCGGAGGCGATTTTCTTTTTTTTAGCGTATTGCAGAAGTTTGCGGCAAAGTTTTCCGGGCAGCAGAATGGTGCGGATTTTTCCTTTAAGAGAGATGTCCGAGCGCCGTCTTTTGGCTGCTTCCACAGTGATATATTTGACTTCCGATACGCGGATGCCGGTGGCGCAGATGGTTTCCATCAACAGGCATAGACGTTCTCGTCCTTGATGTGAGGCGGTTTCCAGCAAACGAGTGTATTCCCTTTTTGTCAGCTCTCGTTCTGTATCCCGAAACAGGCGTTTTTGAATACGCAGATAGGAAACGCGACAATGACTCCAACCGCAGAAATGAAAAAAACTATGCAAGGCGGCCAACATGGAGTTGATTGTTGTCGGATGATACCCTTGGTCGCTCAGATACTGTTTCCATTGAATGACGGTTTCTTTGCTGATGGTCGCGCCTGCCGTCCATTTTGCAAAAGAACGCACATCCCGAAGATATTTTTCCTGGGTACCCGGGCTGCGTTCTTCCTGTCGCAGATGTTGTCGATAAGCGGTAATTTGTTTTTGCGTAATTGGATAGTTCATCATGGTAATACCTCCGAATGAAACAGAATTTTGTTGTCTCTATTTTAACTGAATTGGAAGGGAATATACAAAAAAGCGGAAATCGCCGGAACCGAGAAAAAACTTCTTTTTTCACATCGATTCGACGATTATTCTTTTCTTGACCAGATGATTTTTAAATTGCGGATGAGTGCCGAAACGTTGAGAAAAAAATAGTGAAAGAAAAAGAATCCTGTAAGAAGAATCGCGAAGAAGAAGTTTTGGAAAGACGTGAAAAAAGCTTTGCGGAGAGTAATAAAGGATTGCCCGAGGAGGAGAGTAATAAAGGATTGCCCGGGTAAATGGAATAAAGGTCTGACAGAGGAGTCGGAGAAGCTCTTGACAGAAACCTCTTCCCCGATTACAATGAAAGTATCATTTTTCTGAGAGCGGAAAAGGAGTACGAGCCGAAAAGACTACCGGTTACGGAGAGTACAGTTTAAGTTAAGGTTGGAGGGAATGACGATGAGACAATGTATGGATTCCGATAATTTGCATCGTCGCTTGAAAAAAATCATCGGTCAGGTGCAGGCCATTGATCGGATGATTGACGAAGATATTCCTTGTGAGGACATTCTTTCTCAGATCAACGCGGCTAAATCCGCCTTGCATAAATGCGGACAGGTGATTTTGGAAGGGCATATCAAACATTGTGTAATGGACGGTCTGTCCCATGGAGATCCGGAAAAAACCATTGAGGATTTTACCAAAGCAGTGGAACGCTTTGCCAATATGGGATAAACAGAGAAGTTTCCGACAGCGCGTTTTCGGCGTTGTCGGGTTCTTTTTTCTCCTTGACAACCCATACCCCCATATGTATAATAGGAATGTGATGAGACACCCGTTCCCTTTGGGAAAGAAAGGAGTGCATAATGAATACGGTAATTGAAAAAGTGGAACATTTTTTGGAGTTGGGCGGTACGAAAAAGGAGATTATTATTCTTTGCGTTTCTGGTGTGGCGCTTTTGCTCAGCTTGTTGAAGGTGGATTTTCTGCCTTTTGACATTGCCTGGGTAGCCATTATCCTTTGCGGGGTGCCGATTATTTTAGAAGCGTTGATCGGACTGATTACGGCCTTTGATATCAAAGCGGACGTACTGGTTTCTCTGGCGCTTATTGCTTCTGTTTGCATTGGGGAGGATTTTGCCGCCGGGGAAGTGGCGTTGATTATGCGGATCGGTTCTTTGCTGGAGGAGTTGACTGTCGCTAAAGCCCGTGCCGGTATTGAAAAACTGGTTCATTTGACTCCTCAGACCGCTCGTGTGATTCGAAACGGCGGCGAAGAGATCGTCCCCGCCGACCAAGTGCGGGTAGGAGATTTACTGCGAGTGTTGCCCGGGGAAAGCATTCCTGTAGATGGAGTGATTACAAAGGGTCAGACCTCCATTAATCAGGCGGTGATGACCGGGGAGTCTCTGCCTGTGGACAAAGGTGTCGGTGATGAGGTTTCCAGCGGTACCACCAATCAATTCGGTACTTTTGAGATGAAGGCCATGAAGGTGGGCGAGGATAGCTCTATTCAGCGTATGATTCGATTGGTGCAGTCGGCGGACGCGGGCAAGGCGAAAATTGTGCATTTGGCGGATCGCTGGGCTACTTGGATTGTGGTCATTGCCCTGAGCGCCGCGTTGCTTACCTGGTTGATTACGGGTGAAATCATTCGTGCCGTAACGATTTTGGTTGTGTTTTGTCCTTGTGCTTTGGTGCTGGCGACGCCGACCGCTATCATGGCTGCTATCGGCAATGCCACTAAGCATGGCTTTTTAGTGCGGGAAGGAGACGCGTTGGAGCGTTTGGCACGGGTGAAGGTGATGGCTTTTGATAAAACGGGAACCTTAACCTACGGAACGCCTCAGGTGGTGGCTGTGAAAAGTGTCGCTTCCTATTCGGAAAGCGAACTGTATCGATTGGTGGCGTCAGTGGAGCAACTTTCAGAACACCCTCTGGGCAAAGCGGTTACGCGTTCCTATCGTCAAGAAACAGACGAACCGTTATTTGCCGCGGAAGAATTTAGGATGATTCCCGGACGAGGTGTGACGGCAATGGCAGACGGCAAAGAAATTTTAGCGGGGAATCCCGCTTTGTTGGCGGATCGTCAGATTGATTTTTCGCAAACCTCTGAAATGATGCAATACGTGCGGCAAGGATGTACCTTGATTGTGTTGGCGGTGGATGGGGTTTATGCCGGTTATCTTGCTCTTTCCGACACGCTGCGGGGAGAAAGCGCCGGGATGATTCAACGGCTGAAAAATTTGGGCGTGCTTCCGGTATTGTTAACCGGAGACCATGAAAACGCCGCTCGGACCATTGGGGGGCGTCTCGGTATTGATTCGGTTTATGCCTCCTGTTTGCCGGAAGACAAATTAAATCTTATTGACGCGTATCAGCAGAAAGATCAGCCTGTTTGCATGATTGGGGACGGTATCAACGATGCTCCGGCACTGAAAAAATCCATGGTGGGTATCGCTATGGGCGGTATCGGCAGTGATATTGCCGTTAATGCGGCGGATATCGCACTGGTGGATGACGAGGTGAAAGAACTTCCTCATCTGTTCGCGCTGGCCAAACGGATGATGACTACCATCAAACTGAACCTGACTTTTTCTTTGGCTTTGAATTTTGTTGCCATTATTTTGGCTATTGTGGGGATTCTGAATCCCGTTGTGGGGGCATTGGTTCATAATGCGGGATCCGTGTTGGTTATCATCAATTCGGCGTTACTTTTAAAATGGAAAAAAAGTAACGGCGATGACCGGGGTCTGCGCCCGGAACCTTATAGCAAACAAATATTGGAACGAGCGGAGTAAAAACGGCACAGCGAAAAAATCAAGAATAACAAAATGGATGACAGGATATAAAATAAAGAAAGAGTCGGGGCATGAAAACAATGTTATAAAAAGCGACGGAAATTTCCGTCGCTTTTTTACGAGCAGTTTTTTTGAAGGGGGGATGGTTTATCGTGGAATCATAACGGTTTGCTTTTGACAGGTTCTCGGCCGTTATGGTTTTTCAAAATTTGAAAAAAACGATAGATCCTCTTGCAAATCTTAGCAAATGTAGTAAGATAATAATGGAAAGATTTCTGAGCTGTGGAAAGACGTAAAAATGTCGATTAAAAAGAGCGTCAGAAAAGTCAAACGCGGCGGTCGCCGCGGAAAATGGAGGTTTGCCTATGCAGTATAAATGTAAAGTAACGGTCATTGATAAGAAGGTTTATCCGGAATTACAGGCACGATATTGCGCGAATCCAAATTCCGGTCCTTGTCCCTGTTATGAAGTGGGAGATGAATACATTTTCGCGAGATATCGGGACGAAGATGATTTCTGGCATTTGGGGATTGATACTATCCAAAGAGACGAATCGGCAGACGGAATTGCCGGTACGGAAAAACTGCCCACTGTTCGGAAGCATGGGACGCTATCAGCCGCTATATTTACACGGCGCTTCAGGGCGGCGCCATTATGCGCGATTGGATGAATGATAATCGAATTATGATTGCCTGCTGTTCGGACGGCACTCGTCCGGTCATTTTTAAAATTGAGCGTTTGGATTACAAGGCGGTCTATATCGATGGCATCGTCGGTGACCATTGTCTGAAAAAAATCAGCAGCGCTCTCAAAGCTCTGTCGGAAGTAAAGGATGTGATCTTTCGTTCGGAGTTGGGATTCGCGGAGGTGTATTTGGAGCGAGATCTGGCAGATGAAATATTGCGCGCGGCTATTGAAGGCTGCGGCGAATATACTGTGCGCAAAATTGACTGACGGGAGGCGGCGTGTCGTGAAAAAAGAAACGACAGCAGCGGATTTTTTGACAGTTTTGTTTCAGCGGAAGCGATTTTCCGCGGAAAAACTTTTGGCGTATGGTTTTCAGGGCAAGAGGAAGAGTATGTCTATCGGCGGCAGCTGCGAGAAAGTGGTTTTTGGCTGACGGTGATTGTGACAGAAAAAGGCGCGGTACAGGCGGAAGTCATCGACCCTGCGCTGAGTGAGCCTTATACCCTGCATTTGGCGAAAAACGCGACGGGGACTTTTGTGGGCGCTGTGCGCGCTGAATATGAGGAAGCGTTACGGGAGATTGCCTGCCGATGTTTTGTTCCGAATGTGTTCCAATGGGAACAGAGCAAGCGGCTTTTGGATTATGTGCCGAAAACCTATGGAAGTGAAGCGGAGTATCTTTGGGAAAGATTCCCGGAAAACGCCGTCTGGCGGCGGCGGGATAATCGAAAATGGTTTGGGCTGTTGATGGTAGTAGCCGCTGAAAAATTGGGACTCCCGGACAGGGGTTCTTTGGAAATTCTGGGCATTCGCATGGAACCGGAAGAATTGAATCGGTTGGCAGACGGCAAACGGTATTTTCGAGGATATCATATGAATAAAAAGCATTGGGCTACTGTGATTTTGGATGGCTCCGTTTCCCAAGAAGAGCTCCGCCGCAGAATAGACGATAGCTATCGGTTGGCAAAAAAATAGGGAGAAGTTTCCAAATGGTTTCCAAACAATAAAAACGGGGATGAAAAGCAAACGCCTCCCTTTCTTCTTTTTCACAAAAGAAAAAACGGCGGAAAGCTGGGAGAATTGCCAAAGAAACGGGGCGGAACCATTGAATCATGGTAAAATATGTGATATACTAATAAAGTATATCTGCACATGAAAATCGCTGTAGACAAGGTTTGCGGGAAAGAATAGGTTGCGCAGGCCTGTTTTCTGTTTCTCCGAGCGGGAAATAGTCGATGCATGGTTGGCAGCGAGGAGCAAAGATAGATGATTGTTAATGAAAAAAGAACCGAGGAAGCAACGATGTTAATTGATATTCATACGCATATTTTCCCCGACGCGATTGCGGCTAAAGCCATCGCGTCGCTGGAAAAAGGACTAGTCAACAAACAAGGAGAGGAATATCCCGTTTATGCTGACGGTACAGTGGAAGGTCTGCTCCGCTCCATGACCGAAAACGGTGTGGACCTCAGTGTGGCGATGCCTGTTGTGACCAGCGCCAAGCAGACCAAGAGCATCAACCGTTTCGCGGCCCAGATCAATCGGTATTATGGCGGTTCGATTATTTCCTTTGCCGGGCTGTTCCCTTTTCAGGAAGATTGGGAGGACGAAATGGAACGGATCAAAGAGGCGGGATTTCCGGGGATCAAGCTGCATCCGGAATTTCAGGATCTGTACATGGACGACCCGCGCGCCATTGCCATTTTGCAAAAGGCGGAAGAGTTGGATCTTTGTGTCATGATTCATGCCGGGGAAGATCCCGGGGTTATCAGCCCTGTTTTCAGCAGCCCGGTACGGATTGCCCGCGCTTTGGAACATGTAAGCGGCGATAAGGTCATCGCGGCCCATATGGGCGGCTGGGAATGTTGGGACGAAGTGGAGACTTATCTCATCGGCAAAAATGTATTTCTGGACACATCCATGGCGATGGATTTTCTGCCGGCTGAGCGCTGCAAAGAGATGATTCGCGCCCACGGCAGTCAGAAGATTTTGTTTGGCAGTGATTCTCCCTGGCAGCCGCCGGCGGCGATTCTGGTGTATCTGCGGGAGATGGGATTATCGGAAGAAGAATTGGCGGATATTACGCATCGCAACGCATTGCGGCTTTTGGAAATTTCCGCGGAAGCCATGGATTAAAAAAGTCCCGAAACAAAAAGATATCAAAGGAGGATATCATGCAGATTGATAAAAAAATGGTAGAGTATGTGGCGGAATTAGCCAAGCTCCGCTTGAATGAAGATGAAAAAGAACTGATGGCGCAGGATTTGTCCAAGGTACTCATGTATATGGATGTACTGAACCGGCTGGATACCGACGAGGTAGAACCGGTAACCCATGTTTTCGGTGTGGAGAATGTTTTTCGGGAAGATGTGGTGCGGCCGTCTTTCCCTCGGGAAGAAATTTTGAAAAACGGTATTGCCGCGGCGGACGGTTGTTTCAAAGTGCCGAAAACAGTGGAATAAGGCGAGGAGGACAATATGCTGGAATTGACCATGAAACAGCTTCGCGAGAAGCTGAAAAAGAAAGAAATTTCCGTGTCGGAGCTGGTAGAAGCTCAGCTGCGGCAGATTGAGCAATACGACGGCTTGTACCATGCTTACAATGCGCTGAATCCGGAAGTTCGGCGGCGAGCGGAGGCGGTGCAAGCTGCCATTGATCAGGGATTGGATACGCCGGTGGCGGGGATTCCCATCGCGGTGAAAGACAACATCGCTACCCGCGACATGCCGACCACTGCCAGTTCCAAAATTCTGGAAGGTTTTTTGTCCCCTTATGACGCTACGGTGATGCAAAAACTGGAGGCGGCGGGCGCTGTGATTTTGGGTAAAACCAATATGGACGAGTTTGCCATGGGCAGCACGACGGAAACCTCCTATACCGGCATCAGCCGCAATCCATGGGATACGAGAAAGGCTCCGGGCGGCAGTTCCGGCGGTTCCGCGGTGGCGGTGGCCGCCGATGAAGCGGTGGCGGCGCTGGGCTCTGACACGGGTGGTTCCATTCGTCAGCCTTGCGCTTATTGCGGCATTACCGGGATGAAACCTACCTACGGACGAGTATCTCGTTACGGATTGTTGGCTTATGGTTCGTCTTTGGATCAAATCGGTCCCTGTGCCAAAAGCGCGGAGGATTGCGCGGGTATTTTGGAAGTAATCAGCGGTTATGATGAAAAAGACAGTACCTCTTTGCGGGAACCGGTTCCTGATTTTCGCCAGGTAATGCAGCAAGATCTGCAAGGAAAAATCATCGGTCTGCCCATGAACTATTTGGGCGACGGACTGAATCCTCAAATCAAAGAAGCGATTTTGGCTGCCGCCCGTCAATTCGAAACATTGGGCGCGCGGGTGGAAGAATTTACCATGCCGATGATTGAATACGCGGTGCCGGCGTATTACATTATCGCCTCTGCCGAAGCCAGCAGCAATTTGTCGCGTTATGATGGCATTAAGTACGGATATCATCCGGAACAGTTTGAGGATTTGGAAGATTTGTATTTGACAGCTCGTTCCGAAGGGTTTGGTTTGGAAGTGAAACGCCGCATTATGTTGGGTACCTTTGCTTTGTCTTCCGGCTATTACGACGCGTATTATCAGAAAGCGCTGAAGGTAAAGGCATTGATTATGGATGCCTTTGATCAGGCTTTTTCGCGATATGACGCTATTCTTTCGCCGGTAGCGCCCAACACGGCGCCTAAACTGGGAGAAAGCCTGACCGATCCTTTGCAGATGTATTTGACCGATATTTACACCGTGTCCGTGAATTTAGCGGGTTTGCCCGGACTGGCGCTGCCCTGCGGATTTGATGAAAACGGCATGCCCATCGGGATGCAGCTTCTGGGGCAAGCTCGCGCCGAGGCGATATTGATTCAAATGGGATGCGCCTATCAACGGGCGACTGACTTTCATACCCAAAAACCCCTTTTGAAGGAGGCGGAATAATGGCGAACGGTTATCAAGATACCGGTTACGATGTGGTAATCGGTTTGGAAATTCATGTGGAATTAAACACCAAAACAAAAATTTTCTGCGGCTGCTCCACAAAATTCGGCGCGGAACCCAATACCCATACCTGTCCCGTTTGCACGGGGATGCCGGGCGTGTTGCCGGTAATGAACAAGAGTGTGCTGGAAAAGGCCGTCGCGGCGGGGTTAGCGGTTAACGGAACCATCACCCAACAGTGTAAATTCGATCGTAAAAATTATTTTTATCCGGACTTGCCCAAGGCATACCAGACTTCTCAGTTGTATTTGCCCATTTGTCGTGACGGCTGGGTAGAAATTGATACGAAGGATGGCGGTCGCAAAAAAATCCGTATTCATCAAATTCATATGGAAGAAGACGCCGGAAAATTGATTCATGACGCCATGGGTGGCGGTACCTTGATTGACTTTAACCGTTGTGGGGTACCGTTGATCGAAATTGTCAGTGAACCGGACATGACATCGGCGGAAGAAGCCGTGGCTTATTTCAATCAGTTGCGGTCGATTTTCCAGTATTTAGGAATTTCCGATTGCAAACTGCAGGAAGGCTCTATGCGCGCTGATGTCAATTTATCAGTAAAGCCTGTCGGTTCTCAGGAATTAGGAACAAGGACGGAAACCAAAAATTTGAACTCTTTAAAGGCGATGGAACGCGCCATTGAGTTTGAAATTTACCGTCAGATTGATGTGTTGGAAGACGGTGGACGGGTGGTACAGGAAACACGGCGCTGGGATGATGAAAAAGGCGTCGGTTATGCTATGCGTTCTAAGGAAAACGCCCACGATTATCGTTATTTCCCGGAACCGGATTTGGCGCCCATGAATATCAGTGATGAGTGGATTGCTGAAATCAAGGCCCGTCAGCCGGAATTGCCTGATGAAAAGAAGGCTCGCTACATCAAGGAATGGAAACTTTCGGCATATGATGCGGACTTGTTGGTACGCTCCCGTCATTTAGCGGAAATTTTTGAAGGAGCCGCTCAATATTCCGGCAATGCCAAAGCGGCCGCTAATTTCATCAACGGAGATTGTATGCGGCTGTTGAACGCGGCTGGCGGAGAACCGGAAGACATTCAATTCTCGGCAGAAAATCTCGGGAAACTGGTAAAACTGGTGGATGACGGCAAAATCAACAAAACCACCGCCAAACAAATCTTTGAAGTACTTTATGCCGAAAACATTGATCCGGAACAATATGTGAAAGATCATGGTTTGGAAATGGTGAGTGATGACAGCGCTCTGGAAAAAATGGTCGATGAAGTTATTGCCAATAATCCCAAATCGGTGGAAGATTATAGAAAAGGCAAGAAAGCCGCCATTGGTTATTTGGTAGGTCAAATCATGAAAGCTACCAAAGGACAGGCCAATGCCGGCAAAGTAAACCAGATGATTCAAAGGAAATTGCAGTAGACCGCGGATATCGCGGAAAGAAAACCGCCCCAGGGCAGAAAGAGGGAGAATAACGATGGAAATTAAAACTATGTTATATGAAGGAAAAGCAAAAAAAGTGTACAAAACCGACGACCCCGGCATTTATATGGTACAGTACAAAGACGACGCCACCGCCTTTAACGGTTTGAAAAAAGGCACCATTGCCGACAAAGGCATCGTCAACAATCGGATGTCTAACTTTATGATGGCATATTTGGAAACCAAAGGGATCCCCACGCATTTGGTAAAAGAACTCAATGATCGGGAAACGTTAGTGAAGAAAGTGCAGATTGTGCCGCTGGAAGTCATCATTCGCAATGTGACCGCCGGTTCCTTCGCGAAACGTTTCGGCGTAGAAGAAGGTCTTCCTCTGGCAAATCCCACTCTGGAATTCTGTTACAAAAGAGATGATTTGGGAGATCCCATGATCAATGATTACCAGATTACCGCTTTGGAATTGGCGACCAAAGAAGAATTGGCAACCATCACCGACTTAGCGTTTAAAGTAAACGACGCCTTGGTGGAAAAATTCAAGGAAGTGGGCATTCGTTTAGTAGATTTCAAAATTGAGTTCGGTCGTTTGGATGACGGTACTGTTATTTTGGCGGATGAAATTTCTCCCGATACCTGCCGTCTTTGGGATATGGATACCAATGAAAAATTGGACAAAGACCGCTTTCGTCGGGATCTTGGCGGTGAAGTGGAAGCTTATCAGGAAGTATACCGCCGTTTAGGATTATAGGATAAGGTTCAAAAGCCCGAAAAAATGCGAAAGGCGGGCGCCTGAAGGCGCCGCGGGAAGGGAGAAAACGCTGATGGAAGTAAATCATAATGTTTACAGCAGCCCTTTGGCGGGTCGCTATGCCAGTAAAGAGATGCTGTATCTGTTTTCTGATAACAAAAAATTCCGTACCTGGCGGCAGTTGTGGATTGCTTTGGCGGAAACGGAGAAGGAATTGGGGCTGCCTATTTCTGATGAACAAATCGCAGAGTTGAAGAATCATGCCGAAGATATTGACTATGAACGGGCGGCTCGCTATGAAAAGGAACTGCGTCACGATGTGATGGCTCATGTGCATACCTATGGGGATCAGTGCCCTCATGCCAAAGGCATCATTCACCTGGGCGCCACTTCCTGTTATGTGGGGGATAATACCGATATTATCATTATGCGAGATGCGCTGCGCTTGATTCGCGGCAAAATTATTAATGTGCTGGCGCAGTTAGCAAAATTCGCCGATACATATAAGGGACTGCCGACTTTGGCGTTCACCCATTTCCAATCCGCCCAGCCCACCACCGTAGGCAAACGCGCTACATTATGGATGCAGGATTTGTTGATGGATTTGGAAGATTTGGAATATCAGCTGTCCGGACTGAAACTGCTGGGTTCTAAGGGGACTACCGGTACTCAGGCCAGTTTTCTTCATCTTTTTGAAGGGGATCAGGATAAGGTGAAAGAGGCTGAAAAACGCATCGCGGAAAAAATGGGATTTTCTCAGTGTTATGCGGTTTCCGGTCAAACTTATTCTCGTAAAGTGGATGCGCGCGTTTTGAATGTTTTGAGCGGTATCGCCCAGTCCGCCCATAAATTTTCTAATGATTTGCGCCTTTTGCAGCATTTGAAAGAAATTGAGGAACCCTTTGAAAAGAATCAAATCGGTTCTTCTGCTATGGCCTATAAACGGAACCCCATGCGTTCCGAGCGGATGGCGTCTTTGGCTCGTTACGTGTTAGTGGATGTATTGAACCCTGCTATTACGGCGGCTTGCCAGTGGTTTGAACGGACGTTGGATGATTCCGCTAACCGTCGAATCAGCATTTCGGAAGCTTTTTTGGCGACGGATGCTATTTTGGAATTGATGATCAATGTGACGGGCAATATGGTGGTATACCCCAAAGTGATCGAAAAACGCCTGCGGGCAGAGTTGCCTTTTATGGCGACAGAAAATATTATGATGGAAGCTGTGAAAAAAGGCGGCAACCGTCAGGATCTCCACGAAAAAATTCGACGCTATTCCATGGAAGCCGCTGCCAGAATCAAAACAGAAGGCAAAGAAAACAATCTTTTGGAACTGATTGCTGCGGATTCGGCTTTTGATCTGTCTTTAGAAGAATTGGAATCCCATCTGGAACCGTCTCGCTATACGGGTCGGGCCAAAGAGCAGACAGAAGCCTTTTTGGCGGAATTGATTCAGCCCATTTTGCAGGAAAATCAAAACCTTTTGGGTGTGGAGGCAGAGATTTTTGTTTAGGACTTGTGAAAGCGTCGGCTTTTATGTTATAATAGGAACGCTTATGACGGGCCGAAACGATTTGAAAGCGGCGATGCAGATCTGCTTTTGTTGACTGCAGCGAATAATTTGTAAAAAAGCATTCGAAAAAGGAATTGCTGTTTTAAATAGGAGGATGCGAGAAGAATGAGTTTAGTCAGTGCTGTATTAAAAGAAAGAAATGCCAATGTAGCGAAAATTGAAGTGGTTGCTCCTGCTTCTTATTTGGATACCGCTTATCCCAAGGCGGTAAAAGCCGTTGGCAAAGAAGTGAAAATTCCCGGTTTCCGTACCGGACATATTCCGCAGAAAGTTTTAGAAAATTATGTGGGTCAGGCGAATATTTTGCAACAGGCTTTTGATGATGTGTTCAATCAGTCTTATGAAGAAATTTTTAAGATTGTGGATTTGATGCCCGTAGATCGTCCTGCTGTGGATATTCAGGAATTAGAGTTGGGCAAAGATGTAAAATTTGAAGTAGTGGTTGTTGTAAAACCCGAAGCTGAATTGGGTGAATACAAAGGAGTGGAAGTACACAAAGTAGTGGAAATGCCCACCGCTGAAGATGTGGACGCGGAAATCAAAAAAATGCGGGAACGGGTAGGTAAAATGGAAACTTTGGAAAAAGATGCCGCCGCGGAAAACGGCGATGTGGTCGTAATCGACTTTGAAGGATTCCAGGACGGGGTGGCTTTCGAAGGAGGAAAAGGCGAAAATTATCCGCTGACCATCGGTTCCAATACTTTTATTCCCGGTTTTGAAGAACAAATCATCGGCGCCAAAACCGACGATGAATTGGATGTCAATGTGACTTTCCCCGAAAATTATCAGGCGGAAAATCTTGCGGGTAAACCGGCTGTTTTCAAAGTTAAAGTTCATGAAATCCGCCGTCGTCATTTGCCGGAATTAAACGATGATTTTGTGAAGGATGTTCGTGAAGATTGTGACACGGTAGATGAATTAAAAGCCAAATTAATGGAAGAATTAACTGAAAAAGCCGACCAGAAAGCCGATGAATTGGTGAAACGGGACATTATGAAGAAAGTAATGGACAGCGCGAAAGTAGATATTCCCGGCATTATGGTGGAAAACAAAATCGACGATTTGGTGCAGGAATTTGCGCAGAATATCCAGTACCAAGGACTGACTTTGGAAAAATTCCTGGAAATGGCAAAAACTGATTTGCCCACATTCCGCAGCCACTACCGTGACCGCGCGGAAAATTCTGTTAAACAGGATTTGGTTTTGGAAGCGGTGGCAAAGGCGGAAAACATTGAAGCTACGGAAGAAGATATTGATAAACAGATTGCCGATGTGGCAAAATCTTACAATAAAGATTTGGATGAAGTAAAAACTTTGTTCAAACAATCCGGCAGTTACGAATACTTTGCTTATAACATTAAATTGATGAAAGCGATTGATTTCATCAATGATAACGCTGTAATCAAATAATGACGAGAAAAGTACCCAATGATTGGCGGATTTATTGTATAAATCTGTCTTCATTGGGTATATATTTATCGTCAAAGGTTTTATCCAGAAAAAGAAAGGTGTGAAGATTCTTGAGCGCGTTAATTCCTATGGTCATTGAACAAACTGAAAGAGGAGAACGCTCCTTTGACATTTATTCCCGTTTGTTAAAAGACAGAGTGATTTTTTTGGGCAGCCAGATTGATGACAATGTCGCCAATGTGGTCGTTGCGCAGTTGCTGTTTTTGGAAGCGGAAAATCCTGACAAAGACATCCATCTGTATATTAACAGTCCCGGCGGTTCCATCACCGCGGGAATGGCTATTTATGATACTATGCAGTATATCAAATGTGATGTCAGTACCATTTGTATCGGGATGGCCGCCAGTATGGGCGCCTTTTTGCTGACTGCCGGCGCTCCCGGCAAGCGTTTTGCTCTGCCTAACAGCGAAATTATGATCCATCAGCCTTTGGGCGGCGCCCAGGGGCAGGCGACGGATATTGAAATCCATGCCAAACGCATCGTCAAAATCAAAGAAAAACTGAATCAAATTTTGGCGGAGCGGACGGGACAGCCCTATGAAAAAATCTGCGAAGACACCGAACGGGATAACTTTATGGAACCGGAAGAAGCCAAAGCTTACGGCTTGATTGATGATGTGATTACGAGCCACTGAAAAGGAGTGTAGCGGATGACAAAACCTACCGATGACCGGGATATGGTCAGATGTTCATTTTGTGGAAAATACCAGGATCAGGTGAAGAAAATCATCGCCGGTCCGGGGGTCTATATCTGCAATGAATGTGTGGAACTGTGTGCCGAAATCGTGGAAGAAGATTATACCTTGGAGTCGGAAGAAGAAGAGGAAAACTGGGAACTGCCCACGCCGAAAGAAATCAAGGCGTCTTTGGATGAGTATGTGATCGGTCAGGATAAAGCCAAACGCTCACTGGCCGTTGCGGTATACAATCATTACAAGCGTATTCGCTGCGGCAGCGTAGTGGATGATGTGGAATTGCAGAAGAGCAATATCGTGATGTTGGGACCTACCGGCAGCGGGAAAACGCTGTTGGCGGAAACATTGGCGCGGATTTTGAATGTTCCCTTTGCTGTGGCGGACGCTACTTCTCTGACAGAGGCCGGCTATGTGGGCGAGGATGTGGAAAATATTCTGCTGAAACTGATTCAGGCTGCGGATTATAATATTGAAAAAGCCGAAAAGGGAATCATCTATATCGATGAAATCGACAAGATTTCCCGTAAATCGGAGAATATGTCCATCACCCGTGATGTCAGCGGGGAAGGGGTACAGCAGACTTTGCTGAAAATTCTGGAAGGCACGGTAGCCTCTGTACCGCCGCAAGGCGGCAGAAAGCATCCCCATCAGGAACTGCTGCAAATCAACACCAAGAACATTCTCTTCATCTGCGGCGGCGCTTTTGTAGGAATTGATAAGATTATCAAGCATCGGATAGAAACCAAGAGCATGGGGTTTGGCGCGGATATTAAAAGCGCTAAAGAAGAAAACATCGGTGAAATTTTGCAAAAGATTTTGCCGGAAGATTTGCTGAAATTTGGTTTGATTCCGGAGTTTGTCGGTCGTCTGCCCATCATGGTGACATTGGACGCGTTAGACGAAGACGCGCTGATACGGGTACTCAAAGAGCCGAAAAACGCGCTGACCAAACAATATACCAAATTGTTTGAGATGGACGGTGTTGTTTTGGAATTCCAAGAAGACGCGCTGCGAGTTGCGGCGCGAGAAGCATTGGCCAGAAAAACCGGCGCGCGGGGACTGCGTGCGATTTTTGAAGAATTGATGTTGGACACGATGTTTGATTTGCCCAGTCGCACCGATGTGAACAAATGCATCGTGACCAAGGAATGTTTGGAAAATCATACGCAGCCTTTGCTGATTTCCAAAGGAACTTCGGGGCAAAAAGAAGTGACCGCTTAGACGGAGATTCGGTAAAAAACAAAGAAACAGAAACGGGAAAGGGAAGGATTCATGCCTGCCTTTTCCCGTTTTTCTTTTTCATTTGTGAAAAAATCTTTGCCGCGAGAAAAAAATTCCCTTCTTTCAGAAAAAATGTCGTACCTTTTGGGAAAAACCGCATAGAATAATAAAAAAAACTTAAAAATCTTGGGTTTGTACCAAATTTTTAAAGAAAAAAGAAATAATTCTTTATGAAATGCTCATTTTATGGTACAATATGGGATAGACGCAAAAGAAAATCTACGAGTTAGGAGTGAAATCATGACTGATCGTAATGATATGGAAAGGGCGGAGGAGCTCCGTCCGGAGGAAGAACAGTTCGAGAGAGATATGGAAACCGTTGCCGAGGAGGCGGCGGAAATATCTCCGGATTTGGTGGATGTGGATGAACCGGAGGATCATTTTGTGGATGAAATGCCTACCATTGCCCTGCGGGGCGTGATGGTGTTCCCCAACGGAATGGCTCATTTGGATGTGGGCAGAAGTAAATCCATTGCCGCTTTGGATGAGGCAATGCTGCAAAATCGAGAAATCTTTTTGGTGATGCAAAAGGATGTGATGCTGGAAGATCCTGGCGCTGATGAGATTTATCGGGTGGGCACCATCGCGGAAATCAAACAGGTGTTAAAGCTGCCGGGCGGTACGGTGCGTTTGATGGCGGAAGGGATCTGCCGCGGTACCGTGCTGCGGTATACGCAGATGTCTCCCTATTTGGTAGCGGAAGTGGAAGGGCATATCGACCCGGCGGAATTGCGAGAAGATATCGAAGTAATGGCGTTGGATCGTAATTTGCGAGAAGCGTTTCAGCAGTATGCCACATTGAACAAAAAAGTTTCGCCGGAATTGGTGGCAAATCTGGGTATGATTGATGACCCCGGTAAAGCCGCCGATGTGATCGGCGCTAATCTTTCTCTGACTTTGTCCGATCGTCAAAAAGTGCTGGAAGCCATCGATGTGAAAGATCGGTTGGAGTTATTGTTGCAGATGGTGCTCAAAGAAGTGGAAATCATGGAATTGGAGCGCAAAATCGGCAATCGCGTGCGGGCGCAAATTGATAAAAATCAAAAAGAATACTATCTGCGAGAACAAATCCGCGCTGTACAGAAAGAACTGGGTGAGCAGGAAGACCGCAATACGGAAATTGAAGAAATTCGGGAACGGATGCGGGATCGGAAGTTGCCCCAAGCTGTTTCCGAAAAGATTGAAAAAGAGTTGTCTCGTCTGAGAAATATGCCTCCTATGGTGGCGGAAGCCAATGTTATCGAAAATTACATCGATTGGCTGTTGGATCTGCCTTGGGATAAGGAGACCAAAGACAATAAAAATATTATAAGCGCGGAAAAAATTCTGAATAATGACCATTATGGTTTGGATAAAGTCAAAGAACGGATTTTGGAATATCTGGCGGTCAAACAGATGACCAATACGCTGAAAGGACCCATTCTTTGTTTTGTGGGACCGCCCGGTGTGGGCAAAACATCGCTGGCGGCGTCCATTGCTCGCGCCCTGAACCGCAAATATGTGCGCATTTCTTTGGGCGGTGTGAGGGATGAAGCGGAAATCCGCGGTCATCGTCGTACCTATATCGGCGCGATGCCCGGTAGAATTATCCAAAGCATTAAAACAGCGGGTACTTCTAATCCTCTCTTTTTGTTGGATGAAATTGATAAGTTAGCCAATGATTTTCGCGGGGATCCCGCCAGCGCTTTGTTGGAAGTGTTGGATCCGGCGCAAAACAGCAATTTCAGCGATCACTATATTGAACTGCCTTTTGATTTGTCCAAGGTAATGTTCGTGACCACCGCCAATGATGAAAACGCTATCCCGGCGCCTCTTTGGGACAGAATGGAAATTATTCGTCTGCCCGGATATACGGAAGAAGAAAAACTGCAAATCGCTTTGCGTCATCTGATTCCCAAAGAAATGAAAGAACACGGTTTGAAACCAAAGCAGATTTCTTTCAGCGAAAATGCCGTACGGGAAATCATTCGCAAGTATACTCGTGAAGCAGGTGTCAGAAGTTTGGAGCGGCATATCGCTAAAGTATGTCGTCGTACCGTGCGGGAAATTGTCGCCAAAAAGACCAAGAGCGTCAAGGTGACGGCTCAGAACATTCAACATTATCTGGGCGCCCCTGTTTTCCGTGATGATACGTTGGAACAAAAGGATTATATCGGCAGCGTGACAGGTATGGCCTGGACCGCGGTGGGCGGTGTGACTTTGAATGTGGAAGCGCAAACGATGCCCGGCAAGGGACAGCTGATTTTGACGGGTCAATTGGGCGATGTGATGAAAGAAAGCGCCAGAACCGGCTGGACCTATCTGCGTTCTATCAGTGATCGGTTAAATATTCCCGCCGATATCAATGAAACGACGGATATTCATATCCATGTGCCGGAGGGCGCTACGCCCAAAGACGGTCCTTCTGCCGGAATTACCATGGCGACAGCGTTGGCGTCCATTTTCACCAAGCGGCCCGTGCGCCATGATGTGGCGATGACCGGGGAAATCACATTGCGGGGCAGGGTATTGCCCATCGGCGGCGTCAAAGAAAAAGTGCTGGCGGCCCATCGCTGTGGTATCAAAACGGTGGTTTTGCCAATGGATAATAAAAAAGATTTGGAAGAAATTCCGGCTTCTGTTCGCAGAAAATTAAACATCAAATTGGTGGAAACATTGCCGGAAGTTTTGGAAATTGCTCTTTTGCCGGCGGAAACCGGTGAGGAAAACTAACGGAGTAGAAAAAACGGTGTCCCGTCACAGGCGGGACACCGTAATGAAATGCGGGGATTTATAATGAAGATCAAACATCCACAATATCTGCTGACTGCCGTGAAACCGGAGCAGTATCCGGAGAAGGCTTTGCCTGCCGTGGCTTTTTTAGGCCGCTCCAATGTGGGGAAAAGTTCCCTGATCAACACATTGACCAATCGAAAAAAATTGGCGCGTACCAGCAGCCAGCCCGGCAAGACCCGCACCATTAATTTTTATGACATTGATCAGCGTTGGTATCTGGTGGATTTACCGGGGTATGGATTCGCCAAAGTTTCTCGCGAGGAACGAAACCATTGGCGGCGAATGATTGAAAAATTCATGGACAGGTATTCGGGAGAAACTTTCTATCTGCTGTTGGTAGATATTCGTCATGCTCCTTCCGCCCAGGATGTGGAGATGTGGCATTGGTTGGTGGATCGAGGAGAAGCCTGCGGTGTGGTGGTAACCAAGGCCGACAAGGTCAGTCGTGGAAGTCGTCAAAAACATCTTGCCGCGATTGCCAAAATGTTGGATGTGGCGGCGGACGAACTGTTGGTGTTTTCTTCCGTGACCAAAGAAGGTCGCGAAGAACTGCTGGACGCCATTGAAGTTTGTTTGCAATCGGTGGAAAAAACATACGAAAAATAGAGCCAAACGGAATCAGGAGGCAACGATGCCGAAAAAAAATACTTATCGGATTCTGTTCATCGGAGATGTCTGCGGACGTCCGGGCAGAAAAATCTTGGAAGAACAATTGGCGGAACTACAGTGGCAAGAAGAAATTGATTTTACTATTGTCAACGGGGAAAATTCCAGCGGCGGCCGCGGAATGAACAGTCAAACATTGCGCTTTTTTCGGGAATTGGGCGTGGATGCTGTGACCATGGGCAATCATACCTGGGATAACAAGGATATCTACAATTACATTGATCGGGAGACGTGTATTGCCCGTCCGCTTAATTACAGCCGCGGATTACCGGGGACGGGGTATGTGATTTTGCCTATGGAGGATCTGCGGGTGGCGGTGGTGAGTTTGATCTGCCGCACCTATATGAATAATGTGGTGGCGGATTGTCCTTTTCAGGCCATCGCGGATTGTTTGCCCCGTTTGCGGGAGGCTGCCGATGTTATTGTAGTGGACGCGCATGGGGAGGCGACATCGGAAAAAATGGCTTTAGGCTGGTTTTTAGACGGCAAAGTCAGCGCCGTGATCGGGACTCATACCCATGTGCAGACCAATGACGCCCGAATTTTGCCGGGTGGCACTGCTTATTTGACTGATGCCGGAATGACCGGTCCCAGAGATTCCATTTTGGGCATGAAAGTGGAGCCTGTTGTGGAGCGATTTCGTACGGGACGCCCTTGTCGTTTTCAGGTGGCGGAGGGTGATTTGCAGCTAAACGGAGCGGTTTTGACGGTGGATCAGCGAGGTGTCGCGAAAGATATTCGGGTGATTCAACGGGAACTGCATCATTTTTGATGGGTTTCGCATAGGTTTTAACAAAGGAGTTGAAATCTATGCGAAATTTTTTTTATGAGAAATTGTATATCGCCGATGCTCATGCGGATACCGCCACGACGGCGGCAGGCTGTTTTCGAAAAAATCCCGCTGTTCATCTTGATTTTGTCCGGGCGGAACGGGTTTTGAATTTGCAGGTATTCGCGTTTTGGGAGCGTCCGGGCGGTAAGCCCTGGTTGGAATGGCAGCGTTTTTGCAGACAGCAGGCGGTTTTTACAGAGGCTTTGTTGGAGGAAAAACGAGTGAAGCTGTTGCGAAGGCGGGAACAACTGGCGGATACGGCGCGTACCTGGGCGGTGTTGGCCTTGGAAGGTGCGGACGGACTGGCCTGGCTGCCGGAAAAGGAGTATTTTCTGCGGGAGTTGGCACGGATGCATGTGCATATTTTGGGCCTTTTCTGGAACAATGATAACTGGCTGGGCTGCGGCGCCGACCGCAATGACGATTCCGGTCAGGATCTGGGATTGACCAAGGCGGGTCGGGAATTTTTGGCGTTGGCGGCGAATTTCCCTGTGGTGCTGGATTTGGCGCATAGTTCTCGGCGCAGTTTTTGGGATGTTTGCAGAGAATATCCGCGTCCGTTTTTGGTTAGCCACAGTTGCTGTGCGGGGCTTTATCCGCACCGTCGAAATTTGGATGACGCGCAGCTGCGTTATTTGGGAGAGCACGGCGGGTATGTTGGCATCGCCTTATATCCTTATTTTTTGAACGGGCGGCAGAGAGCGACCTTTGAGGATGTGGCGGCGCAGATTCGATATGCCTGCAATTTGGCCGGGACAGAGGCGGTGGGTCTGGGGACTGATTTTGACGGCATCGAGGTGTTGCCTGAGGGAATCGCGGGTTGTCAGGATTTGCCTCGTCTGGCCGACTTTTTGCATAGGCGGAAGATGCCCTATTCTGTCCTGGAAAAGGTAATGGGCGGAAACTTGCGGCGATTTTTATGGGAAAATATTCCCTCCGATAAAGAGGAAAACGAAAGAAAATCGCCAATTAAAAAAATAGGGACGGAAAAACTGCTTTGATGCAGACGCCGCGGAGATTTTCGCGGCGGATTAGCGGTGATTTTCCGCCGAGAAGTTCAGGGAAATGTAAAGAGGAAACGTAAGAAAAAATATGATCAGGTGATCCTATGGATTTTGATATGCATGTCCATTCCACTGCCTCCGATGGAATTTTTACTCCAAGGGAGCTGGTGAAATGGGCGAAAGAAAAAGAGTTGTCCGGGCTGGCTGTTACTGACCATGATTCGGTAGACGGTTTGGACGAAGCCCTTCACTACGGAAAAATTTACGGGGTGAAAGTGGTGCCCGGTATTGAGATCAGCTGCAAATTCGAAGGGACGGAAAAATCCGTAATGGAGGTGCATATTCTCGGTTATTTTTTGGATTATCGGGATCCTGTCTTTGAGCGGAAACTGGAAGAACTGCAAGAGATGCGTCGCAGCCGAGCGCAGCGGATTTTGCTGGAACTGGCGCGGAACGGGATGCCGTTGGACGATGCTTTTCTGCGCCAATATTCCGCCAGCGGTTCGGTGGGCCGAGCGGTAATCGCCAGAGAAATGGTGAAAGCAGGATATGTTCCTTCCATTGCTGAGGCTTTTGAAAATTGGTTGAACGAAGGGAAGCCTGCCTATGTGCCGCGGGTGAAGATTCGTCCGGAAGAAGCCATCAAGATGATCCGCGAAGTGGGCGGCGCGGCGGTATTGGCGCATCCTGCTTTGAATGAGGATGACAGCACTATCCCGCCCTTAGTAAAGGCGGGTTTGCAGGGGATTGAGGTATATCATCCCGCCCACAGCGCCGAACAGTCTCGTAATTATCGGGAGATCGCGCGGCGATACGGGTTGATTATCACGGGTGGATCCGATTGTCATGACGGTCGTTTGGGTGAATATTGGACAGAAGACGCCAATGTGGAAGCGTTGATGGCATTGTCACGGAACAAAAGCTGGTAGCAGTAGAAAACGGCGGGGAAAGGGTATAAATTTTTGTTTTTTGCATATCCTAGAGGATAAGGAGTGGTGAAGATGAATTTTGAATTACCGGAACAGGAAACCCCGACGGAACGACTGTTATATCAACGCATTGAGGCGCTGGAGGAACGGCTGGAACAAATGCGTCTCAGCCGACGCGTGCTGTTGCGCATTTTAGAACAAAGCGAGGAAGATAAACGCAGTCAATTGCGGCGTTTGGAAAAAGAAAATCATAAGCTGCAAAAACAAAACTGCTATTTTGCGAAATCTTTGATGGCAAAAAATCATGAAATTATGAATCTGTCCGCTTCGACGGAGCGGGAAAAAACGAGGTGAAAAATTTCCTCGTTTTTTTTGTGAGCGGAAAACCTGTTTCTGCCATTCCGATATCCGGTGTTTCTTGGAGAAAAGGGGAGAATTTAAGAAAAAAAATCTCCAAACCCCCTTGCCACAAAAGTTGTTTAGTAGTAAAATTATAATAATTATAAAAAATTGTAAGGAGGTCTTTGTTATGAGCGGGTATATGTCAGATAAAATTGTCAAAGAAGGCATAACGTTTGATGATGTTCTGCTGATTCCGGGCGCGTCCGATGTGCTGCCGAAAGATGTAAAGCTGGGAACAAAGTTTACTCGGAATATTGATTTGAACATTCCCTTAGTGAGTGCGGGAATGGATACGGTGACGGAATACCGTATGGCCATCGCTATGGCAAGAGAAGGCGGCATCGGCGTCATTCATAAAAATATGTCGATTGAAGAACAGGCGATGGAGATCGATCGGGTGAAGCGCTCGGAACATGGGATTATCATTGACCCTGTTTATCTCAGTCCGGATAACACCATTGAGGACGCTTTGCAGATTATGGAACGCTATCGGATTTCCGGTGTGCCTATTACGGTGCAGAATAAACTGGTGGGGATTTTGACCAACCGAGATCTGCGCTTTGAGGACGATTATCGTAAAAAAATTCGTGAAGTCATGACCTCCGAAGGTTTGGTGACCGCTCCTGAAGGAACCACTGTAGAAGAAGCCAAGGAAATTTTCAAACGTCATCGGATTGAAAAGCTGCCCATTGTGGACAAGGATGGCTATTTGAAAGGCTTGGTGACCATCAAAGATATCCAGAAGATGGTGAAATATCCCAATTCCTGCAAAGACAGCCGCGGACGGCTACGGGTGGCTGCCGCCATCGGTACTTCCTACGGCAATATGGAACGGGCTTTGGAACTGGTGAAGGCGGGAGTAGACGCTTTGGTGGTGGACACGGCCCATGGGCATTCCAAATATGTCATCGAGACGGTAGAAAAAATCCGCAATAAATTTCCTGATGTGGATATTGTGGCCGGAAATGTGGCAACGGCAGAAGCCACCGAAGCTTTGATTAAAGTAGGTGTGGACGCGGTCAAAGTGGGAATCGGTCCGGGTTCCATCTGCACCACTCGTGTGGTTGCCGGTATTGGTGTTCCGCAGATTACCGCTATTTATGACGCGGCCAATATTGCCCATAAATATAATATTCCCATTATCGGTGACGGCGGTATCAAATATTCCGGCGATGTGGTGAAGGCTATTGCCGCCGGCGCGGACAGCGTGATGATGGGCAGTCTGTTGGCGGGTACCGAAGAAAGCCCCGGGGAAATTGAAATTTATCAGGGACGCAGCTTCAAGGTATATCGCGGTATGGGCAGCTTGGGCGCCATGAAAGACGGTAGTAAAGATCGTTATTTCCAGGAAGACGCTCAAAAGTTTGTGCCGGAAGGCATCGAAGGCCGAGTGCCTTATAAAGGCACACTGACGGATACCGTTTATCAACTGCTGGGCGGTCTGCGTGCCGGTATGGGATACTGCGGCGCCGCCGATATTCCCACCCTGCAAAAAGAAGGCAAATTTGTACGTATCACTTCCGCCGGTTTGATTGAATCTCATCCTCATGATATCAGCATTACCAAAGAAGCACCTAACTACAGAATGTAATCCGCTCAAAACATTGTGCTTAAGAACATAACAAAGAATTCTCTTGATTTCGCGCTCCTTGTGTTTTCGCAAGGGGCGTTTTGATTGCGGAGAAGGAATAAAAACAACCTTTCTTTCGCGAGGGAAAAGAAAGGAAAATCATCGTCACAGTTTGTCAAGGCAGGAATTTTATGCTATAATATTCTAATAGGAATTCTTCTATGGAGTCCCGTGTGTCGGGCAGTTCGGACGGTCTGCCCGTAAGGAAAAATAAAAGAAAGTGATGGTGTAATATGGCCAAGAAAAGAAGATTGAAAAAGCCGATCCGTATTTTTCTCAAAATTGTGCTTACACTGGTGATTTTGTTTGCTGTTTGTGGCGGCGCCATGTATGCTTACGGCATGTTGAACATCGTGCCCGACCGCAGCGACAGTCCCTATGCCTATCGAGATGATCGGATCAATGTATTGATTATAGGAACCGACCGGGGAGCTGCCGATGAGGTGGGTCGTGCCGACAGTTTGATGGTAGCCAATGTGGATTTGAAAAATAAAATGGTGAACATTATTTCCCTACCCCGTGACAGCCGTGTGGAAATTCCCGGCAACGGAACCAACAAAATCAATCACGCTTATGCTTACGGCGGGATTGATTTGACCAAGGAAACAGTGGAAAATCTCTTGGAAATTCCCATTGATTATTATGCGGAAACCAATTTCGCCGGTTTTGAAACCATCGTCAATATTTTGGGCGGTGTTGATCTGTATGTGGAAACGGACATGTCGGCCCATACTTATTACGGAGACATCGAGCTGCGGGAAGGTCAGCAGCATTTGGACCCGCAGGAAGCTTTAGGTTATGTGCGATATCGAT
>CBCTTQ010000025.1:0-27718 GCA_965149945.1 uncultured Peptococcaceae bacterium | reverse complement strand
CGGGACCGGCCAAAGGGATGAACGCAGGTTCTTTGGTGAGAAAATTTTGAACTTCTACGGCGTCTCCCACCGCGTAAATGTGAGGGAGGTTGGTTCTCATTCGATTATCTACCAGAATACTGCCGCGCTGATTCAGCCGGATTCCGCAATCTTTAGCCAGTGCGGTTTCCGGATGAACTCCAACTGACAAAATGATCAAATCAGCTTCCAAGGTTCCTTCTTGTAAAATTAATTGATTGCCGGAAAGGGCTTGAACTCCGTTGTTGAGATACAAGTGGATATTTTGGCTTTCCAGATAACGATGTACGTCAGCAGCCATATCAAAATCCAAAGGAGCGATTAGGTGATCTGCCATCTCCACAATGGAGACATCCAGGCCTGCTTTTTTTAAATTTTCCGCCATTTCTACGCCGATATAACCACCGCCGATAATGGCGGCAGAACGAGGATTGACTGTTTCTAAATAGTGTTTAATTTTTAAAGTATCTGGAATATTGCGTAAAGTGAACACAGAAGGGCTATCAATCCCTTCCAGTTTTGGTTTAATGGGCGCTGCTCCGGGAGAAAGCAGCAGTTGGTCATAGGTTTCTTCATACAGATTGCCGCTATCCAGTTCTTGAACAGTGACGATTTGTTTTTGAGGATCAATTTTGACTGCTTCACTGTTGACTCGAACATCAATACGGAAGCGCGCCAGAAATTTTTTTTGCGTTTGCAGAGTCAGTTTATTGCGGTCGGTAATGGCGCCACCGATATAATAGGGCAGACCGCAGTTGGCAAAAGAAATAAAAGAGCCTCGTTCCAGAATGATGATCTCCGCTTTTTCATCCAATCTGCGTAAACGGGCTGCCGCGGAAGCGCCGCCTGCCACACCGCCGATAATGATCACTTTCATAGGAGTATACCTCTTTTCTCAATTTTTTTGAAAGGAACAGGATATATGAAACAAATTGAATTTGCCTCTGTTTACAAAGATTATTTTCCTTTTTGGCAAGAGATTCCTGCCGCTGATCGCGATTTCATTTGTGAAAACTCTCGGGTGTCGTTTTATGAAAAAGGCGCTGCTGTACATGACGGGAACGAATGTTCCGGTGTCATTTTGGTACGCTCGGGTTGTCTTCGGGTATATATCATGTCCGACGAGGGAAAGGATATTACACTTTATCGCCTGTACGAGGGAGATATGTGCATGTTATCTGCCTCTTGTGTACTGCAAAGCATTACCTTTGATGTTTATATTGACGCGGAGACAGACAGTACTTGCTATGTGATCAATGCTCCTGCTTATTTTGCTGTGTCGGAACGTAACACTGCGATTAAGATAATTTCATTAGAAACGGCAGTGAGTAGTTTTTCTGACGTCATGTGGGTTATGCAGCAAATTTTGTTTATGAGTATGGATAAACGTCTGGCGATTTTTTTGATTGATGAGGCGGCGCGTGTCGGTTCGGATACTATTGCTTTGACACACGAGCAAATTGCCAGATATATTGGTTCCGCCCGAGAAGTCGTATCGCGTATGCTGAAATATTTTGCTAATGAGGGGATTGTGGAAAATTCTCGTAAAGGAGTAAAAATTTTGGATAAGAGACGGTTACGACAATTAACCGATTAAACAGATTCCAGCATATTCAAAATTTGTTTTTTAGGACGTGCGCCGACAGCTTGATTGGCTACTTCCCCGTTTTTTAGTACAATTAGAGTTGGAATACTGGCAACACCGAATGCTTGCGCCAGTTCCGGTTCTTTGTCAATATTGATTTTACCGACCAGATATTGTGGATTTTCTTCCGCGATTTCATTAATTAATGGAGAAACTAAGCGGCAGGGACCGCACCAAGCAGCATAAAAATCTAACAATACCGGCTTTTCACTGTTTTTTACGGATTGAAAATTGTCTTTGGTGATATTGAATACTGTCATAATGATTTATTTCCTTTCTTTTATTTTCATATTTTTGTTCTTTAGTTTTGTTTGATGTGTTTAGTATAACGGATTTGAAAGGAATTTTCTGTGACTTGGTCACATTTCGGGTCTGAAGAGGAGAATATTTTCATTTCTCGTCTCGGGAAAATTCTTCATTGTTGTTTTGCGGCGCTAATTCATAAAGACGGACGCGAAAGATTTTAATAGATTTTGAAAGTATAGATTCCGTGAAAAGAAAATTTCAGCTATGTTCATTCTGTCAAACAAAAAAGAAGACTTATCGGAGAGATATTTTTGTTCCCAAAAATTAAAAAAATAAATTAAAAAAAGCAACGAAATTCTTTTGGTGTTTCGCTGCTTTTTTTGATAATGGTTGTATTTCGGGCAGGAGAATAAAGATAACAATCTCTCAAACGCGGAAGAAGTGTCTTTCGTTGTCTTGATGGTTTTAGAATACTACGAATTAATCAGTCTTTTAGCAAAATATATTCCAGTATTTTTTTGGTGTTGGGAGCAAAACCGTTTTGGCATAACGCTTGATATAGTTTCTCTAAATCTTTATATTGGGTAAGAGTGGTGAGAAGATCCAGCGATTTTACTTCCTGTTCGGCTTCCACTGCCGCTTTTTCTAAAGCGGACAGAGTTTCCGACTGGTTCCAATCGATTGCTTGGAACAGGCGATCATTTACTTCATGAAGACCGAGTAAATACAGAACATTTTTTTTTGTTTTTCCCAATACCAAATCAGCCGCCTGCAAATAATAGAATGCGTCATCCAGCATTTCTCCGATGAGCATAGGGCAATTGTCGTTGATGAGCACTACATTTTCCGTATGTTCATCATCGGTTTCCGCGCGCAGGATTTCATTAATATGCTCATTTTTCAAGGGTTGAGGCAGAAAAAGGTAGTTTACTTTCTTTTGGATATAGTTGGTCAAATGTCGATCAATGGACAGGTGGGCCTTTTCTGCCTTTTGGCAAAATTTTTGCCAAAAATTTTTTTTATCCGGACTATTGTGGCAGATGAGCACTTTCATTTCCGGTTCGCATTCTGAAAGACGGCAGATTTCCGTAATAATATCCAGCATACCCGCTGTGCGTAAATGTTGATTTTCTTCTATAGACAACTCTGAAATCAACGGATGTTGAGGTTGCGGCATAAAGATCAATGTATTTTCCATAGCTTTCCCTTTCTGCTATTGTTTTTCTTTGGTACAAGTGTCGCATTGGGCAGAATTTTTTTGTCCGCGACACTGTGTGCAAGTTCTGCAGCTACAGCGAGACAGTCTTTTTTTCTTTTTGATGCTGCGCACTGCCAGGAAGATCCAAAGGATCAAAAGCAGCAAAACAATCGCGGTAAACATTTTTTCCTCCTGTTGATAGATTGAGGACTGAGTTTATTATAACACATTTAATAAATTTCAGCAGCGAAAGAATTCATTTTTTCTTCGTAAAAATCTTTTATCTAAGAAAGCATCATGTTTTCTAAAAGATTACCAGTAAAAGCGTGTGGAAGATATATGCGACGATCCACGCGACGGCAATTTGAAAGGCAATCACTCCGATTGCCGCAATCCAACTGTGCAACTCTTTTTTGATAACTGAGATGGTGGCGACACAAGGAGTATACAATAAGGTAAAAATTAGAAATACAAAGGCGGTCATCGGGGTGAAAATCTGCCCCAGAGCGGTTCCCAGTCCTGTTGTACCGGTTCCCATCAAGACCGCAAAGGAGCTGATAATTGTTTCTTTGTTGATAAACCCGGAAATCAAAGCTGTGGCTGCTCTCCAGTCTCCAAAACCAAGGGGAGAGAAGAAGGGGGCGATGGTTTGTCCTAAAATTGCCAATATGCTGTCAGAGCTGTTTTCTACTACATTTAATCGTAGGTCAAAAGTTTGCAGAAACCAGATTAAAATAGAAGCAATAAAAATGACCGTAAACACTTGAGAAATATAGTCCCATGCCTTTGTCCAAAGTAATCGCACTGTGGAATGGAAAGAAGGTAGGCGGTAATTAGGTAATTCCATCACGAAGGGAACCGGCTCTCCGCGAAAAAACGTTTTTTTAGAAAGGAGACCAATGACAATCGCGGTTAAAATGCCGATAAGATATAAACCCATCATGACCAGTGCTTGATATTTTGTAAAAAAGGCAGCTACAAAGAAGGTGTAGACCAGCAATTTAGCGCTGCAGCTCATGAAGGGAGTCAACAAAATAGTCATTTTTCTGTCGCGTTCACTGGAGAGAGAGCGAGTAGCCATGATCGCGGGCACAGAACAACCAAACCCCAGCAGGAGAGGAACGAAACTGCGTCCGGACAGTCCTATTTTACGCAGAAGATTATCCATGATAAAAGCAACGCGTGCCATATAGCCTGTATCTTCCAGCAAAGAAAGAAGAAAAAACAGCGTAACTACAATGGGTACAAAAGAAAGCACAATACCAATGCCGGTAACGGCGCCGTCGATAATTAATCCTTGCACAATGGGATTCAATCCGTAGTCGATAAAGACATCGCTTAACCAGTTGCTAAAGAGATCAATGCCGGAATTGATCAGTCCGCTGAGAGGCGTTCCCACGACACTGAAAGAGATCCAAAAGATCAGTAACATGATACAAAGAAAGATAGGAATACCCAAAACTCGATGGGTTAACAGCTTGTCAATTTTCAGGCTGCGGATATGTTCATGATTGTTTTCCGCTTTGATGACTGCTTTTTGACAGATCTTTTCGATGAAAGCATAGCGCATATCGGCGATAGCGGCTTTACGGTCGGTATCGACTTCTTTTTCCATTTCTCGGATGCTGTGATCAATCATATCCAGCTCATTGGGATTCAAATTGAGGGTATCTAAAAGGGGTTGGTCTCCTTCTACCAATTTGGTGGCAACGAAACGAGGAGAAATTTGTAATCTTTCCGCATGATCTTCAATCAAATGAAAAATGGCATGCAGTGTGCGATGTATGGCGCCGCTGCAAAAGTCCTGTCGAATGGGGCGTTTTTTTTCATTGGCCACTTTGATCGCGGTTTTTACCAATTCTTCAATACCCTCATTTTTACTGGCGATAATCGGTAATACCGGAACCCCCAACTCTTGGGAAAGAATATCGATTTTTATGGTACCGCCGTTGTGTGAGATGACATCCATCATATTCAGGGCAATTACCATGGGAATATTCAGTTCGATCAATTGCAAGCTCAAATATAAACTGCGTTCAATAGTATTGGCATCGATTAAATTGATGATGCAGTCTGGTTTTTCATTGAGTAAATAATCTCGAGTTAAAATTTCTTCTTTGGAGTAAGGGGAAAGGGAATAAATGCCGGGCAGATCCACAATCATTTCCGTTTCATGATTTTTTAAGGTATCTGTTTGTACATCCATGGTTTGACCGGGAAAATTTCCTACATGTTGATTGGAACCGGTCAAACGATTGAATAAAGTGCTTTTCCCGCAGTTTTGATTGCCCACCAGCGCGTATTTCATAGATTAAATCTCCTCTACTTCAATTTTTTCTGCATCAGCAACACGCAATGTCAATTCATAATTACGCAGGTTGATTTCGATGGGGTCACCTAAGGGAGCTTTTTTCATCACCTTTACTTTGGTTTTGGGTGTCAGTCCCATATCTAAAAAACGATCTCGCAAAGCGCCTTCTCCGCCTACAGTGATAATTTTGGCAGAGGCGCCGATGGATAACTCCGATAATTTCATGAAACGATGCTCCTTTTTTATTCGATTTCGAAAAGTTTGTCGCGATTCATCAAGTTAGACAAATCTAACTCTTTATAGTATACTATATCACTAAGTAGAATTCAATCATCTATTGATAAATATTCTTTCTTGTTTAAGAAAGGGTAAAAGAGTAACAAAAAATAGGAAAGATTGACATTAGAGCAGAGGATAAAAAAGACCCTACGCCGAAGCGTAGGGCAAAGAGATTGTTCTTAGTGCCAAGGAACATCATCCTGAGTGATTTTCTCATAGATAAATTTGTCACCTTTTTCTGGACGAATCGCATCGTAATCGGTAACGACGGGGTTCCTATTTCTTTTGTTGGAGACCGGTTTGTGAGGAATTCCCTTAGCGATGGCGGTTTGTTCGCCGATTCCGCAGGAAGGGTTGGTCAGCGGACAGTAGCTTTTGCATCCGGAACAGGTGAGGATTTCTTTTGATTCTGCCTGCGGATGATGTTCTTTCTTTTTAGACATTGTTCTCACCTCAAAAATATTTTATCATAAAATTTATTGGAAAATCAATCTTTTTGCTAAAAAGTGTTTGCAAAACATCGAATTTCATGTATAATAAATGCGTTAAAGGAAAAAGAGTGTCACAGAGTAACGAAAAACGAAGGGGTTGTCGGAAATGATACTCAATATGTTGAAATCTAAAATTCATCGGGCAACGGTGACGAAAGCGAATGTCGACTATGTGGGCAGCATTACCATTGATCGTGATTTAATGGATGCGGTAGGTATTTATCCCCATGAACAAGTTCATGTTGTCGATAATCATAATGGCGCTCGTTTGATTACCTATGTGATTGAAGGTGAGCGGGGCAGCGGCATGATTTGTATGAATGGAGCGGCAGCTTTGTTGGTACATCCGGGGGATACTGTTATTATTATGGCCTATGCCGGAATGACAGAAGAAGAAGCGCGTAACCATCATCCTCAAGTAGTTTTGGTAGACGGAGAAAACAAAATCGAACGCGTTTTGACAGAAACCGTCGGTCAAAAGATTTGAGAGTTTTATGCGCGGTGAGTTATGGTAGTAGAGTTTTCTTAATAAGATAAAAAAGCAGGCTTTGCCTGCTTTTTGTTGTTTTTGTCGGATTGTTTTCCGATTTCTGAAGGAGGAATCTGCTGCTTCAGCAATCGCGCGGTAACCATGTCTCACATTGTTCACCAAGCCATCAATAATTTAATTGGACTGACAGTTTTCATTACGGACGGCATCGTCTTTCGGATTTGTAGCTGATTGGTGATACTTCTGTCTCAAGTCTCAAAACCTGTTCGGAATAATATTTTTTCGCTTCCGGAATGATTTTTTGAAAATGCGCCGCCGCAGTGGCATAATGGTCATAAACGGTCATTGTTTTCATAAAACATCTGTCTCCTTCGGAAAAACCTCGTTATCGGTTATACTTTTTGATTTCCCGTTTTTTGCGCCTGGGATAGGTCTTTTTTATCGCACAAAGTTGGTCAGTACCTTTGGGTTTTCCGGATGGCGCAGCCCGTTTTGTTTTCCAAGGACCAGACATTTCAGCAGCCATGCCATATTCTTGCCGATGTTATACATGGTCATCAATCCTTCTTTATCCTCGGCAACTTGCTCTGGTTGTTGGCCGTATACATGGTTCCAGTAGGTGGAGGATACCACCGGCATAGAGCAAATTGTAAAATACTTATTAATAACATCAAAAGATGCTGTTGTACCGGCTCGCCTTGCGCTCAGCACCGCGGCGGCGGGTTTATAAGCAAAGGCATCTCCTCCGGAGTAAAACGCCCGATCCATAAAACTCAGGAGTCGTCCGCTGGGATGGGCGAAATATACGGGAGAGCCAAAGACAAAACCATCCGCGGATCTTGCCTTTTCCACAAATTCGTTTACAATATCATGAAAAATACAACTTCCTGTTTCCTTACATTTTCGGCAGGCAATACAATCCGGCAGAGCTTCATTACCAATAAAAAATTGTTCGGTTTCAATATTTTCTTCCTGCAAAGCTCGTTTTACTTCAGATAGTGCCACATTGGTACAACCGTTCTTTCGGGAGCTGCCATTCACAAGCAATACTTTCATTTACCATCATTTCCTTTCATTGCGTATTAGTTTTTTTTGTGCTATAATTCGATTCGTACAACTGCTTTCTATTTTCTATTATATTATCCGGTTGTTACTATCGGTCAAGGTTTTTTTATCATATTTTTGTGAATACGTTAGGAGGATGATATGATTTATACGATGATGCAGGTCTGTCGAGAACTGAATATGACTTATCAGACCTTGAAATTTTATTGCAACAAGGGACTTGTTCCCAATGTAAAACGGGACAGCAACAACAGGCGTATCTTTGACGAGCACGATGTAAAATGGATTAAAGATTTGACTTGTCTGAAAAAATGCGGTATGAGTATCCAAGAAATGAAGGAATATCTTGACTTGTGTTTACAAGGAGCGGCTACGATTCCTCAGCGTAAAGAAATGTTGGCAAGGAAACAGGAATCGTTGCGCGTTTCTATCAAAGAATTAGAAAACAGTGTTGCGTATATTAACTGGAAACAGGAATTTTATGATGATGTTCTTTCCGGAAAACGCCCGTATGTGAGTAATTTGATTCCCTGAAAAAGTATAATAGAAAGCGCGTGTATCCGCTGGGGTATACGCTTTTTTTATCTTGGATTTCTCTCCTGCGGTGTGTAAGCTGTTACTTGCAAAAATAGAACGTATCTTTGCAGACAAAATCAGGATCCGTAAAGCTTTCACTGAATTGTTATAAAGAAAAAACGCTGTTGAAAGGCGGATATTTTTTAGTCTCTTGTTTTGATAAAAAGGCGCTTTTTCTGTTTCTAAGGGATTTGGTGAAATAGGCAGCCACCGGCTCGCTTCCTGCTTTTATGGCATAGGGATAAACACTGTTTTTCGATTTAACCGGCGGTTTTTGTATGAAATATTGCTTCTTAATATGATGAAAAACATTGAAAAATGATTGAAAACATACACATTTTCTTAATCAGTTCATAGAATAAGGATGAAAGGATTCTACATCGGCCTTTTGACTTGACAGAAAAAATTTTCGGTTTTATACTAATAGTATAAAATAAAGTGGAATACTAGGAATTAATCTTAGTGGGATTCCATTATTGTTTTGAGGTGCAAGATGAATATATCAACAAAAGGTCGATATGGCCTGCGGGCAATGCTGGATTTGGCATCAAACTATCAGGGAAAACCTGTGACCTTGAGTGCAGTTGCCAAGCGGCAAGGAATTTCCGAAGGATATTTGGAACAATTGATGATGAGTTTGAAAAAAAGCAATTTGGTAAAAAGTGTGCGAGGCGCACAGGGCGGTTATTCTCTGGCTTTGCCTCCTGAAGATATTACCGTCGGCGCGGTGTTTCGTGCTTTGGAAGGACCTTTGGCTATTGTAGGCTGTGTCAGTGAAGATCTGCCTGATGAATGCGGAAGATACGAAGGGTGTGCTACGCGATTGGTTTGGGAAGAAGTCACCAGTAAGGTCGCGGAAGTGCTGGATTCTTACACGCTGGCATATTTGATTGCCAAAGAGCAAGAGTGCCAAGAGTTTCCTTCCTGTGTCAACAGAAAAAAATAAACAGGAACGAGGAGATGGTTGCCTTTGGAAAGAATCTATTTGGATAACAGCGCTACTACTCGGGTTTTCCCGGAAGCAGTTCGGGAAATGGTACGGTGTATGGAGCAGGATTTTGGCAATCCATCAAGTATTCATTTCTTTGGACGACAAGCAAAAAAAATGCTGGATCAGGCAAGGGAACAGGTAGCGACACTGATTCATGGGGAACCATCGGAAATTTTTTTCACTTCCGGTGGTACGGAAGCTGATAATTTAGCGATTTTCGGTATCGCTAATCGTTATGAAAAGGGGCATCTCATTACTACCGCCATTGAACATCAAGCGGTTTTAGCAAGTTGTCGTGAATTAGAAAAGCGAGGATTTCGCGTCACCTATTTACCGGTGAACAGCGAAGGGCTGGTCAGTGTGAGAGATTTCGAGAAAGCAATTTGTCCTGATACTATTTTTATTTCGGTGATGCACGGTAATAATGAAGTAGGTACTATTCAACCGGTAGCGGAGATCGGTCAAATTGCCCGGAAATGGGGAATCCCTTTTCATGTGGACGCGGTACAATCTTTGGGAAAAATTCGAGTTGATGTACGAGAGATTCCCTGCGATTTTTTGACTTGTTCCTCTCATAAAATCAACGGGCCGAAAGGAGTCGGCGCTCTGTACTGTCGAAAGGGAACGCCGTTGTCGCCTATTTTATTTGGCGGCGGCCAGGAAAATAATCTGCGCAGCGGGACGGAAAATTTACCGGGGATTGTCGGATTTGGCGCCGCCGCGGTCAAAACCGCTCTGGAATGGCCATCTGCCGCTGCTCATTTAACTGAATTAAGAGAGTATTTTTTTGATTGTTTGGAACATATCTTTGGCGCCGATGTACGGATCAACGGCAGCCGTTCGCGAAGGTTACCCAACAACATTCACTTCAGCCTCAAGGAGATCGATGGACTTTCAATGTTGTTGTTATTGGATAGTGAAGGAATCGCGGTCAGTACCGGATCTGCCTGCCATTCTGATTCTTCGGAAAGTTCTCATGTACTGAAAGCTATGGGTTTGGCAGAAGAATGGACGCGTGGCGCGTTACGTTTGACATTAGCGCCTTGTCATACCAAAAAACAGTTGGATCGGGTGTTATTCGTATTGCAAGAAAAAAGAGAATTGCTTTTGGAGGCGGAAACACTCTATCAAAGAAAAAAGAAGGGGGTGCGTTAAGCACTCTTTTTTTATGGCTTTTGTGCGAATAAATTTAATTTGATTTATCTTTAAATGAAAATTTTATTGAATTGAAATTGACTGAAATTGTTTTTTTGATTCCCTTTCTTTTTTTGGACGCATATGGTATAGCAAGAAAAGAATGAGGTGATCAAATGGCGCTTTTTTTACTGATAATCGGTGCGATCGTTTTGATATTTCCTGCTGTTTTTTGTTTATTTGTCGGTGGTGTAATATCTGCTTTAGGCGCTATGGCGCTGCTTGTTTGGGGCTATTTGTTTGGCATTGGGTTGATGGAATACATCCACTGGAAACGGGAGAAAGATGAAGAAGAAAGCACTTGATTATAAAAATCGGAAAGGATTTCATAAAAGAAATTTTGCAAAAAAATCATTTAAAAATAGGCGATTGAAATATAAACATATAATTCTGTGTTTATTTTACAGAGTTTCTGCCGTGTGATATAATTGGAAAGAATGGAAGAAAATAGCACGGGAGATGAAAAAAAGTGAACTTGAATTTAATTTGGTCCAGTTTGTGCAGTGGGCTGTTTATTGTATTAGGATCAGTGGCGGCTCTTTGCTTTCGTCGAATTTCACCGAAAATGTTGGCCGCGATTTTGGGATTTGCCGCCGGCATTATGTTGACCATGTCTACCTTTGATTTATTGCCGGTAGCGTTGGAATGCGGAACTATTTGGCAATGCGGATTCGGAATTTTGCTGGGTGTTTTGTTTATGATGCTCATCGATAAATGTTTTTTTGCTCATCATCATTTTGAAAATCGGCAGGTAGATGAAAATTATTTAAAAATCGGTTTATTTATCGCGGCCAGTGTGGCATTGCATAACTTGCCGGAAGGGTTTGCGTTAGGCGCCGGTTATGAGGTGGCTCCGGAATTGGGATTAACTTTTGCGTTAGCTATTGCGTTGCATAATGTACCGGAAGGAATCAGCATCGGGGCGCCGTTAAAATTGGCCAAGCTGAATCCTGCCTACATTTTGTTGATTTCTTTGGCGGTGGGATTGTTTACTTTAGTGGGTACTGCTGTCAGTTTAGGTTTTTCCAATATGTCCGGAGGTTTTTTGTCGATTTCCATGGGATTTTCCGCTGGTTCGATGTTGTATATTGTCAGTGATGAATTGATCCCCGAAGGACATAAAAATGATCCTACATGGGCTAATATCGGTTTCTTTTTAGGATTTTTATTGATGTTTGTTATTACTTCCATGGAATAAACGGATTCTCTTCGGAATTCTGTAGAAAAGGAATGGATTAAAATAACTGAGTATGGTAAAATAAAGTGAGAAGTTTTTGGCTTCTCACTTTATTATTTCTTTCAGCCTTTCCTTGTCAAGCAAGGAAATTGATTCTATAAAAACAGCGGGGAGGCATTATGGCGCGCATAGGAGAAAAAATTGCAGGGAACACCAAAGGTATTTCTGATTTTTGGTTACGCCGCTTGGAAGAATTGGGAAAGTTTCGTGTACAGAAGGATCGGCTTTTTTCTGAAGAATTGGCGATTAATATGGCGGAAATCACGCGGCAAATTAACAAAGAAATTTGTGTTTATTTGGATCGGCGCGGACGGGTGGTACATACACAAGTAGGAGATAAGCATTCGGTAAATTTATCTCAGCTGAGTAATCGAGAGGCGAATCATCATTTGTCCGGGTTACGCTGTATTCATACCCATCCCAACGGTGATGGTACTTTGAGTTCGGTAGATTTGACAGCTTTGCCGCAGCTGCGTTTTGATGCCATGGTAGCATTGGGGGTAGATTCTCGTGCAAAAAAAACAGAATATTTGCTGAAAACCGTCGGTGTGGCGTTTGGGGTATTGGGTAAAGAAAAACCGAAACCTTTTCTTTGTAAAAACTGTAAAGCCGCTTTGGAATTAGATTTTTTGGAGATGGTTCATGCCATTGAAAAGGCTGCTGCCCGTGAATTACGTCATTATGATCTGACAGATCGCTCTACTCGGGTATTGCTTATCAACATCACCGGCAAAGAAAGGGAAGAACAGGCGGAAAACAGTTTGATTGAATTGGCGGATTTGGCGGAAACAGCGGGTCTTTTCGTAGTGGACAGTCTCTTACAAAAAAAGCAGACCCCCGATGTCGCTACCTTTGTAGGCAAAGGAAAAGCGGATGAGCTTCGATTTTTAAGTCAGATTCTGGAAGTGGATTCTCTGGTATTTGACAGCGAATTGACGCCGGTACAAATGCGGAATTTGGAAACTATCACCGGTCGAGCGATTATTGACCGATCTATGCTTATTTTGGATATTTTTGCCAGTCGTGCCAATAGTAACGAGGGAAAGCTGCAAGTGGAGCTGGCGCAGTTAAAATATATGTTGCCTCGACTGGTAGGACAAGGAGAGGTTCTTTCTCGTCTGGGAGGCGGTATCGGTACACGCGGTCCGGGAGAAACTAAATTGGAAGTGGATCGCAGAGCTATTCGGCGGCGTATCCATGAATTGGAAACTAAGCTGGACCATGTGGTGAAAACCAGAACCTTGCACCGACAGCGCAGAGAAAAGGAGAATATTCCTGTGGTTGCCTTGGTGGGCTATACCAATGCGGGGAAAAGTACTTTGTTAAATGCTCTGACAGATGCGAATGTTTGGGCGGAAAATCAATTGTTTGCTACATTAGATACTACCACGCGTAAACGAGAACTGCCTAACGGCAGAATAATTCTTCTTTCTGATACGGTTGGCTTTATTCGCCGTTTGCCTCACCATTTGGTGGCTGCTTTTCGTGCTACTTTAGAAGAAGTTGTAGAGGCTGATTTGCTGCTTCATGTTATTGACGCTTCTTCCGAGGAAATGGATGAACAGGCGGTGGCGGTGAACGATGTCTTAGCCAGCTTGAATTGTTTGGATAAAGTGACGATCTCTGTTTTAAACAAGACAGATAAATTGGAAAACCCCGGTACAGTCAAATTTTTAGAAGGTCACTTTTCCCATGCGGTAACAATTTCCGCTAAAAATAAACAGGGGATTGATCATTTGCTTCAAATGATTGCACTTTTATTGCCGCAAAAAGATAAAGAGGTGCAACTGTTACTACCTTATCAAGATGGATCGATGCTGTCTCGGATTCATGAAAACGGAAAAATATTGAATGAAGAGTATACCGAGAGCGGAATTTATATAGAAGCGGTCATTCCGGAGGAACTCTATGGCCAATTGGCGGCGAAATATGAAATTATGGAAAACGACCGACGCGAGGCACAGCAGAAGCAGGATATACAGAATTCATAAAACATGGGAGAGGAAAAAGAATGTACGATTGTCATTTGCATACCAAATATTCTTTTGATGGAAAAAACAAAATGGATGAGGTCTGTCGTACCAGCATTACTCATGGTATGAAAGGAATTTGTTTTACGGATCATCTGGATTTAAATTCCGTTAATCATGCGGATCGCAATCACCCATTGGATCATTATTTGGATGGCGCCGCCATGTGGGCGGAGTTTTCTCAAATGCGGGAAAAATACGGAAAACAACTGGAGATGGCCTGCGGCACGGAAGTAGGGTTGCAACGCGGACAAGGGGAACGGACGAAAAAAGCATTGGTTGAGTTAAAGCCGGATTTTGTGATTGGATCGTTACATTATATTGATAATAAAGATATTTTTTCCGGAGATTTATCTATAGGAAAAAATAAACAAGAAACTTATTTGTATTATCTAGAACGAACCTTAGAATTGGTGAAGACCCATGATTATTTCCATGTGTTGGGACATATGGATGTGATTTTACGAGATTCGAAATTCAGTGATAAAAGTATGGACGAACCGGAATATCGTTTACTTTTGGATGATATTTTACAAACATTGATTCAAAATGGCAAAGGTATTGAGGTAAACAGTTCCGGCTGGCGTTATGGATTGGATGGGCCGCATCCTCAGCCTTTCATTATTAAACGATATCGGGAATTGGGGGGAACCATCATTACGACTGGCTCTGACAGTCATATTCCGGAAAGCATTAACCAAGACATCGATTTGGTAACGAATATTTTACGGGAGTTAGGATTTACTGCGGTCAGCTATTTTGTTAAAGGAGAGGAACAACGCAGACAGATCTGAGGAAGAAACCGGGAAGGAGAAGGTAGACTATGCGGCTGAATATAATCACCGGTCAGGCGGGAACAGGGAAAACCCATTTGCTTTTAGAGGAAATGGCGAATCAATCGGCACAAACGCCTATTGGCAGTCCCTTGATTCTGCTTGTGCCGGAACAAGCGTCCTTTCACGCGGAATGGGCATTGTTAAACGATTTTTCCATTTCCGGCAGTTTGCGCATTCAGGTTTGCGGTTTTCGTAAATTGTTTCATTTGTTGGCAAAAGAACAGGATCTGGTCTTAAACCCTTGGTTGAACGATTTGGGAAAATCGATGATTTTACGGAGAATTGTCAACCAGCGCCAGCAGGATTTTCAGGTGTTTCGCAAAGCTGCTCGTCATCAAGGCTTCGTGAACAATCTTTGTTTGATGATGGATGAGTTGATGCGTTATGGAGTAACAGAAGATCAGCTGGCGGATGCCAAAGAAAGAATTGCTATCATTGGTAAAAATCAGATGACTGTGGAAAAACTTTCCGATATTTCTTTGGTGTATAGTGAATACCGAAATCTTTTGCAAGAAAAATATTGTGACGAAACGGGATTGTTGCAAGTTATGGCTGAAGCCGTGAAAAAAAGCAGTTATTTGGCCGAGGCAGATGTTTACATGGATGGATTTACGGATTTTGATCCTGCACAAATCGCCGTGGTGCAAGCTTTGATCAAACGTTGTCATAGTGTCAGTGTTGCTTTGACGATGACTGAATTTTCGGATCTGGGAGAAGAATCTGTATTTGCCTTCCCGGAAAAAACATTTCGAACTTTAAAACAATTTGCAGAAGAAGAACAGATTCCTTTGTTTCGACGCCATTTGCGGGAAAATCATCGTTTGGCCGGATGTTCGGATCTGCTCAGTTTAGAACGTTCTTTCGCGCAAAAAGTTTTCAGAAAGGATGATTGTCCGGTCGAACATGTGCGGTTGATTCGTGCTGCTAATCGAGAAAAACAATTGCATTTTGTGGCAGATGAAATTTGGCGATTGGTTCGGCAAGAGGGATATCGTCTATCTGATTTCGCCATTATCAGTCGTCAGCTTGAAGATTGCCAAATGATATTGGAAGATGTGTTGGAAGCCCATGATATTCCGTATTTTTCTGACAGTGCGAAAAATATGTATCATCATCCTTTGATTGAACTGATACTTGCTATGTTGGAGACCGAAGCCGAAAACTGGCAAAGTGCCGCTGTTTTGCGCTATTTAAAAACAGGGTTCGGGGATTTATCTGCGGAAGAATTGGACTTATTAGAAAATTATGCTCTTGCTAACGGTATCAAAGGCAGCTATTGGCAAAAAGCCGGTCAGTGGCAGCGTTATTATGTGGATCGTCGAAATCAGCTGAAAGAGGAGGATATCGAAAAAAGAGAATCTGCAGCAGAGAACCTGACGGCAATTAATAAAATTGGGAAAATTGCTGTGCGGCCATTGTTAGATTTTCATTTTGCTCTCAAAGAATTGCGAAAAACAGGAGGACGCTATCGCCTTGCGGATTTGATTCAAGTCATTCGTCAATCTTTAGAAACAAGAAATGTTGAGAAACGATTGGAAAGTTGGAGTTCGCAAGCGGAAGCTAACGGTCATTTGGAATTGGCTGCTTTTCATCGACAGATTTTTGCCGCTTGTGGGAGCTTGTTGCAGCAATTGACAGATTTTCTCGGGGATTCGGAAGTTTCTTTGGAAGAAGCTTATCAGCTGATTAAAGAAGGCGGCAGTAAAATGGAATTGAACAGTATCCCTCCGGCCGTTGATGAGGTGCTGGTATGCGATATCAGCCGCACACGGCTTCCTCGCGTCAAATGTGCTTTTGTTATTGATTGTAATGAAGGGATTTTTCCCATGCGGGTGGCGGAAGACGGTCTTTTGAATTCTTTGGAACGGGATGAACTACGCGGGGCCGGGCTGCATTTAGCTTTAGGTAAGCGTCAATTACAGTTTACAGAGGACTACCATGCATATATAGCAATGACTCGTGCTTCAGAGCGCCTTTACCTTTGCTATACAGAGTTTGATGCTGCCTTAAATCCTTTGCCGCCTTCCTTGATTTTAAATCATGTCACTACGGTTTTGCCGGCTTTACAACGAGAAGAAGTACAGGAGCACAAAGTGGAGTTGGTCAGCAATGTTGCTTTGCTGACTGCTTTGGAAACGCAAATTTCCTTTGCAAGAAGCGGGACGGAAATTTCAGAAATTTGGTGGCAGATTCTAAAATATTATCAAGAGAAAAACCTTTATCCCGCGGAGATAAATGCCTTGCTGGCAAGTGCAAATTATCAAAAAGACAGTGGTACTCTTCCCGCGGATACATTATGCCGCCTTTACGGAGAGGTGAAAACCACCAGTGTATCCCGTATGGAAACTTATAACCGTTGTCCTTGTATGTATTTTGGTCGTTATGGATTGCGATTAGAGCCACGCCAGGAATTTACGGTACGGAGTCAAGATGTGGGGCAGATTTATCATTATATTTTGGCGGAAGTTTTAAGGATCTTATTAGAAGCAAAAACGGACTTTTCTTTGCTGACAGCGAAAAAAATCCTGCCACTGATTGAGCAAGTGCTGCTGACTTATAATCAAAAAGGCGGAGAGCATCTTTTTGATGACAGTGAGAAAAATCAATATTTGAAAGATAAAATTATTGCGGTTGTGACACGATGTATTTTAGATATTGCCTGGCAGATGGCTGAAGGAAATTTTCTTCCTGTGGGATTTGAAGTTTCTTTTGGCGCTCGTTCGGAAATCGAAGGAATGCGAATTACCTTACCGGACGATAGGAATGTTTGGCTCAGGGGAACCATTGATAGAGTTGACAGTGCATTCGGGGAGCAGGCAGACTATTATCGCATTATCGATTATAAGAGTTCTGACAAACAATTGGATTTAAATGATATTTTTTATGGTTTAAATTGGCAGATGCCTCTTTATCTGGAGGCTTTGTTAGATAGCCAAACCCAAAAGCAGAAAAAACCAGTGAAGCCGGCAGGGATGTTTTATTTCCCTATTCGGGAATGGGTGGATGCCGTGGATCAACCCGCCGAAGAAAAAGGCGATAGGATTCAAAAATTACAGGGGTTAATTATTTTGGATCATGAGGCCATTGATTTGGCTGAACGAGATTTCTTTACGAAAAAGCAGGCAAAAACCATGAATTTAAAGTTGAACAAAGACGGTTCATATGGCAAAAATCCTTATGTTATCGAGGAAATGGATTATAATGTGATAGTTGCTTATATCAAACGTCATCTGGCAGCAAATTTGCAACGTATGTTGTCAGGAGATATTCGACAACTCCCTCTTTCCAAGGATAATCAGTTGAGCTGTGTTTATTGTGATTATTGCGGCCTGTGTATTTTAGATAACAGTTTACAAACGAATTGCTGTAAAATGGAAAAACAAAAACCGTCAGAGATTTTGCTGAGGATGAAAAAAGAAAACGGAACAGACCCGTTTCTCAAAGAAAATAAGAAATAAGAGCGGAGAGGAATATCGATGGTTGAAAGGAAATGGACAGCTGAACAACAAAAAGCCATCACTTTGCGAGGAAATAATATTTTGGTGGCAGCGGGCGCCGGCAGCGGTAAGACCAGCGTGTTGATTGAGCGAATTATTCAAAGGCTTTTAGATCAAAACGATCCGGTAGATGTGGATAAATTACTGGTGGTTACCTATACCAATGCGGCTGCGGCAGAAATGAAACATCGTTTAGCGGTTGCGTTGCATAATGCGGTTAATGAACAGCCGCGAAACAAACATTTAGCGCGTCAGCTTTCTCTTTTGCAGCGGGCGCAGATTACTACATTGCACTCTTTTTGTTTGGATGTGGTAAAGAAATATGCTTACTTGTTGGATTTAGATCCTGAATCAAAGGTAGGTAATGAAACCGATTTATACATTTTGCGAGAAAATGTGCTGGACAAATTGTTTGAAGAATCTTACGCGGAAGAGGATTCTCCTTTACGATTATTACTTAGAACCTATAGCAGGGGATTGGATGATCAGATTATTAAGGAGATGATTCTGAATACGGTAGAAGCCGCTAACAGTATGCCCAATCCTCAAGAATGGATAGAAAATTTGGCATATCCTTATGAGCAAGGTGAGTTGAGTCAGTGGATGGATTATCTCCTTGCCAGTGTGGTTTTGGACGCTGAGCATTATGTCGATGATTATCAGGAAATGATCGCGACTTGTTCTGATCCGGCCAGTGGGCTGGAAAAATATTTGGAAGGATTCTTGTTAGAGCAGGCGGCGTTGCGGAAAGTAAGTGAATTTACCCAAATGGGAAAAAAGGAACCGTTGTCTTGGGCGAGAATCAGTGCGGCGGTAGGGCAAATTCAGTTTTTCTCTCTTCCTCGCGTAAAAAACGATCAATGTGATCCGGATTTGAAATCGTTTGTACAAGAAAAAAGAAATGCGATAAAGGGTGAGATAAAAAAGTGGAAACAGCAGTATTTTTGGCAGGATGAGGAAGAAGTGCGTACCGCTATTGCTTCTTTAGCGCCGGTAGCGCGAGCGCTGGTTCGCTTATGCATCGAGTATCGAGCAGCTTGGCAGCAAGCAAAACGCAGTCGCGGGTATTTGGAATTTTCCGATCTGGAGCAGGATTGTTTGACTATTTTAGCGGATTCTGAAGTGTCATCACAAATGCGGCGGGAATATACGGAGGTTTTTGTGGATGAGTATCAGGATATTAATCGCGTGCAGGAAGCCATTTTAAATATTGTTGCCGGTCAAGATAATCGATTTATGGTAGGAGATATTAAACAAAGTATTTATCGATTCCGCATGGCGGAACCGGGATTGTTTAATGAAAAGTATCGCCGTTATGAACAGAAAGACGGTGGTTGGCGTATCGATTTAATGGATAATTTCCGTAGTCAAGCCAATATTATTCAGTCTGTGAATTTTCTTTTTCGTCAATTGATGTCCGGGAATCAAATGGAAATTCTTTATGATCACCGGGCCGAATTGAAAGCCGGCAATGAAACTCTGTCGGCGGAACCGGTGGAGGTTTTGCTTTTGGATCAAGAAGCCATCGGTGTGGTAGAAGCAAAGGAAACAGAATCAGCGCAGGAGGAAGATGATCCTGTTGTGGACATGCAAAAAGCGGAAAAAGAAGCTTTGGTTATTGCAAACGCTATTCAAAGGGAGATTGCTGCCGGCAGATCATATCAGGATTGTTGTATTTTGTTGAGGACTGTCAAAAATGTGGCGGTTGTTATGAAAGATGTGTTGCAACAGGCGGGAATTCCTTGCATGACGGAAGGACAAAGCAGCTTTTTTGAAACAGCCGAAATTGAAATCGCCGTTAATTTGCTGCAAATTATTGATAATCCCCTCCAAGATATTGAAATGGCGGCTGTTCTTCATTCTCCCATTGTAGGGTTGACATTGGCGGAACTGGCGGAACTGCGAGTATTGGCGCCGGAAGAATCTTTATATGAGGCAATAAAAAAATCCGAAGACCCCAGGATTAAACATTTTTTAAGTTTATTGCAGGAATTTCGTTGTCCGGGAAACATTTTGGGAATGAAAGATTTTTGTAAAGAAGTGTTTATCAGAACCGGTTTGCTGGCGGTAATGACTGCCCAAACAAGCGGCGAGTTACGACGGGATAATTTACTGGAGTTGTTGAATGTGGCGGCGGAATATGATGAAAGCGCCTATTGCGGATTGTATCGATTTATTTCCTATTTGAAATGGTTACGGGAGAGGGGGAAAGACAGTCGAAAACAGGTTCATTCTTGCAATGCGGTAACTATTATGAGTATTCACCGCAGCAAAGGATTAGAGTTCCCCGTTGTATTTTTGGCAGGTTTGGATAAACCCTTTAACAAGGCAGATTTTCGGAAAGATCTGCTTCTTCATAGAGAAATGGGGTTAGGATTGCGCTGTGTGGATTTGCGGCGCCGAATCAAATATAAAACATTGGGGTATGACGCTATTTCCATGAAGATGGATTGGGAATTAAAGGCGGAAGAACTGCGGGTGCTGTATGTTGCAATGACCAGAGCCAAAGAAAAATTGATTTTGGTGGGAACTGTCAAAAACAGGCAAAGCGTCTTGCAAAAGGCAAGAAGTGTCTATGAATGTAAGGATTGGATTTTGCCGGTGGGAATCATCAAAAAAAGCAATAATTTGTTGGATTGGATCATTTATGCGCTGGCTCGACATCGAGACGCCAAGGATTTTCTTCTTTTTGATGAAATTTCTGCTAACCCGAAAATTGCGGGAGATCCTTGTTGTTGGGAAATTTCTTTTATTGAGCATTTGCCGAAGCGATTGCTGAATAAAGAAGAAAAGATTTTGATTAATGGGAGTCAATTGGTACAGGAAAAACTGGAAAAAACAGCGCTCAAAGAATCGATACGAACACAGTTGGATTGGAAATACCGGCACAGAAGCATGGGAGAACTACCCATAAAATGGAGTGCGACAACATTGAACGCGAGGAAACAGCCGCTTTGGATACCAGTAGATAAGGAAGAAAAAATTCCCGAAAATGATTGGGATGATGTAGCGGCGGAGTATCGGGAATCTTCGATTTCAGATAAAAATTGGTATATAGATATGGGGATCTGTGTCCACTATTTATTGGAAAAAGTGGACTTATCCCATGCGGAAAACGGTAAACAATTGCAACCTCGTTTGGAGCGGTTGTTGGCGGAATACCCAGTGTCGGCAGATTGGAAAGAGCAAATCGATACGGCGGAAATTGCTCAATTTTTTGATACTGACGTGGGGCAACAGTTGCTGGCCGCGCGGAGAGCGTCCCGACCTGTTTTGCGAGAAGCAGATTTTACTTTGGTTTTGACAATGGAAGAGTTGGCGAGGGTTTTTACGGGAAAAAATGCTCTTGACGAAGAAGATATCCGCTATTTTGCGCGATGCTTTCAATTAGATTATCAACAAAATCGTCAAGAAAAAGTTTTTTTCCAAGGAGTAATTGATCTTTGCTTTCAAACGCCGTCAGGATGGATTTTGGTAGATTATAAATCAGGGAAAAGCCATGGTTTGACAGATGCGGCCGTTCGACAAAAATACGGTTCACAATTGGAGTTATATCAATTGGCTTTAAAAAAAATCACTGCTGAAAAAGTCCGTGCGAAATATATTTATTACACCATGGATAAACGATTGGTAGCATTGTAAAAACGGAAAGTTAGTTAACCGAGAAGATCTCAAAGAGAGCGGAGAAGTTGACGAAAACGATGAAGCGGTCATCATCTGCCCGAAGTGCGGCGACAAAGCGATTGAAGAAGTGTTCTAAAAAGAGGGGCGGAAAAGAAAAATGACAGAAAAAAACAGCGACTTTAATCAGAATTCTCGAAAGCCTTAAGGAAGATGCGCAAAATGCCGCCGAAGCAATCGGGGGCAGCTTCTCGGCATACATCGTCGGAGCGATTAAGCAGCGGCTGCTTGTTGACCAGCAATTTATTCAGGATTGGAAAAAATGCAAAACACGAACAAAGAAGAAAAATAAAGCTGTTGCGGATTTGTTGCAGTAAAAGTGCGAAAATTTGTTAACTTATAGCAAAATAACCAATGAAAAACCCCTGCCAAAACATTCAAATTGAACTGTTTGGCAGAGGTTTTTTTGGTGGGCCATCAGGGGCTCGAACCCTGGACACCCTGATTAAGAGTCAGGTGCTCTTCCAGCTGAGCTAATAGCCCGAATTTTATTCCACTTGAATATTATACTGTTCAAACGTCCAGAAGTCAATATTTTTGCCGTAAAAAAACACTTTTTTTTGTTAATCATCGCGAAAAAGATTTTTTTGAGAAAAAGAAACGACCACTCGAAACATATTTCCAAAATATAATGAGTAAATTGAAAATCGCGTATTATCCTGGAAACAGATGGAAAAATGAAGATGTTCCTATAATCGGAATCGATCAAGGAACGCGAAACCTGATTTATCTAACGCTCATTAATCAGCGAGGAGAAATTTTGAAACCGAAAAGTTTTATTTTGATCGGAGCGTAAAATACAGACGATCAGGCAAAACTGAGTAAAATGGAACGTTAACGCGAAAAAGGGCGTCAAAATGTTGATTATACCAGGTGTTTAACAAAATGATTCCCATGTTTGATATTTAAAATCATTTTGAAAAAAATTTACAGGAAACGATGTCGTATTGATTTTCAATTGTTTAAAATTTTGCGATTTGGCTGTGAAAAACATACTGATGATGATATAATAATTACATAGCGGTCGGAAAAACGGGATTCGCGAATTTTTGTAGTTATATTCATGAGAATTAAGTTTAGGTGTAGGAATGAAGGGATTTGGGCAAGGTATAATAAAAATGATGCTTTCTTATAAATTTTTGGAAATCAACAGCCAAATTTTAAAAATAACTGTCCAATTCTCATTTCAGTTCCTACTGTTATAGATGTAGTGAAAATTTTTTATAGTCAATATAAATGCTGAAACCGGAATGGATAGAGCTGAGGTGGTTTTATGCAAACAGTAAAACAGGCTTTGGAAAAATTGCAACGTTCCCCTTTTCGCGGCGGATTTCGGTTAAAGGAAAAAGAAATAGCTGTGATACAAAAACGAGGAATGGAAACAATTCGAGAGGATGCGGTCTTTTTTATTCATACCCGACTGGCGCCGGCGTGGCCGAAAAATGACGGACAACAAACACCTATGAAAGGACATCCTGTATTTGTTGCTCAACATGCAACGGCTTGTTGTTGCAGAAAATGCTTGCAAAAATGGTATCGGGTACCCCAAGGGGTGCCGTTATCTATTGCGCAAGAGGAAAAAATTGTTCGTTTGATTATGGCTTGGATTCAAAGAGAAGTGTCAAACCTGTCAATTACAGAATAAAATAATCCCTAAATTCTCTAAATTGAGAGATTTTTTATTCTTTCTTGACATTTTTGTATGATTTGTTTATAATGATACTTGTTTGCGCGGAGGGTGAATCATTCGAGGAAATGAGGAGCTGGATAAGGCAATGGATTGAGATATCCATTGAGCTTATCCGGCTTTTTTTGTTGGTATCTGTTGCTTGAGACGCCATTCGATTATTTGAAGGAGGAAACCATGTCGAAGAATGATTGTTTGACAGAAGGAAACATTTTAAAATCGTTAGTCGAATTTGCGATTCCGGTATTTTTAACATTGCTTTTACAGGCGTTATACGGTGGTATCGACTTGTTAATTGTCGGGCAGTTTGGAGAAACCGTCGATGTATCCGGTGTCGCTACCGGTAGTATGTTGTTACAAACATTGACTATGGTAACCATTGGTTTGGCTATGGGAATCACTATTTTGGTTGGAGAACGCGTCGGTCGGCGGGATGCTGCTGCGGCCGGTCGTGCTATTGGTTCCGGAGTTTGCTTATTTGCGGTGTTCGCAGTGGTATTGACGATTTTGATGGTAGGCGGCGCTGAGCTTTGGGCAAAATTGCTTCATGCTCCTACCGAGGCGTTTTCGCAGACGGTGGATTATATTCGGATTTGCGGTTTGGGTTCTGTTTTTATTGTGGCGTATAATGTGCTTGGGGCGATTTTTCGAGGGGCCGGCGACGCCAAAACACCATTGTTGACAGTAATTATCGCCTGTATTGTCAATATTTTCGGGGATTTGCTGTTGGTTGCGGTGTTTGATTTTGGCGCTGCCGGAGCAGCTTGGGCAACAGTGGCGGCCCAAGGGATCAGCGTATTAGTATCTTTGGTGTTGATCAAAAAAAAGCCGTTGCCCTTTACGCTGTCGCGTGAAGATATCCGTTTTTCTAAACGAATCATCGGTACAGAATTGAGATTGGGAACTCCTATTGCTTTACAGGAGTTGTTAGTAGGGATTTCTTTTTTGGTCATTCAAACGGTGGTGAATTCCTTAGGGGTTGTTCCTTCCGCGGGGGTTGGGGTCGCCGAAAAGGTGTGCGTGTTTATCATGTTGGTTCCGTCCGCATATATGCAATCTATGTCGGCTTTTGTGGCGCAAAATATGGGCGCCGGCAATTCCGTTCGAGCAAAAAAAGCCATAGGATACGGAATGCTTACTGCTTTTTTGGTAGGGATTCTCATGTGTCTGCTCACATTTTTCCATGGAGATTTCCTTTCTGCTATTTTCTCAAAAGATACGGAAGTGATAGCCGCCGCACACGATTATCTGAAAGCTTATGCCATTGATTGTTTGCTGACACCGTTCCTGTTTTGTTTTACCGGATATTATAATGGTTGTGAAAAAACATTGTTTGTTATGATTCAAGGGGTTATCGGCGCTTTTATGGTACGAATTCCCGTTGTTATTTTCATGAGTCGCCTGCCCGACGCGACATTATTCCAGATCGGTTTGGGTACGCCGGCTTCCAGCGTTGTGCAAATTTTACTTTGCTCGGGAATGTTTTTGTATTTAGAGCGTAAAGAGAAAAGAAATCTTCTGCAATTTACAGAGAAATGAAACAAAACTTCCCATAAAAACGGGAAGTTTTGTTTCATTATTCCGCGAAAGATAGCTGCAATTCTTCTAAAAATTTTCCCGCGGCTTTTGAAAAAATTTGATACTTTTTCCAGATGATGTGTAAATCTTCGCGGTGCTGCGGTTCCAGGGGTTTGAAAACCAGGTTGGAGGAGCCGGAGGTGTTGATTAATTTATCCAAAGTAATAGCGTATCCCAATCCTTCATCCACCATCAGGGATGCGTTGTAGACCAGATTGCAAGTGGCGACAATATTTAAATTTTCAGGATTTTTTTTCAACCATTGATAAAGACCGCCGGTTTTCAATTCTTGTCGGGAAAATATAAGGGGCTTGTCCCAAAGATCTTCCGCGGTAATACCTGATTTTTCCGCCAGAGGGCTATCTTTGCGCATCAGCACACCCCAGGTATCTTTGGCGGGCAGTAATAGATGATTGTATTTTGTGAGGTCGTTTTGACCGATCAAAACACCAAAGTCTATGAGTCCCTTTTCGAGATGATCTAACACGTCCAACGCATCGCCGCTTTCAATATGAAAATAGATTTGCGGGTGCTCTTCTTTCAAGCGACGTGCTACTCGCGCCAATAATCGTACCGCGTTGGTTTCGCCGGTGCCGATGTAGACATCTCCGCTGACGGATTGGGAAGAAACGCTGATTTCATTTTCGGTTTTTTGTACTAATTCCAGGATCTCTTCTGCTCGTTTACGCAGTAACATACCTTCTTCTGTCAGTGTGATTTTTCGATTTCCGCGCAAAAAGAGTTGTTTGCCCAGTTCTTCTTCCAGGTCTTTCAATTGTCTGGACAAGGTAGGCTGTGTCAAATGCAGATATTCCGCTGCCCCGGAAATACTTTCTTCTCGCGCGACAGCTAAAAAATAATGCAATACGCGTAACTCCATGGCAATTCCTCCTTTATCTAGGTACAGTATAGCAGAAATACATATGCCCGTCAAGCATTTATGATTATTCGATATAAGTATTTGCTATAATTGTGATGACGCGATATAATATGGAAAAAGATAAAAAGAGATTTTAGATAAGAAACTATTACAAAGAAAGGAAATCGAACATGCAAAAAACAGCCGTTATTCAGAATTTAAAGGATGCCGGGTGTTCGGAAGATTTGATCCGAGACTTTTGGGGGCGATGGAATGAAGAGCATCCCCAAGAAGGATTGTGGTTGCTGCGAAAACATCGGGATTGTCTGCTTGTGCAGTTGCACAGGGTTCAAAAGCAAATTGATTGTTTGGATTATTTTTTCTATCAAATAGAAAACCGCTGGCGAAAGAATCAAATAAAATAAGAGAAATGAGGAAGAGCAACATGAAAGAAAAAATCATTATCGCGAATAAAACATTTGATGAAGAACGCGCCCTTTACGGAAGCAACGGGGTGCTGGTGAAAGATTGTTCCTTTGATGGTCCCGCTGATGGTGAGAGCGCTTTGAAAGAAAGCCAATATGTCGAGGTGGATCATTGTTTTTTCAATCTGCGCTATCCTTTTTGGCACAACCATCACTTGTCAATTCGGGATTCGGAGTTAACAGTTTTGTGTCGGGCGTCTTTGTGGTATGCGGAAGATGTGACCATTCTAAACACCAATTTACACGGTATCAAAGCGCTGAGAGAATGCAGTCATGTTCATCTGAAGGATTGTGACATTATTTCCCCGGAATTCGGTTGGTCGGTTCATCATATGGATTTACAAAACTGTACGGCGGAAAGCGAGTATTTTATGATGCGTTCGGATGACTTACGGTTTCGAGAATTGAAAATGAAAGGCAAATATTCTTTTCAATATGTGCAAAACGCGACTTTTTCCCATTGTGAATTTGATACTAAAGACGCCTTTTGGCACGGTAAGAATATTACTATTAAAGACAGCGTTATCAAAGGAGAATATTTGGCATGGTATTCACAAAACCTCACTTTGATTCGTTGCAAAATCATCGGTACGCAGCCTTTATGTTATTGCACAGGTTTGAAATTAATCGATTGCGAAATGATCGATACGGATTTGGCTTTTGAAAAATCAGAGGTGGAAGCTACTGTTACAACGCCCATCGTAAGTGTGAAAAATCCTCATTCAGGCAAAGTTATTGCGCCGGCAGTGGGAAAAATCATTATGAGTGACCCTATGGCTAGAGGAGAAGTGATTTTACGAAAAATCAGCAAACATAATTCTGATGCATCTTGCGCGTGATGCAATTATAAAAACGCAGAGCGGTAATCAGCTCTGCGTTTTTATATTTAAAGTAATTTGGTTTCGCGGGAAATTAAACGCAAATGATAAGAAGAAGGTTTTACAGTCGTAACGCTTTTGGGGATATTTCTCCGCGCGATTCATGCATAAATTATTTTCTTATCATGGAAATTATTTGGAACTTCTACATTTATCGGACAGATCTTTTTCCATTTTTCGCAGGAAACACATTTTCTCCTTGCTTTTATATGTAAAAGAGAAAAGTAACTCATCGGCTTGAAAAACTGTAATTGGACAGATGTACTTGCAAAAAGCTTTCTTGTCTTTGCATATATAGGCGAGCGCAATACTGATGGCACAGTAGAAGATGTTATCCAGTGCAAACTACAATGTTATTGCAGTTGTTTGAAAAATGAGCCATATAATGAGCGGTGACAAAGATGATTGATATAATAAAAGAAATCTTAACCATTGCAGTACAGGTT
>CBCTTQ010000024.1:0-31437 GCA_965149945.1 uncultured Peptococcaceae bacterium | reverse complement strand
GCTGCTTGTCAATGCGAATTGCACACTGCTTTGCAAAAACACTCCTTGACAAATCAGTTTCCAAAAGAGAATATTAGAGCAGTATGCCATGGACCATCGCTTTCCAAACATCCAATTCTATGTGGATGACGGATACTCAGGGGCCAGTTTCAACCGGCCGGATTTCCAGCGCATGATGTCCGACATGGAGGACGGGAAAGTCGGGATCATCATCACCAAGGACTTATCCCGATTGGGGCGCAACCAGCTGCACACCGGCCTCTACATCGAGGAGCGGTTCCCGCAGTTCGGCGTCCGCTACATCGCCATCAACGACAATGTGGACACGGAAAACGCCGAGAGCAACGACTTGATGCCCTTCAAAAACCTGTTCAACGAATGGTTCGTGCGGGACACCAGCCGGAAGATCCGGGCGGTTCAGCGGGCCAAGGCCCAGCGCGGGGAGCGCCTGGGAACACGGGCGCCCTACGGCTACCAAAAGGACGAGAACGCCAAGGGCAAACTCATCGTGGACGAGGAGGCTGCCGCTGTGGTGCGCCGCATCTTCGCCCTCTGCGCCGCTGGCCGCGGGCCGAGCCAGATTGCTAAACAGTTGAAAGCCGAAAACGTACTTTGTCCGGTAGTCTACACCTACCGCAAGTTTGGGTCCGGCCATACCTGCCTCGATCTGTCCCAGCCCTATAACTGGTCCGACAGCACCATCGCCAACATCCTAGAGAATGAAACCTACCTTGGAAACACGGTCAACATGAAGTTCACCACAAAATCCTATAAGGACAAGCGGTATGTGCAGCATCCCAGGGAGGAGTGCCTGGTGTTTGAGGGGACCCATCCGGCGCTGATCACGCAGGAGGTTTGGGACATCGTCCAGCGGGTACGGCAAAACCGAAAACGCCCCACAAAGATGGAGGAACTCAACAAGTATTCCGGCCTTGTCATCTGTGCCGACTGCGGTTCCACAATGGTCCTGCATCGGGCGCACACCATGAAACCAACGCAAAACAATTTCACCTGCCGAACCTATAAGAAAGCAGGGTCTGAGGTCTGCACGGCCCACTACATTCGGGAGTGTGTCCTCGACGAGATTGTGCTGGAGGACATCCGCAGGGTGACGGCGATGGCGCGGGAGCATACGCAGGAGTTCGCCGCCTATATCTGTGACCGGCAGTCCGCTGAACTGCGGCGGGAGATCCGCAGGCAGGAGTTGGAACTTTCAGGGATGAAAAAGCGCGAGGCGGAACTGGGGGTCATCTTCAAGCGATTGTATGAGGACTCAGTGCTGGGACACATCACCACGGAGCAGTTTCAGTCCCTCTCCGCCAGTTATGTGGCGGAGCAGGAGCAGTTGAAAACTGCCATCCCGCAAAAGGAGCGGGAGGTCACCAAACTGAAGGCCACGGTGTCCGGCGCAGACAACTTCATTGCCAGGGCCAAACGCTACACCGACATTCAGAAGCTGACGCCGGAGTTGCTGCGGCTGTTTATTGAGAAAATCGTGGTGCATGAGAAGGATGTGAAGTGGTCCAAACACGCCAGCCAAACGGTGGAAATCCATTACACGGATATTGGCGTGATTGGGAATCTGAACATCACGAAAAGTGCGTAAAGGAACAGGCAGGTGCTGCTAATGCAACACCTGCCTATCCTTAAAATTTGTAGTTGTCCCTGTCAGGCCGGACCTAACGGTGAAGGGGTTTATGTTATTCCCGGCGCAGACATTACAGGTCCGATTGTCATTACTGTAAGCAGTGACAGTGAAGGCGGCGGCAGCGCTGTGACGAAATATACGGTTGTCTTTATGGATGGAGATCAGGTTTTGTCTACAACCGCTGTCAGAAAAGGTGCGAAAGTGACCGCGCCGGAAGATCCTGTTCGGGAGGGCTATGTGTTTACCGGTTGGTATCGTGACGCTGCCTGTACGCAATCTTTTGATTTTGTCACGGCAATCACGGAGGATTTGACGCTTTATGCCGGTTGGGAACAGGAAGACACGCCGTCCGATATTGCCTTTACGGATATTTCCGACCATTGGGCGGAAGAAGCGATTCGTTATGTGGTAACAGCCGGCTTGTTTAACGGAACGTCGGAAACCCTTTTCAGTCCCAATGAAAATATGACTCGCGGTATGCTGGTAACAGTGCTGTGGCGTCTGGAGGGGCAACCGGAAGGCACGATGGTAACTTTTGAAGATGTGGCGGTAGGATCCTATTATGAGCAAGCCATTGCTTGGGCGCAAGAAAACGGCATTGTAAAAGGATACAGTGAGACAAAGTTTGGTCCCAAGGATTGGGTTACCAGAGAGCAGATGGCGGCGATTATGGCTCGATATTCCGATTATAAAGGGTATGATACGAGCGTTCGAGCAGATTTGAGTGGGTATATTGACCACGGTTCAATTTCTTCGTATGCGTATGAAAATATGCAGTGGGCCAACGGCGTAGGTTTGATTACGGGTGTTTCTGATACGATGTTGGAACCCCAGGAGAGTGCGACCAGAGCGCAGGTCGCGACCATTTTGCAACGTTTCACGGAACAGGTGGGATAGACTTTTTCGCGACAAACAGGGTAGAAATTGTTTGGCGTTAAGGGTGATGATGAAAAATGACGGACAGGAAATTCCTGTCCGTCTTTTTTATGTTTGGGTTTATTCATTTTTGATCAGGCGTTTTTCCACGATGAATTCGATGATTTCCGTAGCGGAAACTTCGCCGATGTAAATTCCGTTGCCATCGATGACAGGAGTGTATTCCTGCGTGAGCAATGTTTTGATCAGATTTTCAATGTCATCGTTAATATCGATGGGTTTGACATCGATTTGCGGAACCACATCGGAAAGGGCGATTTCTTTGGTATTGTAGTAGGTGATGCCGGGATGATCTTTCATGTAATGAAAGAAGTCTGTGGCGGAAAGAGAATATTTATATTTTCCTTCATCGTCTAAAACAGTAAGAGAGTTGTATTGATGAAACTCCATTTTTTCCAGCGCCTGGCGAATGGTATTGTGCTCTAACATATAAGCAGTTTCCATTTTGGGGATTAAAAAGAATGAGATTTTCATAGTATGCTCCTTTCCATAGGGTCGCGTCGAGTATTATTTTTTTTGCAAAACAGGATGCCTATTTTGCTAATTGATACAATGCTTGAGCGTAAATTTTTGTGAGAAAACGCAAGTGCTCCCGCTCCAAATATTCATCGGCCCGGTGCATGGTATCGGCATCATCGGCGCCCACCGGTCCGAAGGCGACAAAATGATCCATGCTGCGGCAATAGGTGCCGCCGCCGATGGCCAAAGGCTCTGTATCCCTTCGCCCCGTTTGGCGATAAATCTCTGCCAAAGTGCGCACCAGCGGCGCTTCTTTGTCAACATAAAGGGGCGGTTTGTGTTCGGTGCAGGTAAAAGTCAACGCAAGAGGCGTCAGTTTTTCTGCTAAAGCTGCCTGAACCGGTGGATAAGAGCATGTGACCGGGTAGCGTAGATCCAGTTCCAGATGAAGCTGTTCTTCATGATAACGCAAAATGCCCAAATTGAGGGTGAGGGAACCGGAAATTTCATCTCGAACGGCAATGCCGGCGGCTTGACCGTAAGGATCAGCGCAGAATAAATCGTTGAGTTTTGTCAACAATGAAAGCAACGGATCGGATATATCCAGAAAACGCAGGGCGTCAATCAGCAGCTTTATGGCATTTTCACCCTGCTCCGGCGTGGAACCGTGAGCGGATTTCCCTATTGCTGTTACATGCAGTTGCTGTTGTCCCATAGGCGTGCAGTGAATTTTCCCTTGTTGGGAAAATGCCGATAGCCGCTGACTTAATTCCGCGGGATCCGCGGTATTGAGGATGGCTTCCGCTTTTCCGGGAACGGCATTGACTGCAGTACCGGCGTCAATGCTGTGAATAAGAGAAGAGGAAATTGTTACTTCTCCTTGTTGCAGAGCGATACCTTTTTCCGCGAAGATAACCGGAAAATTACCGTCGGGAGAAAACCCGCCCCAAAGGGGAGTATCTGTTTGTTTGTAATGTGCCATGCAAAGACAACCGGACTCTTCATTGCCGCCTGCCACCAGACGAATGGGACGGGAAAGTTTGACACCGTTCGCTTTCAGGGCTGCCATAGCATAAAGGGAGGCAACGGCGGGACCTTTATCATCCAGCGCGCCGCGACCGTAAATACGGCTGCCGACAATTTCTCCCAAAGGAGAATGTGCCCACCCTTCTCCAAAAGGAACTACATCCATATGACAAAGGATGCCTACAGCCTGGCGCGGTTGGGTGACAGCTCCCCAGTCAATGGTCGTATAGTATCCTTGATGATTGTGGCTTTGGAATCCCAATCGCCGCCCTATATGGGCGATTTTGGTCAACGCCTCGCCTACGCCGTCTCCGAAGGGGCTTTGAGGGGTCGGGGCCGCTTCGGTACTTTCTATCGCGATCAGCTCCAGCAGGTCTTGTTCCATTTTCTGTTGATGGGCGTCAATCCATGCTGTCAGTTTTTCTTCCATAACAAACCTCCGTGTTTTCTCTCTATATAAAGTATAACCATATTGACTGGAAAAATCCAGTACAATTTGCTATAATAAAAAAAGAAATTGACGGAGGTGGAAAGATGAAACTGGTTTCGTGGAATGTCAATGGACTGCGTGCCTGCATCAAGAAGGGATTTTACGATTTCGCGGCGGAAATTGACGCCGATATTCTTTGCTGTCAAGAGACAAAAATGCACCCCGGACAAGCGGAGATTACACTGGATGGCTATGAGCAGTTTTGGAACAGCGCCGTCAAAAAAGGCTACAGCGGCACGGTGGTTTTTACACGTGTTCCGCCGCTATCTGTTACTTATGATATCGGCATCGAGGAACACAGCCATGAGGGGCGTGTGGTGACAGCAGAATTTGAAGAGTTTTACTTGGTGAACGTCTATACTCCCAATGCCCAAAGCGAATTGAAACGTTTGGATTACAGAATGCGCTGGGAAGATGATTTTCGAGCGTATTTAATAGAGCTGGATCATAAAAAACCTGTGATTCTCTGCGGTGATTTAAATGTGGCGCATCAGGAAATCGATTTGAAAAATCCCAAGACCAATCGCGGAAATGCGGGATTTTCTGACGAGGAGCGGGGAAAATTTCAGGAGTTGCTGGACGCGGGGTTTGTGGATACTTTTCGCTGTTTGTATCCCGAGGTGACCGGCGCTTATTCCTGGTGGAGTTATCGTTTTCGTGCCAGGGAAAACAACGCGGGATGGCGAATCGATTATTTTGTGGTTTCCGAACGTTTGATGCCGAAAGTAAAAGACAGCGCTATCTTGACTGATGTCTATGGCAGTGACCATTGCCCGGTGGCCTTGGAAATTTTTTAAAAAGGCGAAAAACTATGGGAAATACTATTGACAACTTGCTGAAAATACTTTATAATGGATAAAGTGAGTTTGCTGCTGTGGCTCAGGGGTAGAGCACGTCCTTGGTAAGGACGGGGTCGGCGGTTCAAATCCGCCCAGCAGCTCCAGAAGTAAAACCTGTCAAATACGGTGAAGTATTTGACAGGTTTTTTTTATGGATGCAAGCGTGCCCTTGTGTATCGATTGATTTTTGAATGGATTTCTTGCTTTTCTTATCGAAATCAGGGGCTATGGGGCGTCGATCAATTTTAAGCGGGGAAATAGTACCGGAAGCTATCACCTTCGCATCGGAGAGAATATAAAGAATAGGATAAGGGCTGAAAATGATCGGAGAGGGTTTTTTTCGACGTTGGTTTTCAGGATAGCGGCGTGCCTTCTGCTGTTCAATCAAATTTTCAAAACTGTTTAGCAGGGGATTTATTGTCAATTGTTGAGATGATGTTGCGGTTCAATCAAATACCCGGATCTCCGGTGTGCCCAAAATTCCGCGCATGGGAATTGATGTTACTTCTCTTCTCGGACGGGGATGTACAGAGCTGAGTTGATTGATATAACATCTGGGATTGGCGGCAGCGGGAATTTTCGGTATTATGAAAATTAGAGTAAGGACAACGATAGTTGTTCTCTTTCCTGTTTTTCCCCCTCCAAAAATTAATTAAGATATCAATTGGGAAAAATTCAAAATATGTTGTTCCGCCGGGCGAGGATATGGTGGCGCGGTTTGGGGGAGAGGATAGATATTCCTGTCGTCAGAGGCATATTGGGAAACCATTGAGAATTTGCCTCTTTCCTCAGTTTGAGAAAAATATCGGCAATACGTCGGTTTCAAACAAAAAGCCGGGAATCTGCAAGTGAAAAAATAACAGACTGATTGCTTTGGGGAACAAATCATCCGGGCGTTTCATCATATTGCTTTCTCCCGATTAAAAAAGCAACTGTTTGGTACAGGGGATTAGGGCGCTTTTTATGGATCCTGTATTTTGCGGGATGTATGGCGCTTTCATTAAAACAGGGAAGAGGGAATTTGCTTGAGAAAAGGCTGATAGGCGGCGGGCAGCGGATAGGTATTTTGCAGTTCTTGGCGGGTTACCCACTGGCAATTTGGAAGAGGGAACGGCCGTTCGCATTCTACAAGATAGCTGATCATCCACCATTCTTTGTGGGTGAAAATATGTTTGTACTTCGGACCTGTTTGTATGCGGAGAGGGATGAGTCCGTAATCAGCCATCCATCGGTGGATTTCTTCTGGCGCGCGGTACCCTTCCAGATCGGGAAATTGCCACATTCCCGCCAGCAGCCCTTTCTTTTTACGGCGCCGGATAATGATTTTGCTGTCACAGACCAGGAGTAAGACGGTTTTTTCTTGCTTTTCACGAGACTTTTTCGTAGCTTTGCGGGGCAAAGTGCAGTTAGTGCCATGGGCATAGCTCACACAAAGGGACGCAAGGGGACAATGCTCGCAAAGAGGGGCGCTGTTGGGCAAACAGACCGTGGCGCCCAGTTCCATGAGACTTTGGGTGAAGGCGCCGCGGTTTTGCGGGGGATAGAGGGGTCGCAGCAGTTCCGTAATATATCGCTTAGTGGCAGGACGGCTGATATCACGAAAATTTTCTGTAAGGCGTGTAAAAACACGCATGACATTGCCATCGACAGCAGGTTCCGGCAGATCAAAGGCGATAGAGGCGATGGCTCCCGCGGTATATTCCCCAATCCCGGGTAGGGTTCTCAGCTCTTTGGGGTCAGAAGGAAATCGTCCGTCGTATTGGGAAACGATGCGTTTGGCTGTTTTTTGCATATTGCGCACTCGACTGTAATACCCAAGTCCTTCCCAGAGTTTCAGCAGTTGTGTTTCCGACGCGTTGGCCAATGCCTCTACATTGGGCAGAGCTTTCAGAAAGCGTTGATAATAGGGCTTGACCGTTTCTACTCTGGTCTGTTGCAGCATGATTTCGGATACCCAGACGTGGTAGGGAGAGGGGTTGTCGCGCCAGGGCAGATGGCGAGCGTGTTTCGCGTACCAAGCCAAAAGGGGGGCCGTGACAGCGTTCAGCTTGTTTTCTTTTTCCGCCGCCAGCTCTGCCATACGACGAATCAGTTTTTGGTAGAGGGGAAGCATGTGGGACTCTGTACAGATTTCCGGCAAACGCTCACAGGGGACCCAGGTTACCAGACTGTTTTCCGCGGGGCGGCAGGTTAATATTTGGTCTTCCGGAGCGATGGCGCCGTAGGCGACGGAAAGGTGATGATGGGCAGGAACAACTTGTCCGTTTTTTTTATGCTGCGGAACCGGCAACAAGTCCAAAGAGAGAATTTGATCGCTGAGAGGGAAGAGTTGTTCGATACCTGTTTCTTCCTTTGCTTCTCTCAGAGCTACTTGCAAAAGGTCTCGTTGTCCGTCGGCATGACCGCCCGTCCAACTGATGGATTGATAAATATTATGGTAGACCATGAGGGTTTTGGTTTGTTCCGGATTGAGAATCATGGCGGAAGCGGTAAAATGAAATTGTGCGTTTTCTCTGGTAAACAAGCTGTCGGGATGATTGTGCAGCGCTTGCAAACAAAAGTCTTTGGCTGCTGTTTCTGAGGGACTTTTCGGTTGATAAGCCAAAATTTGATCAAGCAATTCCATAACCCTGTTCCTCCGTTTTTCTTTTTTTTCTTTGAAGAGAGTTCGGGATTTTTGAAAAAAATCCTGCCCGAATAAAGGAGTTTGGTATTCTTCTGATTATCAAAATTTCCTTAAAAAGGAAAGGATTCTTAGGGATAACTCAATTTTAGCGCGGCGCAGATTTACAAATATTCCTAAATATGATATAGTTAGATTATATAATCAATAGATTTTCGAGCGGAAATGTGTTTGGTTGATTGTTTTGTATATAGTGTGTTTGATCAAAAGGAGTGATTTGTTATGAGAGTAGCGCTTTGCGGACTGGGGAGAGCGGGGAAACAGGTGCTGAGTCTGATTCTTCAGTCCGAAGGAAATGTGTACCCCGTGATGTGTATATGCCGAAACGGCAGTGAAAAGGCAGGAAAAAATTTGATGGAAATATTGCCTTTCCGAAACAAAATCGATTGTCCTGTTTATTCTGTCAGTGACGCGGCAGTCGGATTTCAAAAACAAGCCCCTGATGTTTTGATTGATTTTTCCAGTTCGGAAGCTACCATGGCTTTGTTGCCGGTATGCGCGCGATATGGGGTGAGGATGGTCATTTGTACTACGAATTTTTCTGACGAGGAATTGCGGCGGATTCAAAAAACCGCAAATGAAACGGAAAATTTCGGCGCGGTATACGCGCCTAATGTAACCCCGGGTGTTAATGTTATGATGATTTTGGCTCGTCGAGTGGCGCAGCTGCTGCCGGAATATGACTATGCCATTACAGAGCGGCATCATAATAAAAAGGCGGATCTTTCCGCCACAGCCAAAAAAATTGCCGGAGTGCTGGAAGATGAGTTGAATCGCCCGGTACATATTAATGCCATTCGGGCGGGAGGTTATGTAGGCGTTCATGAGATGACCGCTGTGGGGGAATACGAACAGTTGACCATTGTTCATGAGTCATTTTCTCGAAAAGCTTTTGCCAACGGAGCGTTGATCGCGGCAGCGTATATTCAGGGAAGGCAAGGATATTATGATATGCAAGATGTAATGTATCAATACCTGCGCAAAAAAGGAGATTTGCTTTAAACAGAGTATTATAAAAACAAAAGAAAAAATTTCTTTGGAAAAGAGGTTTCCTGGGAATGCGTGGCATTACCAGGGAACTTCTTTATTTATGACATAATCGTAACTGAGCAGACTCCAATTTTGGGCGAAAGGTCGTGACAGGTTCCAATATCCTGGACCGCGCAGCTGAAATTCGTCCATGAGACGAAATTTTTTTTGGATGCTGCGAACATCTTCGAACCAGACGAGATGCTCCTGCCCATCGTTGGCGCGGTATTCAAAATAGGGAGCTTCCGCCTGTTGGTCGTAATGAATTTGGGCGTTGGTTGCCGCCGCGAGGCGTACGGCTTCTTCATTGCCCAGGCTTTTTGCCTGACCGATGCTTTTTTTCGCGCGAACAGGCCAATCATAGCCATAATTGGGAATGCCCAGATAAATTTTTTCTCGTTTAATTTGGCTGACTGCGTATTGCACCACCTGACGCACTTGGGGCAATGGCGCGATGGCTCTGGGTTCTCCTGCGGCGTATCCCCATTCATAGGTCATCAGTAACACTGTATCGGCGGCTTCGCCGATGGCCGCGTAATCAAGCCCTTCATAAAGGATTCCTTGCTGTTGAGAGGAAGTTTTGGGAGCCAGATCCACATTGACGCTGTAGCCATAACGATGTAACGCTGTCGCTGTCTGATAGATAAATGCGCTGTAAGCGGCGCCGTCTGATGCGGGAATGTATTCAAAATCAATATCCAGACCCAGGTAGCCTTTGGCACGCATGGTCTGGAGCAGGTTGTCGATGACGGTTTGCCATAGGGCTTTGTTTCGCAGAAGAAAAGAAGCGCGCTCGCTGTCAAAACTTCCTTTCTCGTTCAGGGAAGAAAATACCAGGATCGGAGCTGTTTTATAGGTGTAGAGAGTGTCGATGATGGCTTGATCGGGAATCGGACGCAGTGAACCGTCTTTTTGGAAGCCATAGCTGAAAACAGCGCCTCGGGTCAGGCAGGGAAGCGCTCGCTTTAAGATGGGTTCCGGAACATTGGGATAGGAGAATCCATAGGAATTTATTTTACGGTTGCCCGCTCCTTGAAAGGAAATTGTGAGCTGATCCCCGGGGTATAATTGTTGAAAAAGATAGACGGGATTGCGTTGCAGCAATTCCATGGCGCTGATACCGTATTGACGAGCAATGGAGAACAAGGTATCTCCTCGTTTGGCGGTATAGATGATTTGCGGTCGCAGAATCAACAAGGCCTGCCCGGGAACCAATCGGGACAGATCGGAAATGCCGTTGTCGCTGACCAATCGTTCTGTGGAAATGCCGTATTGACGAGCAACGGTTTCGGGGGTGTCGGTGGGCGTTACGATATGAATATACATGGGTTGCGCCTACTTTCTCAAAAGGCTTCTGAAACAATGTATGAGGCAGCGAAAAAAATATGTGAAGCGGAAGAAATTTCAGTCAGGAAAACTCCTTCGAAAAAAAATCTTTGGCGGCGCTGTAAATATTGCCTTAGAAAAAACGGAAACAAAGAAAATAAAAGAAAAAATCGTTCCGAAGAACGATTTTAAAGATACGTCAGTGAGACTTCACATGATTAGCGGGATCACAAATCAACGCCGTTTCAATTGATGGGCGAGGAGATATTTTGCTTTTGCCCAATCTTTTTTATGGACGAAAAGACGATATTCATAAGCGTTTTCCATTTTTCCCTGAAAGACGCTGCCGGTATTTTTTTGGTTGCTTTTAGATTTCAGACGATAAGGAATTTGATTGTTTGTGAGAATTTCCTTAGCGTCGGCCTGATCCTTGAAGGAATAGGTCAGCAACACTTCTTTACGATTGAAGATTGTCAACATAGGCTCATCTCCTTACCCCTTGCCGTTAGTATAGCATATTTTCTCACAAAAGAAAAGGAACGTTTTCTATGCTTTTTGTTTGCGGCGATGAATGGCGGCGATATTTTCGTAATCGTGTACGGTGAAATAGGAGAGCAGCAATAATAATACCGCTAAAAATGTGGACAGCAAAAAGGAGTTTTGGAATCCTTTCAACATGGCGTCGGCAGAGGCGGGATCGATGAATTTGTTTTGCGTGTTGGTCATGGTGGTGATCATAACGGCGGTAATAATGGATCCGAAAATCTGACGGAAGCAGGCGTTGACAGAGGTTCCATGAGCCAGTAAATTGTTATCCAAGCTGTTTAATCCCCAAGTGGTCATAGGCATGGTGATCATTGTGATTCCCAGCAGACGGATGGAATAAAGAACTCCCAACATGATTACGGAGGTCTCCAATGTGATTTTGGTCAATCCCAAATTGGTCCCAGCGATGATCAAAAACCCGGCCAGAGCCAGTCCTCGCGGTCCGAATTGATCAAACAGTTTTCCGGTAATGGGGCTGAATACTCCCATAAGAATCGCTCCGGGCAGCATCACCAACCCGGAAACCAAGGCGCTGTCTCCCAAAGCGTTTTGGATATAAAGGGGCAACAAATTTTCACAGGAAATCATCAGACCGAAAGTGGTCATTGCCAGGATCGTTCCTACCAGGAAAGACTTATGTTTCAATACAAAAATGTTCAAAAAAGGTTCGTCCAGTTTGTATTGTCGGTAGGCGAAAAACGCCAGCGCGATGATACCGATTCCGATAGGCGCCCAGGAGTTGACGTTTGCCCAGCCGAAACTGCCCGCCATAGAGCAACCGTAAAGAACGCCTCCGCAGCCGATGGTGGACAGAATGATAGAAAAGATATCCAAACGAGGGTGTCCGGGTTCTGTCAAATTGGGCATCAGAAAATAGGCGGCAATCATATCAACGACGGTGAGGGGAATGATGATATAAAAAATGTACTGCCATCCCAAGGTATCGACGATCAGCCCCGATAAAGTGGGACCGATGGCGGGAGCAAAACCGATGACGATTCCTTGAATGCCCATGGCGTAACCGCGTTTTTCCCGCGGGAATAGATACATCACCAATGTTTGCATCATAGGCATGATGATGCCGACGCTGGTTGCTTGAATCAGACGGCCTAACAGCAGCAATTGGAAATTGGGAGCAAAGGCGCAAACCAAAGAACCCAGCGCCAAAATCCCCATAGCCCCGATAAAAAGACGGCGATTGCTGAATCGATCGATGAAAAAAGCAGTGATGGGGATCATAATGCCGTTGAGCATCATAAATCCGGTGGTCAGCCATTGCACGGTGTTAGCGGTAACGTCCATATCTTCCATAATACTAGCCAACGCGGGCAACATCAACGTTTGATTCAAAATCGCCAAAAAGCTTCCGAATAAGATGACCGCCAATAAAATTATTCTTTTGTTAGAATCAAAATTGTTCTTGATACGCAAAGTGAAAATACCTACTTTCATTGAAATCAAAAAATCTTCCTTTTACATCATACACCTATCTATCTGGAATGTAAATACAAAAAGCAAACCATTCATGAATCTTCCATAGTTGTGTGGTTTTTGTAAAAAATAAATCAATAATAAAAAGAATCACTTTGAAAAAGCGATTCTTTGAAAAGTCTTTATTTTTGTGTTTTTTTATTTTCTTGATCAAGTAAACAGAGGTTATTCGGTGGCGATGTTGCTGTCGGTAAAAAGTTACAGGCAACTGTTTTTCGTTTATATGATTGTTATACATTAAAGCGGAAGAGAATGATATCGCCGTCTTTGACTACATAATCCTTTCCTTCCGAACGTACCAGTCCTTTTTCTTTAGCTTTGGTCATGGAGCCACATTGGATTAAATCCTCATAGGAAATGGTTTCTGCCCGGATAAATCCTTTTTCAAAATCGCTGTGGATTTTACCGGCTGCCTGAGGCGCTTTGGTGCCGCGGGTAATCGTCCAGGCTCGAGTTTCGTCGGGACCTGTTGTCAAAAAACTGATCAGTCCTAAGAGGGTGTAGCTGACTTTGACCAGACGATCCAGGCCGCTTTCTTCCAGCCCCAGTTCCGCCAGAAACATTTGTTTTTCGTCATCTTCCAGTTCGGCGATATCTTGTTCCAGCTGGGCGCAGATGGGCAAAACCATGGCGTTTTCCTTTTGTGCTTGTTCCACCACTTGGCGGTAGTAACTGTTCTCTGTTTCATAATTTTGAAAAGAGGCTTCATCCATATTGGCGGCATAGAGAACCGGTTTCATGGTGAGCAGAGAAATTTGGCTGACCATGTGCCGTTCTTTTTCCGAAAATTCATAGCTGCGGGCGGGATTTCCGTCTTCCAGCAAGGCTTTCAGATTTTCCAGCATAGTAATTTCCGATTGAACACTTTTATCGCCCTTTAGCATTTTCGTACATTTTTGCAATCGCTTTTCGATCATTTCCAAGTCGGCGAAAATCAACTCCAAATTGATGGTTTCCATATCCCGAACAGGGTCGACGCTGCCGTCTACATGAACGATGTTTACATCATCGAAGCAGCGCACCACATGTACAAGGGCATCTACTTCACGAATATGAGAGAGAAATTTGTTGCCCAATCCTTCGCCGCGACTGGCGCCTTTTACCAGACCGGCAATGTCCACAAACTCGATGACGGCCGGCACGATTTTTGCGGAATGGTGCATTTCTCCCAGCACATCCAGACGGTGGTCGGGAACGGAAACCATGCCCACATTAGGTTCGATGGTACAGAAGGGATAATTGGCGGATTCAGCTCCTGCATTGGTAATGGCGTTAAAAAGGGTGCTCTTGCCCACATTGGGCAGTCCCAATATTCCTAATTTCATAATTACCAGTCTCCTTTATATCGATGTTGCGGTAATTTGCCGCGAAGAATGGGTGTAACGAAAAAAATCCGATATTCATTATATCGTATTTTGTTTTTTTTTACAAGGGTTTGCGGAAAGTTGGCCGCCTTATTCTACGGATGGAAAGAGCGCGAGCGAATAAGGAGAAACTTTTTTATTCTCTTTGGGCAATAGAGGAAATTATGTTATTTTTTTCTGGATTTTTTGTGAAATAAGTGATACAATAAATAAAGAAGAAATTGTTCGGGGGTTTGGTATATTCCTGAAAGAGAGATTGAGAACATACGATGAGAATTGAGGGTGACGAAATGGAGAAAGATTTACATTATAAACTAAGGTTGTTTATCAAAGGAGAGGATGAAGGCAATGCCTTCGGTCCCGGGATTGCGGATTTGATGCGCGGGGTAGATCGTTACGGCTCTTTGTTGAAGGCGGCGGAATCCATGCATATGGCATATAGTAAAGCATGGAAAATTATTCATAAGGTAGAAGAAAATCTGGGGTTTCAGCTGATTTTTCGTCAGGTCGGTCGGGGCTGCGGCTCAACGATTACGGCGGAAGGCAGAAAATTCTTGGAGGCGTATGACAGTTTTATCGCGGAAATTTCTTCCGCGGCTCAAGAAAGCTTCGAACGTAATTTCTCCGAATTTTTGAAGTAAATCCATAAAAAAGAAGATTGTTTTCAAGACGGTTCGACAGAGGGTCGAACTGTCTTTTTTTGTTGGCCGCGTATTCTGAATTCTCCGTGAAATTTTTCGGATAAGCTTTTCTTGTCGGCGAAAAAATGATATAATAAATGCTATGGTATCTTTTTATAAAATGAATTAGGTGGTGGAGCAGTGGATAATAAAGCCAAGTCCGGAGTTTTGCAGGCGGCAAATATTCTGATGATCGCCATGCTGTTGTCGAGACTGTTGGGTTATGTTCGTGATATTATTATTCTGGCGAAATTCGGTCAGAACAGCTATACAGACGCGTATAACGCGGCGTTTTCCGTTCCCGATACATTGTATATGCTGCTGGTGGGAGGCGCTTTGAGCGCGGCGTTCATTCCTATTTTTTCCAGTTATCTGGCGAGAAAAGAAGAAGAACAAGGCTGGAAAAGCGTCAGCATTATATTCAACTGGATTATGCTCTTGATGGTCATCGGTGTTACACTGGGAATCATTTTGGCGCCGACTTTTGTGGATTTTCTGGTACCGGGTTTTGACGCCGCCACCAAAGAGCTGACCATTCTTTTGACCAGGGTTATGTTTATCCAGGTTATTTTCATGTGTTTTGCGGGAATCAGCACCGGAATTTTGCAGTCCTATAAAAATTTTACGGCTCCGGCCATTGGTTCGGTATTGTATAATGTGGGGATTATCGTCGGCGGGCTGTTGTTGATGGGTCCCATTGAGCGCTTTTTCCCCGGTTACGGCATTGCCGGCTTCTCCATCGGGGTTGTTTTGGGGGCGTTCCTGAATTTCTTCGTGCAGTTCCGTGCTCTGTTGAAGATCGGAATTCACTATACTTTTTCCTTTGATACCAAAGATGAAGGCTTCCGTGAACTGATCGTGTTAATTATTCCGGTTTTGATCGGATTAGGCGCTCAGCAGTTGAATTTATTTGTCAATCAGAATCTGGCTTCGGATTTAGCGCCCGGTCTCTTGACAGCGCTGCGCAACGCCCAGCGAATCATGCAGGTTCCCATTTCTATTTTCGGTATCGCGGTTGGGGTGGCGGTGTTCCCCACTATGACAAGTCTGGCGGCAACGGAACGGATGAAAGAATTTAAGGAGACCTTAATGATGGGGGTTCGGACGGTGGTATTCGTCACTATCCCCGCCTCTGTGGGCATCGCGGTGCTCAGTTCTCCCATCATCCGCTTGTTATATGAATACAGCAGCGGTAACTTTACCGCGCAAAACACCAGTCAAACGGCATATGCGTTGATTTTTTACTGCATCGGGATTTTTGGTTATTCGGCGGTGCATACTCTGAGTCGTTCTTTCTACGCGTTGAAAGATACTCGCACCCCTGTTTGGTGCGCGGTGCTCTCGATTCTCGGCAATGTGGTTTTCAGTTTGTTGCTGGTGGATGTGATGCAGCAAGGCGGTCTGGCATTGGCATATTCTATCGCGGGTATTTTGAACATGGCCATTTTGCTCTTTTTGCTGCGTCGAAAGATCGGCGCTTTCGGCGGTCGAGCGCTGTTGATTTCCATGGGGAAAACCATCGGTATTTCGGCAGTGATGGGGGTTGTTGTCTTGGGGATCGTCTGTCTCTTTGAACAATTTTTGCCCATTACCTCCAAAGCGGTACAGTTGGTGCAGATTCTTCTCAGCATCGGCGTCGGCGTTGTGGTTTATGCCTTTATCAGCTTGAAACTGAAAATGCCCGAAGCGGAACAGGTGATGAATATTTTCAGACGGAAATTCGGTCGGCGAGGCAAGACCAAAAATACAGCGGTTACAGAGAAATCCGCCGAGGAGATGACAGTGGAAGAAGAGCCGTCCGCCGCGCCGAGTTTACCGAAAGAAAATATCGAGCAGGAATCGACTGAGCGGGAGCGAAAATTATAAATCACCAAGTCCGCAAGCGGCAAAGAGGGATAAAGAACCTCGGAAAGCGCTTGTTTCGATTGAAAAAAAGGGTTTTTTGTAGAATAGAGGAGGAGTTTCTGTGGAAACTTGTCAGGAACGAATAAGGAATTTTTGTATTATTGCCCATATTGACCACGGCAAATCCACCTTGGCGGATCGCTTGTTGGAATATACCGGCGCTTTGTCTTCTCGTGAGATGGAAGCGCAGGTGTTGGATGATATGGATTTGGAACGGGAGCGGGGCATTACTATCAAATTGAAGGCCGTCCGCGTTAATTATCAAGCCGAAGACGGGCAAACGTATACGCTGAACTTAATCGATACCCCGGGACATGTGGATTTCAACTATGAGGTCAGCCGTAGTTTGGCTGCTTGCGAAGGCGCTTTACTGGTGGTGGACGCGGCTCAGGGTATCGAGGCGCAGACGCTGGCTAATGTGTATTTGGCTATTGAAAATGATTTAGAAATTATCCCGGTGATTAATAAAATTGATTTGCCCAGCGCAGATCCGGATCGTGTGAAGAGAGAAATTGAAGAGGTGATCGGCTTGCCTGCCGATGACGCCATTTTATGCTCCGCCAAAACAGGACAGGGTACCAAAGAAATTTTAGAAGCCATCGTCCGGCGGATTCCGGCTCCGTCCGGTGATCGACAGGCGCCTCTTTCGGCGTTGATTTTCGATTCTCATTTTGATGCTTATAAAGGCGCGATCCCTTATATGCGGGTGGTGGATGGTTATGTAGAAAAAGGCATGCGGATCCGTATGGTCAACAGTGGAAAGGAATTTGATGTGGTGGATGTGGGCATCTGCGCTCCCGCGATAAAAACGGTGGATCGCCTGTCTGCCGGCGATGTGGGTTTTTTGACAGGTAGTATCAAAAATGTGCGTGACACGCGGGTGGGGGATACTATCACCGATGCCGCTAACCCGACCCCCTTTCCGTTGCCGGGTTATCGCAAGGCGGTTTCTATGGTTTACTGCGGTCTTTATCCGGTGGACAGCGGCAAATATAATGAACTCAAAGACGCTTTGGAAAAATTACAGCTAAATGACGCTTCTCTTTCTTTTGAAGCGGAAACTTCCGTGGCTTTGGGGTTTGGGTTCCGTTGTGGTTTCTTAGGATTGCTCCATATGGAGATTATCAAAGAACGGTTAGATCGGGAATATGATTTGGAAATCATTACGACCGCGCCCAGTGTAAATTATCGTGTGACCAAAACCAACGGCGAAGTGCTGGAGATTGATAATCCTACGGATTTGCCGGAACCTGGAGAGATCGCCTATATTGAGGAACCTTATGTCAAAGCCACGGTTATGGTACCAAAGGATTTTGTCGGGAATATCATGGAGTTGGCACAAGAAAAACGGGGTGATTTCATTAATATGGAATACATCACGCCGGAACGGGTGATGTTGCTGTATGATCTGCCCCTTTCGGAGATTATTTTCGATTTCTTTGATAAACTGAAATCACATACCAAAGGGTATGCTTCACTGGATTATGAATTAAGCGGATATAAACAATCCGATTTGGTAAAACTGGATATTCGGGTGAATAACGATGTGGTGGATGCTTTGTCCTGCATTGTTCACCGGGATAAGGCATATTATCGAGGCAGAGCGCTCACTGCCAAGCTGCGGGGATTGATTCCGCGTCAAATGTTTGAAATCCCGATTCAAGCCTCCATCGGCAACAAAGTGATTGCACGAGAAACGGTCAAGGCCTATCGGAAAGATGTTATTGCCAAATGTTACGGCGGGGATGTGACCCGCAAACGAAAACTGTTGGAAAAACAAAAAGAAGGTAAGAAGCGGATGAAACAGGTGGGGTCTGTGACCATTCCCCAGGAAGCTTTTATGGCAGTGCTGGAAATTGATTGATCCATTTTTTTCAGTCATTGACATTATCGAGCAAAAGTTATATACTATATGAGTAGAAAGATGATGGTAACTGTACCTATAGAGATAAAACCAATGAAGAGGAGAGAAAAAAATGAAAAGAATCAAAACCATTGCGACTCGTGATTTGGCAGCCAGTGTGAAAAACGGCGGTTGCGGAGAATGCCAGACTTCTTGTCAGTCTGCTTGCAAGACTTCCTGCGGTGTTGCCAATCAGTCTTGCGAAAAATTGAGCAAATAACTATTTGCAATTAAAAAGAGAGTGTTGTGCCGCCTGACAGGCGGCACTTTTCGTATCATGGATTTTGTTTTTTTGCTGTGGTAAAAACGAGGAGGTAGCCGATGGTTCATCAATATCAATTAAACGGGTATCACATTGTACTGGATACCTGCAGCGGTTCGGTGCATGTGGTGGATGAAGTGGCCTATGATTTGATCGCCCTCTATCCCCGTGTGTCGGAAGAGGAACTGGTTCGCGTGCTGACGAAAAAATACAAGGAACAAATTACGGCGGAGGATGTGCGGGAATGTCTGGAAGAAGTCCGTCAACTGGAACAAGCGGGCAAACTTTATGCGCCGGATCCTTATGTTGAAAAAGCGGCGGCTTTCAAGAATTATAATCCCGCTATCAAGGCTCTCTGTCTCCACGTAGCCCATACCTGCAATCTGAATTGCTCCTATTGTTTTGCCAGCCAGGGAAAATATCAGGGTGAACGGGCCTTGATGTCTTTAGAGGTAGGCAAGCAGGCTTTGGATTTTCTTATTGCCAATTCCGGCTCCAGAGTCAATTTGGAGGTGGATTTTTTCGGAGGAGAACCGTTGATGAACTGGGAAGTGGTGAAAAAGCTGGTGGCTTATGCCAGAACGCGGGAATCTCTGCATCACAAAAAATTTCGCTTTACCCTTACCACCAACGGTATGTTGATTGATGATGATGTCATGGATTTTGCCAATCGGGAAATGCACAATGTAGTGCTGAGCTTAGATGGCCGCAAGGAAGTTCATGATCGACTGCGGCGAGATTATGCCGGACGGGGCAGCTATGAACAAATTGTGCCGAAATTTCAAGAGTTTGTGCGGCGCCGCGGCGGTAAAAATTATTATATGCGGGGGACCTTTACTCATAACAATGTAGATTTTACAGAAGATATTTTTCATATGGCGGATTTGGGCTTTCGGGAATTGAGCATGGAACCGGTGGTTTGTTCTCCTGATGATCCCTATGCCTTGACCGAAGACGATCTGCCGAAGCTTTTTGAACAGTATGAGATTTTAGCTAAAGAGATGATTCGTCGCCGAAAAAACGGCAATGGATTTACCTTTTACCACTTTATGTTGGATTTGGAAAGCGGTCCTTGTGTTTATAAGCGGATTTCCGGGTGTGGCAGCGGCAGCGAGTATTTGGCTGTGACTCCTTGGGGCGAGTTGTTTCCCTGTCATCAGTTTGTGGGAGAAGAGCAATTCAGTATGGGCAATGTTTGGGACGGCATCACCAAACCGAAAATTCGGCAGATGTTTCAACAATGTAATGCCTATACCCGTCCGGAATGTCGAGATTGTTGGGCGCGTCTGTATTGTTCCGGCGGTTGTGCCGCTAATTCTTATCATGCTACAGGGGACATTCAGGGTGTTTATGAATACGGCTGCGAGCTGTTTAAAAAACGGCTTGAATGCGCTATTATGGTGAAAGTAGCGGAAAGCGAGGAAATGGCGGAAGAACAATGAATGCGGAAAAGAAACACTTCTCGGGCGGTGTGAGTACTCCGTTGCGGGATTTTATCGATCAGTATTGTGCGAAAAAACCCTGTCGCTTTCATATGCCGGGACATAAAGGACAGCTCTTCGCGGGCGGGGAGCCTTATGATATTACGGAAATTGACGGGGCTGATGTGCTGAGCGATCCGACGGGGATCATTGCCGCCAGTGAAGAAAACGCGAGGAGTCTGTTCGGCAGCGGTCAGACCTGTTACGGAACGGAAGGTTCTTCTCAAATGATCAAAGCTATGCTCTATTTAATCAGCTGCGGCGAGAAGGAGCCTGTTGTTTTGGCGGCGCGCAATGTACATCAGGCATTTGTACAAGGCTGTGCTCTCAATGATCTTACGGTGGAATGGTTGTATCCTCGGAAATGGACATCCCTTTGCAGCTGCCTCGTCACCGCGGGGGATTTGCGACAATGCCTGACCGCAAGAAATAAAAAACCGGCGGCCGTATATATTACTTCTCCCGATTATCTGGGCAATTGCCAGGATGTGGCGGGATTGGCGGCGGTTTGTCGGGAATTTGAGGTGCCTCTTTTGGTAGACAATGCGCATGGCGCCTATCTTCGTTTTTTGCCGAATGAACCGCATCCCATTCGGCAAGGGGCTTTTTTATGTTGCGATTCTGCCCATAAGACTCTGCCGGTGTTGACGGGGGGCGCTTATTTGCATCTTTCGGCATCGGCAGCGGAGAAACTGGGTAAACGAGTCAAGCAAAGCCTGGCGTTGTTCGGTTCCACCAGCCCCTCTTATTTGGTTTTGCGTTCTTTGGATTGTTGTAACGGCTATTTGGCGGACGGTTATCAAGAAAAGTTGCAGCGGCGGGTACTGGAATTGTTTGCTTTGAAAAGAAGGCTGCGGCAGAAGGGCTATTGTTTTTTGTCGGGAGATCCTTTGAAGCTGACGCTGGAAAAAGTCGACGGTCGCCGCTTGGCGACGCGGCTGCGCCGTGAGGGGATTTACTGTGAATATGCTGATGATGATTTTCTGGTGTTCATGGTGACTCCGGAGACGCCCGCGGCGGATTTGTACCGTTTGGAAAAAGTTTTAGCGGAGATTCCTTCGAAAAAAAGGGAACGGGTATTGCCGCCATTGCCGAAAATGGAACGGGTTTTGTCCATTCGACAGGCGATTTTTTCTCCGTGGGAATGGGTATTGACGGAGAAGGCGGTAGGTCGGATTTGTGCTGCTCCGTCGGTACATTGCCCGCCTGCGGTTCCTATTGCTGTCAGCGGAGAACGGATTTCGGCGGAAGCTTTAACGTGGTTTCGCTTTTACGGAATTGAACGAGTGGCGGTTCTTTGCGATTAAATGAAATCAGAAACAAAAAAAGCAGCCTTGTGTCAAGCTGCTTTTTTGATTGTAATATTACAGGGAAATAGTACGGTAGGAAGCGGCTGTATCGTAAATGTCATACATATTGCCGATTCTGCCCACTGCTAACTGTTCCTTTAAATGATAAAAATCCAGACAGGTACCGCAACTGATAATTTCGACTCCTTTTTCTGCCAATGCTTGGAGACTGTCTAAAATCGGAGAATCAGTACAAGCCAGTTTGACGCCGCCGTTTAAGAATACGACTTTTTTCGGCAACGGTTCATAATTGGCCGCGGTGAAGAAAAAACTTTTTGTTAAAATACCGCCCAGTTCCTCGTTGCCACGCCCCAAGGTTTCCCCGCGGAAGAGAATGATATATCCGTCGGTCGTGCTTAGGGTATTAAGGATGGCGTCGGCTTCTGCACATTCCGTACAGCCTGTTTTATCAATGGAAATTTGATAGTTACCTTTTGTTTCCCGTACTTCTGTTTTCAAATGCATTCCTTCTGCCAGACGGACTACATTGTCTCTGGCGATTTCGTTATCTACCGTGGCGATGATGATTCCGTTTTCAGTTTCTTCCAGCGCTTTTTTTGTTTTGATGACCGGTCCGGGACAAGCCAGACCTTTGCAGTCGACTTCTACAAACATGAAAATTCACCTCTGTTGATCAATAATTTTGAGTTGATTTTGTTTTTGGTGAAAGGTATTTCATGAAAAACAAACTCCTTTTTGGGCGATCTCTTTTTGCGTCCGAATTTATTATAAAAAATTTATGTTTTAACGTCAATAAGGGAGAGATGAAAAAATTTTTATAGATACGCGATGATTGATAAAGGGTTTTTATGGATTGATAGGAAAAATGGATTAAGAGGAAATTTTTTCCAATGCGTAAAAATTTCTGAAAAAATAAAATTTTTTTTTGTTTTTTTGCAGGAATCCGAAAAGAAAGGACGAATAATAAATATATCTCGTTTGAGATACAAACGGGTGAAAGTTTTCAATTTAGTTTGATCAGCGCCATTGCTGATTTCTGCCAACCATGTTCCTTGGCATTTTGTCAAGGCGTGTCATCTACTCTTCAAAATTTCTTTCATGAAAACCCTGTGAGGGTTTTCCACTCTCTCAAAAAAGCAGAAAACGCTTTATTGCGTTTTCTGCTTTTTCCGTGTTTCGGAAGCGACTAACGGTCAAAGGCTTTTCGGCGCTCGGTAGCTTCTCTCATCATATCTTGCAGGGCTTCTTTGTTTTCTGTCGCTACATAGTCTTTCAGTTTTTGCAATTCGGCGGAAAAACGGTCGATATGCCGGATCAAAATTTCTTTGTTGAGGAAAAACAATTCCGGCCAAAGGTTTTCGTTGATTTTAGCGATTCTGGTTAAATCGCGGAAGGAATCCCCGGTGTATTTCTCCAGATGGGCGCTGTTATTGCAGGTCATCAAGCTGACAGCAATGGCATGGGTCAACTGAGAAAGAAAACCGATGATATCATCATGGGTTTTCGGATCCAGTTCTGAGATAGTGTGAAATCCCAGAATTTCTCCCAACTGCCTTACCCGCGCGATGGCTTCGGGGGTATTGACATCGGTAGGAGTGATGATAAAGTTAGCTACCTGAAAGATGGTATCATCGCTGTTGGCGATACCGGAGCTTTCTTTCCCCGCCATTGGGTGACTGGCGATAAATTCCAAATCAGGGCGGAGCAGAGATTGTGCCCGTTCTACAATATTGCTTTTGACTCCGCTGACATCGGTGAGAAGAGTACCGGAAGAAAAATGCTGTTGATAAGTTTCCAGCCATTGCAGCATAGCGGTGGGATAGAGGGCAAAGATGCCCATACTCGCTTCTCGAAAGAAACCTTTTGTTACACCCTGTTCCACTTCTGTCGCGCCGTCTGTGATGATGCCTTGGGCTTGGGCAAAGGCGATAGTCAGAGCATTGGTATCAATGGCATAAACGGTATACCCGTGTCGGGACAAAGCTTTGGCGTAGGAGCCGCCGATCAGCCCTAAGCCGATGATGAGGAATTTGGTTTTTTCAGTAATCATCATGGATTCACTTCCTTTTGGATTGCATCGGGTAGTCTGCGGAAATGCCCAAACGGCGTAAATCATCAAAAAATCCGGGATAGGATTTGTTGATGGCATCGGCGCCTCGGATGAGACTGGGACCGTTTAATACAGAGGCCAGCACTGCCAGACTCATCACCACTCGATGATCGTTATGACCGTCGAAAAGGGGCGGTTCCGTTTGCCGCAGACCTCCTTGGATGGTGACGGTGTTTGAGGTGGAGGAGATTTTCACGCCCACTTTTCGCAGCTCTGTTTCCATGGCGGCGATACGGTCAGATTCTTTCAGACGCAGCCGTCCCGCGTTATGGATAACGGTGGTACCTGTAGCGAGGGCTGCCAGCACCATTAAAACGGGGCCCAGATCGGGACAATCTTCCAGATTGATGGCGTGGGCGGAGAGCGGAGTGTGTTGAATATGCCAGCCGTTGCGGACGGGGCGCACCGACGCGCCGAATTCTTTCAGAATGTCAAGAATCGCGCGGTCTCCCTGGCGACTGATAGGGTTAACATCAGTTAATGTCAGGTCATGGTTGACAGCGGCCAGCACCGCAAAAAACGCCAGTTGAGAATAGTCTCCTTCTACTCGATAGTTTTGAGGTCGGTAAGTTTGATTGCCTTTGACCATCAGGGCATAATCATTGAGCCAAACGGTTTCGATACCGAATTGCCGCAGCATTTCCAATGTCAGATTGACATAGGAACGAGAAGCAAAGGGCGGCTCAATTTTGATTAGAGAATCTCCGTCCAATAAAGGCAGGGCGAAGAGCAGGCCGCTGATAAATTGTGAGCTGATGTTGCCGTTTACGTTGAAAATGCCTGCTTCCAAAGATTCAAATGTTTCGACATATTGCTCTGAAATGAGAAATTTCTTTTTTTGGTCAGCGAAGATGCGGGCATAAATTTCCTGGGGACGCTTCATCAAACGTCCCTTGCCGGTGAAGCGACAGTGCTTTTCCGAAAGGGCAAAGACGGGGATCAAAAAGCGCAGAGTAGAGCCGGACTCATTACAGTCGATGATCATATGTTCGGTGACAGACCGCTCAATGACAGAGCGGAATCCCACGCCGTTGATGATCAGGGTATCGTCGACTTTTTGAACTTGTGCTCCCAGTTGTTTGACGCAGGCGATGGTAGCGCGAATATCTTCGGAAAAAGCGACATTGCTGATATGGCTTTCTCCCTGAGCCAGAGCGGCGCAAAGAATCGCGCGATGGGAAAAACTTTTGGAAGGGGGGATGGATATTTCTCCGGAGCAGATGCCCGGGAAAATTTCCGCGTTGATTGTCTGATTCATGAGGATCCTTTCTTTGGGAGGGTTTAATAAATATCTCTGCCGATGACTTTGGCGATGGCGCGGGATTTGTCGATCATGGTTTTGTATTTGGCGGGGGTCAGGCACTGAGCTCCGTCAGACCACGCATTGACGGGGTCATGATGGACTTCGACGATCAAGCCGTCGGCGCCGGCCGCAATGGCCGCCAGGCTCATGGCTTCTACCAGCTTCCAATCGCCGGTCGCATGGCTGGGGTCAATAATGATGGGCAGATGGGTTTTTTGTTTCACGATGGGAATTACACTGAGGTCCAATGTGTTTCTGGTGTATTTTTCGAAGGTACGAATCCCTCTTTCACAGAGAATGACATTGGGGTTGCCGCCTGCCAGAATATATTCGGCGCTCATCAGCCATTCTTCGATGGTATTGGCCAGCCCTCGTTTCAGCAAAATAGGAGTTTTGATTTTGCCCAGTTCTTTCAACAGGTCGAAATTTTGCATGTTGCGGGCGCCTACTTGGATGATGTCTACATTATGATCCAAGAATTCCTGAATGCGGTTGGCGTTCATCAATTCGGTGACGATGGGCATGTTCAGTTTTTTTCGGGCGTTGCAAAGGGTATGAATGCCTTCGGAACCGCGTCCCTGGAAAGCATAAGGGGAGGTGCGGGGTTTGAATGCGCCTCCTCGCAGCATGTTGCCGCCGGCGTCTTTGACTCCTTGGGCGCTGATCATGAAGGAGTCATCGTCTTCCACGGAGCAGGGGCCGCCGATCATGACAATTTTTTCGCTGCCGCCGATTTTGTAATCGCCTACTTTGATGACAGTATCTTCCGGGTGGAACGCACGGTTTACTTTTTTATACGGTGTGGAGATGCGGGTGATTTCCTGTACGCATTTGATCCCTCGCAGCACCACTTCATCCATAACAGTAGTGTCACCGATCATGCCCAGTACGGTTTGGTTTTCCCCGACGATCAGTTGGGTTTTCAATCCTTTGTCTTCAATATAATCCACCAGGCGTTGTACTTCTACTTGTGTTGCGTTTTGTTTCAGTGTGATAATCATTTTTTCGTAATCTCCTTTTATCCTATTTTATTTTTTTCGGAACTCAAAATCATTTTTTTAATCTTTTTCTTGTGGACGGCACAATCTTTCTTCCAGCATGTTGATAGCGGTTTTGTATCCGTCTAATCCTTCGCCGATGATATGACCGAAGCAAGCCATCCCGGCGTAGGAAATCTGACGGAAAGGTTCTCGTTGTGTTACGTCGGAGATATGTACTTCTACCGCCGGCAGCGCGACACTTTTCAGAGCGTCTAAAATGGCGATGCTGGTATGGGTGTAGGCGGCGGGATTAATGACGATACCGTCAAATGTACGGTAGGCGTTTTGGATCTCATCTACGATGGCGCCTTCATCATTGCTTTGAAAAACTTTGACGCTGATTCCTTTGGCGGCACAGAATTCTTCAATCATGCTCACCAGGTCAGCATAGGTGGTACTGCCGTAAATTTCCGGTTCTCGAATACCCAACATATTCAAATTGGGACCGTTGATGACTAACAGATTCATTGGCCGCCTCCTTTGATCAGAGTCATTATTTCAGATAATGCTCGGTTTAAAGTGCTGTTATTGACAATTTTGCCGTCACAATAACGGTCGTAAATGTGATACCGTTCTTGATGCAGTTTTTCAATGGCTTCTTTGCTGCGTGCCAACGGTCGATCCTCACTGGCGGTCAGCAATTCTAAGGGACGGTCGATAAAAAGTAACATGCCGTTTTGCTGCAGCGCTTGAATGTTGGAGAAATCTTTGACGATGCCGCCGCCGGGCGCGATGACTTGACCGTGTTGGGCGGCGAATTTGCGGATTAGTTCTTTTTCTGTTTTTCGGAAAGCATCTTCCCCATCCTGCTCAAAAATTTCGGGAATGGATTTCCCTGCGGTTTTGACAATTTCTTCATCAATATCTACAAAGGGGCGGTGCAGTTGTTCCGCCACTTGTTTGCCTAATGTTGTTTTGCCGCAGCCGGGCATTCCGGTAAAGACGATATTTTGCATTTCCCGGCAAAGGTTCAGGTAGATTTCCTGATTGCGACGGTCTGGAATGACGGCGCCGGTGAACAGTTCCGCCGCTCGTTTTGCCTGAGCCACCAGCATTTCCAAACCTCCTACGGCGTTCAGCCCTTGGGCCAGCGACATCAGCACCATTGAGGTGTTGAGGGGGTTGTAGACTACATCGATCACGGATTCTAAATTGGGATAGAAACTGGTGTTAAAGGGGCGCTCGTAGTTGTTTGGGTACATGCCGCGGGGGGTGGCGTTGAAAATAACCTGTACATCGTCCAATTCTTCCGCCTGTTCATAATTAAAGTAAATGCCGCCGCCGCGACTGACTTTATAAACCTGTGAGGCACCCAATTCACGACAGATGGCGGTGATGGTTTTGGAGGTGCCGCCGGTTCCCAGGATCATGACGGTTTTGCCGTGGATTTCCATGTTATTGACTTCCAGCAGATACAGGAGCCCGTCAAAATCGGTGTTATAGCCGATCAGTTTGCCGTTTTGATTGACAACGGTGTTGACGGAACCAATGGCTTCGGCGCTTTTGTCCAGTTGATCCAAATAAGGAATCACGGCTTCTTTGTAAGGGATGGTGACATTGATGCCGTCAAATTCCTTTGCTTCCATAAATCGGGGGAATTCCTCAGCGCTCAGTTCAATCAGCTGATAATCATAATCTGCCAATTGATTATGAATTTCTTTGGAAAAACTGTGTCCTAATTTTTCTCCGATTAATCCGTACATAGATTGCACCTCACTTATTTTTTTGTGTTTTCGTTATAGAAGTTAGGAAGAAATCGGTTTTGAACCCGAATTTTTTTTGTTCAGTCTTTTATGCTTTCCGTTCCTTGGCGGCTGAGAAAAAGATCCAGCAGTCCGATGGCGGTCATGCTGTCTGCCACCACTCTGGCTCGATGGATGATGGCGGGATCATGCCGCCCTTCAATTTCCAGGGTTGTATTTTCTTTGGTTTGATAGTTTACTGTTTTTTGGGAGCGGTAAATGGAGGGAGTGGGTTTAACAGCCAGTCGGGCGATGAGAGGCATGCCGTTGGTGATGCCGCCGTTGATTCCGCCGTTGTGGTTGGTAACAGTGCGGATTTTTTCCGCTGTCTCATCATAGTAAAATTCGTCGTTGGCGGTACTGCCGCGTTTTTGGGAAAAAGCAAATCCTAATCCGAATTCCACTCCTTTGACGCCGGGGATACTGAAATACAGATGAGCCAAAATACTTTCCACAGAATCAAAGAAAGGCTCTCCCAACCCGGTAGGCAAGCCGATGACGACTGTTTCCAGGATGCCGCCGACGGAATCTTTTTCTTCTTTGGCGGTTTCAATCAGTGCAATCATTTTTTCTCCTTGAGCCGCGTCAAAGGTTGGAAAATAACGTCCCCGCAATTTTGCCATTTGTTGGGCGATGGCGGTTTCCGTGACTGCCAATGACTCATCCCGCAGATCGCCCAACTCCGCGATATGAGTGGCGACGCGGATTCCTTTCTCTTGGAGAATTTGGAGGCAAACGGCGCCTGCCGCTACAATGGGCGCTGTCAGGCGGCCGGAAAAATGACCGCCGCCTCGATAGTCTTGAAACCCGTGGTATTTTTCAAAGGCGGTAAAATCTGCGTGAGAAGGACGCAGCAGCAGTTTGGTTTTTTCGTAGTCTTTGCTGTGCTGCGCACTGTTTGGAATGAGCAGCGTCAACGGGGTGCCTGTGGTATGGCCGTTGAAAAAACCGCTGAGAATTTGAAATCGGTCGCTTTCTTTGCGGGCGGTGGAAATTTTGCCGCGGGGTTTGCGTAAATCCAATTGTTCTTGAATGGCATCTAAATCCAGGGGAATCCCCGCCGCCAGCCCGTCTAAAACACAGCCGATAGCAGGACCGTGGGATTCTCCGAACAGGGTAATGGTAAGGGAATTGCCGAAGGTGTTTTTCATGATAGATACCTCCTGATTTCCGCCAGAGGAATGGTTTTTTGTTCCCCTTTGCCGATTTCATTGACGAGAATCAAGTCAATGGCGCCGCCGGCGGCTTTCTTATCATGGCTGACTATTTCAAACAATTGTTCCGGATTATAGGGAACTGTGGTGGGCAATTGTAATTTTTCCAATACTTTTGCCAGTCGCTGTCGAATTGATTTATCCTGAGTGACCATCATCATGCCCACCGCTACGGCTTCTCCATGGTACAGTTGAGATAGGTTATAGAGACTTTCGATGCCGTGACCCAATGTATGGCCGAAGTTCAACAGTTTGCGACATCCTGTTTCTTTTTCATCTGCCTCCACAATGAGTTTTTTCACTCGCAGCGCCGCCAAGATGATCGCGTCGATGTGGGTATGGATTTCCGTCGGGGTCAGTCGCTCAAATTCGGTAAAAAGATCCGCGTCACCAATCATGCCGGCTTTAACGGCTTCTGCCAGTCCGTTGCGATAATGGCGGGGCGTCAGGGTGCCCAAAGTTTGCGGGTCGATAAACACTGCTTTGGGCTGATGGAAGGCGCCGACGATGTTTTTGACGCCTCGCAAATTGATGGCGGTTTTACCGCCGATGCTGCTGTCGATTTGGGAAAGGGTGGTGGTGGGGATATTGATGAAATCAATTCCTCGCATATAGACAGCAGCGGCAAAGCCCGCCAGATCCCCTATAACTCCGCCGCCTACAGCGATAACCAGATCTTTTCGACTGAAGTTTTGTGTCAGCAGTGTGGAAAGAATTTGCTCCAGTCCCTCGAAACTTTTGGCGGTTTCTCCTTGGGGCAATCGTTCGATGCGGGCGGTTTGACATTGCGCGGCGACTGTTTCTGCGTAGACGGCGGGGACGCCGTCGTCTGTGACGATCAGTACTTTGCGGTTTAGGTCGGCCAAAGCGCCGATTTTGTTCAAAAGCCCGTCTTCCAGATAAATAGGATAAGTGTGTTGAGGAATTTGTACCTGTAATGTTTTCATAAGCATGCCTTTCTGTGATGTTTTTCGGAGGAGAGTACGCAGAAAAAAAGAACAGTTGCTGCCGGCAACTGTTCTATGCGTATCCGATCAAAATAAATCAACGAATGGTGTAAGAACCAAGGATTTTCAATAAATTACAAGTCTCCCTTAAATTGGAGAGAAGTTCTTTAGTCTGTTGATCCTTCAGGTCTCCGATGATCTCCGCATAAAAATAATATTGCCACGGCAAATTTCGCATGGGTCTGGATTTGATACTTTCCAGATTATAACCAAAATCACCAAAAATACGCATTACCTTTGCCAGCTGGCCCGCTTCGTGACCAACGGTAAAGAGCATGTTAAATCGATTTCCGCTGAAGTTTTCTTCTTTGGAAATCACCATAAATCGTGTAGTATTTTGGGCGCTGGTGTTGATATCTTTTGCCAAAATGTCCAAACCAAATAATTCCGCGGTTTCCAGGCTGGCGATGGCGGCTTTGGATTTGTCACCTTTGGCGGCGACGTATTTTGCTGCCAGGGCAGTATTGGAATAGGGTACAACTTGCCAGGGATAGCGGTTCAGATAGTCATGGCATTGACTCAATGCCTGCTGATGGGAGTATACAGCGGTGATATCGGACAGAGAAGCCCCTTTTACGCCCAGCAAATTTTGACTCACCGACAGATCAAAGGAGTCCACGATGTGCAGTTCATGGGACAAAAGCAGATCAAGAATTTCGCCTACTTCTCCCGTATAAGAATTTTCAAAAGGAATGATTCCGAAAGCCACTTCGCCTTGTTCTACTCCGTTGAAAACATCTTCGAAACAAGGATAGGCGGTCATTTTCGCGTTGGGGTAGATTTTTTTCGCCGCGATATAGGAAAAAGCCCCCTCGGTTCCCTGGTAACCAACGGAGTCTTTGTGTAAGGCGGCCCTCTGCCAAGCTTTGGAGAGATCCATTACATTTTGCAAAAATTGGGTATAGTAAGGTTTCAGAGGAGCGTGATTGGTATCGTCCAGTCTGGCTGTATTTTTTGCCAGCACTTCCGCTTCACGGCCAGAATCCAGCACAGGTAACTGATGGGTGGCTTTATAAGCCGCGACATCTGCCACGGCGGCCATTCTTTGCACAAAAAGATCCGCCATTTTGGCGTCGATGGCGTTGATGGTTGCTCTGGCTGTTTCCAGCTGATTCATGGTTGCTCCTCCTTTCTGGCGAATTCTTTTTAATCTTAATTCTCATTATAGCACTCCGGTGGAACCTTGTCCAGCAATGTTTCGTTTTTTCAGACAATTCTTACGATAATGACAGCGAATGAAGAACAATCAAAAATCTGTTCTTTGCGAAAATAATCATATTTTTGTCGCTGTTACAAAAGGAGGGAAGCGAGACCGTTGGCTTACAAAGCTTCCTTCTTTGGGAAAAGCGCCTGCTTCCTTTTGGGAAAAATCCTTGATTTTTTATTGAGAAAACCATAAAAGAATGATATAATAGAAATTAAGTTTGTATAGCATTTTGCCGGAAGTTCGGCGGAAAGCAAACAGAAAAAGTATTGTGTTGAGAGAAGTCTCGTCTGACGGTCGCTTTGAGCCGCGGCGGGAAATTTTCTGAATAAACGGAGGGATTCCAATATGGAAAAAGTCAGAGTTCGTTTCGCGCCCAGTCCTACGGGGCCGCTGCATATCGGCGGCGCTCGTTCCGCGCTTTTTAACTATTTGTATG
>CBCTTQ010000023.1:0-34682 GCA_965149945.1 uncultured Peptococcaceae bacterium | reverse complement strand
GAGGACGCCTCATTCCTGGATTTTGTCATGATTCTTTACTGAAGTTCGGACCAATCCAAAACATCACCAACAAAGATGCTGCGAATTTGATCAGTAGTCAAATCACTGATGGGATTTTCGTTATTGACGATCACCGCGATACCATCCAGCGCAATCTGGGTAGAGGTCAATTCAGCGGCTTCAGTTTCATCCAATTCTCTGGAGGACATACCGATGTCACAGGCGCCTTCGATAGCGGAGGAGATACCGGCAGAAGAACCGGTCTGCTGAATTTCGATAGTAACATTAGGATTCAAAGCTTTGTATTCGTCAGCCAATACTTCCATGACAGGAGAAACAGAAGTAGAACCCGCCAAGGTTACTTTGCCGCTCATACCGGAACCGGTATAGCTTTCGGCGCCTTCAGCAACACTGATGTATCCTTCTTCTTCGATAACAGCTTGACCTTCAGCGCTCATTACATAGTTCATGAAATCCTGGGCAACATCGCTCAGGCTGCCTTCTACATAAGCAACATTAAAAGGTCTGGATACTTTGTAAGTACCGGATTTTACATTTTCAACAGTAGGTTCTGCGCCGTCAACATTGAGAGCTTTTACTTCATCAGACAGAGAACCCAAAGAGATGTAACCAATCGCCTGGGGGTTACCGGCAACAGTGCTCATCGCGACAGAAGTACTATTGGTAACTTCAGCGCCTTCATAGGTCAAGTCGTTATCGTTTTCATCGATTACGCCCATCAATTCATTGAAAGCGTCTCTGGTACCGGAACCATCTTCACGAACAACTACGGAAATTTCACCACTCATCGCTTCAGCAGTGGTATCCGCGCCTTCTTCAGTAGCAGCGGGTTCTTCGCCGCCGCCGCAGCCACACAGAGCAAAGGCCATCAAACCAACCAGCATTAAGATACTCATCAATTTTTTCATTTCTTCATACCTCTTTTCAAATTCTTTCTTTTTTTATTTGTTTGGCCGCTATGTATAATAGCACAACCATTACATAACTAAATTATAGGGGCTGACATGTTAAATCTGCTATCACAAGAAGGTAAAAGTTAGGTAAAATTTAGGTTATTTTTATTATTTTTCGAACTGAAAAAAGAGACGCAAAACCGCATTCTGACGGAAAAAAATAAAATATTCAGTCAATATTGAATTTACGGTTTAGAAAAAGCAAATTCTTTTGTTTTTCTGTCTGTTTTTTCAGACAATTCTGCCAATAACATATGCAAAAAATCGAAAAAATATTAATTATTCATACATTCCCATGATAAAAACCCTATCAGCCCGCAAAAGTAAAAAACACTCTTTCTCTTTCCCGTAACAAAAAAGATTTTATGTTCGATAAAATCGATGAGCCTTCCGGTACCATTCACCTCCGCGAAAAAATAACGGCAGCCGATCCTAAGATCGACCGCCGCTGAAAATCCAATAGGAACTATCGTTATTGTAATTTTTGATTGTGTTTTTCAATACCATAAACAATGTATTTTCACCTATCCTAAGCGAATGGACACCTATTTGACAAAAGATATCGAAAATACCCTGACTTTCCTGCTGAGAACCCGCGGCAAACAATCACGTTCTTCCGCTCCGTCAGTTGTTTTCCAAAGCAAATGTTTGGTGATAATCAAGAGCGAATTTCCGATGCACCTTCGCGAGAAGCGCTTTTCTTTGTCAAAAATGTTTTCTACTCTACTTATGGTTGAATTTCACTGTAAAAGTAGTGCCTTCGCCTACTTCGCTGTCTACTTCGATCACAGCGTTATTTACTTCTGCAATATGTTTCACAATAGAAAGACCCAATCCCGTGCCGTCCACTTTTTTGGAATGACTTTTATCTCCCCGGAAGAATCGCTCATAAATGCGATCTAAATCGGAAGCGGGAATCCCGATTCCTGTATCGGAAACAAACAATGTCTGATCCGCCAGGGTAAGAGTTACGGTACCACCTTCTTTGTTATATTTGATAGCATTATCGCAAAGGTTATAGATCATTTCCGTGATCTGAGAAAGATTACCCATGATTTTGGTATCTTCCCCCACCACCTCAATGGTAACTTGTTTTTCCGCGGCCTTCACTTGCAAATTATCTTTCACTTCATTAATAACAGTCTTTAAAGACAATTCTTGCATTTCACCGCCGGTCGAATTTTCGTCCAGATTTGACAATTTAATAATATCATCAATCAAATTGATCAAACGGCTGCTTTCCCGATCAATTTTTTCCGCAAATCCTCGAACATCCTCCGGTTTGGCAATACCGCTTTCGATTACCTGAGCATAGCCGTGAATGGTAGTCAGCGGCGTTTTCAACTCATGGGAAACATTAGCGGTGAATTCACGCCGAATCTGTTCCGATTTGGCATGAGCGCTGACATCAAAAATCAAAATCACTACCCCACTGATTATCTTCTGCTCATAGACCGGGCTAAAGAAAATTTGGTAGACGCGTTTTCGCATTTCCACCATCATGCTTTCTTTTTTGCCTTCCAAAGCTTTATTAATAGCTTCGCAGATATCTTCCCGTTCTGTCAGATAGCTGAACGGGCGATGTTTGACGTAATTTTCACTAACCCGAAAAATATTAAGAGCACACTGATTAACGGAAAGGACATTGGCATCCGCGTCAATAATCACCAATCCTTCATTGATATTATCGGTAATGGCCTGCAAACGACCCTTTTGCGCCTTTACTTTTGCCATCTGCCGTTTGATTTCTTGATTTTGTCGAGCGATTCGATTGAGAAAAGGTTGGATTTCCGCATAAGCGTTTTCATAGTTATTCTGATCAAAGAAATAAATGTTTTCCAGCGGCTTAATAATATTATCAGTTAAATGGCGAGCAACAATCACCGAAAGAAGATAAATCAAAAAAGCAATGAACAGAACCGAGGCCAGAGACCCCCAAAACATGGACAACGTGTTATCGGAAAAAGCAGCCAAACGTAATACCGAATCATCATCCAGCTGTACCGCATAATAATAGTAATGTTCTCCGGTGGTCACAGAATAACGTTCCGACTCACCAATGCCCGTTTCCCTTGCCATGATAATTTCCGGACGGTTATTATGGTTTTCAACGATAGCGTCAGAAGAGACGCTGTCAAACAGCACCTGTCCGGAACCATCGATCAATGTAATCCGCTTGTTGCTTACACCGTCGACTGTATCGGCCAAAAAAGACGCGGGATCCGCACTGGCTTCTACCAGATTACCAAGCATCATGGTTTCGTCACGAATTTCCGTCTTGATACTTTCATTGAAATTGGTGTATGACACCGATAAAATCATTATGGTAGCCAGCAATAACGTTGCCATAGACAACAAACACATGCTGCGATAAATCTTTTTATACATAGAAAAACCTGCCCATGCTTCTTTTCTGCACGAATTTCGGCATCACTTTTTCATTATCACCATCTCGCACAAGGAATTTCAAAATCAACCGATCTTATAACCAACGTTCCGAACAGTCTCAATATGATTGCCCGCACTGCCTAATTTTTGCCGCAGTGTCCGGATGTGAACATCCAGCGTTCTGGACTCGCCTTCATATTCCGTGCCCCAAATGGCGGAGATGATATTTTCTCTGGGTACCACATTGCCGCCTGCCGCCAGTAACATGTACAGCAGTTCATATTCTTTATAGGTAAGAGAAATTTCCTGATCATTGACATAGACCTGCCGTTTTTTATGATCCAGATGGATTTCCTCGTGGGTCAAATCCGAATTATCCGTTTGGAAAGAATGAGCTCGACGCAACACCGCCTTGATGCGAGAGATCAGCTCTAAAACATCAAAAGGTTTCGTAATATAATCATCGGCGCCGCCGTCTAATCCTTTGATTTTATCCATTCGATCGGATTTGGCGGTTAACATAATTACGGGGAGCCCTTTAGTGGTAGGATTGCTGCGAAGAGATTTTAAAATTTCCATACCGTCCATATCCGGCAGCATAATATCTAACAAAATCAAATCCGGTTTCACCACTTTCAGCGCATCAAAAAAAGTCTGACCGTTTTCAAACCCTCGTACTTGAAACCCGGTAGAAGTCAGGGTATATTCAATCAATTCGCGAATATTCAAATCGTCTTCCACACAAAAAATGTTATTCACGGCAATTCACTCCTTCATTTCCGTTTCTCAAAGCAGTTTTTTTTCGCGGTCAAACAGAAAAGCACCATCCTGCCGAAAGGATTTTCCTCATCCGGCCGACAGTGCTTTTTCTGTTTTCATGATTTTTTTGTTCGACGCAATAATTTCTTTTTCCTGCAGCGTAACTTGTCCGTTTTCTCCCTATGCCAAATATTTTTTACGGAAAGCATCATATTTTACAGTAAAATCATTTTCGCCGTCAAATTTTACATGACTCAAATATTCATGGGTACCGTAGCTATCGTTGGCGATTTCCAGCAAACATACCCCGATATTGGAGCAATGGTCAGAAGTTCTGACAAAAGCGGTCAATACATCAGAGAACACAAAGCCTGTTTCGATAGGGCAGATGCTCTTCTGCAATCGATCGATGTGATGATCCCGCACTTTAATCTTCAAATTATCAATCACCTGTTCCAAAGGTTCAATGGACTTGGCTTTTTCCAAATCATTGTCAACAAAGGCCGTATAAGCGATTTCCAGCAACTCACTCAAGGCATCCTCTACAACCCGCAAATCCCTAACCGCTTCTTCAGAGAAACCGATGCCCTTTTCATGCAATTCTTCGGCGGATTTCGCCACATTCAGAGCATGGTCGGAAATCCGTTCAAAATCCCCGATACAATGGAGCAGATTGGAAACCTGGCGGCTGTCGCTGTCACTGAGACTATCCCTGCCCAGCTTAACCAAATAAGTTCCGATAATGTCCTCGTAGCGATCTACTTTGTCCTCATTGGCTCGAATTTCCTCCAGTTTTTCCGCGTCATAATGATGCAGCAAACCAATGGCGGAAAGCATTCCATCTTTTGCCAACAGCGCCATTTCATTGGTTACTTTTTTCGCCTGATCAATAGCAACGGGGGGCGTTGTCAACAAACGAACATCCAAAACAGACTCGCTTTCTTCCGAATCGTCATCCCGAATAACCATACACGCCAATTTTTCCAGCCCTTTGGTAAAAGGCAGCATCACCGCTGTCGATAACACATTGAACACGGTATGCACCACCGCGATACCGGCGGCGTTGATAGAATCATTGATAAAGCTAAATCCAATCAACCAATTTAATGTATAGAAAAGAACCATAAACAAAACGGTACCGATAATATTAAAGAAAAGATGCACCATAGCCGCTCGACGGGCGTTTTTGGTTGTCCCAATGGACGAAAGCAGAGCCGTTACACAGGTACCGATGTTTTGCCCCATGATGATGGGCACCGCATTGGCATAAGTCACACTGCCTGTGGTGGATAATGCCTGTAAAATTCCGACAGACGCGGAAGAAGACTGAATAATGCCGGTAAACACCGCACCTGCCAGCACACCCAAAACAGGATTGGTAAACAACGTCAGCAAACCGGTAAAGGACTCATTGTCTTGCAAACCGGACACAGAAGTACTCATCATCGTCATACCGGTCATCAACACCGCGAAGCCCAACATAATGGAACCGGTATCTTTTTTCTTGTTGCTTTTGCAAAACATGACCAAAATAATGCCGATTACAGCAAGAATGGGAGAAAAAGAAGTTGGTTCCAGCATTTTCACCCAAAAGCTGTCGCCCTGAATACCGGTCAGACTCAACAGCCAGCTAGTCACTGTCGTTCCAATATTGGCGCCCATAATTACACTGATGGCTTGAGAAAGCTCCATAATACCGGAGTTTACAAACCCCACCACCATCACCGTTGTCGCGGAAGAGCTTTGGATAATTCCTGTTACTCCAGCCCCCAGCAAAACACCTTTCAGCGGACTGGAGGTCAATCCTTCAAGGATTGACTTTAGTTTTCCGCCGCCGCGCCTTTCCAGCCCATCCCCCATGGTTTTCATCCCAAAGAGAAAAATGGCCAGACCACCACAAAGTGACAAAAAAGAAAAAATGTCCATAATTCGTCCATCCTCCAAAAAAAACCTAAAAATAAAAAAAATCACACACAAAATTATTATAGCACCTTTATGTTAAATCTACCAGTAGTTCTATGTTAAAACTATGTTAAATTTCAATCAGGAAACTTAATTTTAATTCTTCGCCCTTATCGTACCCTGTTTTTTCGTATTATAGAAAGCACTTCCGTTAAACAGAATAAAAATCATCCCCAAACAAACAAAAACAGCGAAAAAGCATTTCGGAGAAGTTCGAACAGAACACCGGCTGTCTCAGATAGCACAATTGCCTCTGCTGTTTGGGTTTTAGCGTCTTTTTTGAAAGAATAGTTCGGACAGAATTTTCAGAAAAATTTACTCTTTACGACAAAGAAAAAAGCATCTCCAAAAGGAGATGCTTTTTGATTACTGAATGATAATACTGATTCTGAAAATTATTCAGCAGGAGTTTCTTCGGCAGCAGGAGCTTCTTCGTCAGCAGGAGCATCGGCAGGAGCTTCTTCGTCAGCAGGAGCGGGTTCTTCAGTAGTAACAGCGGGTTCTTCAGTAGTAGCATCTGTAGCAGGTTCGTCGGAACCACAACCGAACATAGCAAAGCACATAGCCAGAGCCATCAACAATACCAATAATCTTTTTTTCATTTTAAATTTCCTCCTTAAAATTATGTATCTGTTTATTAGATACTATTTGTTGGATGATTGTTTTATTTTCCAACACCATCTTTACATAGAATACCACAACTAAACCGAGATTTCAATAGACTTTGTATGATATTTGGCTGAATTTCGGATGAATTTTTTTGATTATAGGTGGTTTTTTTAGATTTTACAATTATTTTTTTTAATTTCCTTTTGTTTTCTTACGTTTCCTCTGTTTTTTGATTTTTTCTCATTTCTATTAAAAAAAATTTTTTTCGGATTTTCCCCAGCTCAAACGAGACTCATTCTCACTATTTCAAAAAGAAGAAAAACACCTGCTATCCACCGATTTTTTCTAAGATATTTTTTTTAATTTTTAAAGTTTTTTTCGACACATTTTTCATAAAAATCGACTTTTATGAATTTCTCGAATAAATTTTTCATAACTCCCTATTTTTTAGCTTTTTTGCAGCCTCCTCTTTTTGGGATCTTTCAGTTTTGTCTTTTGTCTCAAAAAAAATCCTTTGCCGTAATGGCAAAGGATTTTTTGCAATAATTTTTCAAACTCACGAAATATCGCAGCATCCAATTCATGCACTTATTGGGAAATCGTCACCGTTTGATTTTGTCCGTCCCAATCCACCCGCGCGTTTAGCTGTTCGCTGACATAACGGACAGGAACAAAGGTAGTGCCGCTAATCAAATTGGGAGTTCCGTAACTGGGGCTGCCGCCGGAAATTTCCTGCCCTAATGTCATAGTCAGTGTTTTTCCGCCATAAATGATTTCGACAATTTTCGTTTGATTGCTGAAATTTACGGTGGCGCCCATCGCTTCCGAAATGGCACGAATGGGGACCATGGTTCTGGCTACTTTTTGATCCATATAAGGAGCCACACGCAACAATTTGTTCTCCCCGTTCACCGTATAGGAAGTGCTGCCCAGCTTCATTATGATTTTTTTCTGACCGCCGGGGACAGAGGGGTCATCAGGATCTACGCTGTTGTTTTTATTGATTGTCACATAATACCGACAGGTATTGCTGCCGTCTTCCGCTGTGACTATGATCGGAATTCTGGTCGTCGTACCAACCAACGAAATACTGGTAGAAGTGCCTCCGCTCTTTACTTCACGGCCATTTACAGTAATGGAGCTATTAGCATCTGCCGCTGTAGGTGTAATCGTTACATAGGTAGCCGTACTGGCGGCGGCAACACTGTAGCTGACAGTTTCTTCATCAAACTCAGGAGAAAGACTCATCTTAGCGCCATTTACCCGCACAACTAAATCGGAAAGATAGGCATCAGAGGATTTGACATAGCGATCAAAGGTGAAGTTGTAGTCCCGACTGGTCTTGCAATCCGGCGAATAAGCGCGGACCGTGAAACTTTCCAGATCCTCGTCCATCTTTACCGCGGAAACATAGGATTTCCCACTCAAAGGACGAACGGTATCGCCATAAATGAGAAATGCCACAGAATCCCGATCTTTCGGTTCCCACTTTACAGTAAAATATTTATCGGCGGTTTTGGTATCTACAATATAAGAATAAACATTGCCGCTGAAAGAGCGATCCAAGGTCGTTTCCGTCAGGCGGCTGCTGCTGGAAGCGGCGCCCGTTTTGACAGTTAAATCCTCGATAGCATAATCACTTCCGCTGCTTTCCGTAGAACGGTAAATATGAAGATCATAGGTTTCGGTTTCCGTTCCGTCTTCTGATGTCACTTTCACTTCAATATCGTTATTGCCGGTACCCAAATCCACATAACGAGAAGAACCGCTGTCAACACTGTGTCCGTCCACCAAGATTTCGGAATGGCTGTCACGAGCGGTCACATTAACGCGTACTTCGTCTTCACTTCTGGGAACAACCAGATAATAATCATGAACACTGTCATCAAAAGAAGGCAGAATACTGTAATTTCTTACGGAAAGGCTCTTTAGCCGTGCCTCATCGGATTCCTGATGATTACTGCGATAAACCTTTACGGTGTAAGTTTTCATCGTTTCTCCATCAGCCGCCAGCACATGAACATAATAATTCACCGTCTGCCCTCTGGTCAAAGAAGGCGTTGTAAAAGACACACTGCCAGCAGACGCCGTTTCAAAATTGTCTGGGGATGCTGTGGAGGAAGTATTGATTAACACCTTAGCCGTACTGTCTTTGGCAGTGGCGGTAAGTTTGGTGGCAGAAGTTCCGTAAGGAACTGTGACAGTATACGTCTGGGTGGAGGAGCTAAAAGCAGGACTTATGGAGCCTTTGTCGGCGGTCAGCGCGCTGAGCCCTGCCTCATTCATCGGAGAGCCCGACCGCACCAGTGTCAGCGTATACTCCTGCCCTTTGTTTTGAGGAGCGCCTTCATAGGGGATCACCACAAATTTCACCTTGGTTTCGTCCTGAGTCAGTGTGACTTTGTTATCCGATACATTACCATCATACAACACTTTCGCACGGTCAGAACCGGTATTCACTTTAAGTTCTACCTGAGAAACGCCGCTGGGGATATTGATCAAATACTGATCCCCCACCTTGCTCGCGGTGTATGTTCCATCATTGTATTTCAACTCCACAGAACGCACAGAAGTATCCGTCTTATACAATATCAAAGTATAATTTACTTCCGGAACCGTCGCTCCCACGCTGTCTTTTATAACAATATGAATGGTACGGGTATTCTCCATATCCACTGTATAGCCGTTCAATTCATATTCCAACTCGCCGTCTCTCACATAGGCGGTATACCCTTCTTTGGTTTCCGCGGTCAACACAACAGAATCACAAGACGCGGAAACATCCGCCGTCATTTCTTCAGTAACAGCCACGGATTGGCTGTTGTCACCCGGCTTTTCCTGCACTGTCAACCCCTGCAAATAAGATTCCTCCGCCAGAGCGCTGACAGAAAAACCGAACAGCATCGTTATTAATGCCGCAATCAGGCAAACCACGGTGATTTTTTTTCTTAGTTTCATTTCTATTCCCCCTCTTTCTAAAAAAATCGCCGCTGTTTTTCTCAGCGGTTTAAAGAAAACCCTTTCGGCAAAAAGGCTGTAAAGGGTTCCGATTTCCTTTCAATTTCCTGATATCGACCCTGCATCCATTCCATTTTTGCCAATACAACTTCACATATTGTATTACTTCTAGCAAACTCGGAAATAACCTGCAAACAAATGCCACATGGCGGACAAAAATCTAAGTTTTCTCCTTTTTTTCCTCCTACCACGACGACTTTTCTGATAGCGGCGCCGGATGCCAATTCTCCCGCTGCCACCGCCGCAAAAATCGCCGTGCGTTCAGCGCAATTACTAGCGCCGTAGGAAGCATTTTCCACATTACAACCGGTGTACACTCGTCCACTGTCAAACAGCACCGCCGCGCCTACCAAAAAGGCGGAATAGGGCGCATAAGCCTGTTCTCTGGCATCCATCGCCCGCTTAATCAATTCCATATCGGACGGCCAATGTTCCATGATGTTCACACTCCTTTTTCCGACAACCATTTTTTCACCAGATTGCTGGAGCCCAACCGCCGCGCTCCGGCTGACAAAAGGGCATCTGCCATAGCAAAATCTTTGATACCGCCGGCCGCTTTGATTTTTACAGAAGAGCCGATATGATCGGCAAAAAGCCGCACATCCTCTAAAGTGGCGCCGCCCGCGGCAAATCCTGTGGAAGTTTTGATATAATCCGCTCCCGCTTCGGTGACAATTTGACAAAGGCGGATTTTTTCTTCTTCTGTCAGGCAGCAAGCCTCCACAATCACCTTCAACACTTGATTTTTACAAGCGTTGCGCACCTGAGAAATTTCATCGGCAATTCTATTATATTTGCAATCTTTGACCCATCCTAAATGAACAACCATATCGATCTCATCAGCACCCATGATCACGGCGTCTACAGTTTCCACCACTTTGGCGGCGGTGGAAGCATAGCCGTTGGGGAACCCTACCACCGTACAAACCTTCACCCGTCCAGCCGAATAGCGTTTCACCATCCCAACATAAGAAGACGGCACACAAACAGCGGCACACCCCGCAGCAATAGCGTCATCACAAAGTTTTTTCATATCCTCTTCTGTAGCGGTAGGTCGCAAATCAGTATGGTCAACAAAATGTAAAATTTCTTTTTCTGTTCTTGTTTTCGTTTCCATTCTCATCTCTCCTTCTGACAAAACAAAACATCCGTTTCTTATGCTCTTCTGTATCTCCCTGTTTTTTATCGCCCGTTGTCTTTCGTCCGTTCCCTGCTCTTATTTCCTGACAATCGTCCTGTCCCCCCACTTTTCCGTTGATATACGGTAATCTTTAAAGACAATAATAGTTGTTTTCCCAACCGGGGATATAGAGATGGTGTCGCAAATAAATTGCATAAGAAGGGTTATATCGCCAAATCAGACGCGGCAACGAGAACAAGTCTTCATTGCGGTGATAGGCGGAAACCAACAGTTTCGGTTTATAGCGACTGATGGTGGCCGCCGCTCCCAGCAATGCCTGCCGTTCCGATCCTTCCACATCCATTTTGATATACGTAATGGGAGCTTCGGCATAAATTTGCTGAATGTCATCGACGGCGAGACATGCTACCGACCGAGTCCCCTGAGGTGAAAGGGCAGAATTCCGTCCCGCCTTTGAAGCAAAAAACAAAGAACATCGCTCACGCCAAACGCCGCGATTGATTCCGGTAAAACGCGGCATTTCCTTCGTGTTTTGCAGCAATTTCCGAAAATTTTTCTGATCCGGCTCCAGCGCCAAAATCTGCCGGTATTGCCGTCCTACCGTATCGGAGAATTCCCTGACCGTATCGCCGTTATAGGCTCCCAAATCCAAATAAACTTCCTCCCTGCTCAGATTCAACAGTCGTTGGCTTTCCGTCTTATCACTGACCGCCGCCATTAAATAAGCAATCTTCCCGCTGATGAAATAATTGCAAAGCAACGCCATTACTCTACGGGAAGCGTCATCCGCCAAGCGCTCATACACCTCTTGCAGTTCTGCCTCATGAGCCACAAAATATGCCGCGTCAAAAAGGCCCTCTCCAAACAAAGGAACATGAGGCGCATAAGTTTCTTGTTCCCGATCGATTCGTAAAATGTTAGCAAGAACATCGGGTTTCTGGCTGCCAAATGCCACCAAAACGATAAACTCTCCGTAGGCCTCCTTAAAATCACGGTATCTTTTTACCTGATAGCCTAAAAAAGTCTGCCCCCGCACAAAATCATCACTGGCGAACACCCCATCCGGTCGTTTGCCGTAATAGGCAAGAACGCGCATAATTTTTTCAGCTCCGTTTCCCATTCCGTAAAGAAGGATAGGTTTTTCCGCTGTCGCCAATCTTTGCCAAAGATTATCCGCTTCTCTCACAAGTTCTTTTAATTTGGTCAATGCTACCGCTCCAGTCTTCTTACATTTCGTTCTATTTTTGTTTTCTGATCACTTTTTACGGTATCCTTTATCATTTTAATATAAAGAACCCATTTTTTCCAGCTTTTTCTTGTTATCACACGAAAATAATTTTCCTGAATTTTCTTTCTTTTTTATTTTTCCTTGCATGTTACATAGAATCATGCTATACTTGAATAAGTATGGCTATGTGCCGTATGAATATACACGGTATTTGCATGAACAAACGGCAAACCGCATCAAATAGGGAGCGATAATCCATGAACCGTTTTAAAGCTTTCCTTAAACGGAAAGATATTGAATTTTCAGCCAAACGCTATTTTGAAGACGCCTTTTCCGCCATGACTATCGGCTTATTCGCATCTTTAATCGTCGGACAAATTTTGAAAACTCTGGGGGAACAAACCACTCTCTGGTTGGGCGACAATACGATTTCCGCTTTTTTTACGGAAGCGGGAACTCTCGCCATGGGTATGATGGGCGCCGCCATTGGGGTAGCTGTCTCTTACGGATTAAAAGCGCCCAGTTTGGTTATGTTTTGCGGCGCCATTACGGGCGCTATGGGGAATGAATTCGGTGGTCCCGCAGGCGCTCTGGTAGCGGGTATTATCGCCTGTGAGATCGGGAAAATGGTCTCTAAAGAGACAAAACTCGATATCATCGTCACTCCGGCAGTTACGGTACTGGTGGGATTGCTGGCCGCGAAAACCATCGGTCCTCTGGTAAATCTTCTGATGACCGGTCTGGGTACAGTGATCATGGACGCCACAGAATTGCAGCCTTTTTTCATGGGAATCATCATCGCTGTCATCATCGGCTTAGTATTAACGGGTCCCCTCTCTTCGGCGGCTCTGTGCATCATGTTGGATCTCAGCGGTTTGGCGGCAGGCGCTGCTACAGTGGGCTGCTGCAGCCAAATGGTAGGATTTGCTATCATCAGTTTCCGTGATAACGGAACCGGCGGCTTAATGGCGCAAGGACTGGGAACCTCCATGCTGCAAATTTCCAATATTGTGCGCAATTGGTGGACACTGCTGCCGCCGACGTTGGCCGCCGCCGTCATGGGCCCCATTGCCACCTGCCTCTTCCATATGGAAAACATCCCCGGCGGCGCCGGCATGGGATCCGCCGGGTTAGTAGGACAAATCGGCACCTTTACAGCTATGGGCTTCACCTGGTCCGTCCTGCTGGATATTCTGCTTCTTCATTTTGTATTACCCGCCTTACTATCCTTCTTGTTCTGTATTCCTCTGTGGCGCAAAGAAAAAATCAAAGCAGGCGACTTAAAATTGGATTTATAAATTTTATCAAAAAGAGGGCGTGCCCAAACGGCGCGCCCTCTTTTCAAACAAAGACTTCAAACAATCATTCCACACAGCAGCTATCGGCCCAACGAAAATTATCATTGCCCGCCCCCAATTCGAAATGGTATTTGGCAATACCTAAATCCACTTTGGTAAAAAAGCCATGCCCGGCGCGAACCGAAACCCGATCTCCTTCCAGAGAAAACAGAAATTTTTGCTGATTTAATGCCGTCGGGGCAAGCAAAGCCGCGTCAACTCCTCGCAAAAACCACATCGGGGGAGATATTGCACATTTCATAACGCGACTTCGTTCCTTCGAGCGATGGGGTACTCCCGCCGTACAACCATAACCGACAGCAATAACCAAACACAGCTTCTCGGAAGCCGTTAAAGAAACAGGAACGCGCCCTTTTTGATAGGTAAGACCTGCCCAGCAAGTATTTAACCCCAAAGATTGAGCATAAAGCACAATTTTTTCTCCGTAATAACCACAGCGTTCCTCCAGATTTCGCTCTTTTTTTCCGGCGAGAACCAAATAATTTCTGACACCGGAGAACTTGCCGTAACGAGCCAATCTACAATCAAAGGCTGTCGGTTCATCAAAGATCATCTGCAAACGCAACCCACTTTCCTGACAACAGCTCTTCGTAAAACTCATTAACTTTTCTTTGACCTCACCTGTAATAGGCTGCTCCGCATAGGCACGAACAGAATGCCGTTCTTTCATTACCTGCCAATAATCCATCAGCGATTTCCCCCTTTGGATATCACAGTTTTTTCCGGTTTTGTCGAAAATTCTTTGCTGATTTTTCAAAACCCAACCAGAATAGAAACTATACACTCAATTCTCGCTGCTCAAAAAAAATTCCTGCCACCGCAAAAACTTAAGAAAGCAAAAGAAATTTGCAGAAGTAGATTTTTCCACACATTTTTCTTTTTTTGTTTTTTATACTGAAATCAAAAGAAAAAGAAAAAAATCGACAAAAAACCAATGAACTTTTTTCTGGTTCTGGGATTTTTCCGTAAACTCTGGTATAATAGAATAAGTAAGAAAAAAAAGGAGGCGGCTTGATTGGATAATGTGGAACAAGTCAGCGAAACCATCTCTAATAGTTTCGCCGACAAAATCGCCGATACCTTCAACATCAGCAGTGACTTTGTAGAAAGTGCATTGGCCTTTGGCAGCAAAGTGCTCATTGCCCTCGTCATTTTGCTCATCGGTCTGCTGATTATGAAGCTGGTGTTGCGTTTTGTGAAACGCACGATGAAAAAAAGTCACGTAGACGGAATCATCAATAATTACCTTGTGATTTGCATAAAAACCCTGATCTGGGTTATCCTGATTATTAGCATTCTGACCATATTGGGAGTACCTACTACCTCTCTTATCGCCATCATTTCCGCGGCCGGCGTCGCCATTGCTTTGGCGCTACAAGATTCCCTGTCCAACTTAGCGGGGGGGTTGCTGATTATCATCAACAAACCCTTTTCCAAAGGAGATCTGATTGAAACCCAAGGATTGACGGGCGTGGTGGAAGAAATTCATCTGATGAACTGCAAACTGCATACCATTCAAAACAAAGCCATCATCATTCCCAACCGACATTTGTTTGACGGCACCATTGTCAATTGCTCCTCTACCGGCTGTCGGCGTATTGACATCAGTGTCTCTGTGGATTATCAAGCTGATCTGCAAAAAGTAAAAGAGACGCTTTTGCGATTAGCTGCCGAAAATCCGTTGGTTTTGGATGATCCCGCACCGTTGGTAGGTGTGGCAGAGTTGGAAGAAAGCGGCGTCAAAATCGATTTCCTCGTCTGGTGCGAGACCCAAAATTACATCCCCGCTTTTTATAACATTCGAGAAGAAGTACTGTTAGCTTTTCGTCGGGAACAGATTGAAATTCCCTTCCCCCAGCTGGAAGTTCGATTAAAAGAAACCAAACATCAAGAAAAAAGCAAGGTGATCTCATGACAGAACAAACAACCAAAGACATTATCATCATCGGCGGAGGAACTGCCGGGATGACGGCGGCGCTTTATGCATTGCGTGCCGGCAATACCATTGAAATCTTCGAAAATTATGTACACGGAGGGCAAATCATTGTTTCCCACGAAGTAGAAAACTACCCCGCTCTCCCCGGCATTACAGGAGCGGATTTTGCCATCAAACTGTTTGAACAGGTGGAAAAACTGGGCATGAACATGCGCTATGAAACCATCAATCAAGTGGATCTGGAAGGAAATCCCAAAACAGTGACTACCAACAAAGGCACCTACGCCGCCCAAACTGTAATCATCGCCACCGGTTCCATGCGCAAAACTCTGAAAGTAAAAGGAGAATCTAAATTCTCCGGACGAGGAGTTTCCTACTGCGCCACCTGTGACGGCGCTTTCCATCAAGGCAAACCTGTCGCGGTAGTAGGCGGCGGGAACACTGCCCTGGAAGACGCTATTTTTCTGGCGAAAACCAGCAGCGTAGTTTATCTTATCAATCGAGAAAGTGACTTTTCCGGAGATGATTTGCTCATTGAAACCGTGCAGGCAACCCCTAATATTGAAATTCTGCGTCAAAGTCAGGTGATGGAAATCAAAGGCGATCAAATGGTAACAGGAATTTCTGTCATGGACGCCGCCGCCAACACTATCCGGACGTTAACGGTGAGCGGCGTTTTCATCGCTGTAGGCGTCGCCCCCAACAGCAATCTGTTTGAGGGAATATTGAACATTGACGACAAAGGCTATCTCATCGCCGGAGAAGACTGTCACACCAATCTGCCCGGCGTCTACGCGGCCGGGGACTGCCGCACCAAAGGACTGCGTCAACTGGTAACCGCGGCGGCAGACGGCGCCGTAGCGGCAACAGAAGCTAATCGATACATCATAAAAAAAAGGAGAGGATAATCATGGCAATTACCATCATTGAAAACAACCCGGAACAAAAATTCAACGAACTATTAACTGTTCAAGGCAAAGATATTATTGTAGATTTCTTTGCTACCTGGTGCGGCCCCTGCAAAATGCTTTCCCCTGTTTTGGAAGCTATTGCCGCCGCGTATCCGGATACTGTAGAAATCTATAAAATCAATATCGATGAACATGAAGCATTCGCCGTTCAAAAACAGGTGATGGCAGTACCGACCCTGATGTTCATCAGAGACGGCGAAGTAAAAAGCACTGAAGTAGGCTTTATGAGCAAGGATGAAATCCTTGACCATCTCAATGTCTGATGGCAAGAAAACCTCGCATTCATCTCCTTGCGACAGGCGGTACCATCGCCGGACAGAGCCAATCGCCTGACGATACAATTCATTACACCGCGGGAGCTCTCTCTGTCAAGGAATTGTTGGGTTCTGCTTGTAGCTTAGCAGAAATTTCGGCTATTCGAGGAGAAGATTTTTGTCACATGGGCAGTGAGGACATGACGCCTCAGCTTTGGCAAAAGCTGGGGCTTCGCCTGAGGGCGATCAGCGCAGATCCGACCACAGAAGGAATTGTGGTCACCCACGGAACCGATACCATGGCGGAAACAGCTTTTTTTCTGCAAATGACCTGCCCAACACCCAAACCGATCGTATTAACAGGCGCCATGCGTCCCGCTACTGCCCCAAATGCCGACGGACCGCAAAATCTGCGCGACGCCCTGCTGGTCGCCTCAGCAAAAGAAGCAGCCGCCTATGGCGTTACAGCGGTTATGAACGGGGAAATCTTCTCCGCTGCCCACCTTCGCAAGAATCACAGCAGCAAACTCTCGGCCTTTAGCTCTGCTCCGAAACAACGCCTGGGACATATCCAACAACAGCGTATCTTTTGGGAGCAGGCGCCCGCTCCGCTCCATCCTCGTTTCGCTTCGGCTTTGACGGAAGCTTTGCCCGAGGTAGCAATTTTGACAGCTTACGCGGGAATGACGGCAGAGTTACCCAAATCCCTGTTCAGTCTGGGGATCCATAATTTGATTTTTGACGGATTCGGTAATGGTACACTGCCCCGCCCAGTCGTTGAAATATTGACGGCCGCGCAAGGAATTTTTATCGTTACCGGTCAAACAGGACACGGAACCGTCGTTTCCCATTATCCTAATCTATTGGCAGGAGGATTCTGTACAGCTAAACAAGCCAGAATTCTTTGCATGCTGGCATTGGCAACAGGTGCAAACCGACAGGAAATTGCCGTGCTGCTGCAGAAAATTTCCGAAAAGCTGGTAAAATAGCGACACAAAAGGCGTACCCTCAAAGGGTACGCCTTTTTTATTTTTGAACCAGCTTGCAGATATCTAACATGCACCGTTTTTGAGCAGTCAATAAAATGACGCTGATTCTCCGCTGGGATTCTTTACAGCCGTTCCGGTTCCGGATAATCCACACCGAAGGTTTCCACCGTTACTTTTTTCATCCGCTGATCGGTCAAGGGTTTATCGGCGCTGTCCCGATCCACATTAGCAATGGTATGCACCACATCCATGCCTTCAATGACACGACCGAAACCGGCATAGGCGCCATCCAAAGAATAAACATCGGCATCGCAAATGAAAAACTGACTGCCGCCGCTATTGGGAGACATCGCTCTGGCCATGGAAAGAACCCCCATGTCATGCTTCAATGTGTTCTGCGAAAAGCCGTTCTGAGCAAATTCCCCTTTGATGGAATAACCGGGACCGCCAATCCCGATGCCCTGTGGGTCGCCGCCTTGAATGACAAAACCGGGAATCACCCGATGAAAAATAATACCGTCATAAAAGCCCTTGCGAATTAAATCAATAAAACTGTTGACTGTGTTAGGCGCATATTCCGGCAACAGTTCCGCTTTGATGATAGCGCCGTTTTCCATTTCAATCGTTACAATGGGATTTTTCTTTTCTGTCATCTTGATTCTCCTTTATGATCAATTATCATTTGGCATACCGGGTTTTATTTCCTTACGCGCCCTTTGGTTTCATCGATGCGTACGTAAACAGGCAAACCATCCCGTGTAGGTAAGGGCGCCTCTCCCATAATCAGGGGACGCGCATACCGCAAGAAGTCTTCGGTCACATCATTACCGGCAGCTGTAATCCATTCCAAAGGCACCTTCTTTTCTTCATTGGCTACCTGACTGAGGGGTACTTCACCGGTGACGCAAACGTAGGGATCGTCAGATTTCCGCACCAGGCTGACCATCACTCCCGTTTTTCCGGCCAAAGCCAGTTCCACTGCTTTTTTACCGGAAGCATAAGCTTCTTCCACATCTATCAGAGAAGCGAAGTGCCGAGCGGAACGCTGGGCGGTTCCCAGGGTATTGCAGCGCGCTTTGATGCCCAACCGTTCTTCCACCAGGCGTTTCAGTGTTTCTCCCGCGCCGGAAAGCTGAACATGCCCAAAAGCATCTTTCGTACCGCCCGCCGCGATATAGTTGCCATCACGATCTTGAATTCCTTCAGAAGCCACTACAAAACAATACCCCAAACGGTCGTACACCGCTTTCACATCTTCGATAAATTGATCAATGGAAAACGGTACTTCCGGTAAATAAATAAGATGGGGCGCGTCATCCGGATTTTTTCTCGCCAAAGCGCCCGCCGCTGTCAACCAACCGGCATTCCTACCCATCGCTTCCACAATGCACACTTTGTTTTTGGTGGAAACCGAACTCAAATCCAATCCTGTTTCCATCACCGTAGCGGCCAAGTATTTAGCGGCGGAACCAAACCCCGGACAATGATCGGTCAACGCCAAATCATTCTCTACCGTTTTGGGAACCCCGATTACCCGCATTTCATAGCCGTGTTTGCAGGCAGCCAAATACATTTTATGGGCAGTATCCATAGAATCATTGCCCCCGTTATAGAAAAAATAACGGATTTCGTATTTCTGACAAATCGCCACCAATTTTTCATAATCTTCTTCCGTCACTTTATAGCGGCAGGAATAAATCCCGGCGCTGGGCGTATTGCGCAGCCCTTCGATAACCGCCGGATCCTGCTCCGCTAAATCAATGATATTTTCTTCCAAAAAGCCTTTGATCCCATGCAGAGCCGCATACATTTTACCCGGGGCATCGTCATTGGCAAGCCAAGTCTGTACGACACCGCAGACACTGTTGTTAATGACGGCAGTGGGACCGCCGGATTGCGCAATAACGGCGTTGCCTTTTAACATTCTTTGACCACTCCTTTTTTCAATAAAATTAATCGTTCTATTTGTTCGTTTTCGAATACGGTTTTTTGTATCATTTCTTACTTTTTCATTGTTCTCTTTTCTTCATGGGTTATCACAAACAAAACATCCATTTATTTTAACAGAAAACATTGCATCAATTTCTGAAATAGATGACTGTATACAGAAAAATTTCAAATTAATTTTGATCCGGTCACGAAAGAAAAACAGATTCTTATAAAGTTTTAAGTCAAAAATCAATCTTTTCAAAGCTGCGCTCAATTATAAATTGACAAACAATTTATTGAAGCCGGGAATTTCATCAACTGACGCCAGACCACTGACCAATGTATAGTATTCCGGCAAATAATCATCCGCCCAAATAATATCCAAATCCAACAGTTCTTTGGCGGTCAGACTCATATCAAACCCAAAAGATTCCAGGGAATAACGAACCTTGCCGATATCCGGACAGGGCTCGCCATACATTCGTTCGCATTCGGCGCAATCTGTACAGGAACCGGCAAAAAAAGCCCGTGTCAACGGAAAAATACTCTCCATCTTCAGCAGCTTGGCATCCAAGGCTTTGCGGACAGATTTCACCACATTGCGACCATAAATAAATTTATCCACCAAATCGTCCTCTCCGAATTCCGCGATCTTTTCCGGATCCAACACCGCTTTGGTGCCGATTAAATAAATATACCGATACTTATTCAAATACTCATCTGTATCAAAATCAAATCCCGGACAGGAATAATTCTGATTATAATTGGAACATTGCTGACAATATGCCAAAAACTTCTCCTGAAAGCGATAGTTTTTAATATAATCCGCCATGCTCACCTGATTAAACTTCATCGTCACCTTCATATTTTTCACCTCAGCTTCATTATAGCATAAATCCGCCACAAGCAACAGAGCAAAAAAAATTTTCTTTGTTTCTTCTTTTCGTCCGGCTTTCTTTCTCCTGTTGTTTTTCCTGTTTATAGGTTTTTTCTTCTCTGAGAAAAGCGACCTGATTTTCCTCGAGCAATTCATCCAAAAAAAGAGAAGAAAAGATAAGCTTTTTCCCTACCAAAATCCGAGCAAGGCTACTTTCGGAAAGAACAGTACCAAATCTCAAACATCCACATTGCAAAAAAAGAGGAGCAGGGATTCCTGTTCCTCTTTTGCGATTTTTAAAAATCATCGTCCGGATTGACGGGTTTCTTTTTCAATTGCTGTAATTTTTTAATTTTTTCTAATTTAGCATTGCGCTCGGACTCTTGGCTTTTCAGCTTCATCGCCATATTATAACCGTATTCCAACGCGTCGATATTCATCGCTACTAGTTTGGGCTTAAAGTTTTCTCTCAAAGAAGCCTTTGCCGCATCCATGGTAACCACATGAGTCAGTCCGATGATAGCGCCCAAAGAAACTACATTAGCGGAAAGAGGATTATGCAGCACATTGTGCGCCGCATCAATGAGCGGCAGACTGTACACTGTGATTCCTTTTGGAACACGATTATCCACCTTACAGAAGTGTTGATCTACCAGCAAGGTACCGCCTTTACGAATATCGGTTACAAAACGATCATAAGCCTGTTGAGAAAGACACAGCAAAAAGTTTGGTTTTTCTACCTTTGGGTACAAGATTTCATGTTTATCGATGACAACTTCCCCTTTAGAGGAACCACCGCGAGACTCCGGTCCATAGACTTGAGACTGAGTCGCGTCATAGCCATCGAACAAAGCTGCCTGTGCTAAGATTACGGCACCTTTGATGATTCCTTGGCCGCCGGTACCGCTTAAACGGAATTCCCACAATCTATCCATTACTTATTGGCACCGCCTTTCGCTCTTTTTATCATAGCTTCCATTTCATCACAATATTCCGGAACATCATCCGTCACAAAATGCCTGCCCACCACATACATATCTTTCAATTTATCGATGTTGATAAATTTACCGCTTAGGGACTGATATTTACCGCGGTGACGTTCCGGCAGCATTTCTTTCGCTTTTTCCACAGAAATAGTATGTTGATGGATATATTCAATCATTTCCGCAGGATCCGGCATCTGATTGTATCTGCCATAAGAAATGGGACAGGTAGAGATGACTTCCACTACCGAAAAACCTTTATGTTCCGCTGCTTCTTTAATCAAATTGGTCAAAGTACGAGCATGGAAAATATCTCCACGAGCCACATAAGTGGCGCCGGCGCCTTTCACCAATTCCACAAAATCAAATTCTCTGTCCACATTGCCGTAAGGAGCCGTTGTCGCCTTTTTGCCTTTCGGTGTCAAAGGTGAGAATTGACCGCCCGTCATCCCGTAAATATGATTATTAATGACGATAGCTGTCATATCAATGTTCCGCCGACAAGCATGGATCAGATGATTGCCGCCGATTGCCGCGGCGTCACCATCTCCCATGAATACAAACATTTTCAATCTGGGTTCGGCGATTTTGGCGCCGGTAGCAAAAGCCAGCGCTCGACCATGGGCAGTGTGGATGGTGTTGAAATCTAAATATCCGGTAATACGAGAGGAACAACCAATCCCGGAGATGACCATCGTTTCATCTTGACTATACCCCAATTTTTCCATAGCTCTGGCAAAAGCGCTCATAACAATGCCGTTGCCGCAGCCGGGGCACCAAATGTGCGGCAGATTATCTCTGAAATACTTGTTATATACTGCTTCCATTTACAACACCTCCTTCAATTCCGCCATTTTTTCCACGATTTTGTCTTCAATTTCTTCCGGCGTGATCAAATCGCCGTCCACCCGACAAATGGCCGTAAAGGGCGTATCACCGATCACACGCTGCACTTCTCTGACCATTTGTCCCATGTTCATTTCCGGCATCACAACCAGCTTTTTGCCTTTGCAAACTGCCGCTACTTTTTTATCATGGAAAGGCCACAAGGTGATTAAGCGCAACAACCCCACTTTTTTACCCTGCTGCCGCATGGTACGAACAGCTTCCTCCGCAGAGCGAGAAACACTGCCGTAGGCCACAACCACCACATCGGCGTCTTCGGTCATAATTTCCTCTACCTGAGCAATATCGTCCACATGATTTTCGATTTTTTCACAGATACGACGAATAAAATCCGTTACTTCCTGCGGTTTAGAGGAGTAGAACCCTTCTTCATTATGAGTCAAACCGGTAATATGATACCGATATCCCTGACCCATGGAAACAAAAGGAGGTACGCCGGAGTCAGTATTAGCAAAGGGGACATATTTCCCTTCTTCATCAAAGGTTTGTCGATCGATCACTTCAATATCAGAACAAGATTCCTCATCAAATTTTTCGCGCAAGTGTCCGACTTTTTCATCCAGCATCAATAATACCGGTGTCCGATATTTTTCCGCCAGATTAAAGGCGCGAATGGTTTCCGTATAGGTTTCTGTCACAGAATTAGGAGAAAGCGCGATAATGGAATGATCGCCGTGGGTTCCCCAACGAGCCTGCATCACATCGCCGGCTGCCGGCAATGTCGGCAAACCGGTACTGGGACCGGCACGCATTACATTAACGATCACGATGGGAATTTCTGTGATCGCGGCATACCCGATCAACTCCTGCATCAAAGAAAATCCCGGACCGGAGGTTGCCGTAAAGGCTTTATGTCCGACAGCGGATGCGCCGATGATGGCGCCGATACTGCCGATTTCATCTTCCATCTGCACAAATTTGCCGCCGATGGGAGGAAATTTTGTCGCGACTTGTTCCGCCACTTCTGTGGACGGAGTAATGGGATAACCGGCAAAGAAAGTGGCGCCGGCTTTGATGGCGCCCAGGGCACACGCTTCATTTCCCTGGATCAATTTAATTTTTTTCAGACTCTTCTTTCTTGTGTTTGTCATACGATCACTCCTTTGCTACACTTCCGAAAACATTTTTTTGCCGTCACTTGTCAAGTTAATTGCGTACATTTCTCTCACTTCAATACAGAAATCGGGACAATGCAGCGCGCACATCTGACAGCCGATGCAGCCTTCAGAGTTTTCTACGATCGCTTTGCCGTCTTCGTCTTGTTTGATAATTTTGGTCGGACAAAGCGCTACACAAATGCCGCAGGATTTACACCAAGCATAACGGACGCCCACTTTAAATCTCTTATTTTTCACATAAAACACCTCAATCCAACTCGTTCCTGTCATCTCTGACATTTGCACGAACTCTATTTATTGAACACTCTTGAATTATTATACCACAATACATTATATATTTTCAAGTAGAAAAATCTACTTTTTTGTGACGGATTTGCAAAAGATTTTATCTTTTTTGTACAAAATAATCCCTGTTCTTTCCCATAATATTCCCTGTTTTTTTTATCCAACGGGAAGTTGCATATAAGGGAATATGCAGTATATAGAACTTTTCCAGGCAAAATATTGTATTTTTATTCATAAATTAGCTCAATTAACTCTTTTTCGTTAATAATATACACTCCTAATGACCGCGCCTTTTCTAATTTGCTGCCGGATTTTTCTCCCGCCAACAAATAATCAGTTTTTTTGCTGACGCTGCCGCTGGTTCTGCCGCCGTTATCTTCAATCAATTTTTTTGCTTCCTCACGGGAATAAGACGGCAACGTACCGGTAATGACGAAAGTCAAACCTTCCAATTTTTTGCCGGTCTGCCGCTGTTCTTCCCACATACGTACGCCCAAAGCAGCCAGACGTTCCAGCAGGCGCCGGTTATGGTCTTCTTGCAGCCAAGCACGCAAGGAAGCGGCGATTTTTTCTCCGATTTCCGGGATAGCGATTAAATCATCCTCCGTCGCCTCGCGCAAAGCCTCCATGGTACCGAAATGAGACGCTAAAATTTTCGCGGCCTTCTCGCCCACCATCGGGATTCCCAAACCCGTCAGCAAAGCGCTCAGCTGATGATCTTTGCTCGCGGCAATAGCAGACAGCAAATTACGAACAGATTTTTCTCCCATGCGCTCCAGCGGCAACAAATCCTCCGCCGTCAGAGTGTAAATATCCGCCACATCCCGTATCAGCCTCTTTTCCAACAGTTGGTTAACCAAGGCTGTACCGAATCCGTCAATATCCATGGCATTGCGGGAAACAAAATGAATGATACCTTCCCGCACTTGAGCCGGACAACTGTGATTGGTACAACGCCAAGCGGCCTCTCCCGTCAAACGCACCGCGTGACTGCCGCATTCCGGACAAGTTCGCGGCATCACAAACACCCGCTCGCTACCGTCTCGCTTTTCCTTCAGAGAGCGTATTACCTCCGGGATCACATCCCCTGCTTTATGAATTAACACATGATCACCGATACGGATGTCTTTTTCCCGCACCATATCTTCATTGTGCAGAGTGGCGCGGCTGATAGTAGAACCTGCTACCCAGACCGGTTGCAAAACAGCTAACGGAGTCAAAAAACCCGTTCTGCCAACACCTACCACAAAATCCAACACAACCGATTCTTTTTCCTCCGCGGGAAATTTATATGCAATGGCGCCCCGCGGCGCTTTGGCTGTATTGCCCATAGCCGCCCGCAGACGAAGATCATTCACTTTCAGCACCAGCCCGTCAATCTCATAAGAAAGACGATGACGCTTTTCCTGCCAGGCATCCACCGCCGCCAACACTTCTTCCAAATTTCCTTTCAGAATATCCGGCGATACGGCAAACCCCAAATCCGCCAAAAAACGCAGCGCTTCATATTGCGTAGAAAAAGAGGCGGCGCCTTCCTCCACTGTCAGCACATCATATACCCAAGCGGAAAGATGGCGCTTGGCGGTTACCGCCGCGTCCAGTTGTCGCAGAGATCCGGCGGCCGCATTACGGGGATTCGCAAACAAAGGAGCGCCTTCCGTCTCCCGTTCCTCATTAAGGCGCAGAAAGATTTCTTTCCGCATATAGATTTCTCCCCGCACCCGCAAATCAATGGGACGTGGCAAGTGCTGAGGAATATCCCGAATGGTGCGAATATTCTCCAACACATTTTCCCCCACGATACCGTCTCCGCGCGTAGCGGCCATTACCAAAATCCCCTTTTCATAGGTGAGCGCAACGGTCAATCCGTCAATTTTCGGCTCCAGAACATACTCCAACGGACTTCCCGCCATCTTTTCGCAGCGGCTGTTAAAATCCCTCAAATCCTCCTCGTGAAAGGCGTTAGCCAAAGAAAGCAAGGGCACACGGTGTTCCACCGGCGAAAATTTTTCACTACGGCGTCCGCCCACACGAACGGTAGGAGAATCCGCCGCCGCCAATTCGGGATAAGTTTCTTCCAGCTGTTGCAGCTGCCGCAGCAGACGGTCATATTCGGCATCTGTTACCAAAGGCGCGTCCTGCACATAGTAAGCCTCGCTCAACTCTTGCAAACGGCGGCGCAATTGTTCCGTCTCTTTACGAATTTTTTCTGTTGCCATAAAGTTCCTCCATTCCTTCGGGGATCAGCGAATCTTTTTGATGGGAGCGTATTTTTGAATAAAGGATTTAATCCCCTGACCCGCAAAAGCGATGTGTAATTCCGCATCATCCCCTTGCCCTTCTACTTTCACCACAATACCGGTACCGAATTTGGCATGTTCCACTTTATCGCCGATATGAATCAACTGCACCTCGGAAGTTGAAGTTCGTTTCACCGTGTCGCTGCCTTTTCCCACAAACAAACTGCTCTTGCGGGAAATCTGTTCTGTGTTCCGCGTTTTGGCGCTGCCGAAGGACTGGCGCGAAGTGTGCAATTCAATGAACTCATCAGGTATCTCTGAAAGAAAACGGCTGGGTTTCATCCGTTCATACTGTCCGAACACATTCCTTCGTTGGGCGCCGGATAAATACAACCGCTCTCTGGCTCTGGTCATTGCCACATAACAAAGGCGGCGTTCTACTTCCATTTCATTTTCATCCAGCAAGGAACGGCTGTGAGGGAAAATTTTTTCTTCCATGCCCACCATAAACACCACCGGAAACTCCAGCCCTTTGGTGGCATGCATAGTCAAAAGGGTGATCGAACCATCATTCTCATCCCAATTATCCAAATCGGTAGACAGACTGATCTGTGCTAAAAAGTTTTCCAATGTGGGCTGTCGATCTTCCGCACTATCCAAAAACTCATCATCGTCTCCCCGCTCTTTTCTGGCTTCGGCAACGACCAATGCCGCCCGACAACGCTCTTCAAATTCCACCGCCGCCGCGACAAATTCTTTCAAATTCTCAATTTTTGCTTCTGCGGAAACGGCATCGTTTCTTTGTAAATATTCCTGATAACCGATGGAGACCCAAAGATTTTCCAAAAGTTCCGGCAAGGAAATTTGATTCAGTTTTCCCCGCAACCGCTCCATCAGTTCATAAAATTTATTGATATTTTTTCGGGCAGCGGCACCCACTCGCATCAATGCTTCCTCATTACAGAGGGTATCATATAAGCTGCATCCCGTCTCCTCGGCATAAGCGCGCAGCTTGCCGACGGTAGTATTGCCGATACTGCGTTTCGGTTCATTGATAATCCTTGTCAAACTTAAATCATCACTGGGATTTGCCAAGACACGCAGATACGCCAAAGTATCCTTGATTTCTTTCCGCTCATAAAAGCGCAGTCCCCCGTAAATCTTATAAGGGTAACCAAATTTAATCAACGCGTCTTCGATGACACGCGCCTGAGTGTGGGTACGATAAATCACCGCATAATCCTGAAAAGAACGATGTTCCGCGTTTCGATTCATAGCGATAGTCTCTACCACATAAGTGGCCTCGGTGCTATCATCGGACAGCTCGTGATAATCCAACAACGGTCCCGCTGCCGCTTCTGTCCAAAGATTCTTTGGCTTTCGCTGGGTATTATGGGAAATCACTTGATTAGCCGCCTCCAAGATATTTTTCGTAGAGCGGTAATTTTGTTCTAATTTAATCACTTGACAATCAGGATAATCCTGTTCAAAATTTAAGATGTTGGAAATATCCGCTCCCCGCCAGCTGTAAATGCTCTGATCAGGATCACCTACCGCGCAGACATTACGATGGGCGGCAGCCAACTGTTGAATCAATTTATACTGGGCATAGTTGGTATCCTGATATTCGTCCACCAATATGTAATGGAACCGCTGTTGATAAACTGCCAAACGGGCAGGATGCTCCTCAAAGAGTTGAATTACTCTCATAATCAGGTCGTCAAAATCCATTGCGTTAGCTTCCACCAGACGGCGAGCGTATTCTTTATAAATAGCAGCCACCGTATTTTCCCATTCGGTGGTGATTTCTTCATCGTAATCCTCCGGCGTAAGCAAAATATTTTTAGCGCGACTGATTTCCGCGCTGACTGCGCGCGGCGCATATTCTTTATCGTTCAGTCCTTTTTCTTTGATGATATTTTTCAGTAAAATTTGCTGGTCATTATCATCATAAATTACAAATCCGCTCTGATAGACTGTATGCTTGATTTCTCGGCGCAAAATACGCAGACAAATACCGTGGAAAGTACCTACCCACATGTTCTGCACAGAAAATCCCGTAAGTTTTTCCATCCGTTCCTGCATTTCCCGAGCAGCTTTATTGGTAAAGGTAATGGCCAAAATGTTACCGGGGAAAACATTTTTTCCCTGTAACAAATAAGCGGCTCTGGAAACCAGAGCCTTCGTTTTTCCGCTGCCGGCGCCCGCCAATACAAGCACCGGTCCTTCCGTGGTTGTAACAGCCAATCTCTGCATGTCATTCAGCTGAGATAAAAAATCCATTTTTTCTACTCCGTTCTTCTCTATTTCTTTATTATGATTTTGCCGCTTCCTCTTTTTCCGCTCTTTCCTCAATTCGTTTCAAAACCAAGCGATAGCCGTCCGCACCGTAATTCAAACAGCGTTTGACACGGCTGATGGTCGCCGTGCTGGCGCCCGTTTCCTCGGCAATATCCGTATATTTTTCTTCCGCAATCAATTTCTTTGCCACAGACAGTCGCTGTGCCAGCGATTGCAGTTCTCCTACCGTTGCCAAATCTTCAAAAAAGCGATAATATTCTTCCACCGATTCCAAAGTCATAATCGCCTCAAACAGTTCGGTGATTTCCCGAGACGCCAATTTGCTTTTGTATGCCATATTACCCCTCCAAAGCAACTCATAGTTTCATTACCGGGATAAAATTCTACAAAAGTGTCGCTTTTTCCTGCTAAAGTATTAAAGATTTAATGTTTTAAGAAAATTTTCTACCGAAACGCAGCTGATAGACCAAAAGAGTCAGCAAAGGCAAAAACACCGCCGCCAACCAAACAGCCCAAGTCATACAACCTCGCACCATAACCAGCATCTGCCCTTGTTCCGAAAAAAGCGCCAGTGCAATCACATACAGCAAAATCCACCAAGCAATCGGCAAAAGCCGTCGTCCTTTTAAAGGTAACATCTCAGCCGTCAGCTGATTCATAGCGCAAAGCAGAAAAGAAAGCGCCACCGTCCCGATGGTTTCATAAAGGAGCACACCGATAAGTTCTGTTTGATTAAAACTGCTGCCCAGAGAAAACTGTTTCATCATCTGCAGGAAAGGCAATGGATATAACGAAAGCGTACCGCCCAATACCATGTTTGCCGCCAGCTGTACCAACAACCAAACAATTGCCGCGACACCTACCGCCCAACAAAAAGCAAAGAAAAAACGGGTTTCTTTTTTTTTATCTGTTTTTACCCCGTTTTCCCTTTCTTTAATGACCACTTGATACAAAAAAGGCAGCAACACTACAGCCAAACCGAAACTCATAGCAAACCCGACGGCAATCTGCCCTAACCAATGGGACGGCGCGGGCGGCGCCGTAAATGGGATCTGGGCAAGATCCCCCTTGTCCATTACCACGATCATTCCCAGCGCTAACAACACGACAGCGCCGAACACCACCAAATTAGCCAGGCGCCCAATAACAGTCTTTCCTGCCGCCGCCATAACACATACCAAAAACAGCAATACCGCCAAAAAGGGAAAAGGGGAAGCGCCGACGGCCATTCCCCAAAAATACGCCAATGTATAAGATAAATCCACTGCCACCGCCAAAAAAGCCAACAGCATTATTACCAATACCACCTTGCCGCCGACAGCTCCGAACACCAAACAAAACGCTCTACCCAATGGCATCTGCCCAAATACACCGTACCACCAACGGTACAACACACCCAAAAGAATACCTGCCACTGTCAAGATCGGCAGTAACGCCAAACTCCAACCGCCCAGTTCTTTTTCCGCCATACTGAGACCGCAGCCCAATGACAAAAACAACGCCAGCAAAACAAAAAATACTTCCACCAGATTAAGCTTACGAGCGGCAACAGGCAGATATCCACCTTGACCGTTGTTCGACAATTTTTTTTCTCTTTTTTGATCGGTTGCTGTCATCCCACATTCCGCCTTTCTTTTACCTGTTCATTGCACCTGTTTTTTCCGGATTTGTCGCCGGCGCGAAATCCTCCGCAGTAAGCCGCAGCCAACCGGAAATTCGCACCTCTCCCTCATATGCCGAAACAATAGGCAGACGCGCTTCTCCCGCCTCCCCACGCAGAGCGATCAATACATCATTAATTCGCGGAGCCTCTTCTGTCTCCCGCAAAATTTCCAAAAGTTTGTAACAGCAATCAAAACCATATTGATCGGAGACAGTCATAAATTGTCGTAAATCATTTCGTACCACGACGCAATAACTTTGCGGACGGATATCATAACAACCGTTGACAATCATTTCTTGCAACGCCTCCAAGCTGTCCGCATTGCCACCCAGCAAATACAGTTTGTTATGGGCAAAAGTCAATTCTTTGGCGCCTTGGGCATCAATATCCTCTACCGCCGACAGGAAATCTTCTCCGGCTCCCATAAAATAACGATAGCTCTCACCATACCCCTCGCTCACCGCCTGATCCGCTTTGAGCACTTGGGCGCAGAGTTCATAATGTTCTCCCTCGTTTTGAATGCCTACCGCCGTCAGCACATTCAAATCCTTTAATTCGTGGGCATTGCCGCAGGCGGTATAAATACCGGCGCAGAACAGCAGCCATGCCGACAGCAAGATCTTTTTGCCGAATTTTTTCATTATTTTTTCCTCTTTCTCTGCTTCTCAAAACCTTTTCCGTTTTTTATCGTTTTTCCACACTGTCTTTGCCGAAGGCCGCAGGAGGCTTCATTTCCCATTGCCGCCATTTGCTGGCACAGGTAAGCAAATTGGGACGCCGCCCCAACAACCATAGAGGAAAACGCAGAAAACTATCACGGATTTCTGTTCGTCGAAAAGGCGCGAAAGGAGCAAAATAAGGCACACCAAAGGATTGCAGGGAAATCAAATGCACTAAAATCAGCATGGTTCCCACAAAAATACCCAAAAATCCCATCCCCCAGGCCAAAAAAATCAACCCAAGACGCAAAATAGTAGCCGCATCAGCCAGCGCGTTGACCACAAACATGGCAATGGCCGTAAAAGCGATAACAATAATGACCGGAGCGGAAATTAAACCCGCGCTGACAACAATGTCTCCGATGACTAAACCACCCACAATGCTGATGGCGGATCCCACCGGTTTGGGCAAACGCACTCCCGCCTCCCGTACAATCTCGTACAAAAGAGTAATTAACAAAACAGAAACACCGGTACTAAAAGGGGTATTTACCTCTGCTTGCCACATGGAAAGCAATAATTTATAGGGAATCAGTTCATGATGATACATCACCACCGCTACATACAAAGCCGGCGCGAAAACCGCGATACCAAAAGCCAAAAAACGCATCATCCGAACCAATCCGACAAAAAACGGACGGGAATAATAATCCTCCGCACTTTGAAAATTTTCTGTCAAAAGCATCGGCACCGTCAAAACAAAAGGAGTTCCGTCCACAATAACAGCCACCCGCCCTTCCAGCATTTTAGCGCAGACCTTGTCCGGTTTTTCACTGTTTGCGATGGTAGCAAAAGGAGAATAGGGATTATCCTCGATGAGTTGTTCAATGTATCCCGATTCCAATACCCCGTCAATTTGAATAGCGGCGATTCGCCGCCTTACTTCCCGTACCAAAGATTCCGGCGCCAAACCGCGCACATAGGCAATAGCCAGATTGGTGCCGCTTTCAGCGCCTTTGATCAACACTTCAAAAGCCAAATCCGGTGTTTTTAGACGACGGCGAATCATGGTCATGTTAGTCTTCATATTCTCTACAAAGCCTTCGCGAGAACCTCTAACCACCACTTCGGTCTGAGGTTCTGTCACGCTCCGTCGTTCAAAAGTTTTTAGATCGGTGGTGATCCCGGAGGCATATCCATCCACCAAAAAACCACAGTCACCGGAATATATTCCGGTAAGAAAATCCTGGCAGGTTCGATGCTCTGTAAAATCGGGAATGTGCAGCATTTCTTCCGCCAATTCCCGCGGTGAAAGGATTGACGCCTCGGCGCCTCCCAGCATCAAAGGCTTAATGAGAAATTCACTGATCCATTGTTTGTTGGTCATCCCGTCGATATACAAAACCAAAGCTTCTTTACCGCCGTGCAACACCACCCGGCGATAAACCAAATCAGAGTTTTCTCCCAGAATTTTTTTGATATTTCTCCAATTGCCGGCAAGACTCTCAACAAACGCCACCGGCGGAGATTGCTGCCATGTCATCCTTTTCCCTCCCGCAAAACATGATCAATGTTAGTTTTGCCAAAAAAAGTGCAAATATACCAAAAAAAACAGATGGTCTTTTCTCCAAAAAACCATCTGTTTTTCTTTTATCTTCAAATGAAAACCAGTGAAACTTATCGGTCAAAAATTATTTGCCGATGGCACGATGCCCGATATCTCGACGGCAGAAACAATCCGCGAAATGAATCTCATCCACCGCCGTATAGGCGGTGTGAATGGCGTCGGCGATATCCTTACCTGTCGCCGTCACACCCAACACCCGTCCGCCGTTGGAGAAAAATCTGTCGTTTTCCCCTTTGGTACCGGCATGAAAAACCACCGCTTTTTTTCCGGCAGCCTCCAGTCCCGTAATTTCATCCCCCTTGCGGTAAGATTTGGGATAACCGCCGGCGGCAATTACCACGCAGACAGCGGGTGTTTCCCGCCAATGAATTTTTTGTTCGTTCAAACGACCGTCCACCACAGCTTCCATAATTTCTACCAAATCGGAATCCAGACGCATCAGCACTGCCTGGGTTTCAGGATCTCCGAAACGAGCATTAAACTCCAGTACTTTCACTCCGTCTTTTGTAACCATCAGTCCGGCATACAGAACGCCTTTATAAAGTCTGCCTTCCTTTGCCATTCCGTCAATGGTTGGTTTCAAAATATGTTCCAGCACAAAGGACGCCATCTCCGGCGTATAAACAGGAGCGGGAGAATAAGCGCCCATCCCGCCGGTATTCGGTCCTTCGTCATTATCATAGGCGCGTTTATGATCTTGAGCAGACACCATGGGCACCACAGTTTTGCCGTCAGAAAAAGCCAGCACACTAACTTCCTCTCCGTCCAAAAACTCTTCGATTACCACCTTGTTGCCGGCGGACCCGAACACTTGATCCGCCATAATGTCCCGTACCGCCTGTTTGGCCGTAGCCAAATCCATGGCAACCACGACCCCTTTGCCGGCAGCCAAACCATCAGCCTTGACCACAATGGGAGCCCCCACCCGATCCAAATAGGCCAGCGCGGCATCTAAATCGGTAAAACTACCATATGCCGCCGTCGGCACACCGTATTTTTGCATCAATTGTTTCGAAAAGTCTTTGGAACCTTCAATAACGGCGGCCTTTTGATTGGGGCCGAAAATCCTCAAGCCGGCTTCCTCAAACCGATCCACAACCCCCATGGTCAGGGGCGCTTCCGGTCCCACCACAGTCAAATCAATTTGATTTTCTTTAGCAAATTCCACCAGACGATCCAACTCTTCCACGCCGATTTTTACACATTCCGCCAGCTGAGCAATGCCCGCGTTGCCGGGAGCACAATAAATTTTATCCACTTTTTTGCTCTGCGCAATTTTCCAAACCAAGGCGTGTTCTCTGCCGCCGCCGCCAATCACTAAAATTTTCATAAGTCATCTCCTGTATGTAATCATTACTCTTTTCCTGATTTCGATTTAGTGTTTAAAATGACGCATACCGGTGAATACCATAGCAATGCCTGCTTCATCCGCCGCCTGAATACTTTCTTCATCCCGAATGGAACCTCCGGGCTGAATAACGGCAGTGATGCCGTATTTCGCGCATTCATCGAGGGTATCCCGAAAGGGGAAGAAAGCGTCGCTGGCCAAAACCGCGCCCTGACACTTTTCTCCCGCCTGCGTAAAGGCAATGCCGGCGGAACCTACTCGATTCATTTGACCGGCGCCCACGCCGATAATCTGACGGTTTTTGCTCACTACGATGGCATTTGATTTTACATGTTTTACCACCTGCATAGCGAAAAGCAATTCTTTTACTTCTGTCTCTGTAGGCGCTTTTTTTGTCACTACTTTCAAATCAGCGGCAGAAACCCGTGCCACATCAGCGTCTTGCAGCAAAATGCCGCCGTTTACCTTTTTCACGTCAATTCTGCCCTGAGATGCAGTCAAATCGCCCACTTCCAGCAAACGAATGTTTTTCTTTTTGGTCAATATCTCCAAAGCGGCTTCCGAGAATTTCGGCGCAATGACTGCCTCCAAAAAGATTTTCGCCATTTCTGTCGCGGTGGCTTCATCCACTTCCCGATTCAAGCCCACAATACCGCCGTAAGCGGAAACAGGATCCGCTTCCAGCGCCCGTGTATAGGCTTTCGCTAAAGTATCGCCTAATGCCATCCCGCAGGGATTAGTATGCTTGATAATCGCGGCGGCCGGCTCTTCAAATTCCCTCACCAATTCCAGCGCGGCATTAATGTCGATGATGTTATTAAAGGAAAGTTCCTTGCCGTGCAGCTGTTTGGCATTGCCGACACAAGCCTCGTCGCAATCAAGATCACGATAAAAAGCCGCCTGTTGATGAGGATTTTCCCCATAACGCAGATCCTGAACCTTTTCTCCCACCAACAGTTTGGTTTGAGGAAATTTTTCTTGTTTGCCGATGGTTTTTTGCAGATAAGCGGATATATAACTGTCGTATTCCGCCGTATGGGTAAAAGCCTCTGTTGCCAATTCCAAACGGAAGGATTCATCTAATTTTCCCGCTTTTAATTTTTCAATCACCTGATCATAGCGAGCGGGATTGACCACAATAGCCACAGACTGATAATTT
>CBCTTQ010000022.1:0-36448 GCA_965149945.1 uncultured Peptococcaceae bacterium | reverse complement strand
GCTGATGGGTTTTGTCAGGGGTTTGGTATATTACCCATTGGCACCCATCAGCAGCGGCGATGTCGCGGTTCGAAATTTCTTATTATTGGCTGCTCTCTGGGGCGGCGCCGGCGCCGGCGCCGGCATCGGCGCCATCATGGGTATTGTCCCCAGCCTATCGATGATGATTTCTCCTGCTACATTAGGTATTTATGCCTTTGCGGGATTACTTGCCGGCGCTTTCCAAAGTTATAGACGCCTCGGTGTCAGCGCCGGGTTCATCCTGGGCAATATCATGCTTTCTCTTTATGTCATTGAAAGCGGAGATATTATCTGGCAAATGGCGGCGTCTTTGCTATCGGTGCTTTGCTTTTTCCTGTTGCCCAATCGCCTGATTCAGGCAGGCAACAAAATTTTTTCCAATAGGGTAACCAAAAGCGCCGGAGAAGAACGAAGTAATCGCGTAACCAAAATGGCTGCAAAAAAACTCAAAAACACTGCTTGGATTTATAAAGAATTAGCCGGAAACTGTAAAGTTTCCGCGGAAGAAAACAACAATGAAGCCGAAAACATCAATTCTGTGTTAAACCATCTGCGCACCCGTCTCTGCGACAAATGCTCTGTCCGCAAACTCTGTTGGTCTGTAGATATCAATGAAACCTACCGCGGAGTGATGGAATTATTTAACAAAGCGGAAAAAAACGGCATCATTCATACCGGCGATGCTTCGGAAAATTTCCAAAAGCGTTGTCCTCATATTCGAGAGCTGATCGCGACAGTCAACTGTCTCTATGAATTATACAAACAAAATCATTTTTGGAAAACACAACAAGCCGGTTCCAGCATGTTTTTAGCCAGCCAACTGGAAGGAACCGCCCAGGTTTTGGAACAATTGGCGCTGGATTTGCTCAGTGATGACACAAGAGCCATCCTCGCAGAAAAAACAGTAAAAAAAGGGCTGGATCAATCGGGAATCGCGAACGATGGTGTTCAACTTTTAAATTTTAATGATAAAAGCATGGACTTTTGGGTACAATTTCAGGAATGTCCCGGAGAAAACACTTGCCGAAAGGTGATCCAAAAAGAGACCAGCAAAGCTATGGAAAAAGAATTCAAAGTTACCGATATCTGTTGCGGAAACACCTGTGGAGAGTGCTGTAAATTTCATCTGCTGGAAGACGGCGCGAAAACCATTTCTATCGGCAGAGCCCAATTGGCGCGCGCCGGGAAAAATGTTTGCGGTGATTGCGGCAGCGACTTAATTTTAGACGCGGGCAAGCAATTGCTGATGATCAGCGACGGCATGGGTACCGGCGTACAAGCCGCCCTAAAATCCGGCACCGCCATCAGCATTCTCAGCCGCCTCTTGGAAATCGGTTTCGCCCGCGATACGGCCATTGATGCTGTTAACACCATTTTGATGCTGCAAAACGGTGAAGAATCTTTTGTGACGTTGGATATGTGTTTTATTGATTTATATGATAGTACGGCGGATTTTATCAAAACAGGAGCCGCTCCCAGTTTCATCAAAAAGCAACATAAAGTGAAAGTGATTAAAAGCAGCAGCTTGCCTGTGGGCATGTTACAAAATGTAGAGAAATCCATTTCCAGAGAGCACCTTACCAACGGTGATATGATCATTCTCGCCAGTGATGGGCTCCTAGACGCGGATAATAAAACTGATTTAAATTGGCTCACTTCTTTGCTGGCGGAATCAGATATCACTGATCCACAGCAAATGGCGGAATATCTCTTAAACAAAGCCATTACCATTTCCGGCGGTCGGCTGCGGGATGATATTACCATCCTTGTAGCTACCATCGATGCCGCCTAAATGTTTTTACACGGTCAGTTTTTCCGATTTTGACCGCATATCTATTTGACTCTATCAACTTCTTTTCCTATACCCTATTCCTATTTTTCCGAAAAAGGAGCATTTATTGAAAAATAAATGCTCCTTTTTCCATTTCAACATTTTTTTGTTGCCCAAAGTCTCCTTATCTGCAAATTTGTAACAGCGAAGACCGTCATATCATCGTTCTTCCATCACATGGGTATGGCATTGATCAAATAATAGTTGAATATGGTCATCATCCAACGAATAATATGCCGCTTTGCCTTCTCGTCGAAATTTCACCAGGCGCGTCTGACGCAACGCCTTCAAATGATGAGAAACAGCCGGTTGTGTCAAATTCAGCAAAGCAGTCAAATCACAAACACACATTTCTCGAACCAAAAGCGCGTTAATAATTTTTAAACGAGTCGGATCACTCATCGCTTTGAAAAGATCTGCCATTTCCGACAACACCGCGTCCGATTGTAAAGAGCCTCGTACTTTTTCCACCACGTCTGCGTGAATCGCTACACTTTGACAAACTCCGAAATCATATTCTTCTCGCACTGTTCTCCTCCTCTGCTGTTCAAAAAAAACGCTTTCCGCTCTTTTCCAAAAATCAACACGATATGCTTTGCACCGGATTTTTCATCAATCGAATATTTTTTTGTCTTGGCCGGCTTTCATCCCCACCAAAAGCCAAAGCGCCGTTACGACAATCAAACAAATAATCGGAATATTCCATGTTTGGGTCAAATCAAACAAATATCCCATAATGGTTGTCGCGGGAGCAGCCAATAAATACCCAATAGACTGCGCCATGCCGGAAAGGGAAGATGCTTGAACAGGATCCGCTGCTCGCAACGCCATAAAAGCCAATGCCAAACTGATCGCGGCTCCGCTGCCAATACCGCACAAAATGATAGCCACCGACAGCAATGCCGCTCCTTCCGCGAAAAGAAACATAATCATGCCAAGTAAATAAATCAACGCCACCACCAAAGTTAAAATACGTTGATCTTTATATTTATCACAGAAAATCGGAGTGACAAAAGATGCCGGGATACAAATGATTTGGTATAACAAAGCAAAATATCCTGCCGTTTCCAAAGTGTAACCTTTAAACATGACGATAGTGGGCAGCCAGGCAACGAAAGCGTAAAACAAAATGGATTGCAGTCCCATGAAAAAAGCCACAAACCAGGATAAAGAACTGCGAAACACACTTTTGGATTTTTTTTGTTTTTTCACTGCCGCGGAGCTTTTCCCCCACTCTTTTTGATCACCGCATTGCGGCAGCCAAACCAATAAAACAAGAAAAGCCACTACAGCCCAAACCGCCAATACATTTTCCCATCCCCAGCCGTATTGATCCGCTAAAGGAGCGCTGAAACCGGCCGCAATGCTGGAAGTCACTCCCATAAAAGTAGTATACAGCCCTGTAAAAAGACCTACCTTTAAAGGAAATTTCAATTTAATAATAGCTGGAACCAATACATTGGCCATAGCAATCCCCACACCAATCACTGCAGTTCCAAGAAAAAGACCGGCAGCTCCAGCATAAGAACGTACCAAAACACCCAATACAACCATAAGCACGCCAAATACCATCAATCGCGCCATACCAACCTTTTTGCTGAATCCACTGACAAATGGTGAAAAAACCGCAAAAATCAGCAAAGGAATAGTGGTAATCATCCCTGCCATCCCATTGCCAATAAGTAAATCTTCTTTAATGAAGTCAATGACAGATCCAACACCCGTAATAGGCGCTCTGGAAATCATTGCAATGCAAATAATTCCCAAAGCAATCAGAATGCTTTGTTTTCCCGTTTTCGTCATAGTTTCCACCTCTAATTTACTTTTCCTTCCTCACAAAAAATTCGCTGTCGAAAACCCTTACGGGTTTTCGACAATCGATTTTTATCCTATCGATTAATACAATCCGCTGATCACTTTAGCAATTTCCGCCCGTGTGATGGATTTTTTCGGCGCAATACTGCCATCTTCATAACCGGTCACAATTCCCATGGATACCAATTGATTGATATGGGGCAAAGACCAAGCCGGAATAGAAGACAGATCACTGAATTGATGGGCCGTTACCTGATATCCCTTTTGCAAAGAACGACTGATCACCGTCATCACTTCCTGACGGCTGATAGAATTCGTCGGATAGAAATACAACTTACCGTTCACTTCCGTACCGGTCATAATACCGGCATCATATAAAGCGGAAACAGCATCCGCCGCCCAACTTTTAATTTCTGATTGATCAACGTAAGGAACAGCGCCTCCGCCATCTAAATCCAGATAACGAGCCATAATCACAGCAAACTCCGCCCGTGTCAAATTTCTCTTGGGATTAAAATAAGATTGACCGTTCTTTACTTCTCCCTGAACAATTCCTTGTTCCGCCACAAAACCGATATAGGGCGTAGACCAATTGTTGCCCACATCTACAAACGGAGTAGTCGCGGTACCCGCAATCACCTCAACCGATTCGCGACTGAGATTTCCGAATACATCAGACGCTTCCACCGTAACACGATGCAATCCGGCGCTCAAACCGGTAGTATTAAAGGCAATATTTCCCGTTTGGGCATTGCTGGTAAAACCGATCGCTTTCCCATCCACATAGGCTTGAATGTTTTCTTTAGCAACGGAAGTGATGCCTTTGTCATCACTGATGTTAACAATAAAGGAAGCGCCCTGACCGACAGATACAGTCTGCGGATAGCTGGTAAATCGAATCACCGGATAATCCGTATCAGCTGAGGCCATACTGCTCATGACGATTTGATCCATATAAACAGTTCCCGACTGTCCATTGGCAGGCGTCAAAATCAACCCGGTAAAAGTTTCCGCACCATCAGGAATATTAGCAGAGCAATTGATATATTCCGTATCATTTAAGCCATTGCTCATTTCCGCTGTCAACTGATTACCTTGAGCATCGGAAAAAGTAGCGGTCACTTTCACATCATGATTCCCTTTCAACCAAGCATAAATTCTTGCCGTGCCGGCTACCGCACCTTGGGAACCTGTATAAGAAAGAGTTACCGAATTTCCCTCCGTATAGCCGACTGCCAGTGCTTGTCTGCCATTATGAACATTACCATAGGCGGCGTTCAACGCCAAACTACCACCGCTGTTTCGGAAGTCAGTTGTCTTTTCAAATCCCGAGACCAGAATATCCTGCTCATTGCTTACCAACCCTTCTTGCTTTACAGTTACCGAAATGGTTTTGACACAATTGCCGTAGGTGGCGGTAATCACACCGCTGCCGCTGGTATTTCCCGCTGTAAACACTCCCTCTTCATCGATTGTTCCAATGGTACTGTCCCAAGTAACGGAACGATCACTGGTTTTTACACTTTTGGCGTTATACGTAGCAGAAAGCACATCAAGATCCACCTTTTCTCCCGTGCCGACACTGAGGGAAGTAGTCGCGGAGGCGCTGCCCTTCTTTGCCACCGTCATATTATTCACCCCCGCCACCACATAAACATTCTGACTGCCGACCGCGTTACCGCTTTCAGCTCTTACAGTGATGACACCATTGTTACTGCCGGCAGTCAAGATATTGCCGGAGAGATTACCGGTACCTTTGGTAATGGAATAATTCACATCCGCAGGAGCCGCTACCGCATAATAGCCCGAATCCGCCCCTTTCACCGATAGGGTGATGCTGCTGTTTTTCATCATATACTTATATTCCGGATAAATTCCCAAATGGGCAATCTCCCCTGTTTTGCCGCGATTGTTCACCAGCATAATATAATTAGCACACTGGCGTAAGCTGCCGTCAGAAGGAGAATTAACCACTCCGTACTCTTCTTCTCCGGTTTTCTGAATAATCATTGCGGAGGAACCGCCGCCATCCAAATTGATAGCATCCACACAACCCAAATCCAGCAATTCCTGCGCCAACTGACTCATGGTCATGCCGGCGCTGAAACCACTCTGGCGACCGTCAACTTCATACAAGACTACAGTGCCATCGGCCTTGATACCGACAGCAGAACGGGGATGGGTGCCGGTGGGATTTCCTGTAGTATCCACCACACCGTTATTCAACATTACTTTTCCGCCTACCGCGTACAACACGTCGTCCCAATCATGATTTTCCGCGTTTACACGGAAAGACACTTGTTCCCCTACTGCAAATGGCGTGGAAATATCGGTCTGGCAATCATTAGAAGCGGTCAGCACCATCTGGTTGCTGCCGATGGCGGGGGATTCTGTTGTATTTTTCGTAATGGAAACCACCCGCATGGTTATTTCATCATTTACTGCCAATTCTTCATTATCCACCCGCTCTAAAATTACATTGGTACCCGCGGTAGTGGTTTTGGTGGTGGTACCGAAATTTTCATCCAGCAGACATACGGAATATTTGGTACGCGTTTTATTAAAACTGTTTACCCGCAGCGTGTTTCCGTTTTCGCCTTCTAAATACATCGCATTGGCAGGTGTACCGATGATAGCAGAACCATCCGCTTTAAAGCCAATAGCGGGATAACCTTGGTTAGAGCTGACAAATACACCGTTATCGATGACGATTCCGATGGGCAGTCCCGTCGCCGTATCGAAGAAATCAGCGTTAATTCCGGCAATCACTTCCATTCCCTGCTGTTCCAAAAAATTCGCAATGTATGTAATGGTCGATTTGCCGTACAAATGATTGCCGTAAGCAATCATGGGCGTTACACCGGAGTTCGGTTGATATTCCACATAATTGACACTTTGCAAGCCGGAATCATTACTTCCTTCCAGCTGATAATACGAGGTTCCTTCTCCAATGGAAAATACACTGGAATAGGACGGATTGAGAGCAAATGCAGGCAAAGCGCCCGACAACACCATCGCCCCCGATAATAATAAGCTGAGTAATGTGATTCGTTTTTTCCGCATATTAATCCCTCCCGCGATCAGACTATCACAATTCTTATTATAACAAAATGTAGCGATAAAAGTAACCCCTGAAGGGAAAATACTGCCCCCGCTTCCAAGAATAAAAAGCTTTACAAAAAGAACCATTTGTGCTAAACTGGATATCTCATCGTATGCGAAAAAGGAGGCTCCCATGAAAATTCAAAAATGGCTGCAAAAGTATCAAGAAAAAGTCATCCAGACATTCGGGAAAGAACGCATTTGTTTTCTGGGATTGCAGGGTAGTCAGGCCAGAAAAGAAGCTACCCCGGAAAGTGATCTGGATGTGGTGCTGATTTTGGATCGTTTATCCTTTTCTGATTTGACGCGTTATCAAAAACTCTTGGATACACTCCCAAATCGTGAAAAAATTTGCGGTTTTACCGCCGGAAAGGAAGAATTACTCGCCTGGAATATTTTGGAATTATTTCAGTTTTATCATGATACCATCCCCCTGTTAGGAAATCTGGAAACGATGATGCCGACTTTCTCGGAAGAAATTTTGAGAAAAAGTCTCATCGCCGGCGCCTGCTCCTTGTATCATAGCTGCACCCATCTTTTTTTGCAGAAAGGTTCCCCGGAGCAGCTGTTGCCCCTATACAAAAGCGGCTTTTATCTGTTACAAATCAAATGTGTCCTGGAAGGACATCCTTATCCCCCAAGCAAGGTCGCTCTTTGGAAAGTTCTGACAGATCCGCTGGACAAAACCATTTTACAGCCCCTTCTAAATCCGAAAGAGCGCTTCTTAAATTCCCAATCTTTGGAGCAACGGTGCGCGCCTTTGTTCCATTGGTCTGCCGGAATTTTGCACACCTTTGGTTAATTTATTCGAATTTTCTTCAAAGCCGCGAGAAATCGTTATCATCTCTAAAAAAATTTTCTTCGGAGACTTATTTTTTTCAAAGATATAAAAAAGAACACGGGCAGATACACATCTGCCCGTGTTTGTTTTCTCGCGACCAAAGAACTATTTCAATTCTACAGTAGCGCCGGCTTCTTCCAATTTCGCTTTCATTTCGTCCGCATCTTCTTTGGAAACACCTTCTTTGATCGGAGCGGGAGCGCTGTCAACCAAAGCTTTGGCGTCTTTCAGACCCAAACCGGTGATTTCACGAACCACTTTAATAACATTGACTTTCTTATCGCCAACAGAAGCCAAAACAACATCAAAATCGGTTTTTTCATCAGCGGGGGCGGCAGCCGCATCAGCAGCAACAGCGCCGGCAACCGCTACAGGAGCGGCGGATACACCGAATTCTTCTTCAAAAGCCTTTACAGCGTCAGCCAATTCGAGGATCGTCATACCTTTCACGATCTCAATCAATTCATCAATTTTAGACATATGATAAACACCTCATTCTTTCTTTAATCATATTTTTGTATGGATCCCACATTATTCAGCGGGAGTTTCTTCCGCAGGAGCTTCCGCCGCGGCAACTTCCGGAGCCGCGTCCGCAGGCGCGCCTTCTTCCAGTTTGGTTTTGATGGCGTCAATAGCGCGAACAAAACCATACAACGAGGATTGCATGGAGCCCAGCAATCTGCCCAAGAGCACTTCTCTGGAAGGCAGTTTCGCTAAACTGGTAATCATCGTTACATCAGCAAACTGACCGTCCACATAGCCCGCTTTTACTTCCAAAGCTTTGTGCTTTTCAGAAAATTCCACAAGAATCTTGCACAAAGCGACAGGATCCTGTGCATACGCAATAGCAGTAGGACCTTCCAAATAGGGGTCAAAATCCGTAATTTCCAAATTATTGGCAGCCCGCTTGATCAATGTGTTTTTGGCTACTCGATAACCGATGTCCGCATTGCGCAGTTGGGCACGGAGATCAGTCACTTCTGCCACAGTCAGACCGCGATAATCAGCCAAGATGACCCCTTGGCTTTCCTGAATCCAACTCTGCAACTCAGCGACTTTATTTTCTTTTTCCACTAATTGAGGTTTCTTATCCACTATTACACCTCCTTTATATTAATCGGTTCACTTAATTTGAAATCATAATCAGGGAGCAAAAAAGCTCCTTATGCCAAGACACAAGGAGCCGAAGCTTCATTACAAAAAATGAAAACATCACCTCGGCCGGCGGCGAACCATTAAACAAATGTACCGGCTGTCTTTGGCAATTGATGATTCAATTTAAACAGCAACTCTATTATACACGATTTGTATCGTAGATGCAAGCTTATTCTAAAGGTTTTAACGGATTAATTTTGACACCGGGACCCATGGTAGAAGTCACGGTAATGTTTTTGATATACTGACCTTTGGCTGCTGCCGGTTTTACCTTGATGATAGTATCCAACAGAGCGGTATAGTTGCCAATGAGCTTTTCTTTATCGAAAGACGCTTTGCCGATGCGGCTGTGTACATTGGCGGCTTTGTCCAAACGATATTCTACTTTACCGGCTTTGGAATCATTAATCGCCTTGGTCACGTCCATGGTTACGGTACCGGTTTTGGGGTTCGGCATCAAGCCTTTGGGACCCAAAATTCTACCGATTTTCCCTACTACACCCATCATATCAGGAGTAGCAATAGCCACGTCAAAATCCAACCAGCCATCTTTGATCTTCGCAACCATTTCTTCCGCGCCCACATAATCAGCGCCGGCGGCTTCGGCTTCTTTGGCTTTTTCACCTTTGGCGAAAACCAATACTTTGCTGGTCACGCCGGTACCATTGGGCAAAACAATGGCGCCGCGAATTTGCTGATCCGCTTGGCGGGGGTCCAAATTCAAACGAACCGCCACTTCAATGGTTTCATCAAAATTTGCTTTGCAGCCCGCTTTTACCAAATCAAAAGCTTCGCTTACTGTGTAGACCGCATGACGGTCAAACGCTTTCGCGCTCTCTGTATATTTTTTGCCGTGTTTTGGCATATCATAACCTCCTTTGTGGTCAGACGAAGTTTACCTATAGTATACTCCTCCCACATTAATCAAAGCGCGGTGTACCCGCCCAGTCTTTTAATCTTCTACAACAATGCCCATGCTTCTGGCTGTGCCTTCAATCATGCGCATGGCGGCTTCTACAGTGGCCGCATTCAGGTCAGGCATTTTCTTTTCTGCGATTTCCTGAATTTTATCTCTGCCAATAGTCGCAACCTTGGTTCTGTTTGGAACACCGGAGCCTTTCGGAATACCGGCGGCTTTTTTCAACAGCACCGCAGCGGGCGGTGTTTTCAAAACAAAGGTAAAGGAGCGATCTTCGTAGATTGTAATTTCTGCCGGAATGATCATATCCCCTTCATTTTTGGTTTTGTCATTGAATTCCTTACAGAAACCCATGATGTTTACCCCGTGCTGCCCCAAAGCGGGACCAACCGGTGGCGCCGGGTTTGCTTTACCAGCAGGGATTTGCAATTTAACAATTGCCATCACCTTTTTACTTGCCATTTTAAATTCCTCCTATTTATCAATGTGGTTCGGCGGAACAAGGAAACTGCTTTGTTCCTCCCACTAACCAAAGACCGAAGGCCCTTGGAAAACCCCTAAATTAAGCATCGGCTTTTTCTACCTGCGGATAATCCAACTCAACTGTGGTATCTCGACCAAATCCTGAAACCAGTACCTTTACTTTTCCTTTTTCCATATCCACTTCTTGAACAGTGCCGACAAATCCGTCAAAGGGACCGTTTTTGATACGCACGGTATCCCCCACCTCAAAATTGATCTTGTAGGATTTTTTTTCGTTCACACCCATATCATTCAAAATCTTGGATACTTCTTCCTCGGTCAGCGGTACAGGTTTGGAACCGGCGCCCACAAATCCTGTCACACCGGTCGTGTTTCTCACAACATACCAAGCTGTATCGGTCAAATCCATTTCGACCAAAACATAACCGGGAAAAACTTTCCGCTGGACAATCTTCTTTTGTCCGTCTTCTTTAACAGAAATCTCATCCTCCATCGGCACGATCACTCTGAAAATGTAATCTTCCATATTCATGGTTTCTACACGTTTTTCCAGGTTTGCTTTTACTTTGTTTTCATATCCGGAATAAGTATGAATCACATACCATTCTTTTGCCATATTAAAAACCCCTTAGCCGGTTAATTGTTTTCTGTGGTTTCTTGTGTATCGGCAGTGGTTTCGGCCGCATCACCCGTGCTGCCTCCGTCCGTTTCCGAGGTGCCAGCATTAGCGTCATCAGTACCGGTATCCGTTGTACCCGCATCTGTGGAAGAAACGGCATCATCCGTCGCGGTGCTATCTACTGTTTCTTCCTGAGCAGCAACTTCACGGTCAATCAGGGAAGAAACACCAAAGTCAAATACTTTGTCAACGCACCATACCAGAACGCCCATAATCAGCACAAAGACCAAAACAACCAACGTATACTTAACAACCGTTTGTTTGGTAGGCCAATGGACTTTTTTCAACTCCGACCAGGTTTCTTTAAAAAAGTTTCCTTTTTTCTTTTTGCTTCTAGCTTGCGCCTGTGCTTGCGCTCTGGCAAGACGACCAGGTTTTTTCTTCTCTTCAGCCATTCGATCTCACATCCTTACGCCTTCAAATGGCTTTATTTAGTTTCCTTATGTGCAGTATGTTTTCTGCAATGAGGACAATATTTTTTCAATTCAATACGATCCGGAGTGTTCTTTTTGTTTTTTGTTGTAATATAATTACGATTCTTGCATTCACCGCATGCCAGGGTTACAGCTACCCGCATTTGCGACACCTCCTATATTCTTCATCCTAATCAATGCAATCTAAAGAACCCCATATACATGGGGCAATATCTAGTATATCACAGAAAGACCGCGAATACAAGACTTTTCTGCCAAATATTTACGAAATCTTTTTTTGAAGCTGCTCCTTTCACAGAAAGAGATTTTCGCGTTTTTCAATTTTTTCTTATGCGGCGCTTCTTCCTTAACAGAAACGCGCCGCGCAAACAAACCAAATCAACCGTTCTTCCCCGATAAACATTTTATTATTATAATAAGGTAGAATAAAGAAATTTTAAAGTTTTTATAGCACTACCAATTGCTCGTAAGGAGCCTCCTGCTCTTTCATATAGGCTGCAAAAAAATCTTCAAAAGTACCATCCACTAATTCTTCAATGTGTAGAACCGATTGCGCCCATAATACCACGGGCTGATGTTCTTTCTCCAACATCTCATTATGGCTCATTTCACAGATCAGCTCCTGCTGAGAATAGTCCCCAACCAAAGTAATGGGGATTTTTTTTCGCAGCAGAGCAAGTCCTTTAATCACCGGACAATTACCGGCTTCTTCCATGAAAATGTGTCGCGCGTCTGTACCTAACACCTCCTCATGATCGGCAATCCTTGCCAAAAAAGTATCGATGGGAGCAGCCACAATCAAAACTTCTTTTGCCCTCTCGACGGTACTCATTTTCACCAAATTGCTCCGTTCGGCGGTCAAAGTGTTGATTTTGCTCAACATTTGTTCCAACGGCAAATCCCGATAGGTATGGTACTTTCTACCCCGCTCTTTCATCACATTGTCATAAGCCGCCATAATTTTGATTAGTTTTTCCTTGCGTTCTGAATAATTTTTTTCGTTGATACTTTGCATCAAGCGCGACAAATCAATATCAAACTCCGCCAAACGCCGCAAATCATTAAGATACATTTGATCTCGCTGATCACTGACATAAGCGCGGTTAAGCTGATCCTTACGCAATGTCAACAAGTTTAACTCATAATCCAACTCTTCCACACGGTGGTTACGTGTTTCCAACTCTTGCCGCAATTGATCGCGGTTGGCTTCTGCCTCCTCCAACTTAGTACGAATCAGAAACTTCATCCGATTCGAACGGTAACGAGCAATTTCATCTTCTTTCTTTAAAATGTTTTTATTTAAATCTTTTACATCTCGGTTCAGACGCTGCCGTTTAAAATCCTTCTCTTTCCAGGATTCCTCCGTTTCCTTCAACAGCTCGAACACTTCTTTTTTGTACTGATAGACGTCTTCCAACTTTTGAAATAATTCAGCGAAATGCGTTTTCAATTTTTCATACTGCTGATAGTAGGAAAAAAACTCATAGGCTTCCTCCAACGTCTTGATACGAGACTCCATTCCCGAAACCATGCGGTCAATTCCCGAAAACTCACAGGCATCATGATATCGTTTGGCAAATTTTTGTGTCGGCAGCCCCAATCGCAGCGCCCGTTTTAACGGGAAATGTTCCCTTTTTAAAATTTCCAAAACATAGGAAAGCGTCCTGTCCAAAGCCTCATTGGTAGGTGCGGTAATAATCACCTTTTTCTCATTGCGTACATAATTCATGATGCAATCCGCCAAAACAGCAAAGGTTTTCACGGCGCCTCGTTCCCCCCAAAGAAAAGTAAAGGGATGCTGAAAAACACCCTCTTCCATCTGTTTTTGTTTTTCGGAAAGACTGTTACTGTATTCCAGCTCAAAATCCAACTCCGGCATTTGATTCGGCAAACAAAGCTCCCCATCCAAACGTTCAAACCAACGACCGACTTGCATCACTTGTTCTCGCAAATCGACTACCACCTTGATATCTTTGGCTTCTACTTTATAAAACAGCGATTTTAGCGTGATCCTCGGCAACAGCAAAATGGTGTTTTCTTCCTGATCAAACTGAATCACCCGAATATCTTGCTTATCGTAATGCACACCGCTGATCTCAATTTCTATTTTTTCGGGAAATCGAATAGGAGAATAGATCGACAATTGTACAAAATTATCAACAAATTCAACTTTCTGAACGGAAATTCGTTCCAGACCTTTGGCATTTTGCCGCAGATATTCGTCATAAATTTTGGCGCTTTCCACTGCCAGATTTTTCAATTCCTGCGTATTCATTCTGCATTCCCCAATTTCCTAAATTTCTATTCCGCAAAGTGCGACTTTCAGTCGGCGATCATAACGGGTTTTCTAGAATTCTATAACCGTTTATTATTATAGCACCCAGCAGGATATTCTGTAAATATCCTTAAAAAAATTTCCGGTCACTCAAAACAACAAAAAAAATCCCGCAGCGGTTGCTGTGCTGCGGGATAAAAACAGCCTTTTAGTTTTCTGTTTCAATCAAATCGTTATAGGTATTAACAACAAGATCCCATTCCGCGTCATCTTCAATATAGGCAAAAACATCCTCACCGTTTTCATCCTTATCCAAGCGGAAAATCACCGCTTCATCTTCCTGTAGTTCTCCACCGGCGACCTTCAAATCGCAGGGTTGCAAAACAGCATACTTTTGCCCATTCAATTCCATTACATCCACCAAACGGAAATCAATATTGTTATCGTCTTCGTCAATCAGGGTAATAATGTCATTGACTACATGTTCCTGCATTTCTTCATTAGCGGGATTTGGAGCTCCCGTGTTGTTTTTTTCTGTCATGATACCACCTCATTTTCGGTTTTCAACATAAATTTATTTCACTGTACTGGGATTATCCAAATACGTCTGCAAAATGAACACCGCCGCCAGCTTGTCCACCACCTTTTTTCGACCTTTACGAGAAACATCGCCCTCCAGCAAGGCACGGTGTGCCGAAACGGTGGACAACCGCTCATCTTGATAATAGAGGGGCAGAGAAAAACGCTGGGTCAGACTTTCTGCCATTTTTCTGACCTTTTCCACTGCCGCGCCGCTACTGCCATCCATGTTCAAAGGCAGTCCCAGTACCAACGCTTCCACCTGATACTCTTTTATCAGCTTTTCCAATTCAGCCAGATCATATTCCAAACTTTTGCGGTGAATCGTTGTGACCCCCTGGGCAGTCCAGCCCATCAAATCACTGACCGCGACACCGATGGTTCTGTCCCCGATGTCCAATCCCATTAATCGCATCTTTGCCATCCTTATAAATGTTTAAAATTTTTGAAAGTCCTGCACGTAATATTTGACCAATTCCTCAATCAAATCATCTCGTTCCACCCGCCGAATTAAGCTTCTTGCCTGTTTATAACTGGTGATATAGGCGGGATCGCCGGAAATCAGATACCCCACCAGTTGATTGATGGAGTTATAACCCTTTTCTTCCAGCGCTTGATAAACGGTAAGTAACACATCATGAGGATTCAACTCTTCATCCTTGTTCATATTAAAATACATGGTATTTTCCATATTGTTTTCCGTCATTGCAAAACACCTCCGTATCGAACCGTTTCCTGTTACGACAATTGTTCCGTGATAGAAGCCAATGCCGCGTCAATAGCCTCTTGGATTTTGCCGACATCCTTGCCGCCTGCCTGAGCCATATCCGGACGTCCGCCGCCCCCACCGCCGCAGGCTTGCGCCGCCGCCTTAACAATTTTTCCGGCATGTAACGGTTTGTTGGCGATATCCTTTGTCACTCCGGCAACCAACATCACTTTTTCACCGTTTTTGGCAGCTAATACCACCGCCCCACTGCCGAGTTTATCTTTCAGCACATCCAATGTTTGCCGCAAACTATCCATATTATCCGCTTCCACCACCTGAGCAATCACCTTCACACCACTGATTTCTTTGGCATTATCTAAAGGATCGCCCATGGACAGTCGGTTAATTTCCTGTTTTAAGCGTTTGATTTCCCGTTCCTTTTCTTTCAGTGTTTCCTGCAAATCCCGAATTCGTTCCGGAATTTCCGACCAAACGGATTTTAACAGACCGGACGCTTGGAACAAGGTTTCCAAACGGCTGTTCATGAACTTGCCCACCGCGTCCCCGGTGATGGCTTCAATGCGCCGAACGCCGGCACCGACACCGCTTTCAGAAACAATTTTAAAGGAACCGATTTCTCCTGTATACTGGCAATGAGTTCCGCAGCAAAGTTCCATTTTACCATTAATAGAAACAGTGCGCACTTGATCCCCGTATTTATCACCGAAGAAAGCCAAAGCGCCGCGTTTTTCACTTTCTTCCCGGGACATGGTTCTGACCACCACATCCAAATCTTTCAAAATCAGCTCATTAACCAACCCTTCCACAACATCCAACTCCGTGGAAGATAGCGGCGTCATATGAGTGAAGTCAAAACGTAAGCGCTCCGAAGTAACCAAAGAACCCGCCTGTTTCACATGATCTCCCAACACCTGACGCAAAATTTGCTGCAACAGATGGGTAGCAGTATGATTTCTGGCGATGCGGGCCCTCCGTTCGGCATACACTTTCATCAAACAACGATCCTTTACTCGAATGTTGCCTTTTCGCAAAAGACAACGATGGAGATAAATGCCGTTAGGGAGTTTTTTGACATCATCCACATACATTTCCAGATCCCCGAAAAGGATGACGCCGGTATCACTTTCCTGACCGCCGCCTTCTCCGTAGAAATAAGAACGATCCGTCACCAAATAGCCGCCGTCACCGCCCGAAAAAGAATCTACAAGCTCTTTTTGATCCAAGATCAATGCCAGCACTTGTGCCTCTCCGCTCAGTTCCTCATAACCGACAAATTCTGTCGGAGGAATATCTTTCAACATCTTTGTCAGACGCTGCATTCCCGCCACATCTTTGATCTTCTGACCGGCAGCCTTTGCTCGTTTTTTCTGAGCGTCTAATGCTCTTCGAAAGCCTTCCCGATCCAACTTGAATCCTTGCTCTTCCAAAATGTCATTAGTCAAATCAATAGGGAATCCATACGTATCATACAAAACGAACGCCTGTTCCCCGTCAAACACCGTGCTGCCCTTACTTTTCATTTGTTTGATGATGTTGGTTACCATTTCCAGTCCGTCGGAAATCGTCCCCATAAAGCGTTCTTCTTCGCTCAAAATCACCTTTTCAATATAACGTTGCTGCTCTTTGATTTCAGGATAGGCGTCGCCCATCAGTTCTACTACCAAAGGCACCATTTCATGCAAGAAGGGCTTGTCCAGACCAAGATTTTTACCGTAACGTACTGCCCGTCGCAAAATTCGTCTCAACACATAGTTGCGACCGTCATTGGCGGGGATAACCCCGTCGCCAATCAAAAACACGCAAGAACGAATATGGTCCGCAATCACCCGAAACGGCAATCCTTCTGTTCCTTTTTGATACGAAATACCGGTTTTTTCTTCCAAAAAAGTGATGTATCTGCGCATGGATTCAATTTCATAATTGCTGTCCACATCCTGTAAAATGGAAGCAACCCGTTCCAAACCCATGCCTGTATCAATATTGGGGTTAGGCAAAGGAGTCAACTTGCCGTTTTCATCCCGATTGTACTCCATGAACACCAGATTCCAGATTTCCATCCAACGGTCACAGTCACATTTACCCAACCCGCATTCCGGCGCATCACAGGTATATTTTTCACCCCGATCGAAGAAAATCTCACTGCAAGGACCGCAGGGACCGGTCTCTCCCATCTGCCAAAAATTATCTTTTTCCCCCATGGGCAAAATATGATCTTCCGGCAAACCGCTGATTTCTAACCAAAGATCTCTGGCTTCCGTATCGGAACGGTAATAGGTCGCGTACAAGCGTTCCGCCGGCAATCCCAAAACTTCCGTAATAAATTCCCAGGCATAAGAAATAGCGTCTTTTTTAAAATAATCTCCCAAGGAAAAATTTCCCAGCATTTCAAAAAATGTATGATGGCGAGCCGTTCTGCCCACCGTATCCAAGTCGTTATGTTTGCCGCCCGCCCGTACACATTTTTGCACAGAGACCGCTCTTTGATAAGGCCTGGTTTCCAAACCCAAAAAAACTTCTTTAAACTGAACCATCCCCGCATTCACAAAAAGCAACGACGGATCATTATGCGGTACCAAACTGGCGCTTGGTACAATAGTATGACCTTTTTCCGCAAAAAACCGCAGAAAACTGTCACGCAATTCTTTTTCTGTTCTAATTTTATATTGAACCATGATTCCCTCTCCATTTATTTTTTTGCTTATTTGCAAGTATACCATAATAATTATACCACAGACCTTGCTAAATAACCAGTTTTTCAACAGCTTTTCCTGAATTTTACCAAAGTTTTCCGCCGTGCCGCCCCTTCATAAAAAGAAAAAGGACGGAAATTCTCCGTCCCTTTTCCCCGCGCTTCATTCATTTGTCACAAAAAAAACTGACTGACATTTTCCTTGTTGCCAAAACCTCGTTTTATCGGGAAATGCGATCCATGGTTCTGCCGACTTTGATCATGGTTCTGCCGGCGCGTTTTGCCATTTGTCCCAATTCATCGGCGAACTCATCTTTCATGCCAATGACACCCCGATATGCTTTATGCGCCATTCTGGTGTTTCTGGTTCTGTGCATAGCGGCCATACCGACAGCGGCTCCGACTCCGATGCCGGCAGCAATCATTCCTGCTGTTTTTTTCTTCATCCGTCTTCACCTCCAGGTTTTATTCTGCCGAATTTTCCGGAATCTAAACGGACCAAAATGTGACAAAAAAAATTTACGGAGCAATCTTCAGCGCCTCCGAAAAACTGTTCCATTCATTTTCAGCAAAGACTGACAACGACGCAAAATTTTCTCAACTTCGCCATCATTCAGGCTCGGCAACGGAACCAACGCCGAAGGAGGATTTTGATGCTCGCCTAAAAGCATCTGAAATACCACCACGTCATGCCAACAGTTTCGTTTATACGCTATCTGTTCATATACGGCAATTTTTCGAAACCCGATCTTTTTATGTAAAGCAATACTTTTTTTATTTTCACCGGAAACCAACGCATAAAGGTTTTGCACGTTCTGACGCGCCAAAATATCCCGTAACGCTGTATACAAAGCAGTTCCGATAGAAAAATGCTGACAGTACGCTTCTTCCACATAAACAGAAAGTTCCGCGCTCCATTCATAAGCTGCCCTTTCCAAATAGCGATGAGCATAGGCATAAGCAATCACTCGCCCGTTCAACTCACAAACCAAATAAGGATACACCGCCGATACCGTTCTGATGCGGCGTTGAATTTCCGAAAGGTCTGGCGGCTCAGTTTCAAAAGTTACCGCGGTCTTTAATACATAGGGAGTGTAAATTTCCAAAATTCGTTCTGCGTCTTCCGGCGTCGCCAGTCTCATTTTCAGCATTTTACCAATTCCCTCACAACCAATCAAATTGTTATGATTTCTTTCCTATTATTCCGTGTTATTTTCCCTTTTCGCTTTATCGCTTTCTCGATTCACACTCTTGTTTCTATGCTTTGTAACGATCCTTCCATTCCGCTAAAGCAGTCTCGTAGGCCTTTTTGGTTTTTTCATCAAAACAAACAAAATATACGGTATCCAAACCTGTGTTCCCTGCCAAATGATGTTTAATTTCACGCACTGCAATAACCGCCGCCTGATCCACCGGATAACGGTAGACGCCGGTGCTGATAGAAGGAAACGCCAAAGTACGGCAATGGTATGCTTCTGCCAATCTTAAACAACTACGATAACAAGCAGCCAATAATTCCGCCTCATGGGTGACCCCGCCGTGCCAAACAGGGCCGGGAGTATGAATTACATAAGCAGCCGGCAGACGATACCCTTTGGTGATTTTGGCTTCCCCCGTTTGACAACCGCCCAAAGTACGGCATTCCGCCAACAACTCTTTGCCAGCGGCACGATGAATGGCGCCATCCACACCGCCGCCGCCCAAAAGAGAACGATTCGCCGCATTGACAATAGCATCCGCGCGAACTTTTGTAATATCTCCTAATATGATTTCTAGTTTCGGCATATTACTCCCTGCCCTTTTGTAATTTACTTCCAAACTTACGATAAAAACGATATTTTTTTTATTATATAGTGATTTTCTGTTTTTTGCAAGAAAAAACCTCTTCCTCATCATAAAAAACGATTCAGCCGTTAATAAGGGAAAAAAACTCTTTCCTTGAAACAAGCACAAAGAAAAACACGCATTCTTCCAAAGAATCTTGTTGTGGATTTCAGGCAAAGATCATTTCTTTTCCCCAAAAGTCTCTTGGCTTCCTCCGCGTACTTGTTTTTTGCTGAAAAAGTGAAAAATATTTGCGAATATTGAAATTTTTATATTTTTCTGATAGAAAAGGCATTGTTTTATTCAAACAAATATATAAAACTTCGCCTAATTTGTCAAAGATGGTTATACTTGATTATGGATGACGCCATGTTTTATGCCCAAAATTGTCAAGTTTGCACAAATCAATGTTTGACAAAACGGAAATAAATAGGGTATTATTAAGATAATATGATACTAGAATATTCTGACAACTTTTTGTGTCGTTCCTCTCACCTGTCATCAGGTTTCTTTTTTCCCTGTATCATAAATTTACTTTATTTTTATTTCCTTTATTATAAGCCGACTTTATTAGGCTGTTGATTTATTTTCCGCTCATGGGTGCCCCGGCATCGACTGACGGACAAAGTTTGTATAACTTACACCGGAGTCACGGTGATAGTTGATAAAAATATGATTCCGTGGCTGGCAATCATATGGCTTTTCAAGAATTTTCAAAGCTGGCATAATTTGAAAACGATTGAGAAAATTAGAGGAGGATGAATGAATGGTAGAAATGAAAAAACTCTACAAGAAAGACCTTGTAGTCAATGGAGCGAAGCTTCACGTCCTGGTGACCGGAGAAGAAATGCTCGTTGATGTGATCAGAAAACAGCTCGGTCTGACCGGTACTAAAGTTGGCTGTCGTCTGAATCAGTGTGGTATCTGTAATGTAATTTTGGACGGTCAAGTTGTTCGGTCTTGTATGACCAAAATCAGCAAAGTTGCTGACAACGCTGAAATCACCACTGTGGAAGGTATCGGCACACCGGAACATCTGCATCCCATTCAACAGGCTTTTGTAAAACACGGCTCCGCTCAATGCGGATTCTGTATCCCCGGTTTCATCGTTTCTGCTTATGCTCTGTTGCAGCAGAATGTGAACCCCACCCGTCAGGAAGTCCGCGATTGGTTCAAGAAAAACCGTAATGCTTGCCGCTGCACCGGTTATAAACCCATCGTTGACGCAGTAATGGACGCCGCCAAAGTAATGCGCGGCGAAATGGACATCGAAGAACTGAAATTCCATATGCCCGAAGACGGCAGAATTTTCGGTACTGACTTCCCGCGTCCGTCCGCTGTTGCCAAAGTAACCGGTACATTCGATTACGGTGCCGATACCGGCATTAAAATGCCGCCGGGTGTACTGCAAATCGCTCTGGTTCAGTCAAAAGTAAACCATGCCAACATTTTGTCCATCGATACTTCCGAAGCGGAAAAAATGCCCGGCGTGGAAGCGGTATTGACCCACAAAGACGTAAAAGGCACCAACCGCATCGACGGTTTGGCTTTCTACCCCGACAATCACTATGGCGATGCCAAAGACCGCCCCATCCTCTGCGATGAAAAAATCTTCCAGTTGGGCGACGCTATTGCCATTGTCTGCGCGGATACTGTAGAACATGCCAGAGCCGCCGCTGACAAAGTTGTTGTGAACATTGAAGAACTGCCGGCTTATATGACTGCCCGTGAAGCAGTAGCCGATGACGCTATCGAAATTCACCCCGGCACCCCCAACATCTTCTACGAACAAAACATCATCAAAGGACCCGATCCGGAAGAAACCTTTGCTCGTGACGATGTTGTGACCATTGAAGCCGACTACTACACCCAGAGACAGCCCCATCTGGTTTTGGAACCGGACGTTGCCTATGCTTATTATGATGAAGAAGGCCGTGTTACCATCCACTCCAAATCTGTCGGTGTATATATGCACAGATGGATGATCATGGAAGGCGTTGGTTTGGAAGAAGATCAGCTCCGCATTATCCAGAACAATGTCGGTGCCACCTTCGGTTATAAACTGAGCCCCACCATCGAAGCGATTTTGGCTGTTGCCGTAATGGCTACCGGCAAACCCGTGTTCCTTGATTTCACCATGGAACAGCAAATTGTTTACACCGGTAAACGTTCCCCTGTTTTCGGTCATATCAAAATGGGTGCTACCAAAGACGGCAAAATGCTGGCTGTAAAACATGACATGTTGATGGACCACGGTGCTTACTCTGAATTCGGTGACTTGTTGCTGACAAAACCGATTCAGTTCTGTACCTGCGGTTATGATATTCCCAGCTTCCATGGCCATGGCGCCATTACCTTTACCAACCATGCCTATGGTGCTGCGATGAGAGCGTTCGGCGCCCCGCAGGGTCACTTCGTCGGTGAATCCATCGTCGATGAAATGGCCGCAAAATTGGGCATTGACGCCTTTGAATTCCGTTACAAAAACCTTTATAATGAAAACTCCACCACCACCACCGGTAATAAACCCGACGTACTGGTGCTCCAAGGATTGATGGATCTCCTGAAACCTCATTATGATGAAGCGTTGAAGAAAAAAGCCGAATTCGATACCTCCGATGGTAAGAAATTTGGTGTCGGTCTCTCCCTCAGCATTTACTGCTGCGGTGACGACGGCTTCGACACTTCCCAAGCCGCGGTTGAATTGCTGCCCGACGGCAGAGTCGCCCTCTTTAATACTTGGGAAGACCATGGTCAGGGTTCTGACATGGGCGCTTTGGCAACCGTTCAGGAAGGTCTGAAAGAATTGAACCTGCGTCCGGAAGATATTGTGTTGATCTCCAACGACACCGCGAAATGCGAAAACTCCGGTAACGCCGCCGGCTCTCGTTCTCAGGTAATGGTTGGTAACGCCATCTTTGAAGCTTGCTCCAACCTGCTGAAAGCCATGAGAAAAGAAGACGGCACTTTCAGAACTTATGACGAAATGATCGCTGAAGGTATTGAAGTACACCAGGTTGGCGAATGGTCCACCGGTGACTGCTGTACCCCCGCCGATATGGAAACCTTCCAGTTCACTCCGTATCCGGCCTATATGTACGGCGCTTACCTGAGCGAAGTAATCGTTGATACGAAAACCGGCAAAACCCAAGTTACCAAGATGGTTGGCGCTTACGATGTCGGTAAAATCTGCAACAGAACCGTTGTAGAAGGTCAAATCTACGGCGGCATGGCGCAGGGCATCGGTATGGCTCTTTCCGAAGACTTTGAAGACTTCAAGAAACAGACCACACTGGCGAAATGCGGATTCCCCACCATCGATATGATTCCCGATGATTTGCAGGTATGCTTCACGGAAACCCCGAGACCGAACAGCTCCTATGGCTGCTCCGGCGTGGGCGAAGTAACCACCGCGGGTCCGCACTGCTCCATCATCAACGCTATCTTTAACGCTTGCGGCGCGCGTGTACGCGAACTGCCGGCTTATCCTGAAAGAGTTTTGGCGGCAATGCCGAAATAAACAACTAAAAACAGATAAAAATAAATCAAACAACAAATCATATCCCCATTCGGGGATATGATTCGTTGTTTATACACCTCTCTAAAAGCACTCCAAACCATCAAAGAAAACTCATTCACTCATTAGAATATTTTATGAGTGAAAAATGACAAGAACTCAAAATAATGATATAATAATAAGTAATAAAGAACATCGGTTATTAACAATAATGTGGGGATACAATCTATGGATGTAAATGATATTTTAAAAACAGAAAATCAATGCGTGGAAGAACACCGCCCGGCGTGTGGCGCCGCCTGCCCGCTTCATGTAGATATGCGAGGGATTATCCGCGCGCTGCGAAAAAAAGACTTGTCCACGGCCGCGCGCCTTTGGCAAACCCAAAGTTTCTTTCCCCGTCTCATTGCCAAAACCTGCTCCGCGCCTTGTGAACAAGTATGCAAACGTATAGAAATTGACAGCAGCGTGGCAATCCATCATTTGGAAAATTATCTGGTCGCTCAAAATCGTTTTTCTTCGGTGACAATCGATCCTTACATCGAAATGAAACAAAAAATCGCTATCGTAGGCGGTGACATCAGCGGAATGTTGGCGGCATGGTTTCTTTGTGAAAAAGGATTTCAAATCACTGTTTTTGAAAAAAATAACCAGCTCTGTCAAAATTTGCTGGACTATCCCGACGTCACCCAAGAGGATATTGATTTAGATTTGGCGCCCATTATCGGAGCAAATATTGACATCAAACTACAGACAGAAGTAGGAAAAGACATTAGTTATGAACAATTACTGACAGAATTCGCAGGGATTTACATCTGCGGCAAACGAAATATGCCCGTATCAGCGAAAATCGACTCGGAAACACACCAAAGTCTGGAAAATGAGAAGATTTTTATCGGAGGGCAAGCTTTGCACCAAGGAGAAGAAATTTCCACAACATTGGCCGCCTCCGAAGGACGAAGCGCAGGCATCTCATTAGACCGTTTTGTTAAAGAGGTCTCTCTCACCGCAGGCAGAAAACAAGAAAAACCCTACGAAACACAACTTCACACTGTCACCAAAGATTTTCCACCCATTCCTCGTCAGGAACCGACCCAAAGAATCTTTACCGAGCAAGAAATGCTGGATGCAGCCGAACGCTGTATCGATTGCCGTTGCATGGAATGTGTAAAGCAGTGCAAATTCCTGCAAAAATTCAAAAAATATCCTAAGAAATATATTCGACACATCTATAATACTGTCAACTTGGTGGGCAGCGGTTTGCGTTCCGGACGCGACTTGGTCATTTCCTGCTCTCTTTGCGGACTTTGCGCGGAAATTTGTCCCAATGCCATTCCCATGGCGGATGTATGTCTCACCTCCCGCCAAGTACTGACAGCTAAAAACGAGTTGCCGCCGGGACATTTTGATTTTCCCGTGCGGGACATGCTCTTTTCCAACAGTGACGAATTCAGCATGGCCAAACATCAACCCGGTCATACCGCCAGCCGCTACCTTTTCTTCCCCGGCTGTCAGCTTGCCGCTACTATGCCCCAATATGTAGAACCGATGTATCGGCATTTGACAGAAATTCTTTCCGACGGAGTCGGATTGTTTTTAGGTTGCTGCGGAGCGCCCGCCCACTGGTCAGGACGTTTAGACGTTTCGGAAAAAACCATGGCACAATTGCGCCGTGTCTGGGAAGAAATGGGAAAACCGATTATGGTAGTTGCCTGTTCTACTTGTTACAAACAATTTCAGGATTATTTTCCCGATATGAAAATCCAATCTCTTTGGCGGATTTTGGCGGAAAAAGGGCTTCCTGCAGCGCCTGCCCATGAAGGAATCACGAAAGTCGCCGTCCATGATTCCTGTACAGCCCGCTATCAAAATGAAATTTTGGACAATGTACGAAAAATTTTGACAGAACGCGGCTATCAGGAAGTTCCGCTGGAATATTCCCGCGAAAAAACCAAATGCTGCGGTTACGGAGGTTTGGTTTTCTACGGCAACAAAGAAGTGGCCTTGGAGACCATTCAGGAACGGATACAAGAAAGTCCGCTGCCCTATATAGCCTATTGCAGTGTCTGCCGAGATTACCTGGTACGAGCAGGAAAACCCACCTGGCACATTTTGGACATCATTTTCGGCAAAGATTCCCTCGAAACAGCCGAGACTCGCGGCGCCAATCTCAGTGAAAAAATAGTCAATCGTACTAAGCTGAAACAACAACTGCTACAAAACATTTGGCAAGAAAAATTTACCCCTCCGGCAGATTTGGAATTGAAATTCAGCGACGGCGTATTGGACCGCATGGAAACTCGCCTGATTACAGCGCGTAATGTCAGCGATACCATTCGTCAGGCGGAAGAAACCGGCAAAAAACTAGTACGGCCCGCCGACGGCCATTTCATCGCCCACGACCGCAAAACACTGGTTACCTATTGGGTGGAATATACCGTAGAAAATGGTTATTATCAGGTCTATAACGCCTATTGCCATCGGATGCGAGTCAATGAGGATTAACAAAGGAGGATTGCCATGCGCCAAAAGAAATATAAAGATGTCGTCATTGTCAATGATGAACACATCCGCTGCGTTCAATGTGACGAAGAATTGGTCTTGGCCAAAGTGACCATGACCTATTTAAAAAGTACCTTCCCTACCAGAATTTTGCGCTGCCCCAAATGCGGGGAATACTATCTTTCCGAAAAACTAGTCGACACCAAAGTGCAGGAAGTAGAAGAATATCTGGAAGAAAAATAGTTGAAAGAAGGATCTCATATGCACAAAAAGATCGTAGCGAAAACAGCGCCCAAAGAACGATTAGAAGAAACAGTCAGTCTTTGCCCGGTCTGTCTGGAACGAGTTCCTGCCCAAAAAGTAGCGCAGGGCAGCCGCGTGTACCTGGAAAAAACCTGCCGCAAACACGGCAGTTTCCGCACCTTGATCTGGCAAGGGGAACCGAACTTTCGAAACTGGCGCCAAAAAGAGCAAAACGATCCTCCCCGTTTCACCGACACCAAAAGTGATTTGGGATGCCCCTATGACTGCGGCATCTGCGACGAACACAAGCAGGAAATTTGCTGTGTGCTCATTAATTTGACAGAACGCTGCAATCAGCACTGTGCCTTCTGTTTTGCTTCCAGCGGAGAAATACCCAAACATCCGGATATTTCCCTGACGGCGATCGAAAGAATCTACGACTCCTTAATTGCCAAAAATCGTAAAAATCCTTACAACATTCATCTTTCCGGCGGAGAACCTACCGTACGTCGAGAATTACCGGAAATTATCGCCATGGGGAAAGCCAAAGGATTTCAATATATTCAAATCAACACCAACGGCAAAAGACTGGGCGAAGATCCCGCCTATGCTCAACAACTGGCAGACGCGGGTTTGGACTGTGCCTATTTGCAGTTTGACGGAACCGACGACCGAATTAACGAAGCGCTGCGCGACGAAAAATTACTGGATATCAAAACACGCGCCATTGAAAACTGCGCCGCCGCCGGCATCGGCGTGGTACTGGTGGTAACCATCGTACCCGGTGTCAACGACCACAATTTAGGCGACATCATCCAATTCGGACTGGATCGAATACCCAAAGTCCGAGGGGTCAGCTTGCAACCGGTCAGTTATTTCGGCCGTTTTCCACAGCCGCCTACCGACCAAATGCGTTTCACCATTCCCCAGGTGATTCGTGCCATTGAAAAACAAACGGCAGGACGCTTCCGCGCGGAAAACTTTTTGCCGCTGGTTTCCGGCGACTGTTTCTGTTCCTTCCACGGCAACTTCGTCGTCATGCCCGAAGGGGAAATAGTACCCATCACCTCCACCCGCAACAGTTGTTGCTGCTGCAGTCAGGAGGATGCCATTACCCATGCTCGTAATTTTATCGCCAAGCGGTTTTCTGCCAGTAAAAAGAAATTTTTAGAAAACAGTGATTTTGACAGTTGGGATTTGTTCATCAAAAATCTTGACACTCGCGGGTTTACCATTACCTGTGAAGCGTTCCAGGATGTTTGGAATTTTGATGTTCTGCGCACTCAAAAATGCCGTCTTTATGTAGCGACACCGGAAGCCAAGCTGATTCCCTTCTGTATTTACAATATGACTGATCAAAACGGCAAATTCTTATACGGCGGCAACCGCTGAAAATGAGGCTGACAATGGAAATGACAACTTTGGAACAATGGATCGGAGAAAAAATCGGTACGATACCATTGACGGCAGACGCGTTACGCGCCTATCAATTGCAAAAAATCAACAAAACCATCCGTTACGCGAAGGAGCATTCCTCCTTTTATCAGCAACTATATCCAAACCAACTGCCCTCCATCCTTGATTGGCAGCAAATTTCGCGACTCCCTTTTACGCGGGCAGAAGACATCCAAACGCAGGGGGCAAGGATGGTCTGCGTTCCACAGGAAGCTATTTACCGCATCGTCACCCTGCAGACTTCCGGTACAACGGCCAAACCAAAACGTATTTATTTCACCGAAGCAGATCAAGAATTGACCATCGATTTTTTTGATCACGGGATGCGCGTTTTAACAAAGAAACAGGATCCTGTCATGATTCTGTTACCCGCGCGTACTCCCGGCTGCGTAGGAGACTTGCTGGCGAGAGGACTGGAACGCTTTGGGGCTGTTGCTCATCGTTACGGTATTCCGCAGCATTTCGAGGAAACATTAACTTATATGAAAGAGCATCAAATTCAAGTAATCGTCGCCAATCCGGAACAAATGCTGGCGCTGGCTTATTTAGCGGAACAACAACACATCGATTTCAACCTGCGTTCCATTTTACTGTCTACGGATTATGTGGCGGACAGCTTGATGAGACAACTGGCAAAGCGATTTCATGCCACAGTCTACGAACATTACGGCATGACGGAAATGGGATTAGGCGGCGGTGTCAGCTGTCAAGCCGTAAAAGGTTATCACTTGCGAGACGCGGATCTTTACTTTGAAATCATCGATCCCCAAACAGGAGAAAATTTACCCGACGGAAACTGGGGCGAAGTAGTATTCACCACCCTTACTCGTCAGGCAATGCCCCTCATTCGCTATCGTACCGGAGATTACGGACGCTTCCTCACCGAACCTTGTCCCTGCGGCACTGTTTTGAAACGACTGGATAAAGTTTATCATCGCATTTCAGGCGGTCCGTTTCGAATCACCGATTTTGACGAGGCGCTTTTCGCCATCGACGGTATTTTTAATTATCAGCTCAATATCAACCGTCTCAAACAAGAAGCAGAAGTCATCCTCCATACCTTGCAAAAAGGAAAAGATTTTGGTCCCCAAGTGCAAGCGGCGCTGTCACCGCTGCTTAGCTCTTATCAGCTCTCTGTCCGCAAAGCAATTGGTTTTCGACCGGAGCATTACCAATTAAAAAAACGGCAGATCAATTATCTGTCCTAATCAGATAATTTCATATAATATAATAAACAGTAAAGGAGAACAATCATTATGGCTGAAATGAGAACCATCGACGCAGTAGGTTGGGAATGCCCCAAACCCATTATTGCTACCAAACAAATGCTAGACACCATGTGCGACGGAACCGTATTGACTATCGTTGATAACAAAATCGCCTTAGATAATTTGATGGACTTCGCCAAAAGTGTCGGCTATCAATGTGAACATGAAGAAAAAGACGGTCTTTACTATGTAAAGACGACAAAAGATGACAGTTGCGCCGCCGTTATGGCGGAATTAACCGGTGGTCACAACGATAATTTGGTCATCGCCGTCACTTCCAACTGCTTTGGTGTCGGCAACGACGAATTGGGCTCTACTTTGATGAAATCTTATCTGTTCGCGTTGACTGAAGCAGATAAGAAACCCAAAACATTGATTTTCGTCAACAAAGGGGTCACACTGGTTTGTGAAGACTCTCCCTGCTTGGACGCCATTCAAGCATTGGCAGATGAAGGTGTAGAAATCATGGCATGCGGCGCTTGTCTGAATTTCTATGGTTTGACAGAAGCACTAGTCATCGGAACCATTTCCAATATGTACATGATTGTTAACAAAATGAATAATGCAACCAATACCATTAAAATTTAAAGAAAACAATGAAGTGAAAGGACAGGGCGGTATCATGACATATACCGCCCTTTTCCACTCTTGTAACCATCGCAAAAACAAGGAGAATTATGGGAAAACGCAAATTAAGAAAAGGCAGAATCGTTCTGTTTGTGATAGTCATTCTGCTCATCGTTTCGGGGTTGAGCTTATTTCCCCTTTTGAAAGATGCGGCCGCCGTTTCACCACCCGCGTCAACAGTGACGCTCACTATCGAAGAAGGCGACGGCACCATCGAAGTGGCACAAAAACTGGAAGAACAGCAAGTGATTCAATACCCTCTTTGGTTCTGTTTTTTGGCAAAAATACAGGGATTTGACGAACAATGGCAGCCGGGATCTGTCGTCATACGACAAGGAGACAGCTACCGGCAAATCAGCCAGTCCTGTACATCAGTGACAACAACGCAACAAAAAGTAACCATTCCCGAAGGAAAGCAAGTGAAACAGATAGCAGCCCTGCTGCAAGAAGAAAACATCTGTTCAGCAGCAGATTTTCTGACAGCCTGTGAAACCCATTCCTTTGATTATGCCTTTTTGACAGGAATCGACCATGAAAACCGTCTGGAAGGATACCTTTTTCCGGATACCTACTACTTTCCGGAAAATACCGAACCGGATACAGTTATCAACACCATGTTGAACCGTTTTCAAGAACAGGTTTATAACAACGAAGATTACCAGCAGCGTGCCCAAGAATTGGGTCGTTCTCTGGATGACATCATCATTCTGGCTTCCATGTGCGAAAGTGAAGCCACCACAGAAGAAGACCGCAAACTGGTGGCAGGCGTTTTTTACAATCGACTGAACACCGGCTCTAAACTGCAATCCTGTGTTACAGTGGAATACGCTATGGGAATCAAAAAAGCGGTCATCTCTCTGGAAGATACCAAATTTGACTCTCCCTACAACACCTATCAGCACTCGGGGCTGCCCATCGGGCCTATCTGCTGCCCGGGACTGGTTTCCATAGAAGCGGCATTATATCCCACGGAAAGCAACTATTGGTATTTCCAATCTGACCAATACGGTAATCTCTATTTCGCCGAAACCTATGAGGAACACGCCGCGATCCAAACAGAAACCCATGCCAATTGGGACTATTAATACAGTAAACAAGGAACGCCCAACAGGGCGTTCCTTGTTTACTGTATTGCTGACCATCCGCAAATTTCCGCTGTCCTCAATTTCAACTAAATTTCAATCCGAACATGACTGCATCCCGCACCGTCCTTATGTACCACCAGCTGATGCTGAACGCGTTCCTTCAACTCACTGACATGAGAAATAATTCCCACCAGTTTGTTTCCTTCACTCAAATCCTGCAACGCCAAAATAGCTTGATTCAGGGATTCCGGATCCAAGGACCCAAAACCTTCATCGACAAACATCGCGTCCAGCTGTACCCCGCCGGAAGAAGACTGAATCTCATCAGAGAGCCCCAACGCCAATGCCAGCGATGCTTTAAAAGATTCACCGCCGGAAAGAGAATTAACACCGCGCTCCGATAAATTGAGATGATCCACCACGTTCAAATCCAACCCACTCTGGCTGCGTTTATTATCCGCGACCCGACAGCGTTTCAAAGAATACTGTCCGCCGGTCATAGTCAACAAACGAATATTGGCACGCCGGACAATCCGGTCAAAATAAGTGGTTTGAATATACGTTTCCAACATGATTTTTTCTTTGCCGCTGAGCGTACCGTTGGCAGTATCGGACAACGCCTTCACCCACTGCCATTTTTTTTCAATGGCAATCAGCGCTTCCTGCTGGCGCTGAATGTTTTGCCGCGCCTGTCGATTGGCGGTTAGACGAACCGCCAACTGTCGCAGTCCCTCTTGTACTTGTGCCTGTGCTGTTTCCAGCTGTTGCCGTCGTTCATACAAAGTCTCCAAATCAGAAACTTTGCTTTTCCCCAAACGAGCCCTCAAAGTTTCCCGCTCGGTCTGTTTCTGCCGCAACAACTCCCGTTCCTTTTCATAGTTTTGACGGCTCTCCTCAATTTCCTGTTGCAAGGTAGCCTTTGTCGACAGCAAAACACTCATCTGCTTTTTTGCTTCTTCCGCTTTGGCAAAAGGTAATTCGCCGCGTAACGCGTTCAAACGAGTCTGCTGCGCACCCAATTCTCCCAAGCAGGCAGATATTTTTTCTGCTGCCTCCACCGATTTTTGCTTGGCGGTTTCCTGCTCCGCTTCCAAACAGGGCAATTGCTCCTCCAGCTTTTTCTTTCTGTGCTGTCGCTGTTCATTAGCGACAATTTTTTCTTGGGTAGCATCCAAACGGGCGCGCAAAAGTGATCCTGTCCTCGTCACCAGCTGCAAATTTTCTTTCCATTGCTTCGATACGGAAACATCGGGAAACATTTTCTGAAAATGTTCTGCCGTCGTTTGAGATAAACTCTGCGTCTGCCCCAGCAGCGCGTTGCAGGCATTGCCCGCTGTAATAAACTCCTGGCGCAGCTTTTCCCGCTCGACTTTTGCTTTTTTCAGTTGTTCTTCGGTCGGTGCCGCAGCGGACTTTTCCGCCGGGCAGGGATGCGCCAAAGCGCCGCAGACGGGACAAGGTTCTCCCGGTACAAGGAGCTCCGCCAAAATTCCTGCTTGTTCATTGAAATAAGCATTCTCTAACAGAGCATACTGATGATCTCCCCGATCTTTGGCAATTCGTGTCCGCTCATAAGTTTCCTGCGCCTTTCGAACTTCTTTTTCTTTATTGAGAATTCCCTGAATCTCCTGATAAAGGCGCGCGGCGGCGCTACGTTCTTCTTCCAATTGTTTTTTTTCATTTTCCAGATGTACGTGGATGACTTCCGCATCTTTCAAAAATTCCAGTTCCTTTTTGGTTTGCATGATCTGCTCATGTTTTTCCGCGGCAAAAGATTCTTGTCGGCGATGAATTTCTTCCCAGGTATTTTTTTCCTTTTCTTTCTTTTCCAACATCGTTACCAATTGATCCATTTGTTCATAACGCGGCAATTGATTTTCCAACGTGTGAATTTCCGCCGCCAATGTTTCTAACTCCGGCTTGCGCAAAGAGAATTCCTGCCAAAGGCGTTCTTTTTCCGCTAACCGCGGCTGCTCCTCACGCAGTTCCTCACCCAATTCCGCAACGCGCTGCCGATCCTTATGTTCCTCTTCCGCCTTGCCGATCAGACGATTCATTTCTGTTAACTGTTCGGACAATCGCGCGTCCGTTGCCTGTTCCTTTTGTTCTTCCTCTTCATCAGCGCCGATGATCTCTGTCAACAGAGCCAGATATTCACTCACCGCAACGGGAGCTTCTTCCCGGGCATGAATCAATTGCTCCTCCCAAAGAGTGCGCGGAGGCGCCACAATACCGCTAATATACTGAGAAATGCTGGTTTTGGCGGCTTCATAACGATTGCTCAAAACCGCGGACTCTTTTTTCAATCGATCCTGAATTTGCAAATAAATATTCGTATCAAAAATTTTACGAAAAATTTCACTACGTTCCTTGGTGGATGCCAATAGCAATTTACGAAAATCTCCTTGAGAAATCATGGCAATTTGAGTAAACTGGTGTTTGTCGATCCCCATAATTTGAATCACAGCCGCGGTTACATTGCCGTTACCGGTGGCAATTACGTCGCCGCCCACTTCCCATAATTCAGCATCCGCTCGTTCCATCGCCATACCATGACCGCGTTTGGCGGGACGCTGATATTCCGGATTGCGGCGCAGCCAATATCGTTTGTCCCGATAAGAAAACTCCAGTTCTACAAAAGTCTCCGTCAGGGGATGGGCATATTTGCTGCGTAAAGAGGAAACTTCTCGAGAGGTGCCGCTGGTTTCTCCATACAGCGCGAAGGTAATGGCATCAAACAAAGTAGTTTTTCCGGCGCCCGTGTCTCCGCAAATCAAATACAATCCGGCATTGCCGAATTTGCTGAAATCAATTTCTGTCCGCTCCGCATAAGAGCAAAAAGCGGAGATGGTCAATTTGAGCGGCTTCATTTATTTTCCTCCTTCAATGTTTCAATAAGCTGTTCCATAAAACGACACTGTTCCTCACTCATGGACTGACCATTCTGCTGTTGATATAATTCGGAAAAAAGAGTCAGTTCTGATTTGCTTTCCACAGCCTCTGCCCGCTCGACTTTTCCTAACGCGCGAGTACGGATATTATCATAATCCAATCGCATCACATGAGGAAATTTAGTCCGAATCTTACTGAGAATATCCGGAATCTCTTCCTCATCGGTCAACGTAATATGCAAATAATCCTCACTTTTGGGGGCTGCCATAATCTGCTCAAAATCACCTTTGACTTCTCGCAAATCCCTCCGCGGTGTCAACGGCCGCAACCGAATCCGTACTGCACCGTCCGCTTCCAGTTCCGCGATGGTCACAACTTTTTGATGATTTGCTTCCGAAAAGGAATACTTAAGCGGCGTACCGCCATAACGGATTCGTGCTTTTTTCACTGCTTGGGCGCGATGAATATGACCCAACGCCACATAATCAAAATCCGTAAATAATTCCGCGCCCACCTGTTCCAAACCACCGATGGATAATTCCTCTGAACCGGCAGTCTCCGCGCCGGTTACAAATTGATGCGCCACCAATACCTTTCGCCGATTCGGTATTAGCGTCAGTTTTTCCATTACCGCTTTAATCGCATCGTGATAAGATTCAATTTCCGCTTCCGGGAAAAAACGACGCACCATGGCCGGTTTTAAAAAAGGCAGCAAATAAAAATCCACCGGTCCCCAGGCATCGGTGAGCGTCACAGGCGTCAAAGTCCCGTCAAAAAGCGGCGAAACATATACCCCGCTCACCTCCAGCAGCTCCGCGCCGAAGGCAATACGCTCAGCAGAATCATGATTCCCGCTGATCATCAACACCGGTACCCGTAATTCCGCCAGGGCAGTCAAAAAGTGATCAAACAACCTGACCGCTTCTACAGAAGGAATGGTTCGATCATAAACATCCCCTGCAATAATCACAGCTTCCGCTGTCTCCTCCCGCGTGATATCCAAAATTTCTGCTAAAATGTACGCCTGATCTTCAATCATAGAAAAATCATTAACTCGTTTTCCAATATGCAGATCAGCGAGGTGTATCAATTTCATAGATTTCTCCTTTTTCTTTCGCCATCCTCTTGTAATTTATGCAATTTTCCTATATAATTATTTTAATATATTCTCTGGTTTTTCTCAATAGGAAATCACGGATTGTGAAAGAATCCAGAGCAACAAGATTTTCTGTTGCCAAGAGAATATTTTATTTTGTTTTTCTTTTTATGAAAGAAGAAAATGATTCCCCATAGGGAGAAATCTTTAAGTATTTCTTAAGATTTCGAACGATTTTCTTAATATTCCATCACAAAAACTGAATCTTATGTTAAGATAACAGATTTCCCCTTGTATTTCCATTCCATCTTTGCTATACTGCAAAACGGAAAGCAAAAGAAATCAAAAGAATCCTCCCCCGGAATCTGTATTTATTTTCTTTATTTCTTCTTGATTATTTTTTGATTTTAAGAAAAAGGAGAGAAAAAACAGGAAATGGAAAACCCTATGAAAAAGAACAAAACCAAATTGATCACTCTATTGGTGTTGGTAGTAGTAATCATTGCCGGTGTCGGTATTTATACCGTACTGAACCATAACAGCACGGCCCAAGCATTAAAAGACGGCGACTATGTTTTGGGACGTTATGAACCCGCCACGGGCTGTTATTTAGGCGCCTATGTGGTACAAGACGAACTGCTGGGCGGCGACATGGCGGAATTCAACGAGCTGACAGGGAAAAAACATGCCACATTCTTCCGCTACTTTGGTTATAAAGAAGGCGATCTGAAAACACTGCAAGAATGGTTGGACGAAGTGGAAGCCGTCGGCGGCGTACCCCAAGTTTCACTGGAACCCAACCAAGGTCTGGATGAAGTAGTCGATGATGATTACCTGCATCAATTGGCGGAAATTCTCGACAGTGTAGACGGACCCGTGTTCCTGAGATTTGCCTCGGAAATGAACGGAGACTGGACTAACTACTGCCAAGACTCTGAATTATATATCGAAAAATGGCGTCTGATTCATGATTTCATGGAAGAACACGCTCCCGACGTGCTGATGCTCTGGACAGTGTTCAGCAACCCCACTTCCACAATGGATGACTTCTATCCCGGTGATGAATATGTGGATTGGGTCGGAGTCAATATTTACAACGTTGTTTATCACAACGACAATATTGAAGATGTAGCGGTAGATGAAGATCCCTTAGATTTCCTGGATTATGTTTATAACCATTACGGTGACACAAAGCCTATCCAAATTTCCGAATACGGAGTAACCCATTACACCGTTACCGATGACGATTATCATGTGGATTTTGCCTGTGAAAAGCTGACGCGGATGTATTCCTATCTGGAAGAACTCTACCCCAGAGTCAAAGCGATCTATTACTTTGATGTCAACAATCTGGTCAATGCACCGGAAGGTCGCAAAATCAACGACTACTCCCTCACCAGTGATGAAGAAGTCATGGCAACTTATCAGGAATTGATCAGCGATGATTATTTCCTCTCCGACTTCGCCGAAGATCACGCCGGAGAACTGGCAAAAGATGTCGCCGCGCAAGAAGCCGCAGAAGCCGCAACAGAATAAAACATCTTTTCGGGGGGCAACAGCCCCCCGAATTCTTTTTCATCCCAAGAAAGAAGGTATTGTATGAACAAAGAATACCGCAATCTCAGAATCAAAATTTGGCTAACCGTTTTTCTCTACATTGTATTACTCGTCAGCGGCGTCACACTGGTGTTTTATCTCTGCACCGAAGTGATTTTCCGCAGCTTATTCCTTCAGATGAGCAATGATCTGCGCGATGTTTTCGGTGTTGATTTTTATGGATTTGCCGCTTCCCATAAACAGGATCTGCTACTGGGATTATTGGCAATCGCCACTTTGCTCGGCATATATCTGGGACTAGGAAAAGTCAGTGATTACCAAAACCAAATCGGAGACGCTGTCCGTCAGGTTTTCAGCGATCAAGGGAAACCCATCGTGCTGCCCGATGAACTGAAAACGATTGAAACCGATCTGAATACCATTCGCTATGATTTGAAACAGCGAGAAATGGAAGCCAAACTGAACGAGGAACAAAAGAACGATCTCATTGTTTATCTGGCTCATGATCTGAAAACACCTCTGACTTCCATCATCGGCTACCTTAGTTTGATTGAAGAATCTCACGACGTTCTGTCAGAGAAAGAGAAAGATCATTTTTCCCATATCGCCTATGAAAAATCTTTGCGTATGGAAGTTTTGTTGGATGAGCTTTTTGAAATCACCCGTTTCAACGCCAAAAGCATTCCGTTGATGCAGCAGCAAATCCCTCTTTTCTATCTATTGCAACAATTGCAAGAAGAATTCTATCCTCTCTAGTAAGAAAAAGATTTAACTAGTATAATAGAATGTGCAGAAAATGTTCAACTGCTTGCCGATGGCGATCAGCTGG
>CBCTTQ010000021.1:0-38224 GCA_965149945.1 uncultured Peptococcaceae bacterium | reverse complement strand
CGTTTACTTCATCTTGCATTTACCGTCCTCCTTTCGATGATTTTTAGGGTGGTACACCGCTTTGCGGCATAAAAATAGGGCGTCCGTTCTTCACGTCGCCCCGCTTAAATCCGTACCCGCAGACCGTTTAAGTCCTCGGTGCGAATACCCACAAGATACCAATTTTTCCCGTACTCCATGCGGGTAGGTTTCCACTTGCCGCCCGCGAATACCTCCAAACAGTCACCGCAATGCAAACCGCCGTAGTAATCGGCAAGGTCAAAACGAATGTCGTAACGGTCGGTCAGTTCATCGAAAATCAAAGCTCCCTGTTTCATAAAATTGTCCTCCTTAGATTTTTCCGCTTGCCATATCGTGAGCGACAAGGGAAGTATAATAGTTGTCGATGGTAGACGGGGCATTGAACAGCACCGCCCGTAAATACTGCTTGATATTGCGGATTTTCGTTGTGTTCTCCCGCATACAGTCAAGGACAAAGCGGATATGTTCGCTGTCCAGCTTCATAAACTTTGCTTTCACAAGTTCTGCGGGATAATCGTCCCCGGCAATACGGATTGTTTTTCTTCGGGTGCAGACCGTTTCAAGAATGAGGTCAACGATTTCATCTAACCTGTCATAATCGTAGGGCATATCCTGTTTGAGAAGATCATAGCTGATATTCTCTTTGATGATTTCCTTGTAAATCTCAAATGCGCTCTGCATTCCCGTTTCCTTTCGCTTCCTTTCCTGCGGCTCTGCCGCGTTGTCCTCCAAAGGAGAGGGGTTAGGGGAAAGGATAGGAATGGAATGGGTAATTGATAAATCCGTATTTGATTTATCTTTTTTTGGTAAGTCAGTTCTTTGTATATCTTTATTTAATTGCATTGGATTTTCTGTCGTCGGATTTTCCAATATCGGGCTATCCGTAGTTGGATTTTCCAACATCGGGTTTTCCAATGCCGGGGGCTGTGGCTGCTCATAGATGGTGTACTCAATCGCTGCCATTTTACCCTTTGCGTCGCGCCCCTGCCGCCTTGTGATATACCCGGCTTTTTCCAGCTCCCATACGGCGGTGCGGATCGCGTCGATACTTTCCCGGTTGATATGGGACAGCCCTGCAAGGGTGTAGTCCCAATCTTCCGGTAAGGATAACATCTGCGACAAAAGCCCTTTCGCCTTTAGGGATAGTTCCTTGTTGCGTAGATGGTGGTTGCTCATTACGGTGTAGCCCTTGTTGCGTTCCATTCGGAAAACTGCCATAGCTTCATCACTCCTTTGCTGTGGATTTGTTACGCAGTAGAACGACGATTTTAAGGGGAAAGGTATCTTTCCTTTGCCTTGCTCGTTTTGCACTCTGGAAGCCGCGTAAATCAAGGCTTTTTTCGTCCCTATCGCGTAACATGAGGCATGAAAAAAGCGGCGTTCCTTTTCCCACGTTATGGGATTGAAGAAACGCCGCGTGTGCCGCTATTTCATTTCTGCGATATAGTCTTTGATGATCTCCCCAAAGTCTACCGTAAAGGAAAAGATGAAGTATTCCAAAACTTCCGGGTCAGCGTCCATAGGCTCGGCTTCCTCTGAAAACTGCAAGCCCATAAGCCCATACAGCATTTTGATAATCTTAAAGAGCTTTCCACGGTCGGCGGGGGTGTTCATCGAAACGAGAATGTCCGTAAGGCGGTTAATGGTTTCCATGTCGCCGCCTGTTGTTACCCATACCATTTCTGCAAATGGCTGTGTGATTGCTCCGGCAACAAGGTTGATCTTGTCCTTGCCGATTTCACCGGACGGTTTAATAATGCCTTTTTTGACAAGTACATTATCAATTGATTTCATATAAAATCCTCCTTGTTAATAATTTAAAAAATAAAGAAATTGATTTTTACACGTAAAAAGTGCCTGTAATATAAGGATTATTTTTGATAAACAACAAAATACTGATTCAATAAACTTAACAAATAGCAAAAAATAAGTAGAATATTTACGCGTTTTTTTAAATTTGTTAATGTGTAATTGTAAATTAAATATCTCTTTACGTTTATAGATGGATTTTGTGTGTTATATCGATGAATTGACACTATATATTGTGTGTATGTTATTTAAACGAAAAATAAAGACAACTTAAAAAACCAACTAACTTGACATAACAAATCAATTAAAGTATAATGTAGAAAATATGTAAAGGTGGGCTAAAATTATGGAAACAAACAACGATCTAACTGCTCTTATCTCAATTTCTCGCAATATACTTTCTGAACTCGAGCTACTGACTTCATCTATAAAAGCATCTGCTTTGGTAAGATTCCAAAATGATTTTCTTCTAACAGACTTGCAGAGGAAAATTTATGCTGAAATTGATGGAGAAAAGGATTCCCAAGCAATTGCTGACGCAACTGGAGCTTCTTTAAGAGCTGTGCAGTTACTTATAAAAGATTTGACAGAAAAGGATCTTATAAATGTTCAAAAACGTGGACGTTCCATTATTCCAGGTAAAGAGATCTCTAAAATTGCTACATATTATGCAAAGCAGGATATTCTTAATGGCGGAGGACAACTCGAATGAGTAGTGAAAATAATCTCGAAGAAATGTTTGCTGAATTTTTAAGAATTTACAAATTTGTAAATCATTCAAAAATTGTGGAAGCACTTAACGCCGAGCTTGATGATAATTCAAATAATAAAAAAAGAATTTACGAACTCTCTGATGGCAACAGGTCAACACGGGATATACAAAAAATTGTTGGAGTTAGTCCACCGACGATTACCGCGTACTGGAAGCAGTGGTCATTAGCTGGTATTGTAATTCCCGCTGAAAGGAAAGGCAGATATAAGGCAGCATTTGATTTAAAAGAATATGGATTGTCTGTTTTAGAAGAAATCGATCAAGGAGATGAACTGTAATGGATGATTTTGTGGCGCAGCAAATCCTCAATGAGCTTACTCAAATCCGAAAAATGCTTACAATATTGTCACAGGACAAGCTTGAAAGTTTTAATGACAGCATTAACAAAAGATTTTTAACTACTGAACAGCGTCGCCAAATGTATGAACTTTTTGATGGTGAAAATTCTTATAAAGCGATTGCGGATGTGGTGAATATTTCGTCAGAGGGTGTCAGGAAATTTGCTGTTCAGTTAGAGCAAGCTGGCCTTGTAGAACTTGTGCCTGTTGGTAAGACTAAAAATCCTAAACGTATATTTTGAAGGGAGACAAATGAATGGCTGATATAACGCGAGAAGAGTTTCAAAAGTTAGCTGATGATTTAATTCAAGTAAAAAACGATGTAAATACAATTAAAGCAAATACGCAGTTAACAGCAAGTATTTTGTCCCTGTTAAATAGCAGAGATATTATAGATTATGTGTTTAATGTTGCCAAAACCGAACGCCTCTGTAAAGCACTAATATTATGTAAAGAGTCAAAAACAGCTAAAGTGTTAAGTGATGCTCTGGAAATTAAACAGCAAAACTTTTTGAGAGATATTTATAATAAATTGGGTGATTCCCTTTTGCGTCGTCGCGATGAGGGGAATGGTCGTATCACTTACATTCGTGCAGAGTATCTTGACACAATTGGATTTGACAAAATAGCCGCTAATAAATATCCAAATCTCAAGGAGTTAATCTAATGGATGCTCTATTAGTATTATTTTGGGCTTCCTTTTTGTGCTTAATTATATCTTTAATTACATTGACTTTTCCTGCAATTTATCCACGAAAATATATTAAAAACGGCTCAAAAAGGATACAAATTATCGCGTTGATTATCTATATAATTATTTGTATCATTGCTGTCACGTTATATGTTTTTTTTAAAACAGAAGTAAATTTTAGGGATATAAAAGTTGCTATTATGGTGATACCGGTTGTAGCATGCATTTTATTTTCGGTGTTTCTCTACTATCCCTTAACTCGTTTTTTAGTTAGTACAAATATAGAAGATCAAAACACAATGGACACGCTTCTTACACAGATGTTTCAATGTTCATTTAGTGACAAAGAGGGCAGTAAAAATGCGTTGAGTGCATTAAAAGCATTTATACGCGATAATAAGGAATTTGTTACTCAATATGGGTTGCTGGTATATTTGTCGGAATATATTAATCAGTCCCAGTATTCAATAAACAGTAAACCCGACGAAAACATTATTCGTTGCGTGTTAGATAGATGTAATCAGGTAAAACACGACATCGACAATTTTTCTCCAGCTCCCTTTCCCAATATTGGATTGATTTTATCCTTTATTTTTTCGACAGTTCTTACCGTTCTCTTATCGATTTTAACGGTAGTTCCGTAATGGTGCCCAAATGGTGCCCAGACAGAAAAAATGATGTTGCATAAAGATATGAACACAAATAACAAGATACGAAAAAAGCCCGTTTTTACAGGCTTTTTGAGAACAATTTGTGCGGTTTTATGCGGAGATATAAGAGGTTTTAGCCGTTTCACACCCCTCGAAATCAGTTGTACCTTCGGGTACCGTGGGTTCGAATCCCACCCACTCCGCCATCGAAAAAACCAGAAACCATGCGGGTTTCTGGTTTTTTTCTTTTTGTCTTGTGCTGCCCAAATTAAATCATCTTTAATCCTGTGTTTTTCAAATTATGTATTTGTGGTGTCGAAACGGCGCCTACATTTCCTAAAACGATATAAAGAGAAGTAAAAAACTTAAAAAATTTTATCATCATAAGTCTATTTTACTATTTTTTCTTTGGCTTTATTGGGTTTATCTTTTTGCGGATATAAGGCTTCATGATAAGTCTACAAAACGATTTTTTTTGCGTTTTCGCCCGGTATCTGTAGTGGAGCAGGCTTTACAAGCCGAGAAAAGCGGACGGACGCCCGCTCGGATGGCGGCAAGCACGGGAGGTCAGGCGAACCAAGCGGCGCGGAATACCGCTGTTCGGGAAGAAGGAAGAAGCCGAGGCGTGTTTTCACAAGACGTTGGTACAAAAGAAAGATTCGCTACCCAAGACGATATTAACGATTATGTTGATTATGCTTATGAGTATACTATCCAAAAACGAGCAGGCAACAACCCGCAAAAACAAAAAAAACGCCATCGTGTACGGGAAAGTAACTCCCCGACTGGCGAATGACATTAAGAAAAATTATAACGTGGATGTTAGCCAAAAGTATCATGTATTGCAAGATAACGATTTACGGCATATCCGAAACTCTCACGGCGAGGAAACAAATGAAAAATATCCCGTAACCAAAGAGGATTTAAAACGGATTCCGGATATCGTTAACAATTACGATGATGTTATAATGACCCGTAAAGAAAACGGAAAAGTCGGCATCTATTATGTAAAACAGCACAACGGAGTAACCTACTATCTGGAACAGGTTGGCGACGGGAATCTCTTAAATAACAAACAGATGATAAAAGTTCCGACCGGCACAATCCCGAATATTAAAACCTTAAAAGAGGCTATCAATAAAAAATGGAACACCGATTCCGCTCCAAATGGTGAAAACACCCCTCGGATGTACGTCCAAGACGCTTGGAATGATGTTCCTACTGATAGGATAGCAGAATCCGAGGAAAATATCAATGGGAATAACAGGAATTTCGAAAGAAACCCCGTGATTGGTAAAAAATCGGAAGAGGCGGGCGGGGAAAACGCCGCCGCTGTACGGGAAAAAGGACAGGAAACCGCCGAACAATCCAAAGGGGTCGCGGGGCAATCCGAGCAGTCCGCCGAGCAACCCCAAGGGGTCGTAGGACAGTCCGCCCAAAGACCCTCTGAAGAGGGCAAGCCCATGTCGGAGCAGGTGGAAGAGATTCTGCGGAGTGAGCAAAGACAGCAAGGCGAAACTGTCAAGGAAGTGGCGCTTCCGGTTCAAGAAAAAGAAAATAATATTCGAGAAAGCGAAAATCCCCTCCGAGAAGTCGAAAACCCCCTCCAAGAAGTCGAGGATTTTGTGCCTCCCGTAACCACACGGGCGCAAGCTTTGAGACGGAGAGCCGAGCAAAATTCCCAACACAATATATCGAGGAACCGAGCGATTCAAGGCAATTTCCCGACCGCGAATCAAGATATGGCGGCGGCGGGACAAAACGCGCCTGTTGCGAGAAACGGAGAAACATGGTATCATAATACTATTCCGAATACGCGAGATGTACCGGGAGGTGAAATTTATGAAGGAAGAACAGAAGAAGGCACGGGAAGACATTCAACTGTCCGACAAGCTACTGGAAGCGGCAGGGAACGACGAGGATACCAAGGTGAATATCCGAACAATGAAGGACCTGAAGTATCGAAGTCCCGATTGGACGGACGAGGAAATCATCGAGTGGATGAAGGAGTTCGGGCTGCTGTAAGCCCAGAAGAACCGCTCAATATTATCGAGCGAGTAAGGAAAGGCTCCAAGCACGGGGCGGCGAGCGCCCTCAAAGAAATGCGAAACCGAGCGGACGACGAGGCGGCGATTGAAGCGACTCGGGCACGGGTAGAGCAGATGAGAGCGGCGGCGGAGCAACCCCAAGGGATTACACAGCAACCGCGGGCGGTCACCGAGCAACCCCAAGGGGGAGCGGGGCAGTCCGCTGACGGGGAACAACAGTCCATTGTGGAAGGACAATCCTCCCAAAGACCCTCTGAAGAGGGTAAGCCCATGTCGGAGCAGGTGGAAGAGATTCTGCGGAGTGAGCAAAGACAGCAAGGCGAAACTGTCAAGGAAGTGGCGCTTCCGGTTCAAGAAAAAGAAAATAATATTCGAGAAAGCGAAAATCCCCTCCGAGAAGTCGAAAATCCCCTCCAAGAAGTCGAGGGTTTTGTGCCCCCGGCGACCACACGGGCGCAAGCTTTGAGACGGGGAAATTTTCAACCCAACATGTCGGGGAACGGGGCGATTCAAGGTAATTCCCCGACCGTAAATCAAGATGTAGTAGTGACAAGGCGGGGAACACCCGTTGCTCAGAGCCGAGGAATGGGTTATAATGATAACACGACAAACACGCGAGGAGGTGTCACCTATGAAGGAAGAACAGAAGAAGGCACGGGAAGATATTCAACTGTCCGACAAGCTGATAGCGGCGGCGGGCAACGACGAGGATACCAAATCGAATCTTCGGGTAATGAAGAATCTGAAGTATCGAAGTCCCGACTGGACGGACGAGGAAATTATCGAGTGGATGAACGAGTTCGGGCTGCTGTAAGCCCGGAGGAACCGCTCAACATTATCGACCGAGTAAGAAAAGGCTCCAAACACGGAGCGGCGGTAGACAACCACGATTTGGATTTTTACCGAGACAAGGCGACCAGTTTTGTTTCCGAAGACGGGGAGGCGACCATCTCCGTCAAGAAGGACGGGGACATCGTGGCGTTTGGGAAAACCCCGAACAGCAAAATTCCGAAGGTTGGTAGAAAATTGATGTACACCGCATTGGAAAACGGCGGTACTAAATTGGACTGTTACGGTGAAAGACTGGCGGAAATGTATCAAACAGAATATGGCTTCATTCCCGTCGCTAAGGTGAAATACAACGAAGAGTACGCTGACGCGGATATGCGGCGGTATGTGCAAGAGGTGCGGGGCGGCAACCCGCCCGACATCTACGTGATGATGCATAACGGGGATGACGTAGACATCATTCGACAGACAGACGAAAATGACGGTTACGAGTTAACCGATTTAGATTCCCTGCCGGTGATGGAGTACGAAGAGGCTTTAAAGTATCGGGACGGCTTGCTGGCGGAACAGCAAGGGCAACCCGCGCAAACCACAGGACAGTCCACTGGTGGAGAACAACAGTCCGTTGTGGAAGGACAGTCCGCCGAGCAATCCCAAGGAGTCACCGAGCAACCCGAAGGAGCCACCGAGCAACCCGAACGAAAGCAAAGACGGCTTGTGAAGCGGATGAAAAAAGACGAGGAACTTTCCGAGCAGATTAAAAATTGGCTGGACGAGAACCCCGACGTCAGCAACTACGAGGTACGGCACAACGAGGAAGTCGTGAAAGAGGCGGAGCGCAGGGTGGAGGAAGGGTATTCCTCCGACCGATTCATGAATGTGGACAGCAGACGAGCCGACGTGACGGATGTGGCGACGGGGTTTGCTTTGCTCCGAAAATACAACGCCGAGAAAAACTGGGACGCTTCCTACAATGTGGTACAAAAGCTGAGCGAGATGAGCACCAACACGGCGCAAGCCTTGCAGATTTATTCCATCTACGCCCGACAGACCCCGGATTTGCCTAGAAAGTCATAGGCAGCCTGTCTAAGAACCTCTCCTTGCGAATCGCCGTTTTTTTTACATTTTTCGGCAAACAACTCTCTGTTATGTTTGTCTAGATAAGCTGTCAAAGACTTGTGTAGCCTATCAAAAGGCAATTGAAATTTTCCTCCGATTGTGGTAGAATAATTTCGGAAGATGGTCCACGGGTTAGGTGTTTGCGGCCATCACTGAAAATTTCAAATTTTGAGGATGCCGCTCCCACTTTTGACCGGGGCGGTTTTCCTTTTTTTTGTTTATCTGCTAAGCAAATAGAGCAAAATCAGGATTACTATTATGTTTTCCATAATATCACCACTTAACGGGTGATGATCTTCTCATCTTCTGAAAATTGAATCAGAAAGCCTATCAAAAGGCTATTGAAATTTTCTTCCGATTGTGTTAGAATAATTTCAGAAGGGACGCCTGTTGCCGCAGGCTGACAATCCCCAAAAGTTTATATTTCGAAGAGATTGCCGCCTTGTATTATAGGGCGGTTATTTTTTCAAAACAACCAAAACAAGCAGTAGCAAGACAAGTAGTAGCAAGATCATGTAAACAATTACATTATCCATGTTACCACCCCCCTTTTTAAGTAAAGGGGGGTTTTGTCTTGCCCTGGCTTCTCCTACTGCCAAGACTTCTTCCAGTTTTGGAATACTACGAATTGACAAGAATCTCAAACTCATATCTTTATTATACCATACAGTTAACGTGTTATCAGTATCGCGCCTTATTTAGGGGATGGGTGTGCCGAAAAAGTTTTTTTTGAAAATTTTTATAGCGGAGAAAGCAAGGGTAAGCCAGCATGACTTTTCCGTCCGACATACTTTTCTACGGCTTTATTTTGGACGATAAGATATGCTAATATGTAAAATAACAAAAGCAGACAAGCTGATTTTTTGTATACGAGAACGCCTACGAGTTGTTCGTAGCGTTGTTCGGTCATATACACTCCATCAAGAAAGTCATTCGTTGTGTATAAGTTGATAGAAGTTTCCGTAGTCGCTGGATTCTCTTCACGTATCATGTCGAGAATAAAGTCCTGTTCGCCTCCGGTTAGCTTAAATAGGCTGCCTTGCGGGTTCTGGAAATAGTCCATGTGCTCCAATTTCGGGCATTCCTTCAATGTCGCATCATCATGGCTTGGAGGGAATTCCATACCGTCTTCGCTGACAGGAGAAGCATTTCAAAGCTTTCAAGGGGAAACGTGGTTGTATGTCTCGGCAACCTTGAGACCGCTTTTTATTGGGGAAATATAATCTGACTGATAAAAATTTTATTCTGTCGGGGAGGTCATCTAGGTCAACAAACTTTTTTTTCGGAGTAGATAATAGAAAATGCCAACGCTGTCCGCGAGAAACCAGCCGATGGGTACAGACCACCAGATTCCTGCTACGCCAACGGTCGGAAGAGCAGAGAGAAAGTAAGCCAGCCCTACACGGGTACCCAATGAAAGCACCGTCAACAAAACACTCATGCCGGGTTTCCCCAAAGCACGAAATAATCCATAGAGCAGAAACAGACAACCAATGCCGCAATAGAAGCTTCCTTCAATACGAAGATAACGAACTCCCTCTTGAATGATATCAGGCGATTCAATATTTACAAAAAATTGCATTAGTTGACTGCCGAATATCCATATCAGCACAGATACCGTAATGGAAAAAATCAAGGAAGTCAGTATGGCTCCTTTGAGCCCGGCATGAATGCGGTTCTTTTTTTTTGCGCCGTAATTTTGGGCGATGAAAGTGGAAAAGGCATTCCCAAACTCCTGTACAGGCATATAGGCAAAGGAATCGATTTTGACAGCAGCCGCGAAAGCAGCCATCACGGTGACGCCAAAAGTATTGACCAAACCTTGTACCAGAAGAATTCCTAAATTCATCACGGATTGTTGCACACAGGTCAGCAGAGAAAAGCTGGCGATTTCTTTGATTTTTGTCCAACGAATCAACAAATTCCCCCTATGGGGTCGCAATTGGAGACAACGGATCAGTGTCAAAATACCCAACCCGATGCCGGAAACATACTGAGAGATTACAGTAGCCTCTGCCGCTCCGGATACACCACGCTCTATGCCTACAACAAACCATAAATCCAGACCGATGTTCAATAGCGCGGAAATTGCCAAAAAGATTAATGGCGTAATGGAATCTCCGATAGCACGAAGGTAACAGGCAAAGTAATTATACAAGAATGTTCCGATGATGCCGCAAAAAATTACGGACAGATATGTCCGCATCAATTTCCAGACGTTTTCGTCGGAAACACGAAGAAGCGTTTGGATATCATCCAGAAAAAGGAAGCTCAGGGCATTGAGTATTACCGTAAGGGTGGCAATGAGGACAAATGACGCTTGGATGCTTTCTCGCAGGCCTTGTTCGTCTCCTTGGCCGAATCGAACAGAAAAAACCACGCCGCTCCCCATGCACAGCCCTAAGAGGACAGAGGTAAGAAAGGTCATCAAGGTGAAAGATGATCCTACTGCCGCCAAGGCATCGGGTCCCAGATACCAGCTGACAATCAGCGTATCCGCGATATTATAACCCTGCTGTAAGAGATTTCCCAAAATCATAGGAATGGCGAACCGTAGCATAGATTGCATAACAGGACCTTTTGTTAAGTCGGTCTCCATGGGCTTCCTCCTAAAAGAAAGTTTTTGCTTACATAACGTAATCATTATAGCATCAAAACAATCCAAAATCAATATAGGGTTTACTTTTTGTTTTCTACGGGTTATAATAAAGTTAGTTTATAGAAAGGGGATGTTACTTTGTTTCTGGATGCGTTAGATATACTGGATCAAAAAATTATTCAGCTGTTGATTGAGAATGCAAGAGCTTCTTATTCGGAAATCGGGGAAAAGGTTGGGATCTCCAGAGTTGCGGTGAAGGCGCGTATTCAGGCATTGGAGCAACGAGGAATTATTGAGGAGTATACGACGATCATCAATCCCCAGAAAATCAGCGGAGCTGTATCCTGTTATTTTGAGATTGAGACACAGCCTGACACACTGCCGGAAGTGATTGAAATTTTAAAACAAAGTAAAACAATCACTCAAATTTATCGAGTAACCGGTCAGAATAAACTCCACGTCCACGCCGTATGCGCCTCTAACGCGGAGATGGAATTATTGCTTTGTAACGTTATAGATGTCCTGCCCGGTGTTAGTAACTGCAGCTGTAATATAATTCTTTCACGGATAAAAGATATCAAGGGGCTTAGGCTTTAACCGCTTACGCAGGTACGGTCATATTATGAAATAAGGGCGAAAGAAACACTGCCGAATGAAAAAGATGAACTTTTCAACGCGGTGAATTTCGCTTTCCGGTATAACAATTTAATTGATTTGACAGAGCGAAACGAGAAAACTCGTTTCGCTCTTTTGAAAGAAATCGGTTGGGAAATAGGTACATATGTAATATTTGGATCATCTACAATAATTGCCGGAGGATTTTTGCGATTCTGTTTCTTTATTTGGTTAGCTAGGATGATAATAAACCTAAGGGAACCGTATTTTTGAACAGTTTTCATAAAAATATTTTCTTGTTACGATAGCGTAATTGAGATATTTCGCGATAAGCGGGAAGGGATTTTCTGATTTTTGATGAATCAGAAAATGTCAGGCGCTGAGAAATGGACAATATCAGGAAGACCGATTATCAGTCAACAGAAATTAATATTTCGGTCATAGAGAGTAATGAAAAAGCCGTAATATTTGAAGGAATTCCTTGGGCATTTTATGGAGTGTATCATAAAATAGCATCCGGGAAATGTGAATTTAATAAAAATCATCTTGATGCTTGTTGTCAGAGTATCAATTTGGAAGAACCGTATTTTTAGGGTGGTTTGGATTTTATCCATATGGCGGTTCCTTTGATTAATCATGGAAGATTTGCCGGTAGAGCGGCCGCGGATTTCGCAATTATCGAAATGAATAAAATTTGATGTTGAGGACTTCTTGCTTTTTCACGGTAACCGGGATATAAAAATTTGAAAAAGTTTTTCGAGAGATGTCAACGACCGATATGCCTGAAAGGGCATGGCGATTTTGTCGCCCTCTTATTATTTTGTATCCAAATAGGTCTTGTCAAACGGAAAAATTTTTGATATGTTATTTCTGTGAGATATTTATTTCATTTAATTAATAGGGGAATGGGAGTGGATTTTATGAAAATTGATATTGTTTCCGGTTTCTTGGGGGCGGGAAAAACTACCTTCTTGAATAAAATTTTGCCTGATTTGCGAGAACGAGTGGTGATTATCGAAAATGAATACGGAGATATTTCCGTGGACGGTAGTTTGTTGCAAGATAATTTGCCGGTACGGGAAATTATGGCGGGCTGCATTTGCTGTTCTTTGGTAGTCGATTTTCAGCAAGCGATTCAAGAGTTATCTGCCAAATATCACCCGGATCGGATCATCATTGAGCCTTCCGGTGTCAGCTGTCTCAGCGATGTGGTGAAAGCCTGTGAAATGGTAGCGGATAAAACGGAGGGTGGATTGGAGCTGGACCATTTGATTACGGTTGTGGATATGGTTTCTTTTCCGGAATATATTGATGATTTTGGTATATTTTATGCTAATCAGATAGAACATGCCAATGTGATTTTTTTCAGTCATTTAAGTGAGTTGGGGGAGGCGGAACAGAAGTCTGTCATTAAGCGGGTTCGTCAGCTGAATCCTCGAGCGGCTGTTTGGCAAGAGGACTGGCTGGAACAAGACGGCGGTCTTTTGTGGGATTGGTTGTCCGGGTTAACTGCAAGCGGCCGTCCGCAAGACGCTTCGGAACTGAAACGTTTGATTTTCAATGCGCATGATGTTTTTGGCTCTTGGGCAACGGACAGTGATCATCTTTGGCGGCAAGAGGAAATTGAGGAAATGCTGCGAGCGCTTGGCAGCGGCGACTATGGCCGAGTATTGCGTGCCAAAGGAATTTTGCCTTTTGCCGCGGGAGGCATGGTAGGTTTTAATTTTACACCGCGACACCGGGAATTTCACCCGTTGAAAGCAAAAAACGCCGGAAAAATCGCGGTAATCGGTTGCCGTTTACAGAAAGAAAAATTGGCGCGATTGTTTCAAAAAGCGCCGACGAATCGATGAAAAAGGAAATGGCAAACAATTGCGGTTATGAGAATATGAAAAGGGGGAGTGACCGAAGAGCGGTCACTCTCCCTTTTTCGTTTTTGAGGAGGTATTTTGGCTGCCCGAAAGGGAAACGCGTGATGTTTATTCTGTGAGGAGATTGGTCACATTTTTTTGTTTTTTGCTAAAACATAAAGTAATTTCATAGTAAAAAGAGCTTTTGTCAAACAATAGAAAGATTTTATAGATGGTGCTATTTTATAAAAAAAATTGATTTTACAGAAGGAATATGTTGTGATAATCTATTGCGTAGGAGAATGATTTGCCGTTGCGCGGTAAGATAATTCTGCGGAAATTTGTATTATGATGCGAAAACAAAAAATCAATTGAATGATTGAAAGAATCGATTGTTGAAAGGATTCTGTTGTGAGAATGCTGAGAGTGAGTAGCGAAAAGTTTTTTAGCTGCTTTTTCTTTTGCTGTAAATTTGATTCGAAATAGAGACAGAGAGAAGTTTTCACGGAGGAATTATATGCTGGATGTAACAATGAAGAATCTGCAGTTTGCTTATGCGGATGAACCGGATCGTCTCATTTTGGGCGGTGTTGATTATGAAGCCAAAAAAGGAGATTTTGTTTGTTTGCTGGGACAATCGGGCTGCGGCAAAAGCACCCTTTTGCGTTTAATCGCGGGGTTGGAAAGATCCAATCCGGAACAGCTGTTGGTAGACGGCAAACCCATCACCGGCCCCAGTTTGGACAGGGCGATGGTGTTTCAGGATTATGGCCTGTTTCCCTGGATGACGGCGGGCGACAATATCTGCATTGCTTTAAAGCAGAAATTCAAAGACTGGGATAAACATAAACGAAAAGAGACCGCGCTGACCTGGATGAATCATTTGGGGTTGAGCGAAGATCTCTATGATAAATTGCCGATGAATTTATCCGGCGGGCAGCGTCAGCGTTTCGCCACAGCCAGAGCTTTTGCTCTGGACGCGCCGTTGATGTTAATGGACGAACCTTTCGGCGCTTTGGACGCCGTGACCAAAGCTTTGCTGCAGGATACCGTGCTGAATCTTTGGCAGAAGGAAAAGGAAAACCGCAAGACTATTTTTTTTGTTACCCACAGTGTTGATGAGGCTTTGCTTTTGGCTACGGACATTGTGGTATTGGGACAAGCCCCCAGCAAAATCATTTATACATATTCCTTTACGGAAGAGAATAAACCCACCCGAGAAAGTTTGTTCACCGATCCGGAAGTGTTGGAGCTGCGGAATCGCCTGACCAAAATCATCTATGATGAAATTCAGGAAAAAGCTCGTCGGGTGCAGGCGGAAAAAGAAGAGGCGGGAAAAACGGAAAAGAAAAAATCAGGCTTCTTCCGTCGCCACAAATCATAGAAATAGGGTTTCTGACCCGAAAGAACGCGGGGATTTGTTGGTCGCAGACAGAGAGAGGTTTGGTTTCTGTCTGAAAAATAAAGAAATGGTGGAAAAAATCATTTCACAAAAGAAAATCAAAACAAAGAACAAAAGGAAGGATGGAAATGAAAATGAAAAAGTTATTTGCTCTGTTGGCGCTGAGCCTGGTCATGGTGTTTGCTTTGGCGGGTTGCGGCAGTGACAATGCGGAAGGAGAGGCCGCCGCTGAAGAAGGCGCCGCGGCTTCCGGCGATGTTTTGAGTGTTTCCGTTGCCGCGCAGCCCAATTCCGGTCAGGTGTTCCAATACATGGCGGAAGCCCATGGGTTCCTGGAAGAAGAAGGCGTGGACGTGGAAATGGTATACATTAACAACGGCACTGACGCTTTCGCGGCTTTGTCCGCCGGTCAGGTGGATGTTCTCTCCACTTACGGCACCGGTTCTCCGCTGATCCAGATTGATAACGGCCAGCCTTACAGCATTTTCGGTGGTTATATGATCATCGGAGAAACTCCCTGCTTTGGTAAACCGGAAACAGAATGGACGGATTTGGAAAGCTTCCGCGGGAAAAAAATCGGGATTACTTGTTTCGGTACACCTGACGTTGTACTGAAAGGGATTCTCTATGACGCCGGTATTTTAGATGAAGTAGAATTTGTGGAATATAAGAAAAATCAGGAAGTATTGCAGGCTGTTGCCAGCGGTGAGGTAGACTTCGGCGCTACGGCCACCGGTTATGAATTGCAGGCCGCGGATCTGGGTTTGGAAGTGAAAATGTGGCCGGATGAATACTGGCCCAATCATTCCTGCTGCCGCATGATTTGCCAGACAGAATGGCTGGAACAGAATGAAGAAGCCGCGTACCGTCTGCTGCGGGCGTATCTGAGAGCGGAAGAAGCGATGCAGGGCAACGAAGATGAAGTAGTCAGCCTGGTAGTGGAAAATTTGGACTTGGATCAAGCCACGGTAGAAAGCTTTGTTAAGAGCGAACATATGAAATATGATACCGACCCGTTCAAAAACAGTGTAGAAAAAATGTGGAACAAGATGATCGACATTGGTTACGCGACCAACACGGATTTGGATATTTCCCAGCATATCAACACGGAAATTTATCAGCGCGCATTGGAATCTTTGATTGAAGATTATCCGGACAGTCAATTCTTCCAGGATAAAATGGTTCAGTTTGAAGAAAACAATCAGTAACCGTGAACGGTTGCTTTTGTCAAGGAGCTTACATTTATGAGAAAGTTTTTACATAATTACGGCGGAGTTGTGCTGATCGGCATTTGTCTGGTGGCGTTGTATGTGTTGCTGACAGATGTTTTCCATGTGCTTTCCGACTTTCTGTTCCCCAGTCTGCGGGAAGTGTTTGCGGCGGTTCCGGAATATATCGGGCAGTTGTTTGAAGGTCTGAAAAGTTCCCTGTATCTGTTGGTGACGGCTTATGTGTTGGCGGTGATCACTGCCATTGCCTTAGGTACCATCATCGGTTTGCGTGCCGGTTTGCGACGAAATATTACGCCGTATATCAACGCGTTCAGCGCGATTCCTGTTCCGTTGCTTACTCCGTATGCCATTCATCTTTTTCCCTCCTTTACGGCGGCGTCCATCTTTTTGATTTGGTTGGCTGCTTTTTGGGTGATTTTGGGAACTACCATTGGGGCAGTGATGAGCATCGACAAACGGTATTTGGAAAATGCCGCCACTTTGGAAATGCCGAAAATGGAAAAATTGTTTAAAGTAATTTTACCTGCGGCATCTCCTTCGATTTTAGTAGGTTGTTCCATTGCTTTGACGCTGTCTTTTATGATGCTGGCTGTGGCGGAAATGTTCGGCGCCAGCTCCGGTATGGCTTATTTCGTTCAGTACTATTCCGATTTTGCCAGATTCGATTTGGTATTGCTGGGCTTCCTGTTTACCGCCATTGTTTTGGTGCTGATTATGTTCATTTTTGATAAAATCAAACACCGCATTTTGCATTGGACCATTAACAATTAAACCATTATTTTTGAGTTAGGACGGCGCCGCGGCGCCGTCCTACCATGCTTTTCCTTCTCTGTCGGTATGATTTGGCCGGAGAAGCTTTTCGATCGGAAAAAGAAAATTTACAACAAAGAAGGGATTAAAATGGAAATTATCAAAAGAAGACACAATGAAATGAACCCGAAGGAACGGGCGGCTGCCATGGCCAAAGGAGAAGCGGTGGACCGCCTCCCCTGCAATCCCAATGTGGCCAACGGCGTGGCCAGAGTTTATGGCTGCAAGATTTCCGAGTTTAACACGGACGCCAAAACATTGGCGGAAGCCCAAATCGCTTCCTATCGCTATTTTGGTTATGACAGTGTGCGCATTTTTACGGATTTGTTTACTTGGTGTGAGGCCATGGGCGCCAAAGTGAAATTTCCCGATGATGACACGGCGGATTTACTGGAACCCGCCATTCATGACGTGAAAGATATTGATCGTCTGCGTCCCGCCGATCCGTATAAAGACGGCCGTCTGCCGATTCATGTGGAAGCGATGAAGTATCTGATTGACAGTGTCGGTGACGAAGTAGGTTGCTCCGGCGGGGTCGTGGGGCCTTTCACCAACGCCTTTTTTCTGATGGGTGTGGACAATACGTTGAAGATGCTGACCAAAAATCCGGAAGCGGTTCATCGACTTTGCAGAGTTTCTTTGGAAACCAGCAAAAATTTCGCCGCCGCGGTGTTGGATCTGGGTTTGACTCCGACCATCTCGGAACCGATGTCTTCCTGTACAGTGGTTAGTCCCAGGGTTTTCCGTGAATTTTCGGCGCCCTATTTGAAGGAACTGGTAGATTTTATCAAAGAGCGCGGCGCCGGTGTTGTGATGCATATTTGCGGCCAAACTAATAAAATTTGGCGGGATATTGCCGATATGGGTGTCAGCGGCTTCAGTATTGATAATGTGGCCAGCCTGTTGGAATGTAAACAGACCATCGGCAATCAGGTAAAAATTATGGGGAATGTGGATCCGGGTAGTATCATGTATTCCGGCACCCCTCTGGATGTGCGTCTGAAAACTTTGGAAGGTCTGCGGGATTGTTATGATTCTCCCAAGGGGTATATGCCCATGAGCGGCTGCAGCCTGCCCGTGGAAACGCCTTTTACAAACATCGATGCCATGATGGATACGGTGCGGGAAGTCGGCTATCCTGTCACCGCGGAAAAACTGGACGCCATGATCGCGGACTGTAAGGCGAAAATGCGGGCATGACGCAGGAAAAAATTTGATCCTTAAAACGAATCGGGATCGTCAGAGAAAAGAAACCGGCAAAAGCAAAAAATAATAAGAGCAAAAAATAATAAGAGAGGCTGTTCCGAATTTTCGGAACAGCCTCTTCGCTGTTTGGGATAAGTTTTGGATCAATCAAAATTCATTGCGCTCACAAAGACATCCTCATAACCTTCCAGACGAGAAAGTTCGATGTAATCAATCGTTTGGGCGATTTCTTCCGCTGCTTGACGCTGCTCTTTATCCATCAGGCAGAGGTAGGCGCCGGATTTAGAGGTATTTCCCACATAGTGAATTTTTTCTTCCAAATCGGCGGGAATCAATCCTGCTCCTGTCAGACTTTCCGCTTTCAAATGGGCTCCGAACTGACCTGCTACCAGCACTTCATCAATGTCGCTGTCACGTAATCCGTGGTGTGCCAGCATCGACTGAATGCCGGAAAGAATAGCGCCTTTTGCCAGCTGCACCTGCCGGATGTCCTTTTGTGTCAGATAAATGTTGTCCGCTTCAGAAAGGTAGAAGCGTTTTTTCCCATCTACCTTTTTGACCAGAGGATGCCGGTTTAAACGTCCGCTTTTATGCAAAATGCCGCTGCGGCGCAGCTCTGCTACAGCGGCTAAAATACCGCTGCCGCACAGGCCGGTGGGCTTGGTGTTACCGATTACTGTAAGTTGTACCTGAGTGGCATTTCCTTCTCCGTTGATTTGCACATCTTCAATCGCGCCTGATGCCGCTCTGACGCCGCAGCTGATGTTCATCCCTTCCAGGGCGGGGCCTGCCGCGCAAGAGCAGGCGCAGAGTTTACCCTTTCGAGAAAGTACCATTTCCCCGTTGGTGCCAATGTCTAGAAAAAGGGTGTTGTTCTTTTTTTCATGAAATCCGCAAGCCAACACTCCCGCAGTAATATCACCACCCACGAAAGCGGATACCGCCGGAACACAATAAACTTGGCAGACCGGATTGACGGGTAATGTTAGATCTGCCGCTCCCCGCGCCCTGCGAGCGCCGTGAAAGGCAGGCAGATAAGGAGCGGTTCCCATGGAAGAAGGGTCGACTCCCAGCAGCAGATGAATCATGGTATTATTAGCGCCTACGGTAATTTCATAAATGTCTTGAGGACCGATGGGGGGATCGTCCGCCTCTTTTTGCTCATTAAAAGCTTCATAAAGATCGTAGATCAATGTTTGCAAATCACGCAGAATGGTTTTCTGCTGCGCCCATGTTCCCCGTGGGTGCGTCATGGCGAAGTTGATGCGGGTGATGACATCTTGCCCAAAAACTTTTTGACTGTTGAGACAGGACATACTCAGCAGTTCTTTGCCGTCTCGCAGATTCACCAGACTGGCAACCACCGTGGTAGTACCGATGTCGATGGCAATGCCGTAAAGGCGATCGGTTGTATCGCCGGGTTCTGTTGCCACGATTTGCCCCTCCCTCCATACTTCCGTATCTCCGGCGGGGGTGAGGATTTTTTGAATATTGAGATGGGGACGGAAGGGACGCAGGTATCCTTTGCAGCTGATAGATGCCGCTTTTTCTTGGGGCGGCAGAAACAGTTGAAGGTCTTCCGTTACACAATGGACGCAAGCCAGCCGCCAGCCGTCAGCCCGTTCTTGTTCGGTGAGAAACTGCTCTTCTTCCTTGGTTAAGGAAAGCTGGACGTTGACGATTTGGACTTTGCATTTTCCGCAGCAGGCGACGCCGCCGCAAGGGGCGTCCATGAGATTCTGTTCTGAAAGAATTTGATAGAGATTATCGCCGTCCGAACAAGAAATTCGGGCGGCGTTCTCCGGATTTAAAATTTCAATATACATGGATATGGACCTCTGAAATTTATTTAACAACAGATAACGAGCCTTCCGCCGCGGCTTTCACCATCGCTTGGACATTTGCCAGCGGTGTAGTGGTGGGGAGTCCGCAGGCGGGCGCTACGACGTCGACTCCTTTGCGACGGGCAAAACGTACCAAACTTCGTACTTTTTCCGGCATTTGAGTACCGATGGCATGGGTATTAATATTTCCAACCACGGCTTTTTCCGGGATATGGGGTTTGATTTCTGCAATGGGAACAATAGAATCGAAGCTGAAAGCATCACTGTGAAACTCTGAAAGGATATGATAAACGCTTCGCAGATCGCCGCAGATATGGACCAGTTTGACCGGTACATTTACCGCGTCCAGGATACGGTTGACATACCGAATGGAGTATTCTCGAAAGAACTTAGGTCCCAAAATTTCACCGGTGCCGCTTGGCTCGGAAATGCAGATCATATCTGCGCCGGCATCCGCTTCTCCTTGAGCGTATTTGATAATTTCATCTGTTACCTTTGTCATGAAACGATGGGAGGCTTCCGGTTTTTTACGATACTCTTTAAGTAAAACGGACATGTCAATAAGCGTACCCGCGGTGCTGACGGGACCGGTGATATTGCCGACGATGGGTACATGATCGTGGTTTTGATCCTTCAGCAATCGAATAGCATCAAGAACGACCTTTACGCGTCCTTGATGAACATCTAAGCTTTGCAGCTGTTCTACTTCTTCGACGGAACGAAGAGGGGATTCTACCACATGGGGTTCTACCAACAAACTGCCCATATCTACTTTAGCGCCCATGGCTTCTGCTTCCACTGTCATACAGAAAGGCACCCCGTAGTTTTCGAAACCGCCTGCTTGATTGAGAGCGATGGCCAATCCTGCCATTTTTTCAGGATCCTGATGAGCTTCCGGCCAAAAGCATTGGGATTGTTCCATGATTTCTTGAAACATCATATTCATCATGCCGCCCGGGCAGATACAAGGCGGTCGATCCACCGGTTCACGGTGAATCGCCGCGATCAAACGTTCTTTTTGCGTAAGAATCATTGCCGTTCACTCCTTCGGTTAGGCGCCGACAGCTTCTCCGACGGGTTCCCCCGCCAACAGATTTTTCACCAAACGTACCGCTTCCACCGCGTTGTCCGAATAACCGTCCGCTCCGATTTTTTTCGCGTAAGACCAAGATAACGGCGCTCCGCCGATGATCACTTTCACATCGTCGCGGATGCCCGCCTCTTTCAGCAACTCAATGACTTTTCCCATACCCGGCATTGTGGTGGACATCAAAGTAGACATGGCTACCACATCGGCGTCCACTTCTTTGGCTTTGTTTACAAATTCTTCTAATTGGACATCCCGTCCCAAATCATACATCTCAAAACCGGCCGCTTCCAGCATGATTCGTACCAGATTTTTACCGATATCGTGGGTATCCCCTTCTACAACGCCGATGACAATTCTGTATTTCTCCTCACTGCTACTCTGTTCTAAATGAGGTTTCAGCACTTCCAGTCCGTTGTACATGGCGTCGGAACAAATCAGCAGCTCCGGAATATAGTACTCTTCTTCTTCATAGAGCTTGGCGGCTTGATTCATGCCGTCTACCAATCCTTCCAGAATTCCGTCGAGCGCGGGATAACCGGCATCGATATATTCCTGCGCCACACCCGCGACTTCTTCATCTTCCATCTCCACGACGCATTCCGATAAACGTTTCAACAATTCTTCTTTGCTTTTCATTGCTTTCCCTCCTGAAATCCTAAAAATATAATAATGATACAAGCAATCTAATCATTGTTATATGAAAATAAAAATTTTTCTAATCCAGCTTGTGTACGAGCACTGTTTGAGCGTTTCGTTTCATGGTAACAATCCGGATGCGAGATTTATTTTAAATGAATACGCCAAACTCTGCCGTTGCGTAGGGTACAGGCGGCATTTTTGACGCAGGATTGACCCAGAATTTGACTTTTTCCGATTTCTTGCAGACACGCGTCGGTGTAATGAATACCGGCCGGATAATCTACATATTCTTTTTCCGCCAACCCCAATCCCAACAAAACCCAAGTGGATTTGGGACAAAGGTTGATAATCGTTTTGTTATTCAGTTTAGCGGCGATTTTTTTTAAGAGGGGCGCTTCGTAACCGCCGACGATTTTTTCCGCGTAGCGGGGACCGATGATACTGAGGGCTCCTGCCGGGTCGGAAACGCAGATTACGTCCACACCGATCGTGATGGCTTCTGTCATCAAGGCCTCTAAATTATCGCTCATGTGTTGTAGAATTTTGCCGCAGTCATCGGGACGTTTTCGAAAGTTTTTATAAAACTTTCCGGTATCTATCAGATTGCTGAGAGTGGTATTAAAACTGGTTACCTGGAGTGCCACCCGAGTGCCCTCTTTTTTTAATTGGCGGCAGGCTTCCAGTACGGCGCCCATTCTGCCGTTTTGCAGATCAAAATTCGGCAGATTCAACAAATCGTCAAAACTTTCATAGGCGTAATCTTTGGCGCGGGGGCCGTATACCCCTTCGGACAGATTGATCAGCCCACCGTAAGCTTCCGCCTCCAGCGTATGGCAAAAAGGCAGGACGCAAAGGGGGCTGTGGCTTTCTTCCTGCACAGCCTTGGCCAGTACGATCATCGCGTCTGGGTCATTATAACTTTTAGGAAATTCCGGTTGGTATTTTTCTAAAATCGCTTCGCTGAAACCGGAATGATTGGCAATTTTACACTGGAAATCAACAAGTTTGCTCATGCTGTGATTCCTCCTTCAACCTACAGAAACAAACAGCGAATAAATAAATCTCATCCGAGAAAGATTTCTGTGATAAGATCAATCCGCATATGATACACTACTTTATTATATATAAAAAAAGCGAGGGACGCAAATAAAATTAATTTATTATAAATTTGGTTAGATGATTTTTTTTTATGGATGATTTCTTCAATTGTCCTACGAGTGTTGGAACGGGGAAGGAGGTCGGATTCGCGGCTTGCGGGGTAATGGGAAAAGTGCAGAGACGATCGGAAGAACCCATAAGAGAAGGTGCGGCCGCGGACAGGAAAATAAGAGCAAAAGGAAAGCGCGCGGCGCGGCGGGAATTCGAAAAGCGCCTAAAAGCAGAATGAACTGAGGGGACGATCGGGAGCAGGATTGGATAGCGCGTCCAAAGAGCAGAAAGAACGCTTTCAAGTAGAGATGAGTGGGTGAAGCTGGGGGAGGAAAACTGGAAGGGGTGGAGAGAACGGCGGGAGCATTCGATAAAAGAAGAAAACAACAGGAAGGGTTTGAAAAAGAAGCTTGAAAAAGCAAATAGAAAAAAATTGCGAATGCTAAGGGGAATGCGACGGTAAAATAATCGACAAGGGCAAACGATGGAAAGAAAAAAGGAACCGGAGGAAGATGGGCGATGGGAAAATGTAAAATTTGCGAATACAAAAATATGAAAAATACGAAAAACAGAGATATCATAATTTCACTTCATGAAGGAGTAGGAAATGGCAAAAAATCAAAAAATGTCTGAAGGGGAAAAGACGAAAATTCGGAAATGAAAATAGGGAAAAAGAGAAAAACAGAGATGTAAAAAAGAGAAAACAGAAAAACGAAAAATCGAAGGAAACTTATTTTTATTCAATAAACGGAAAAATTTCTACGCTCAATTTTTACAATAGAGCGCGGAGAAAAAATTGCTTAAAAAGGAACGATTCTCGATTTAAACAGGTGTTTTCTTGAAGCATGGACAAGGAAATCCTAATAGTAGATATATTGTATACATGATAATTGTCAGAAAAAAATGCTGATTTGTTTGAATTTTATAGCCATTTCCCTTGACGAACGACGGAACAGTCGGTATAATGGGGGTAAAAGATGGAAATTTTGTGAGTAATAGGGTCGTGATGTGAAATTTAAGGAAAAAGTGGCATGTCGTGATATTTTTCCTTAGTTTCAACATAAATATACAATAGGATTTTGAAAAGTTCGGAAAGGAGGAAAAGTCTGTCTGGGTTTTTTTAGAAAAGCGGTAATTTGAAAGGAGGAAACACAATGCAATATGTGATTTATTTATTGTTAGCTGTTTTTTGCCTAATGCCTGTGGTTGTGGCACAGATAGTGTTAAAACATGACGAGAAAGAAAATGCCAAAGGTGGTGATCGTCCATGATTTTAACGGTAATTGTTATCTACTTAGTCGGAATGTTGTTGATTGGGGTTTGGGCTTCCAAACAAATTAAAGACGATCAGGATTACTTAATCGGCGGTTTTCGCATGGGGATTCTTCCCATGACCGGCACTTATTTGGCAACTTTCTTCTCTGCCCTTTCTCTGTTGGGGGGCGTGGGTCTGATTTATCGTACCGGTATCGGCGGCAGTTGGATGCCTATGGCGTGGGCGCTGGGTTCTGCTTTTGGTCCTATCATCGCGGTGCGTTTTCGCCGCGTACAAATGGTCAGCCCGTCGGAATTCTTCTATAATCGCTATGGCTCTCGGGGATTGCAGGCCTTTGGCGCCGTCGCCAGCATTGTCTACCTGCTGTTTAATATGGTGGTTCAAATTACAGCCATGGGGGTAATTTGGAATTTGGCTACGGGTCGTGGTTTTACGGAAGGTTTGATCATCGGCATGGTCATTACCATTCTCTACACGTTATTCGGCGGCTTTGTGGCGGTGGTTTGGACCGATGTGATCCAAAGTTTCATCTTCTTGGCCGCTATCATCATCGGCGCGATTATTGTTGTGATCAAAGTCGGCGGCATCGGCGATATCTATTCGGCGGCGGCGCTTATCAATACGGCGCCGGAGGTGGGCATGGAGCCTAACGAAATGGGATCCATGGTGACGCTGCTGGGTTCTTACGGGGCGTTGTCGCTATTCTTTACCTTCTTGGTTCAGGGTCCCGGCACCGGCACTCGTCCGGAATATTTGCAGCGGATGCAGGCTTCTGACAGTATGAAAACAGCCCTGGGTATGTACAAATATGCTTGGATTATTTTGATTTTTGTTTACATTATGTTGAACATCATCGGTGTCGGCGGTCGTGTTTTGATCCCGACAATGCCGGACGGCAAGAATTCTGATTGGATTATGCCGGTACTGTTTCAACAACTGACGCATCCTATTGTCGCCGGTTTTTTCTTCGCCGGTTTGTTGGCGGCAGCCATGAGTACCATCGATTCCAGTATGATGGTAATGACAGCGGCGGCTACGGATTTGCTGAAAATTTTCTCTAAAAAGAAACACAGCAAGAAAATGCTGATGTGGTTCAGCCGCGCGGTCACCGGTTTGACCGGCGTTGTCGTTGTATTCATGGCCATGAACAATAATGATTTTATCACCGATGTGGCAGGGTACGGATTCGGAATTCTGGGTCTAACTTATTTTGTGCCGCTCTTGTTTGGACTGTATTCCAAACGAGCCAATACGGTGGCGGCTTGGACTTGTGTTATCGGGGGCAGCATTGCTTTCTGCATTTGGCAGTTCTTGTCTACGGCCGGTATGTTGAGCGGTGTGGCGGCGGATATTCCGCCCATCGGTCTGGCTATTTTAGTCGGTTGTATCTTGATGTGGTTGGTGTCCAGATTTACCAAGCCTATGGATGAAAAATATTGGAAACCGTACTTTGAACGGCCGCGGAAATAAAAGGAGCGGTACTTTGCGGCTTCATTAATACGAAACTTCTGATGCGTAAATAAAAATAAAAAGAAAAGCAGTCCGGGTATCATAGGACTGTTTTTCTTTTTATTTGTTTGCTCAAAACAGGCAAATGTGTTATAATCAAAACAGAAAAGGTCGTTTTCTGTTTTGATAAAAGCCCACTCTGAAGAGGGGGCTTTTATCAAATGGATCGACCGCTGAAAGAAAGGAGGTTTGGAAACCTATGGAAGAAAAGCGATTCGCATTGCTCATCGATGCCGATAATATTTCCGCTAAATATATCTCGGCGATTATTGATGAAATGACAAAATACGGCAGTGTTACTTATAAACGGTTGTACAGCGACTGGACGAATAATCAAACGGTGAAATGGAAAAAAGAACTGTTGGAATATTCTATTACGCCTATTCAGCAGTTCAGCAACACGGTGGGCAAAAACGCCACCGACTCTGCTTTGATTATTGACGCCATGGATATTTTGTATACTGACAGTGTGGAAGGCTTTTGCATTGTCTCCAGCGATAGCGATTTCACTCGCTTGGCTTCCCGTCTGCGTGAGTCAGGCATGGAAGTCATCGGCATGGGAGAAGAAAAAACACCTCGTTCCTTCCGTTCCGCTTGCAATGTGTTTACTACGTTGGAAAATTTATTGGATCAGGATAATGACGAGGAAAAAACGGTTGACAGCCCTTTGCGGCCCGCGGCGGGAAAAAGTGAGAAAGAAGAGGGCATTATCAGTAAAAAGACCATTGAAGACGCTATTGTGAAAATTATCGCTGAAAATGAAAATAACGGCAAGCCCACCGGTTTGGCGCAGCTTGGCAACCGTCTGGTTAAAATGTATTCCGACTTTGATGTTAGAAACTATGGTTATAGCTCTTTGTCCAAGTTTTTGGAAGAAATGCGGATTTTTAAATTGCGAAAGTTTCATAACGTGGTATATGTGGAGTTGGCGGGTAATTTTTTGAATAAAGCGGCATTGGATCGTTGTGTTCAGGAATATGTCAAAGGTCAGGGTCCGGAAGGAGCCGATTTGGGAATTTTGGGACAAAAAATTCACGATGGATATACTAATTTTAATGTAAAAAATTACGGATATTCCACTTTTGCCAAATTTGTGCAGAGCATCCCCGACTTAGAAGTACGGGAGGATATCAACCATGTTAAAAAAGCCTACTATCGGCCGCAAAAAAGAGGTTGATTTCTTTTCTCGGCTGTTTTTGGCGAAAAAGACGGGAAAAAGGCAAAAATACCGGTTGCTTTTTGGCGGTGGGTATGTTACGATAGAAAACAGCGATGAAGCGCAGAGTAGAATTTTACGCGTTAAGTGTTGCTCGAACGGGGAGTTGTCGGGCAAACGAAAAGCTTTGGAGCTTGCGGTGTAGAATTCGCATCCCGCTGCTGCATAATTGAAGATCAACTTCTTTTTATTATGCGGTTCCGGCAAAGAATAGAAAGGAGTTGATTTCTGTGCATCATTTAATTACATCATTTAAAGTGTCCCTGCGGAATTGCGGAAAAATCCGCGTGTTGACGGCAGCCTCTATGTTAGTGGCGTTGACGGTGATTTTGAGTTTTATGACGGTGTATATTACACAGTCGGCAAGAATCACCTTTGCTTTTGTACCCATGGCAGTGGGCGGTATGCTGTTCGGTCCTGTGGTGAGCGGTATCATTGGCGCCTTGTCGGATATTATCGGCTATATCATTAAGCCGGCCGGTCCGTATATGCCGCTGTTTACATTAAACGCGATGCTCACCGGCTTGATTTATGGGATCTTTTTGTTCAAGAAAACGCCGACTTTGAAAAACATTGTGACAGCGCAGGTGTTGATTACTTTTTTAGTGGATGTTTTTCTCAACAGTTGCTGGCTGGTATTGCTTTACGGACAAGGATTCGCGGCGATTTTACCATTGCGAATTTTGAAATGTGCTTTGTTTTTCCCGGTGCAGGTGCTGATTTTGTATTTGATTGCCAAATATGTCCCCGTCATGAATAGGAAATTCTATTCTTGATGAATCGGTGGTCGATCTCGCGGGCGTTCCCCGCACCCGTAAAAGTTGTATCAAAAAAGCCCATCCGTACGGATGGGCTTTCTGTTTGGATTTTTAGGGGAAGAATACTCCTTTGGATATGAGAAAACTTCATAGAGTTAGAAAAAAGTGACAACAGAAGGCGGGGATTTTTCCGGAAAAAGAACTTGACAATGATTCCCGAATAATGATATAATAACGTATCAAAAGGCGATGACGGAGAGAGTAGATTCCGAAATCAGACTCCCAGCGAATCGGGAAATGGTGTGAGCCCGACAGAATGATCGGTTTTGAAAATCACTCAAGAGCCGCGAAACTGAACTTCTTCCTCGGAAGAATGGTAAGATTCGACGGGGCTTTCCCGTTACAGAAAGCGCATATGTTGGTATGTCGAAAGAATGAAGCAGTACAGGTGGTACAGCGAGTGTTTTTGTTTGAATGCATACACCCGTCCTTTACGAGGGATGGGTGTTTTTTTATTGGCCCTTTCGGGGTGGAGTGTATCGGTTAACAAAAGATTTGAACATAAATTGGAGGCAAAGAAGATGGAAAAAAGAAAAGGTATGATTGAAATCCGTTGGCACGGCCGCGGCGGTCAGGGAGCCAAAACAGCCTGTCTGCTGCTGGCGGACGCTGCTTTCGCTTCGGGAAAATATGTACAGGGTTTCCCGGAATACGGCCCGGAACGGATGGGAGCGCCCATTACCGCTTATAATCGAATCAGTGATGAATATTGTACCATTCACTCCAATATTTATTATCCCGATTATGTAGTCGTGGTGGACGAGACTTTGCTGGAGAGCCAAGATGTGACGCACGGATTGAATCCCGCCGGCGCCATTGTCATCAATTCCGAACACAGCGCGGAAGATTTGCGCCCGCTGCTCCGCGGCTATCAGGGTAAGGTGTACACGGTCAACGCCAGAGAAATTTCCGAAAGATATTTGGGACGGAATTTTCCCAATACACCCATGCTGGCTGCTATTGTGCAGGTGAGCAGAGTGGTAGAACCGGAACATTTTGTACGGGATATGGAAGCTTCTTTTCGCCATAAATTCGCCAGCAAACCCCAGGTGATTGATGGGAATATGCGCTGTCTGGAAGAAGCCATGAGGGAGGTGCATCGGCAATGAGCAAAAAAGCTTGTGAAATTACGGAACAAAGTCCTTGGCAGGATTTGACGCCGGGCGGAGAAATTTATGAAGGCGGTACTTCCCGCCTGACTAAAACCGGTGAATGGCGGTCGGATAAACCTATTTGGCAGCCGGCCAATTGCCGGCAGTGTTTGCTTTGCACTCCTTACTGTCCCGACGGTTCGATTCCCGTCAAAGATGGTTTGCGTGAGGATTTTGATTATGATTATTGTAAAGGCTGCGGCATCTGCGCCACTGTTTGCCCTTTTGACGCTATTGAAATGGAAAAGGAGGAAAAGTAAATGAGCATTCGTGACAGACTTTCCGGCAACGAAGCCGTTGCCTATGCCATGCGCCAAATCGATCCCGATGTGTTTGCGGCTTTTCCTATTACCCCTTCCACGGAAATTCCGCAATATTACGCACAGTATGTGGCGGATGGTTTGGTAAACACCGAATATGTGACGGTGGAATCGGAGCATTCTTCCATGTCCACCTGCATCGGCGCGGCAGCGGCCGGCGCTCGAGCGGTGACGGCCACTTCTTCCTGCGGACTGGCTTATATGTATGAGTTGCTGTATGTGGCGGCTTCCTGCCGTTTGCCCATCACATTGGCTTGTGTGAATCGCGCCTTGTCTGGTCCTATCAACATCAATAATGATCATTCGGATTCTATGGGCGCCAGGGATACGGGATGGATTCAGATTTATTCCGAAAACAATCAAGAAGCCTATGATAATTATTTGCAGGCGATGCGGATTTCAGAAGCGCCGGAGGTACGGCTTCCTATTATGATCTGCCAGGACGGGTTTATTACTTCCCACGCGGTGGAAAATATTTTGCTGGAAGAAGACGAAGTTGTCAAGGCGTTTGTGGGAGAATATCATCCGGAACATTATTTGTTGAAACACGAAAATCCTTTGGCTGTCGGTCCCTATGATGTGACTCAATATTATATGGAACATAAAATGCAGGAAGCTGTTGCTATGGAACACGCCAAAGAACAAATTTTGACGGTAGCGGAAGATTTCAAAAAAACATTCGGCCGTGAATATGGTTTTTTTGAAGAATATATGATGGAAGACGCGGAAATTGCCCTGGTGTTGATTGGTTCTACAGCCGGTACGGCCAAACATTGCGTGCGGGAATTGCGCTCTCACGGTATCAAGGCCGGTTTAGTAAAAGTGCGGGTATTTCGTCCTTTCCCGTCCGCTGAATTGGCGGCGGCGCTGGCTCACTGCAAGGCTATTGCCGTGATGGATAAATCCGAAGGCTTCAGCGCCTGCGGCGGTCCGCTTTTCGCCGAAACGCGCTCTGCTTGTTATGATTTGGCGGAGCGACCCATGATGGTGAACATTGTATATGGATTGGGCGGTCGTGATGTTTCGGTGGGAGATATCGCGCGTGTTTTTGACCGGTTGCGGGAAATGGTCGCTACCGGTAATCCCGGCCCCGTCTACAGTCATATGGGACAAAGAGAAAAGGAGGCGCGGTAGATGGTTTATCAACTGAAAAAAGAAATGAATAAGCCGGAGCGTTTTGCTTCGGGGCATCGGCTTTGTTCCGGCTGCGGCGCCGGCATTGCCTGTCGTGCTATCACGCGAGCGCTGGATCCTTCTGACAAAGCAGTGATCTGTAATGCCACCTCTTGTTTGGAAGTTTCTTCTTTTTTATATCCTTATACAGCTTGGGAAGACAGTTACATTCATTCTGCTTTTGAAAACGCCGCCGCTACCTGCGGCGGAGTAGAATCAGCTTATCTGGCGCTGAAACGCAAAGGCAGGATTCAAGATAATTTTAAATTTATCACCATCGGCGGTGACGGAGGTACCTATGATATCGGTCTGCAATCTCTTTCCGGCGCCATGGAACGGGGTCACGATATGGTATATTTCTGTTATGACAACGAAGCCTATATGAATACGGGAATTCAGAGATCTTCTTCTACGCCTCGTTTTGCCAATGCCACCACTACCCCTTCTGGACGGGAATCCACCGGGAAACAGCAGAATAAAAAAGATTTGACCGCCATTATGGTTGCGCATGGGGTTCCTTATGTGGCCCAGACAACCTTTGTGGGCAGTATGAAAGATTTGCATAAAAAAGCCAACCGCGCCATTTATACACCGGGATCGGCTTTTGTCAACATCATGGCGCCTTGTCCGCGCGGCTGGCAATATCCGTCTCATCTGTTGCCGGAAATTTGCAAAATGGCGGTGGAAACCTGTGTTTGGCCCCTTTTTGAAGTGGTGGAAGGGGAATGGTTTTTAACCTATGAACCCAAGAAAAAATTGCCTGTGGAATGTTTTCTGGAAATGCAGGGACGATTTAAACATTGTTTCCGTCCGGGCAACGAATGGACCATTGAGGAAGCGCAAAAATACGTGGATAAAAAATGGGAAGAATTGCTGCAAAAATGTAAATAAACTGTGTATGGCACGAACCAAAGGCGGGGTAAGCCCCGCCTTTTTGCTGTCGGATGAATTTTGACTTATGGAAAATTCTGTGTTATGATGAGACCGGATTGGGAAAAGTACGGAAAATAAAGGACATTTTGTTCTGTGCGGCATAGGAGGAGACGCGATGAAACGACATCGGAAAGGAAATGGAATTGTATTGGTTGCTTTGCTGTGTATGAGCTGTTTCTTGTTGACTGCCTGCGGTGGTCAGGGCGACCAGCCTTCCGGAGAATACCTGCCGGAGAAATATAGCCTGGAATCGGATACAATCACCATTGTTTGGTGGGAAGATCAAGTAGGATATAACACGATTCAGATTACGGACGCGGAGGAAATTCAGACTTTGCGGGAGGCGGTTGATTTTGCCGCTTGGGTGCCGATAGAGGAAGATCCCGTCGGTTTGGATTATTATTTTTTGCAGTTTAACGAAGGAACCACCATTGCTGTGGGGATGGACGGAGCGGTGGGCACCGTCGGAGAAAGTTCCAGCGAGAATATTGAAAATTTAAAGGGCAATGAATCTTACTATGATTTGCCCGAAGGATTTTATCAGACGGTGATGAACCTGGTGGAAAACAAATAAACTCTTTTGAGAGCGGACGGCTGAACAAACAGGGATATTACGATCAAAAAAGCAGACAGAAACTTCTGTCTGCTTTTTTGTGTAAAAAGATAAAGAGAAAGCAATACAAATCTGAAATTTTGACTGATATGAGAATAATAAAAATCTGTTTATTGTAAAAAAATTTAAATTGTTTATCGAAAAAATAATTTCATTTGTGTATAATATATTTGTCTTGAATTTCTGTGGTAAATCAACTTTTACATAATGATATTCTTGTTGACAAAACGAAATTGAAATGCGCGGAATATTGCCTTGATAAAAAGTGAATTAGATAACGGCGAAAAGCCGATGGATATGAGAAAACGGTTTGGGATGGGGGAAGTATTTATGAAGAAAAAGTTCTGTTTGGCGTTGTTTGTAACAATTTTGATGATGTCATTGTTGTTTGGCGTTGCTTTAGCGGCTGAGGAGTCTTCAGTGAGCGCCGATACTTCTTGGTACAGCTCGGAAGAAATCTTATATATTGAAGATGAAGCAGATTTGCTCGGTCTTGCTTTGATTGTGAATGGAGAGTCTGAAGATGTTCCTCGGACAGATTTCGCCGACCAAACCGTTGTTTTGGTAAATGATTTGGACTTGGGGCAGATGGATTGGACGCCTATCGGCAAAGCGAATGTTACAATCAATAACGGAACCGCTTTGTTTCAGGAAGCTGCCAGCATGCCTTTTCGCGGAGTTTTTGATGGAAATCAACGTAAAATTGAAAATCTGAACATTGAAGGTTCAAATAACGGGATGGCGCTTTTTGGTTATTTGGGCTCTGGGGGAGTCATTAAAAATTTGACCGTGAGCGGAGCTGTTTCCGGAACTTATTTTACCGGCGGCGTAGTGTCTGTTTGCGGCGGTACTTTGGAAGAAGTCGAAAATCAGGTTGTTGTTTACGGAGAGGAAAATTATGTTGGCGGTCTTGCCGCGGAAGGATACGGTACGTTTTCTATAGTGGGTTGTACCAACCGAGGGGCGGTCAGCAACGGTTCTTCTTCCAGAAGCTCCGGATTTGTAGCCGGTATTATGGGTCGCGCTGATTCTGACGCCGCCGGTGTGATTAAGGAATGCGCGAATTTGGCGACAATCACCGGCTATCAATATGTGGCGGGTATTATCGGCGGTCAATTCGGTGATGTGGATGTGGATGCCTGCTATAACAGCGCTGAAATAAACGGCATCAGTTTCGGCAAAGCATATCTGGGCGGCATCGCCGGCAAAAGTGAAGGCGGTACCATTCGCAATTGTTATAACCGCGGAGATTTATATGATCATCATTGGTCGGCCGGTCATATTCGCGCGGTCGGCGGTATTGCCGGATGCGAGGAAGGGCGTGCCGACGGGACCCTGGCAATCAGCAATTGTTACACAACCGGAAAAATTGAGTTGAATACATCCAATATGACTTATGGCACCAATTGGATTTATGAAGTGGGCAATATTTCCGGCGGCAATAGTACGACGGCGGACTATAACGCTACGATATCGGGATATAAGGTGTTAAAATTAGAAGCCGAAAAACTGAATGAACTCAAATATCAATACCAAGGTGTGGATTTGCTTTGGTCGGAAAAATACGAATGTTATCTGACCATGGTGCCGTCGGATGTCACTGCCGGCGCGGCTGCCGTGGCTTTGGAATTGGTGGACGGAACCGCGCCGGAAATTGTTTATGATGGGGATATCAACGGCGACAACCATCTGCTGATTGATGATGTACAGCTTGTGTATGATTTATATACGGTTTATGAAGCATATTCTCATGACAGCGGTTATGATTTGGTTTCCGTGGTGGGTCGTCTGAAAGCGGATTATAACGGAGACGGTGTGGTCGATGTATTGGACGTCCGTCTCATTCAAAAATCACTCCTGGGGTATTCAGAATAAATTGTGTTTGGAGTTTAGTTGGTGAGCTTTTTATGTATCTGAGCGATTCCGTTCGGAATCGGTTTCGCTTGTTCAATGATAGATGCGGTTTAAGAGTTTGGAGCGGGATTTTTGTCTCCGTAACTCGCCGCTGTCACAGATGACGTAAATTTGAGAATCAAATCAGAAAGAAGGGAAAGAAAGCATGAACTTAGTGAAAAAAGGCCGCTGGCCCAATGGGGCGGTGAATTAAGAAAACATTTTAGCAAGGAACGGTGTAGCCAAACGGCTATGCCGTTCTTTGCTGTTTTTCCGTTGTATTTTGGGCTTTTTCTTTCGCCCGTTCAAAATCAAATGCACCGATGAAGTTATATACAATCGTGATTTCCCTTGTCTTGGATTTTTTGTCGGTATGGGAAACTTCGATACGGTCTATAAACTCCCGTAGCATAGCAGCGTCAAGCTGCTGCATATCGGTGTACTTCTTTACCGCGCTGATAAACGCTTTAACGTTGGTCTTTTGTTTTTCCTGCTGCTTGATTTCTTCCCGTAGCACTTCTGCCATAGCTTTTAGATTGCTCTGCTCCAATTCGTAATCATGGGACATTTTGATAAACCGTTCGTCAGACAATTTCCCGGTTACATTATCCTCATATAAATGCTTAAACAGATTATCCAACTCGGCAATACGGCTTTCGGCTTTGGAAGGCGCTGCTCTTGCCTTTTTCTTGTGGGTATTGAAAGGAAATTTGTAATATGGAAAACAGTGGTGTCAAAAATCAAATTGGAGAGTGGGGCGGCGTTATATAAAATGAAGTTCTCGACTTCGAGAAGAAGATTGTATCTTGTATTGGTGTTGAAAAAATGAGTAATGCGGTTTTACATAGATAACGGAATAAAAGATGAAGCGAAAAGGAATCGATAAGCAAAAGGTGAAATCCGGAATCCGGAATAGGGAGTTTTTCAGAGGAGCGCGGCCCTTTTTGCAAGTGCGCTATCTGTCCGCTATTGGGCAGAAAGCGTATCCGATTCGCGGATGGTTGATTAAGCAGGAGGTTGTTTTATGCGGATGAAAAAGAGGAGATCCATCGGGTCATTGGTAACTTGTATGTTGGCGGTCAGCGTATTTCTGGCATGTTGTTGTACGGGAGCCTTGGCGGTAACGGAAAACGAGGCGTCTTTGGTTTCTGAGGAAACCGGGAATACGATAGAAATTCCGTATGCCTTTGGTACTTTGGGCGGCGGTTTGTCTGATATCCTGTTGGACGGAGTATCCGTTCAGTCGGTTGATTATGAAATAAAACTATTACCCGACGCGGATCAGGTTATAAAAGGAGAACGTTTTGCCGTAGAAGTGTTGATTGATTCAGAAACCCAAGAGACTTTTGGCGGCGCTCAAGGTCTTTTGACATATAACAAATCATTGGTTCATTATGAAGGTGTCGCGACCAAGGACGCGGATTTTGATTGTTCGGAAAACGCGGAAGGGATTATGATTGCCGGCGCCGGCGCGGAAAAGAAAATTTCGGAAGATGGATATTCGATTATTACCTTGTATTTTACAGCGCTGGAGGATTTGGCGGAAGAAGAATACGAGGCGGAATTTCAATTGTCGGACACTATGATTGCTGTAAACGGGCAATTGACGGGGAAAATTCCTTATTCGCAGAAGGCGGTAGTGCGCATTGTGGATGAAGACTTCTCGAATACATATGCAATCACTTTGCCGGAAGAAGCGGTGGAAGTTACGGGGGTAACGGATGGTTTGGTAACAGTCGGAACTGATGTGACTTTCAAAGTAATCGGGGAAAATAATCGAGTTTTTGTGAAAATCGGAGATGAAGCGGAAAAAGAACTGGTGGCAAACGGCCCGGCCGCATAAGGGTATCATTTAAAACCGTCCAGAGCAAAGGGAGGACTCGCCGTTAAAAGCGGAGAGTCCTCCCTGAAACATTATGTTATGCATTGTAACTATAACAAGAGTGGCCTTTGTTGTTTTACAACAAAGGCCACTCTTCACTCTTATAATTGTAAAACGAGTCTGCGTTATGTAACTTTCTACGCCTTATTCCGCAGGATGTAAATTCATCACATTGAAGAAGCATGGGGTGCCAATAAAGTCATACCCAGAGATCTTGCTGGTATTGTAGACAATCATATCCTTCTGGTAGGTCAGAGGAATATCAATCACATTCCCCATGTCGTAGTTATACAAATAAGTAAACAGTTCGTGTAGTTCCGCCTCATCATCCGTCTGGATTGTTTTCTGAATGGCATCCAGAAACTCCTGGGCATCATCCATCCCCTGCAGGGAAACTATCTGTGGAGTCATGGTGTCCATAGGAGTAAACCAGCAATGAGGAGCAGCGTAGTTGTACTGGGGCTGCCAGAAAGTCAAATCAAAGTCGCCAGCCATAAAGCCGCTGTACCATTCCATCTGCTCAAGACCTGTGATGGTCAACTCGATACCTACCTCCCCAAGCTGGGTCTGGATTAGGGTGGCAAGGGACTGATTGAGAGAATCAAAGCCAGAATCCATGGTCAGCTTCAGGGTTAAAGTTTCGCCATCTTTTTCCCGGATACCAGTGGACTCATTCATCACCCAGCCAGCCTCATCCAGAAGCTCATTGGCTTTATCGGGATCATAATTGTAATGGGTCTCCAGTTCAATATCCATATAGGGGGAGTCCGGCGTAAATGGAAACTCGGCAACTTCCTCGTAGCCGTAAGTCAGGCCCTCGACGATCTCCTCTTTATTAATAGCATAAGCGATGGCCTGACGCACCCGCAGGTCATTCAGCGCCGGACGGCTGGCATTGAGCGTAATGTCGCGGGCCCGGGTGGCTAGATCCGCCATCTGGCCGGCCATACCGGGAAGGGTGGATGCCTGCTGATATTCTTCATAGGTTAGGAGGGCGCTGCCGTAGATCATGTCGATCTCCCCGGTCTGAAGTGCCTGGATGCGGGAGGTGGAATCAGGGATGTATTTGACAATGATCTCATCCCAATAAGGCGTATCCCCCCAGTAGTTCTCATTGCGGACGAAGCGGGTGTACTCGCCGGCCACATATTCATCATAGACATAGGGGCCGGTGCCGGATACGCCGCTGACCGTCTGGAAGTCCCCCTCAATCAGCAGACTGGGGGCGCAGATCGTCATGACATCATTCCAGCAGAAGTCGTTGAGATAAGCAAAGTACCGTCACGTATGCTCTCACACAGAACGATGAAGCCGGTAGGGTGCTGTTACGAACAGAGCATCACGGATGGAAATTTGAGCGGATTTGCCATGTGGCAGATTTTTCACTTGCAAATGCACCGGCATCACCGATAGAAAAACCAATTATACGAAAATATGGAGGTAAAAAGTTGATGAAATCCAATCTGAGAAATGAGATCAAATCGTACATCGTCCGTCAGGGAATGACCATGCAGGAGATCGTTGATCTGCTGAGGGACGAACATGGCTGGTCTGACAGCGTTTCCAATCTTTCAAACAAGCTCCAGCGGGAATCCCTGCGCTATGTCGAGGCTGTCCAGCTTGCCGACGCGCTGGGCTATGAAATCGTCTGGCAGAAACGAAGATAAGGAGGATTCTTCACATGATAGATGCAGAAAAGAAGCTGTTGCAGGCACAGCACCGATTGGAGGAAGCGCAGGCCAGAGACAGAGTCAAGGAGCGCAAAGCCAGAACGCGAAGGCTCATTCAGGAGGGCGAGATTTTGGAAAAAGTGCTGCCGGAAGTGCGAACGATAGAGCTGTCTGTACTGGAGGATTATCTGATACAGAAGCTGCCGCAGCACGATTGAATCCGCTGGGAGATCTCCGGGAAACCGGGGGCCTTCCTCTTTTTTCTCCCGAAGGGCGCACTTACTCACCACCCCGAAGGGGCGGTGGTACTTGCCGTTGGCAAGCCGTGCGCTCTCCGAGGGGGATTGCGGCTGCTGCGGCAGCCTCCAGACAATGCCACAGCACCTATGGGCGCTGCTGTCATCGTCTGTGCAGACGGCAAATTCCCTGCGACAAGCGCAGAGAATTGGGGCAGAAATTCTCTACCCTATGTTGCCGCCTGCCTGCGCAAACCTGCCACCGGCAGCTTTGCCGCAGAGATGGACGGGCGTTCTGCCCGCCCATTTTCTCTTTTCGAAAGAGAAACAGAAAAAAGAAACGAGGTGAACGAGCGATGGCAATTTACCATCTGGAAGCAAAAGTGGTCAGCCGGGGCGCAGGCCGCTCCGCCGTGGCCGCTTCCGCTTATCTGAGTTGTTCCCGCCTCTACAACGATTATGACGGGATTCAACATGACTACACTAAAAAACAGGGACTTCTCTGGCAGCAGGTTTTCCTGCCAGAATACGCCCTACAGGAATGGCAAGACAGAGAAAAGCTCTGGAACGCCGTGGAGGAAGTGGAGACAGCCAAAGACAGCCGTTTGGCACGGGAATTTGTCGTTGCTCTACCCATAGAGCTAAGCCGTGAACAGCAAATTGAGCTGCTGTAAGACTTTATCCGGGAGCAGTTTGTGGCCGATGGAATGTGCGCCGACGCAGCCATCCACGACACCGACGGTCACAACCCTCATGCCCACATTCTCTTGACGGTGCGCCCGTTGGACGAACAAGGCAAGTGGCAGTACCGGAATTCCAGCGTCTCTTTCTGCAACGCTGCACCCCTTTTGATTAGTGATT
>CBCTTQ010000020.1:0-45490 GCA_965149945.1 uncultured Peptococcaceae bacterium | reverse complement strand
TACCGACAAGGTACATACCGAGCCGACCACGCCACAATCCGTCAAGGAGCGTCCGTTGGCTTCAAAATCTGATGAACCTGTACCGCAGAAACACGGGACAAGGCTTAATGGTGTGGAACTGAACCGACAGACCACCAGAAAAGAGCGAAACATTAAGAAAGCGACCATAAACACCACGAAAAAGAAAGGACATAGGAAATGAAGCTAAGACATCTCGCCATTATTGGCAGTCTGTTTCCATTTCTCATTGCGATAGTGCTTTTCTTTGGTGTGCTTATCAGTGCCGAGGACGACGACGGGGGCGGTGGCTCTTCCTCATGGGTAACAGGCATGAACCTGTCCGCAGAGGTCTTGAAACATCAGCCTATGGTGGAGAAATACGCAAAGGAATACGGCATATCTGAGTACGTCCCCTATCTGCTGGCAATCATACAGGTAGAAAGTGGCGGGACAGGTTCGGACGTTATGCAGAGTTCCGAGAGCATGGGCTTACCGCCTAATTCCTTAGATACAGAAAGCTCAATCAAGCAGGGGTGCAAGTATTTTGCGTCCCTGCTTTCTTCAGCAGAAAATCAAGGCATAGAGGATATAAACGTCGTGGTACAGTCCTATAACTATGGCGGTGGATATATCGGCTATGTGGCTTCCAATGGAAAAAAGCACAGCTTCACGCTGGCAGAGAATTTCGCCCGTGTTAAATCTGGCGGGAAGAAAGTCACCTACACGAACCCTATCGCTGTCGCCCGCAATGGTGGCTGGCGTTACGGGTACGGGAATATGTTCTATGTGGAGCTTGTCAGCCAGTATCTCACCGTCAGTCAAGTGTCGGGTGAGCTGGCACAGAAGATAATGAATGAAGCTCTGAAATATCAAGGCTGGGACTATGTGTACGGCGGGAGCAATCCTAATACTTCTTTTGACTGTTCGGGGCTGGTTCAATGGTGCTATGGAAAGGCGGGTATCAGTCTGCCGAGAACGGCACAGGCACAGTATGACGCTACCCAGCATATCCCGCTTTCACAGGCACAGGCTGGGGATTTGGTATTCTTCCACAGTACCTACAATGCGGGGACGTATGTGACCCACGTCGGTATCTATGTGGGAAACAATCAGATGTATCATGCTGGCGACCCGATAGGCTACGCTGATTTGAACAATAGCTACTGGCAACAGCACCTTATCGGAGCTGGCAGAATTAAGCAATAGAAAGAAAGGAATGGAAATATCATGTTCAAGAAGAAAGAAAAACCGATAAAGGAAAAGAAATTCCGCACTATGAAAGTGGGGACGCATAAGAAGTCCGTCATTGCCCTCTGGGTGGTGCTTATCGCAAGCGTGAGTTTTGGTGTGTATAAGAATTTTACGGCTATCGACCAGCACACCACACATGAGATAGAAACCATACAGCTCCGCTTGAATGACACCAACGGCATAGAAAATTTTGTGAAGAACTTTGCGAAGTCCTATTACACATGGAGCAACAACAAGGAAGCTATCGAAGCAAGGACACAGGCTATCAGTGCCTATCTGATACAGGAATTGCAGGATTTGAATGTTGATACGGTGAGGACGGATATACCGACTAGCTCCGCAGTCATGGACGTACTTATCTGGGACGTGGAACAGTCTGGGGAGAACGCTTTTACTGTTACCTACGAAGTAGATCAACAGATAAAAGAAAATGACCAGACAAGGAATGTATCAGAAACCTATACCGTGATTGTTCATGTGGACGCTGACGGGGATATGGTGATTATCCAGAACCCGACCCTTGCCCCAGCTATGGAAAAATCCGATTATGAACCAAAAGCACAGGAAGCAGACAACAGCGTGGACGCTGACACGGTTAATGACGCTACGGCGTTTCTGGAAACATTCTTTAAGCTGTACCCTACCGCAACGGACAAGGAGCTTGCCTACTATGTAGAGGGAAATGCCCTTGAACCGATAAACGGAGACTATCTCTTTTCCGAGCTTGTCAATCCTGTGTTCACGGCTGACGGTGACAACGTGAAAGTCAAAGTAGCTGTAAAATTCATTGATAATCAGACAAAGGCAACACAGGTATCACAGTATGAGCTGACGCTTCATAAAGATAGCAACTGGAAGATTATTAGCTGAAATATATTGACATACATGCACCCTGCATGATACTCTATACATGTAAGGTGCATGTATGGAGGTGAAAATTTGCCACGAAATAAATATCCAGAAGAAACTGTTCAAAAAATACTAGATGCTTCTTTAAAACTTTTTTTAGAAAAGGGATATGAAGAAACAACGGTATTAGATATTATAAGCGAAATGGGAGGACTGACTAGAGGAGCTTTTTACCACCATTTTAAATCAAAGGAAGAAGTCTTTGACGCTTTGTGCGAAAAACTTTTCTATGAAACTAATCCTTTTGAAAAAGCTAAAAGTCATAAAGAATTAAATGGATTGGAAAAATTAAAATTTGTCTTAAAAACCTCATTTGATGAAACGGAACATCATCAATTAAGTATGGCTTCAATGCAACTAATGGAAAGTCCAGCTTTTTTGAAAAAATTGGTTGAGAGTAATCAAGAATTAGCTCCTATGTATCAAGAATTGATAGAGGAAGGAATAAAGGACGGCTCTATAAAAACAGAACATGCAAAATTACTGGCAGAGCTATTTGTTCTTTTAACTAACTTCTGGTCGATACCTACTATATATCCAATGACAACAGAGGAAACATGGGAAAAGTTCTTAATGATTAAAGAAATCACGGACAAATTAGGACTTCCAGTAATCGACGATGAAATCGTTGAACTATGCAAAGAAAATGCATAGGGAAAATAAGATTGTCGAAAGACAATTTTATTTTTTAACAATATACATACATGCAACATGTATAATTTATAAAGGAGACCAGCTATGAAATTCTATATTAAGCAAAATAAAGTTTTATTTGTCGCAACTATTTTAGTAAGTGTAATTGCTTCTTTAGGTTATGTGTTTATGGCTATACTCTTACAGCAACTATTAGACATAGCCGTGGGAAAAGATATGCAACAATTTATAAGAATGGTATTGTTTTCTATTTTTTATTTTGCTGTACTGGGGATATTTCTATATCTTCAATCTTTACTCAGCAAAAAAGTGATATGTAAAATCATTCGTCAAATTCGTTCTGATGTATTCCGAGGAACAGTTAATCACAGTATAGAAGATTTCAACAAGAAGAATACTGCTGATTATATTTCCATTATTACAAATGATGTAAAAATGATAGAAGATAACTTTTTGCTTCCTCTTTTTGAAGTAGTTCAATATGCGGTTATTTTTACTGCGTCATTCTTGTTAATGATTTATTTTGACATTATCGTTACTATTTGCGTTATAGTAGCGATTGCTATAATGTTTCTTATTCCTAGTTTTCTGGGAAATTCATTGGAAAAAAGACAACAGAAATATTCCTCAAAACTAGCGGATTTTACAGTTAGTCTAAAAGATATTTTGTCTGGATTTGAAATTATTAAATCCTATTCCATGAAACGATATGTAGTTCAGCGATTTAACAAAGAGAATGAGGAAACAATCAGCTCTAAATACAGTGTCGATAGATTGCTTGCATTAAATGAGGGTGTATCTTCTTTTCTTGCTCTTATGGTTCAGATAGTTGTTTTATTTTTATCTGCCTATTTCATTATCACAGGACGTATAACAGTAGGTACATTGTTAGGAATGGTACAAGTAAGTAGTAATTTAGCTAATCCTCTTATGATGATATTTACCAATGTTCCAAAGATAAAAAGTATACAGCCTATCGTTGAAAAATTACAAAGTATCTCTAAATATTCATTGTCACATTCGCAAAAAGAACACATCAGTTCATTTGATTTTTGTGTATGCACAAAAGACTTAGGTTTTTCCTATGATAAGCAGAAAGAGGTTTTAAATAAAAAAAACGAATAGGGCGCAAAGACCCTTGATATTTTTATATCATGAGTCCTTACACCCTACTATGAGTTTTTATCTTGAGATAATTTTTTTAGGATATATTCTGTTTATGTGAATTACCCATCTGCTCTTTTTCTTGTGTTTTCAGATGCGTTTCCCGCTTATCGGTTGCTTCTTTCAAAAGAGCGTAAGTGGCTGCTGCGGCAGGTACGCCAAGCAACATACCGATTGGTCCAGCCAGATTGCCACCTATTGTGATTGCCGCTAAAACCCACATGGCAGGAAGGTTGATTTTTGCGCCCACAACTTTCGGATAGATTGCATTTCCTTCGATCTGTTGCAAAGTAAGCAGGAAAATAATGAATACCAGTGCCTTAAAAGGATTGACTGTCAGAATCAAAAATGCACCCACAAGTGTAGCAATCCAGGCACCGACATAGGGAATCAGTGCTGTTACCCCAACAAGCGCACCGATCATCGGCGCATATGGTATTCTCAGAATTAACATACCGATTGCACACAGGCTGCCTAAAATTATTGCCTCAGTCGTTTGCCCTGCTACAAAAAGCTTGAAGTTTTTTTCACAGACAGCTGCCACATGAATGCCCCGCTCGGCAAAACATGCTGGAATCCATACACGGACAATTCGGGTGATCTGACTTTTTAATTTCTCCTTATTGGCCAAAATATAAATTGAGAACACAAGACCAATCGCAAAATCGACTGCCGTCGCAACCACGCTTCCAAATGCGGAAGCAGCAGTGTCCATAATGGTGGTTCCCAATTGATTCAACCATTCATTCAAATTGTCTTTCAGTTCAAGAAAATCAATATCAATTTGGGACAGCTGTTCTCCGAATGGGATTTTAGAATAGTCAGCCGTGCTTTCAAATGCCACCAGTTGATCCAGACCATTCGTCAAGGATGATATGACAATAGATACTGCATCGATCAATTCGGGAATAACAAGAAAAGCAACACCGACAAAGACCCCTATCACCAAAATAAATGAAAGCAGGATCGCAAGCGGGCGGCGCATTTTCGTTTTCCTAGATGTCGGATGTTTGGGGAACAGATGTCTTTCAATAACCCCCAACGGAACATTCAGAAACAACGCCAAAATCAATCCAATTAAAAGTGGGTTCAGCAGGTCTTTCAACCACATCACGGCATCAGCTACATGACTAATATGTCGGATGCCAAGATAAATCAAAATGCAGGCTGTAAACGTTCCGATAATCCACTTTGATAATTTTTTGTGTGTTTCAATATCTTCAAACATTCAAGACCCTCCTTACATTAGTGGTGCAAATAGCCGCAGTATATCCTGGAGCAGATGCACTACGATATTTGTTTTGCAATCCTTTTCTGTCACCTGTTGGCATATCTCCAGCGTTTGCAGAAAATCCTCCTTGACTTCCATAACAGCTTTGGCCTCATAGAGCAGAGCACCACATTCATAGTGCAGATATAAGCTGCGAAAATCCAAATTTGTTGTCCCGACTGTTGCAGTACGGTCATCGGACACAAAGGTTTTGGAGTGGATGAAACCATTGGTATATTCGTAGATTTTAACGCCTGATTTTATCAGCTCTCGGTAATACGAGCGTGTGGTCATGTGTACCCACCATTTATCCCAGCGGTGGGGTGTGATGATGCGTATATCTACACCACTTTTTGCCGCAAGACGCAAAGCGGAAAGCATACTATCATCGACAATCAGATATGGGGTGTTGATATACACGTACTTCTTTGCATTGTTTAAGATATGCAGGTAAACGTGTTCGCCCACATTTTCTTCATCCATTGGACTGTCAGCGTATGGCTGAACAAACCCCTTTGCAGTAACAGGGCACTCTTGTTCTTTCCATGGGTAGAAGATTTCGTAGTCCTCGTCTGTATGGGTACAAATTTCCCACGTCTGTAAAAAAATTAGTGTGAAACTCCATGCGGCTTTGCCTTTCAGCATGATCGCTGCATCTTTCCAGTGTCCGTGTTTCTCAATGGCGTTGATGTATTCATCTGCCAGATTGATACCTCCGGTAAAAGCCACCTTTCCATCAATGACCGCTATTTTTCGGTGATCTCTGTTATTTTGCTTTACGGTCAGAACAGGTCGGAAGGGATTGAATACGGCGCACTGGATACCGTGTTTTTTTAGCTGCTTTGCGTAGTCTTTCGGAAGAGTGAGAAAGCAACCCATATCGTCATAAATCAGTCGCACAGTTACGCCTTGCGTGGTTTTTCGCTTCAAAACTTCCAAGATGCTGTTCCACATAACGCCTTCCTGCACGATGAAATATTCCAGAAATATGTACTTCTCGGCTTTTTCAAGTTCCGCCAAAAGTGTTTCCAGCTTTCGTTCACCCGGTGTAAGGTAATGTGTTTCTGTATCTGCATATATTGGAAACCCCGTGTATTCCTGCAAGTAATGAATTTGAGGGTAATATTCAGGCAGTTGTTTTGTTGCGCTTTCATAGCAAATGCCGGGGAGTGCATAGAGTGGTTTTGCCTTTTGTTGTGTATGGAGGACACTTTTTGCAAAGCGCCATTTCGAGGATTGTGCATTAGACAAAAGATACATCAGTCCACCAAACAACGGGAAGGTTAGGATCAGGATCGCCCATGCAGTTTTGTAGGCGCCTTTGTCTTTCTGGGAAACGATATAAAGCACCGCAATGATACTGACGATTGTCAGTAGGCGACTGAAATTTCGGGAAAGCTGACTTCCCCCAAGTACAAGGCATATAAGAAAATATACCTGTAAAAGTAGCAGGAGTATCGTCAACATCCTTCTACGGAATAAGACACGGAGCCAACGCTGGCGCATAATGATTCCCCCCCTTCAAACTCAAATCTACGGATTCTTTTTCCGCTGTTCGCAAAATTCCCAAAACTCTTTTGCAATGCGCTCGTAGGTGCTTTTTCCTACGAGATAGCTCATACAGTGGTCAGCGCCCGGAACAATCAGCAGACGCTTTTCTGATGTACAGGCTTTATAGTTTTCGTATGTCATTTCAACTGGAACAAAGTGGTCATCTGTTCCGTGGACAAAAAGAACAGGAATTTGGCAGTGCTTCAACGCTTCTGTAGTTGAGGCAGCATCAGCATCCATTTGGATGCGCTTTTTGCACATCCTATCGGCACCTGTTTTATGCAGAGCATAAGGAATATGCAGATTGCTTTCGGAGACATGTTTCCAAATTGCATGGAGCGAAGTAAATGCACTGTCCGCTGCGATTCCAAATACATTATCCGGCAGTTCCAGTTCGGACGCCATTAGCACAGAGGTTGCACCCATGGATACCCCGGCAAGATAGATGGGAATGCTTTTTCCTGTTTTCTCGTTTATCCAATTTGTCCATGCCAGGCAATCGTAGCGTTCCAGCAAACCTAAACTCATATGGTCGCCGCCGCTATTATTTTGTCCCCGCTGCTCTGCGTAGAGTACAGAACAATGATTATTGCGCCAGAAATCTGCGATTAGACCAAAATCATGTGACCAGGAGGAACGCCACCCGTGCATGGCAACTATAGTTCTTTTCGGTTCTTCGCAGGGACACCAATGCCCAATCAATGAAATTCCGTCGTGAGCAGTGATTTCCACCACGTCACAGCCGCTTTTTTCGAGCTGACCAGCTGCCTTTTTTACAATTTCAGTGGTTTCTATCATTTCAGGTGAACCGGACACACGCATTTTTCCGTTGCTTCTGTCCTGCGGCGCAACCCGATCCATGGCGAGCTGCATCATCTTTTTGGTTAGAAGATGATGCCAAAGCACACAAATCGCACTACCGGCAGCACCTATTATCAATCCTTTTTTCAATGAATCCTTCATAGCACGTCCTTTCATAACGTGGGTATAACTTACTCTTTGTCATTGGCAGTTTTCTTACTTAATTTTCTGCGATATGCGTAATATAACAGAATCGACATTGAGGCTTTTTCATAACCAAACTTGCCGAAGCACTGGAACGCCGCATTGAGAATGGTCAATCTCTTTTCTTCGGTCAGGGCCAAAAATTTGTTCAATTCATTTCCTTCTTCTTACACAATAACCGTTTCGGTTATTCAGAGTATAGCACCAATAACCGAATCGGTCAAGTGTTAATGCAGCAAGTGTATTGATGCGCTTTTTGCAAGCGTCATCTGCGCTCATGTCTGGATAAAAGAACTGATCCACCGATATATCGAACATTGTCACCATCTGATAAAAAGTGTTCAAGCTCGGATGCTGACCGTCGTTTTCGTTATATATGATGGTGCGGGGATCACGGTCAATGATAAGGGCCAGTTGATCCTGTGTCATCCCGCTGGTTTCTCTTTTGCGCTTTATCTCGCACCCTATATCGTGGAAATCAAATTTGCGCTCATCGCGTTCAAATTTCATAGACATCACCCAATGTAATTTTATATTTCAGGTAGTAGTATTTGAACGAATTACATTTTCGTGCAACTGCTGACTTGAACACACCGGTACTTTCGAGACTAATCTTCGTTGGTCTAACAGTATAAAAAGAAAACTTTTGAATCATACTCCAAAATACTTGACCGTTTCGGTTATTGGTGCTATACTCTAAATAACCGAAACGGTTATTGTGTAAAAAGGAGGAAATGAATTGGACAAATTTTTGGCCCTGACCGAAGAAAAGAGATTGACCATTCTCAATGCGGCGCTCCAGTGCTTCGGCAAGTTTGGTTATGAAAAAGCCTCAATCAATGATATTGCGGTAGCCGCACACATTTCCAAAGCGTCTGTGTTTCAGTATTTCGGCAGTAAAAAGCAGCTCTACATTTACCTGCTGGAATACTGCAAGAAAATCATAGAGGGACTATTTGATAAGGAAGCCCTCGATTCCGAAACAGATTTGTTCGACAGGATTCTGGCATCCAGCCGCATGAAAATGGAGGGGCTCCAAAATCAGCCTTTTATCTTGCAGTTTATTACCAGTGCCTGGGAGGAAAATTCTCCCAAGGTGACGGATACGCTGGCGATCCTGACGGAGGAGACCGGCAGATTCCGAAACGATCTTGTTCTGCGGGAAGAGGATGCTTTGAAATTCAAAGACCCAGAGGATGCCCAGCCGGTCTTTCAGATGCTGCTTCTGATGGCCGAGGGCTATGCGGCCGGGTACCGGGGGGCGGCGGCTTTCGATTTTCAGGCTGTCATGGAGGATTTTGAGAAGAACATCGCAATTCTGCGGAAAAATTTTTATAAGGAGGAGTATTTGAAATGAGTGAACAAGCGATTGTCTTGAATGAATTGACCAAGCACTATGGGAAGCATCGAGGAATCAATAACCTCAGTTTCTCTGTCAACCAGGGAGAGTTTTTCGGCTTTATCGGCCCCAACGGTGCGGGTAAGTCCACCACGATCCGCACCCTAATGGGGCTGATCCGTCCCACCGGAGGCAGCGCATCTATCTTCGATTTGGACTGTCACTCCAAGGCCAGCGTCATCGCCAGGGATGTGGGCTATCTGCCCAGCGAGAACAGCTATTACGAAAACATGAAAGTCCGTGAACTTTTGCAGTACACCGCCGATCTGTACGGCATGGACTGCAAGACAAAGATGAAGGAGCTTGCCGACAGGCTCAATCTGGATTTGTCCCGCAAGATTGCAGACCTTTCTCTGGGCAACAAGAAAAAGGTGGGTATCGTGTCTGCCATTATGACTTCGCCCAAACTGATTATTATGGACGAGCCCACCAGCGGATTAGACCCACTGATCCAGCAGGCTTTCTATGATATTCTGAAGGAGGAAAACAGCCGGGGCGCTACCGTGTTTTTTTCCTCCCATGTGCTGAGTGAGGTGCAGAAACTGTGTGACCGGGTGGCCATTCTGAAAGAGGGACAGCTTATTGGCATACAGTCCATCAAAGAACTGCGTGAGAGCGGCTATAAGAAAGTCTCTCTGAGCGCAAAGGAGGCTATCCCTCGCGATTTCTTTGATTTGTCCGGCATTGCGAACTATGCGGAGACTGCGGATAAGACCTCTGTTTCCTTTATGTATAACGGAAATATCACGGCGATTATTGACAAGCTTCACCTGCTGCATTTGGACGATGTGCTTTTGGAAGAGCCCTCTTTGGAGGAAATCTTCATGCACTACTATGCGTAAGGAGGTGTCGGGCATGGTCATTTTGAAATATGAACTGAAAAGGCACCGCAAATATATTTTGGGTTGGGCCATCGCCTTGGCTCTGTGTGTTTTTGTGATGACGCCTACCTATTACAGCTTTATGGATGTTTCCACCGGAGACCTCTATGAAACGCTGGGTACGAGTGATTTTTACAAAGGCGTTGGTGTGTCCATGGAATATCTGACCTCACCGTTGGGCATTTATGCGTTTCTTACCAGCTTTTTTATGATTGCGTCCGGTATTTTCGGGATGCACTTCGGTATCGCCATTCACACCAAGGAGTGCTCGGAGCGAACCTCTGAATATCTGTTTACAAAACCCCATACCCGAAAAACGATTTACTGGGCAAAGGCGTTCACGGTTTTTTTCGGCGTAGTGGTCGTGAGCATGGTATATCTTCTCGCCTCTTTTTTGGCGCTGGCCCTGTTCCGCTCCGGCATTGACTGGGGAGAGTTCTTTCTGATTGCTCTTTCCCTCATGCTGGTCACGCTGTTCCTTGCAGCTATGGGGCTTTTGGTTGGAATTCTATTTTCACGCAATCGAAGCCCACTTTTGACTGCCGGGTTAATTGTCTTTGTCGAGTACTGCGTCACCAGCTTCTCCAACATTGTCAGCAACCGTGCCATTAGTTTTCTGTCCCCGTACTCGTTCTTTAGTGCGGCTGAGATTTCCAAATCTGGCTTTTATGAGTTGGATTACTTGGGATGGTGTGTACTGCTGTTTGCCCTGTTTTTGGTGCTGTCTTATCGTGTCTTTTTGAAAAAAGACATCCAGTTCCGCTCATGAGGGGGTGCAAAGATGAAAACATTGGTGAAAAACGAATTCCGCCAAACCAGAAAGACCCTGCTGATCTGGCTGGGGATCATGTTACTGCTGTGCGGATTCTGCTATTTTGAACTTTTATCCTTGAAGGACAGTCTGGATGAGATGGCCCGGACAGTCGGCCAATTTCCTCGCTTGATCATGATCATGTTCGGTGTGAAAGGGGATCTCACGACTGCCCTTGGTTGGTACGCGTGTATCTATTTTTGGGAGGGGCTGTTGGCCTTTGCCTATGCAATCTCTCTGGGCCTGTCCTGTGTGGCGAGGGAAAAGAAATTTGGAACATCCGAATACCTGTTCACAAAGCCTGTGGAGCGGAAAACCATTGTTCTGGCGAAGGTGATCGTTTCAGCAGTGAACCTGCTGGTGTTCGCCCTGTTCAGCGGCGTGTGCAATTATTTCACGATCGTTCTTCCTTTGGGCGGTCTGGATCAGCCGGGAGCGGTGCTTTCCACAACGATGGGAATGTTCTTTACCCAGCTTCTCTTTTTTGCCTTGGGTCTGCTGTTTGCCAGCCTTTTCAAATCTTATAAGGCCGCGGTACGCGCCGGTACGGTTTTCGTATTGGCCGCCTATGTGTTGGCCTTTACTGCCGAGTACACAGGGAATCGTTTCTTGGATTATCTGACCCCTCTGCGGTACTATGATGTGTATGAAGTAGCACTAAATGGCGTCTATCTTTCCTACATCGTCTTAACAGTACTCATTGTGGGCGCGTGTGTAATGGTTTCTACAAGGCGGTGGAAACTGCGTGAGTTGTAAATGTAATTGTCCATAGATATTCTATTATCTGATGAAAAACAAAGAATGAAAAAAAACGAATGGCTATTATGCCCCAACTGCAACAACAAAACGAGAATTAAAATCTGTGATAATACAGTACTTGAAAATTTTCCGCTATACTGTCCGAAGTGCAAACGGGAAATAATAATCAGCGTAAAACAATTCAATACCACAGTTATCACAGAGCCAGACGCATAGACGCAGAGCCGATAACCCGTTAGCCTTGTTCTGCGGATTATCGGCACTTTTTGCTTTTAAGATAGTAAAGGAGACAAAACCATGAGTAATTCTATTAAAGACAGCGCACAGGCTTTCGCCGTCAATCAAGTGCTGAAATATGTTGACAGCAATCCGCAGGAAGCATTCCCCAAGTTGTTAGATTGGGCGGATAAGTTCGATAAGGATAACCTCTATCTCACACAGCGCCAGCAAATCCGTAAGGTGATGGAGCAGCCTGACAGCAACTGGATGCGCCTGATCAACAGCCTTTGGACGGACATTGATTCTGAAGTCCGCAAAGTGTTCTTCCGCAATTTTATTGTCAATGCATCTCTCTTAGGCAGCCGCAAGCAGGTGGCTAATCGTGAAAAGTACGGCTGCAATATCCCCTGGGCAATCCTGATGGACCCCACTTCCGCCTGCAACCTTCATTGCACCGGCTGTTGGGCGGCAGAATACGGTAATAAGCTGAATCTGAGCTATGAGGAACTGGATGACATCATCAATCAGGCCAATGAACTGGGAACCTATATGTTCCTCTACACCGGCGGTGAACCTATGGTACGCAAGAACGATCTGCTCCGCCTGTGTGAAGCGCATCCTGACTGCGTATTCTCTGCCTTTACCAACGGTACCCTTATCGATGAGAAGTTTGCCGATGAGATGCTGCGGGTGAAGAACTTCTACCCGGCCATCAGCATTGAAGGCTTCGAGGAAGCTACTGATTTCCGCCGTGGCAAGGGTACTTATCAGGCTACTATGCGGGCGATGAAGATTCTGAAAGAAAAGAAGCTGCCTTTCGGCGTATCTGGGTGCTATACCAGCAAGAACATCGACTCCATCAGCTCGGATGAGTTCTTCGATCATCTGGTGGAGTGCGGTGCGAAGTTCGCATGGTTCTTCCACTATATGCCTGTGGGCAACGATTCCGCTGTGGAGCTGCTCCCGTCTCCTGACCAGCGTGAAAAGATGTATAACCGCATCTGCGAATACCGTAGCACAAAGCCTATTTTCACAATTGACTTTCAGAATGATGCGAAATTTGTAAACGGCTGTATTGCTGGTGGCCGCAACTATCTGCATATCAATGCCAATGGTGACATTGAGCCTTGCGCTTTTATCCATTACTCTGACTCCAACATCCGTGAAAAGACCCTGCTGGAAGCATATCAGTCTCCGCTGTTTATGGCCTATCACGACGGTCAGCCCTTTAATGATAATATGTTCCAGCCGTGTCCTATGCTGGAAAATCCTGAATGTCTGCGTAGCATGGTAAAGAAATCCGGTGCCCATTCTACCGAGTATCAGTCCCCGGAAAGTGTTGACCATCTGTGTGATAAGACTACACTTTATGCAGAAACCTGGAAGCCGAAGGCCGATGAGCTGTGGGCTGCTTGTCAGGGCTGTAGTGGGTGTAAGAAGTGATGGACGGCTATCAAATTTTCACAGATGCCACCTCAGATCTCGCACCGGAGTTAACCGCAGGTCTGCCATCTGTTGAAATGATTCCTATGAATGTTGAGATCGGCGGAACAGAATACTCATATGGTTCCCCGGAAGGAATCACAGCCAAGGAGTTCTACCGCTTGCAAAGAGCTGGGAATTTTGCAACGACCTCACAAATCAACCCAACGATTTATTTTAAGCATTTTGAACCCTGTCTGCGACAGGGAACCGATATTCTGTATCTCTGTTTTTCCTCTGGTCTGTCAGGTACATATCAGTCTGCGTTTTTAGCGGTTGAAGAACTACAGCAGGAATATCCGGAAAGAAGAATCATCTGCATTGATACGCTTGCTGCCGCAGTGGGTGAAGGGTTTTTAGTCAGAGAAGCTGCGAAAAAGCAGAGGGAAGGACTGTCTATTGATGAATTGGCTTCTTGGGTCATGGAACACCGATTAGAGGTATGTCATTGGTTTACGGTTGATACCTTTACCCATTTGAAACATGGCGGGCGGGTTTCAGGTGCCGCAGCCGCAATGGGAACGGCTTTGCAGATCAAACCGTTGCTTCATGTGGACAGCGAAGGAAAGCTGCAAGCAGTGGAAAAACCTCGTGGAAGAAAAAAGGCTGTTACCACTCAGATTGCCCGAATGGAACAGGGCTGGAAACCTGAACTTGGTAAATCGATTCTGATAGGTCATGCCGATGACCCTGAAGCAGCAGATATGCTGAAAGAAAGGTTGTTGGAACAATTCCCGGATTCTGAGATTTGTATTGCTTATATTGGCCCTATCATCGGAGCACACACCGGTCCCGGCGCACTGGCATTGATTTACTGGGGAAATAATCGATGACGGAGGATTTGTAGATACGCAAAAAAGCATTCTCCATCATAGAAAAATATAGTTTTGTTTAGAGCTGCCGGGTAACTTATGCTCGGCAGCTTTGAACTGTCTGCTAGAAGTAGTAGGAGGTGAACATATGGTTCCGCATGTATTGGGCGTAGGATACGCCTATAATGAATATGAGGTTACTGCTGGCCGATGGAAAGAATTTGAAATTGAATTTGACTATGCTGATAATATTAAACAAGCGGCCGCAATGCTGTCTTTTAAAGAATATATATGCGTAGCTATTTGCTCTGATGTGATTCCACAAGACGATTTGGATATCTTGAGACAAAAACGTGCGGTACCAATTATTGTTGTGCCACCTTCATATTCGGAGGAACAGCGGTATGCATGTGTCCATTTTGGTGCTGCTCAATATTTACATACCTATAATCATCCTATGGTAGAAATGTTTTCAGAGAATAAATTGTACTATTGAAAAAGGGAAAAAATATGTTGTTGTTGGAAAAAGTGGTTGTGGGAAAAGCACCCTTATTAAATTATTAGCGGGCTATTATTCTGATTATACAGGTACAATCAGATATGATAATAGGGAGTTAGATTTACTTGATAGAAATGATGTGGCTCAACTATCTTCTATAATTCATCAGAATATTTATATGTTTGATGAAACTATACATGACAATATATGCCTACATGAAGATTATCCAAAGGAAATGATTGATAACGTTGTAATTGAAAGTGGACTAGCTGAATTTATATCAGAGCTTCCAGAGGGATTGTTGTATCAAGTGGGCGAAAATGGAGCTAATTTATCTGGCGGGCAAAAGCAAAGAATTGCAGTTGCAAGAGCTTTAATTAGAAACAAGCCGATTTTGATATTAGATGAGGGTACATCTGCTGTTGATATGCAAACTGCTTACGATATTGAAAGTAGATTACTAGAGGTGGATAATTTAACGCTCATAACAGTTACTCATAATTTAAAAGCAGAATTATTAAATAAATATGACGAAATCATTTATATGGAAAATGGAAGTATTAAAGAAAATGGAAGTTTTGAAGAACTTATCAATACAGGCTCTCACTTTTCTGAATATTTCCGATTAAGGGAGTAAAGAACGATATGATAGGGCTTAAAAAACGAGATATGAAAACTATTCTAAAAGCTGGAGCGAAAGCCAGAGGATTATCTCTATCGGAGTTCAGAGCCGAGATACAGGAGAATATTGACAACGCTGTGAATAGTCAAGACCCAGCAGTACAGGAACGTTTTAAAAAGTATTTTGGTAATAGAATACCGACACCGGAAGAATACATTTACACAATTACAAAGAAAACAAAGTTTTAAATGCTTATCCTGCTTCCTGCGGAGCAGATCAGCAGGATAGCTTATGAGAGGAAAAAGAAAACGAGAAGCCTATTTGCTTCCCGTCCCCCTGTATTTCATGATACCGTCAATCGTTCCTTGAATGATTTTGAGTTCTTCATCTGTCAGTTCATCAAGAGATACTTCTATCTGTCTGCGGATTGTAGATTTTTTCGCTTTCTCCTGCGGATAGAAATATTCGTCAACAGAGATATGGAACATGGTCACTAAATCATGAAATAACTGGAAGCTGGGGTGTTTCCCTATATTCTCAATATCTGCGATATGACGTTCTCCGTAAAAGACCTTATCGCCTAAATCATTACGGGAAAGCCCAGCTTTTTCTCTCGCTTCTCTGATTGCCAGTCCCAGCGGACGGAAATCAAAGCTGTGCGTGTCTTTCTTTTTCCTCATTTTAAATCACCTGCCATGAGTTTATACTTCATGGCACATGATTAGAATGTGTTAAAAACACATATATTATGCGTTAATAATTCATATCAATATTACCTTGACGGTAAATAAAAAAAAGCCGTTCTAGGGTAATATCTTTTTCCATGTCTTTCAATCTAATTAGGACGGTTTTGGATAACCAGAGCTGTCCTTTTCTTTTGCACTCACGGTACAGCTCTGGATAAGGGGGTTGTGCCATGATTGCGTATCAGCGAATACGCCAGTATTCACAACTGAATAACCGCCTTATAATGGTTATCCAGTCAGCACACCCTAAACATGAGTTAAAAATTCATATCACTTACGTTAGCAAAACAGTCTATTGGTACATTCGTATTCTAATAGACTGTTTTTGTTATATCCGAGATTTGCAAATTCTTTTTTGTAAATCTTGGTAGCTGGACACCTCCTTGGGTAGTTGGGGTGCGGAAAGGGGGAAATGAACTTCCGTTCATTTCTACTTCGCACAGAAAGGAGGTGAAACAGTGGAAACATCTTCTTTCAGACAAGCCATTGAAGCACAGTTCGATTGCCTTTCAAAGAAAGTCATCAAGCGAGCTGTGATGAAAGGCTACCGTGATATGAAGCGACGTGAAAAGCGTGAGTGTTCATTTTCTGATTTGCCAGATTATCAGCAGGAACGCTTTGGCGAGTGTGATAAATACGAAAGCGACTATACCGTGTTTAATGTGCTGGGAATTGAAGTATGGATTGAAAATGACAAGTTGAGTGAAGCTCTTAAAGCTCTGACCGAGAAGAAGCGAAATATTATTCTGTTGTCCTACTTTATGGATATGGCAGACGGAGAAATCAGCCGTTTTATCAATATCCCTCGTTCAAACGTCCAGTATCACAGAACAAAGACGCTTGAAACATTGAGGAAATACATGGAGGAACACGAATGAAGAAACATGAACGCTTACCTTTTGAGGTTATCGTATCAGCGACAGAGGGCGACCCAGAAGCCATTGCCACAGTGATGAACTTCTACGACGGGTATATCTCAAAGCTCTGTTTGCGAAAGCTCTATGATGAACACGGAAATGTGTGTATGGTAGTGGACGCAGATTTGAAAAACAGAGTACAGACAGCTTTTCTGGATATGATACTCAATTTTGAAATCGTAGTAATCTAAATACATACAGGCGGGCGTGGTTTTCTCCCCTTTCCAGCCACACCGCTTGTCATTCTATAAAAGTCAATAGTCCTGCTGTTGGCTTTTACAGGCTGACAAGCCGTTGCCGTTCTTTGACAACTGAATAAAGCAGACAGATACGTTTGTGATACAGCGAGCCACGGGGACTGTACGCCATGACCTTTCCAAAAGAGAGCGAGCGACCCACGCAGTGATCCGAGAGCGACCTTTGGAAAAGTCGTCCCGCCATGACCTGTATTCACAGGATAATGATACGTCCCAGAGGTGGTTTTGCTCATAGGAATGAGATTGGTTGAAATACCAGCGGAGCTTTTCCAGAGCCGTCTGTCTGCTTCCAAAAGACACACAGTAAAGGGGGTGCTTATATATGACAAACAATACTGATGTGCCTATCTGGGAAAAGTACACGCTGACGATTGAGGAAGCGTCAAAATACTTCCGTATCGGGGAAAAGAAATTGCGTAAGCTTGCAGAGGAAAATCTCGACGCTGGCTGGGTGATTGTCAATGGAAACCGTGTGCAGATTAAGCGAAAACAGTTTGAAAAAATCATTGATACATTGGACGAAATCTAATGTCAGCGAGCCGTAGATATGGTATAATAAAGTATAGCGTATCAACGGCTCATTCCTTGACGGAAAGGAGCTTCGCACTATGTCTAATGTAAAGAGAAAAGACAATAAGGGACGCAATTTACGACTTGGAGAGAGCCAGAGAAAAGACGGAAGATACGTTTACAAATATACCGATATATACGGGAAACCACAGTTTAAATATGCTTGGAAACTTGTTCCAACGGACAAGACACCCGCTGGGAAACGTGAAGATTTGTCGTTGAGAGAAAAAGAAAAGCAGATTAAGAAAGACGTTGCCGACGGTATCAATACCATAGGCGGGAAAATGACAGTCTGCCAGCTCTACGCAAAGAAGAACAGCCAGAGAAAGAATGTGAAACGCAATACAGAAAAAGGTCGCCAGTATCTTATGAAAATTCTGGAAAACGACCCTCTGGGTGCAAGGAGCATTGATACGGTGAAGCTATCGGACGGTAAGGAATGGGCTATGCGAATGTATGAGAATGGCTTTTCCTACAAGACGATTAGCAACTACAAGCGTTCACTGAAAGCGTCTTTCTATATGGCGATTGAGGACGACTGTATCAGAAAAAATCCTTTCAGCTTCAAATTGAGTGACGTTCTGGAAGATAATTCAGAGCCTAAAGTCATTCTCACGCCAGAGCAGGAAGAAAAAATGCTTGCCTTTATGGAACAGGACAAGACGTACAGCAAGTATTATGATGAAGTGGTTATTCTTCTGGAAACAGGGCTTCGTATTTCTGAATTTTGCGGTCTGACAGTCCATATTGATATGGCGAACCGTATCATCAATGTAGACCACCAGCTATTGAAAGACAGCGAAATCGGCTACTACATTGAAACACCTAAGACCAAAAAAGGAGAACGCCAGCTTCCAATGACAGAAAGAGCCTATCAAGCCTTTAAGCGAGTGTTACAGAACAGAGGAAAGGCAGAGCCTATCATCATAGGCGGTTACAGCAATTTCCTGTTCCTAAACCAAAAGGGCTTCCCTAAAGTGGCTGGAAACTACGAAAGTATGTTGCGTGGACTTGTGAAGAAATACAACAAGACACATAAAGACCAGCTACCAAACATCACACCACACTCATTCAGACATACCTACTGCACGAACATGGCAAACAAAGGAATGAACCCGAACACCCTGCAATACATCATGGGACACGCAAACATCACCATGACCTTAGGGTACTACGCACACGGTACTTTCAATTCAGCAAAAGCAGAACTTGAAAGGCTGGCTCTTGCTTCTTAAATCGGTGATTGTACTACTCATTTACTACTTTTGGTTGCATTTTCATGCTGGTAAATGCCAGCTTTTGCAATGTATCTTCCAAACGGAAAATGCCGATAAAGCCCTAAAATACAAGCTATACCGACATTTACCAGCTTATGAAAAGATAATCAGAAATTTAGTAAGTTTTTATTATCAAAAATTCTTGCTGTTTTTCTTCTGTCACTAAATTTCTTTTCCCGCATAAGATAGGGTAAGAAACAGTGTGAAGGAGGGTATGCCATGGAACAAAGTCATGAACATCCCGCCCAACAGCTTTTGGCTATTGCGGAACAGCTGGAGGCTTTGGCTCGTCTGATGTTGAAACAGGAACATACGGACTCCGTAGACTCGACCGTGGAGTTGAGGGAAAGGAGTGTCTCCGTGGAAGAAAACGCGACGGAAAATACAACCGCGGCGGAGACGGACGTTCAATCAGAAACCACTTCGGAAGAGGTTGTTTCTTCGGCAAAGGATAAAAAAGAAGGAACCGTATCCGACCCCGTGGGCAAAGCCCCCGCCGGCGGACATCAAATCGGCGGTGGAATCAATGGTGTGCTGGGTGGATTTCGCCCCAATGACGGAGGACTGCCGGGACTGGGCAATTTGTTCGGCGGATTGAATGGGTTGGGCAATTTGGGTGTCTCTGCGCCCGCCTCTCCGGAGGAAGTGCGAAAAAATCCTGCCATGATGTCGATGCTGGAGTCTTTGGAACAAAACCCTGTTTTGTTAAACACGCTTTCTTCGATGAGCGGTATGGATCGGGAACAGATTTTACAGGCAGTTCGAATGATACGGGGCGGCTCCGGCCAGACGGCGGCGACAGCCGCGGAATCTACGGCGGCGCCAGTAAACGGCACGGCGCCCGCGGAATTGCTTCGCGGGCTTTCGGGAGGCGGTCCGTCTTTGTCCGGGTCGGCACTGACGCCTCTGCGAGGCAATATGGGGGGAGATCCTTTGACTAATTTGTTGCAGCAATGGCACTGGACGCCGCTGCGCAGTTAAAAAGAATAGTGAAAATTGTAGAGCCAAGCAAAACAGCCACTATCTGCCGTCTTCGTCTGTTCTGAGAGCGGAGACGGCAGATGGGTATGCGGGGAACTGACAGAAAATTCAAATAAAAGCAGGTTTTTGGTTGCGGACGGCGAATTTATTAAATACAAAATCCATACAACAAGGTATGATTACAGAGGTCTTTACTTGTCAGGCGCGATCAAAATCCCCCGCCGCGGCGGCGGGGAAACGCGCGGAAAAATGCCGGCAACGCCGGCCGCAGAAAGAGGTGTTTGTGATGAAGGATAACTATATTGTAACCATTAGCCGGCAGTACGGCAGCGGCGGCAGAGCCATCGGTCAGCGTTTGGCGGAGGCTTTGGGCGTGCCGTATTATAACAAAGAAGTGGTCAGTCTGGCCGCGGAAGAAAGCGGGCTTAACGCGGAGTTTATTCGTAACTCTTTGATTGATGTGCCTTCCAATAAATTTTGGTACGCGTTAGCCATTAATCCTCAGGCGTTGATGATTTCCACGGATAACGGACTTTTGACGGCGGATATGACGAACAAAGCTCTTTGTGAAGCGGTGAAAAACATTGTCAGCGGTGAGTCTTGTGTTATTGTCGGACGGTACGCCGGGTCCATCTTGAAAGATCAGGAAAATGTCATTCGTGTGTTTATCACGGCGGACATTGACGATCGAACTAAACGCATTGTGGAGCGAGACGGCTTGAATCCCAAAGCGGCGGCGCAAAAAATCAAAAAAGTGGATAAAGAACGGGCGACTTATGCTGATCTGCATTTTGACGACGAATGGGGCAAAGCGGAGACTTATGATATCTGTATCAATTGCTCTAAAGTCGGTGTGGAAGGCGCTGTGGAATTGATTCGCCAAGTTGTGGAAATCCATCGTAAGAGAGTCTCTGACAAAGAAGAACAGGAAAAATAAAAATCAGTTTATCCATACAAAAAGGACGGAGCATACTCCGTCCTTTTTGTATGCTTTGCATCCTGAAGGTCTTTTGGTTTCCTGTTTCGGTCGGTATGATTTGGCGGCAACTCGAATTTGCCATCGGGAACATTTGGCGGTATAAAATTTTGAAGATAAATCGAAAAACTTTCAGATAAAATTTGGCGGCAAAACACAACGGGATGTCTGAAATTTTTGCTCCATGTTTTTTTTCGGAAAACTTCTCTCGCGAAAGTTTTTTTGCTCAGCGCGCCGAATCCGGCGGGATGTCAAATAAGACGGGATTTGATTGGTATCATCGGTCGGGCAGAGGCCGCGTTCAGTGATTTTCGCGGGATATAAGTATTCGTCGGGTTGGCGCGGATGTAAAACGCCCGCGGTTATAGAGCGTTCGCTGTCGGAAAGGATATTTCGTGATACCGGACAGCGCCTTAGCGCTGATGACGCCGCGGGTCTTTTTGGGGAAGAGATATTCGCCGTGTGCAGAAAATTTTTGTTGACGGCTTAGGTCGGACGCCTATTTATCAAGGCGCGCGACAATGTTTGTTGTTCTGGGTCCTCCGTGGATATCATGATCGTTTGGCAAGCAGGATTTCCCGTCAGCAATCGACAAGCGCCCCCGTCGTCGTTCTGTTTGGTTCCTGATGTTCCTTCTTCGCCGTCAAACGAAATAGGGGTGGGTGAAAGAACCGATTGCTGTTGACAGAGTTTTTCTTTAATGCTATGATAATATCATATCCGTACGGTAAATCTATAAAGTAAGCGCTTTGTTCTGCTGTAGTTGCCAAAAGGATACCATTAAAGGGTTATCGGAAAATCTTCTCGCGCGGCCAAAATCCTTTCGCCGCGAATATTTTTGTCCATGAACGATTACCGTGTCGGGGCGGCCTCGTTGATTTCGGAAGAGCGGCGCTTTGATTACGCGACGGTTGAAAAACACAAAGACAGAAACGGAGTGATGCGAATGTCAGCCCTCAAAGAATTGCCGGCTTGTCCGGTGGAAACGACTCTGATGTTGATCGGAGATAAATGGAAAGTGTTAGTTTTGCGGGATTTGATGCCCGGTACCAAACGATTCGGAGAATTGAAAAAATCTATCGGCAGTGTGTCGCAAAAAGTGCTGACAGCGCAGTTGCGGGATCTGGAGGAAAAGGGCATCGTTCATCGAAAAGTTTACGCTGAAGTGCCGCCTCGGGTGGAATACAGTTTGACAGAATTGGGTCGCAGTCTTAAGCCGATTTTAGACGCGATGGAGAATTGGGGAACAGATTATCAGACGAAAAACACCAAGCTTCAAAAAGAGGATAATTCTTCTTTTTGATTTGCGGAATTGCTGAAAAACGGAATTTTCCAAGAGAAATAAGCAAAATTTTCGGTAAAGAGAAAATGTTTTTTTGAAGAATTTTGCTTTCTGTCGCGGAGCGTTTCCTGTCTGAGATTTTACATGAATTTAAGATAAGAAGGCTTCGGTAGGGAAAAATAAAAGAATACAGAAATTTTTTTTGACTTTTTGAGAAAAGACACTGTTTTCTTTTGTCATTTGTGTTATAATGGGAGTGCTGAAAAAACAGACGGCGGGAAAAACCGCTTTTCTTTCATTTTTGCGTTTTTATATTTAGGTATTTTTGCTGAAGAAGGGGATTCTTTTTAGAAAACTTTCTGCGGCGGAAAAATATAAAATTTTAAGATTCTGGGAGGAAACTATGACCAAATTCGTTTATATGTTTCAAGAAGGCAACGCGGGAATGCGTGATCTCTTGGGCGGCAAAGGCGCCAACTTGGCGGAAATGACCAATCTGGGGATGCCCGTTCCTTATGGTTTTACGGTGACGACGGAAGCCTGCAACGATTATTATCGCCAAGGCGGCCAAATCTCCGATGAAATTATGGATCAGATCGCGGACGCGCTGCATAAGCTGGAAGAACAGTCCGGGAAAAAATTCGGTGACAATGAAAACCCCCTGTTGGTTTCCGTTCGTTCCGGCGCCCGCGCGTCCATGCCCGGTATGATGGACACCATCTTGAATCTGGGGCTCAACGACGAAGCTGTGGAAGGTCTGGCGAAACGCACCGAAAATCCTCGTTTTGCCTATGATTCCTATCGTCGTTTCATCCAAATGTTTTCCGATGTGGTAATGGAATTGCCTAAAAGCTCTTTTGAACGGGTTCTGGATGAAATTAAAGAAAGCAAACATCTGGATTCCGATGTGGATTTGACTGCGGAAGACTGGAAATATGTTGTGGGACGCTTTAAAGATTATTATAAGGAAGCCAAAGGTGTAGACTTTCCGCAGGATCCTCGGGAGCAGCTGAAAGAAGCCGTAAAAGCGGTATTCCGTTCCTGGGACAACCCCAGAGCCATTGTTTATCGCAGAATGAACGATATTCCCGGCGCCTGGGGCACCGCGGTCAACGTTCAGATGATGGTATTCGGCAACATGGGCAACACCTCCGGTACCGGCGTGGCTTTCACCAGAAACCCCGCCACCGGTGAAAAACAGATTTATGGTGAATATTTGATCAACGCTCAAGGCGAAGACGTGGTTGCCGGTATTCGTACCCCCAAACCGATCACCACTTTGGAAGAAGATATGCCGGAAGTGTACAAGCAGTTCATGGAAATTGCTCAGACTTTGGAAAATCACTATCGGGATATGCAGGATATGGAATTTACCATCGAAGATAAAAAACTGTATTTCCTGCAGACCAGAAACGGTAAACGCGCCGCGGGCGCCGCTTTGCGTATTGCCGTAGATATGGTAGATGAAGGCATGATCACCGAAGAAGAAGCCGTTTTGCGCGTGGATCCCAAACAATTGGAAGCGCTGCTGCATCCTGTATTTGAACCAGAGGCGCTGAAAGAAGCCGAATTGATCGGTCAGGGCATCGACGCTTCTCCCGGCGCGGCCGCCGGCAGAATCGTGTTCACTGCGGAAGACGCCAAAGAACAAGCCGCCTCCGGCAGAGTGGTTTTGGTTCGTCTGGAAACTTCTCCGGAAGATATTGAAGGTATGGTTGTTTCCCAAGGTATTCTCACCGGTCGCGGCGGCAAAACCTCCCATGCCGCGGTTGTGGCGAGAGGAATGGGTACCTGTTGTGTAGCCGGCTGCACTGCCGCGAAAATTGACGAAGAAAAGAAAACATTGGATATTATCCATGACGGTAAATCTTACCACCTGGTAGAAGGCGACTACATTTCTCTGAACGGCTCCACCGGGGAAGTGTTCTTAGGCGATGTAAAAACCATCGCTCCGTCCATCAGCGGTGACTTTGCTCGTTTCATGGGTTGGGCGGACGCTCGTCGTACCATGCAGGTACGTACCAACGCCGACAATCCGCGCGACGCGCAGACTGCTGTTGATTTCGGCGCGGAAGGCATTGGTTTGACTCGTACCGAGCATATGTTCTTTGAAGAAGACCGCATTATGAAATTCCGTGAAATGATTTTGGCGGATGATGTGGATGCTCGCCGTCAGGCTCTGGATGCTATTTTGCCGTTCCAGAAACAGGATTTTGTCGGTATTTACGAAGTGATGCAGGATCGTCCCGTGAATGTGCGTTTGCTGGATCCCCCGCTGCATGAATTCCTGCCCGCCCATGATGACGACGCCACCATCAAAGAATTGGCGCGGGATATGGGCATTGACGAACAGATCATCCGTAACAAGATTGCCGAACTTCATGAATTCAACCCGATGATGGGCTTCCGCGGCTGCCGTCTGTCCGTTGCTTTCCCGGAAATTGCGGAAATGCAAACCAGAGCCATCATGGAAGCGGCTTGCCAAGTGAAGAAAGAAAAAGGCTACAATATCGTGCCGGAAATCATGGTTCCGTTGATTGGCAGTCTGAAAGAATTCAAATACGTGAAAGATGTCATCAAGAGAGTGGCTGATGAAGTGATCGCGGAAACCAATTCCGATATTACTTATCAAATCGGTACCATGATTGAAATTCCTCGCGCGGCGCTTACTGCCGACCAGGTTGCCGAAGAAGCGGAATATTTCTCTTTTGGTACCAATGACCTGACTCAAATGACCTTTGGGTTCTCTCGTGACGACGCCGGTAAATTCTTGGATCGTTATTATGAAGCTAAAATCTACGAAAGCGATCCCTTTGCCAGACTGGATGTGGAAGGGGTTGGCCAGCTGGTACAGATGGCGGCGGAAAAAGGACGCAAAACACGCCCCGATATCAAATTGGGTATTTGCGGCGAACATGGCGGCGATCCTTCCACCATTGCTTTCTGCCAGCAGGTTGGTTTGAAATATGTCAGCTGCTCTCCGTTCCGTGTACCGGTAGCGCGTTTGGCGGCGGCGCAGGCAGCTATCAACCAGAAAAAATAAGGCTTGTTTCGAAACTTGCTAACAGAAGATGACGCGGCGGCTTTGGTCGTTGTGTAAAAGAAAAGCCCAATGGGATTCCCATTGGGCTTTTTGGTTGGCGAAGATTGGCCGTCGGGTTATTCGGAATACGAAAACGATGGCAAACGCCGGGTCAAAAAAGGACGGATAGGGGGAAGTCTACGGTCAAAGACGGAATAAACGGAAGGACGTATGCTCTGTCGCTTGTCCGCTTCGGCGGCGGAGAGGCTGTCTTCAGAAAACGGCGCGAGAAAGGAAAATACCTGTTTGGGAATTTGGCGGCAGGTCGGCTGGATGTCTGTTGGATCGATCGGGAGCCCTGTCCTCTTTCAGCGGAAATTCCGGTTAGGAGGGGCTTGGCGGGTGTACGATTGCCTTGTTTTGGTTTGTCTGAAAGTTCGCGGGATGGATAAGGGGTAGTTTGTCAGCGGAAGGGAGAAGGTGGCTTTGCCGGATTCATCATCGGAAAAGGAAGCGGAGAAGAGACGGATTTCGAGAAAGATTTTCAAAAAAAGACAAAATTCGATAAAAAAACAGGAAATTCCTATTGACCTTCGTTGGTATTTGTGATAAAATGATAGAATGCTATACTGGGTTAATATCCCATCGTTTACGATAAAATAGACTTTATATAGTCCGTTTTTTTTGAGTTACTCGTTGCCGAACAGGACTTTTTTAAGGGGTGAAAATTTTAATGACCAATCCCGTAACCAGAACAATTCGCGAAAGAAAGAGCTTTGCTCGGAATAAGCAGATTCTGGAAATGCCGAACTTAATTGAAGTTCAGCGTCAATCTTATCAGTGGCTTTTGGATGAGGGCATCAGAGAAATTTTTGACGATGTGTTCCCCATTTCCGATTTCACAGGTAGTTTGTCCTTAGAGTTTGTTGGTTATTCTTTGGGAGAGCCCAAATACGATATTGAGGAATGTGAAGACCGGGATATCAGCTATGCGGCGCCGCTCAAAGTGAACGTCCGCCTGATCAATAAGGAAACCGGAGAACTGAAGGAACAAGAGGTTTTTATGGGAGAATTCCCTTTGATGACCGACAAGGGAACCTTCATCATCAACGGCGCCAAACGCGTTGTTGTCAGCCAGCTGGTGCGTTCTCCCGGCGCTTATTATCACAAAGAGATTGACGTCAACGGGAACAATTTATTCGGTTCGACGCTGATCCCCAACCGCGGAGCCTGGTTGGAGTTTGAAAGCGACGCTAATGGCTATGTCTATGTCCGTGTGGACAGAATGCGGAAAATTCCCGCCACCATTTTGATCCGTGCTTTGGGCTACGGCAGCAATGCCGAAATTTTGGATCTTTTCGACAATCATCCCGCCATTCAAAATACATTGGAAAAAGACGCTACCGATTCTGTCAACGGCGCCTTGGTGGAAATCTATAAAAGAATGCGTCCCGGCGAACCTCCGACGGTGGAATCCGCCAGCAATCTGCTCCACGGCTTTTTCTTCGATCCCAAACGCTATGATTTAGGCAATGTGGGCAGATATAAAATCAACAAAAAACTGCACAACAACATCACCACTTACCAAAACCCTGAAGGACTGGTTTGGAGTGAAGAAGAACAGGCTTATGTGGAAGGAGAATTGGAAAATCCGCGTCTTGCCAATGTGATGATCCGTCATTTGACTAAACCGGACATCATTTGCTCCCTACAGTATTTTCTGGAAGTGATGGACGGCAAACACGATCCCGATGATATCGACCATTTGGGTAATCGTCGTCTGCGTTCCGTAGGGGAACTGTTGCAAAACCAATTCCGTATCGGTCTGGCTCGTATGGAACGGGTGGTCAAAGAAAGAATGACCATCCAGGACGCTGATGTGGTGACGCCGCAGCTTTTGGTAAACATTCGTCCGGTGCAGGCAGCCGTCAAAGAATTTTTCGGTTCCTCCCAGCTTTCTCAGTTTATGGATCAGCACAACCCCCTTTCGGAATTGACTCATAAACGCCGTCTGTCCGCTCTTGGACCGGGGGGACTTTCCAGAGAACGGGCAGGGTTTGAGGTGCGTGACGTACACCACAGCCACTACGGCAGAATGTGCCCCATCGAAACGCCGGAAGGTCCCAACATCGGGCTGATCGGTTCTTTGTCTACCTATGCGCGGATTAATAAATACGGTTTTATTGAGACGCCCTATCGTCGCGTAATCAACGGACAGGTGACGGATCAAATCGATTATTTGGCGGCCGATGAGGAGGACAATTTTGTCATTGCTCAGGCCAATGAACCGTTGGATGAAAACGGTTATCTGCTCAATAAGCGGCTGAATGTCCGCCATGCCAAAGATATCCGTATGGGGGATTCTTCCGAAGTGGGCTATATGGAAGTCAGCTCTCAGCAGCTGGTTTCCGTGGCAACGGCGCTGATTCCTTTCCTGGAACATGACGACGCCAACCGCGCCTTGATGGGCGCCAACATGCAGCGTCAGGCTGTACCTTTGTTGGTGAGCGAGGCGCCGCTGGTGGGGACCGGTATGGAAATCAAGGCCGGTCTGGATTCCGGCGTTTGCGAAATCGCCGGTATGGACGGAGAAGTAATCCGTGTCTGCGGGGATGAAATTATTTTGAAAGATGACGAAGGTAATGTGGAAAAACATCGCCTGATGAAATTTAAACGCTCCAACCAGGGTACTTGCATTAACCAGAAACCCATTGTACGTCTGGGGCAGTGGGTACAGAAAGGCGATCCCATCGCCGACGGTCCTTCCACCGATCGAGGAGAATTATCCCTCGGCCGCAATATTTTGGTCGCTTTTATGACCTGGGAAGGTTATAACTACGAAGACGCCGTTCTGCTGAATCAGCGAATGGTAAAAGAAGACTTTTATACTTCCGTGCATATTGAAGAATATGAATGTGACGCCCGTGACACCAAACTGGGTCCGGAAGAAATCACCCGCGATATTCCCAATGTGGGCGAAGAAATGTTAAAAGATCTGGATGAACGGGGGATTATTCGCGTGGGCGCCGTAGTGCGTCCCGGAGATATTCTGGTAGGCAAAGTGACGCCCAAAGGGGAAACCGAACTCACTGCCGAAGAACGTCTGCTGCGCGCTATTTTTGGGGAAAAAGCCAGAGAAGTGCGGGACACCTCTTTACGGGTACCCCACGGCGAAGCCGGAAAAATCGTCGATGTGCGCCTTTTCAGCGCCGCTGACGGGGATGAGCTTTCTGCCGGTATTCATCATTTGGTACGTATTTACATCGCCCAGAAACGCAAAATCTCCGTAGGGGATAAAATGGCGGGTCGTCACGGCAATAAAGGGGTTGTTTCCCGTATTTTGCCGGAAGAAGATATGCCCTATTTGCCTGACGGCACACCGGTGGATATTGTTTTGAACCCGTTGGGGGTTCCTTCCCGCATGAACATCGGTCAGATTTTGGAAACCCACCTGGGTATGGCTGCCAAAAAACTGGGCATTTATGTGGCGACACCGGTATTCGACGGCGCCAATGACGACGATATTACGCGGACTCTGCGGGAAGCCGGTATGCGGGAAGACGCCAAAACCGTTCTCTATGACGGTCGCACCGGAGAACCTTTTGATAATCCCATTACGGTGGGCTATATGTATTATTTGAAACTGCACCATTTGGTAGATGATAAAATCCACGCGCGTTCTACCGGTCCGTATTCTCTGGTGACTCAACAGCCGCTGGGCGGGAAAGCGCAGTTCGGCGGTCAGCGCTTCGGGGAAATGGAAGTTTGGGCGCTGGAAGCCTACGGCGCCGCGTATACGTTGCAGGAAATCATCACGGTGAAATCAGATGATATCACCGGCCGCGTAAAAACGTACGAAGCCATCGTGAAAGGGGAAAATGTACCGGAACCCGGTATTCCGGAATCTTTCAAAGTATTGATTCGAGAATTACAAAGTTTGTGTCTGGATATCAATATTCTGGATCAGGAAAACAATGTGGTGGAAATCAAAGAAGACGATGACGATGTGGTGGAAACCGCCAAAGAGCTTGATTTCGTGGATCTGGGTCTGCCGACGGATAAAACTGCTCCCGCCGCGGAAGGAGAAAAAGAGGAAGACATGGTTCGGGATTCTTATACCGATGAGCCGGATCTCTCTGATGAGTTGGATGACATTGATCTGGATGAAGATATGATTGCCGAGTTCAAAGTAGAAAATGTATTGGACGACGATGATGATCTGATTTCCGATATCATAGATGTAGAAGAGTATGATGAGTAAAATTTGCCGCGAGTGGAAGTGTTTTGATAGTTTCGGAAGGAGGCAATCTCTTTGCTGGATGTTAGTAAATTTGATCGTATGAAGATCAGCTTGGCGTCTCCGGAAAAAATCCTTGAATGGTCCCACGGTGAAGTGAAAAAACCGGAGACCATCAACTACCGGACATTGAAACCGGAACGGGACGGATTGTTCTGTGAACGGATTTTCGGGCCGACCAAAGACTGGGAGTGTCACTGCGGAAAATACAAGCGGATTCGTTATAAAGGCGTGATTTGTGACCGTTGCGGCGTGGAAGTGACCCGTTCCAAAGTACGTCGGGAACGACTGGGGCATATTGCCTTGGCGGCGCCTGTCAGCCATATTTGGTATTTCAAAGGGATTCCCAGCCGTATGGGGCTGCTTTTGAATATCTCTCCTCGGGTGCTGGAAAAGGTGCTGTATTTTGTTTCTTATATTGTCACCGATCCTAAAGACAGCGGCCTGGAATATAAGCAAATCCTCACTGAACAGGAATATCGGGAAGCCAGAGAACAATATGGCGCCGATGGGTTCGAAGCCGGTATGGGCGCGGAAAGCATCAAAAAAATGTTGATGAAGGTGGATTTGCAGCAGCTGGAAACAGAGCTGCGGGAAGAATTGAGAATCGCCAGCGGCCAACGACGGGTCAAAGCCATCCGTCGGCTGGAAGTAGTGGAAGCTTTTGTGCAGTCCGGTAATCGTCCGGAATGGATGATCTTAGATGTAGTACCGGTGATTCCGCCGGAACTGCGCCCTATGGTGCAGCTGGACGGCGGTCGTTTCGCCACCTCTGATTTGAATGATTTGTACAGAAGAGTCATTAACCGTAACAATCGCCTGCGCCGCCTGTTGGATTTGGGCGCGCCGGATATCATTGTGCGCAATGAAAAACGCATGTTGCAGGAAGCGGTGGATGCTTTGATTGATAACGGACGGCGCGGTCGTCCGGTGACGGGTCCCGGCAATCGTCCGTTGAAATCCCTCTCCGATTTGCTTAAGGGTAAGCAGGGACGTTTCCGTCAAAATTTGCTGGGAAAACGAGTAGACTATTCCGGTCGTTCCGTTATTGTAGTCGGTCCGGAACTGAAGATGCATCAGTGCGGTCTGCCGAAGGAAATGGCGCTGGAACTCTTCAAGCCTTTTGTAATGAAGCGGTTGGTGCATGAGGGGCATGCCCACAATATCAAGAGCGCCAAACGCAAAGTGGAACGGGTGGATCCCGTCGTTTGGGATGTGCTGGAAGAAGTGATTACGGAACATCCCGTACTGTTGAATCGCGCGCCTACGCTGCATCGTCTGGGTATTCAGGCTTTTGAACCAGTTTTGGTGGAAGGGCGAGCCCTGAAAATTCATCCTTTGGTTTGTACCGCTTATAATGCTGACTTTGACGGCGACCAGATGGCGGTGCATGTGCCGCTGTCGGCGGAATCTCAGGCAGAAGCCCGTCTGTTGATGTTGTCTTCCAACAACATTTTGAATCCGAAAGACGGTCGCCCCGTCGCTACTCCTACCCAGGACATGGTATTAGGCGCCTATTATTTGACCATGATTCGGGATGACAATGAATATAATCCGGAAACGGTGCATCATTACTGCGATTATACGGAAGCTTATCGGGCATATCTGGACGGCGATTTGGACTTGCACGATTGGATTGAAATCAAAAAGCCGGAAGAATGGGATACCCTTTGGGTAGACAATGAAACAGAAGTGCCTTTCCCCAAAGATGAAAACGGTCATCCCAAACGATTGGTGACCAGTTTGGGCCGTTTAATTTTCAACTATGAAATTCCGATCAGTCGTAAAATGGGCTATTATAACATTGTCTGCGGCAAAAAGATGCTGGCGAAAATCGTCGATCGCAGCTATCGTCGGGAAGGCATCTCTAAAACGGCGGCGCTGCTGGACGGTATCAAAGCCTTGGGCTATAAGTATTCTACTCGCGCCGGCATCACCGTCGGCATCGGGGATATTCAAATCCCGCCGGAAAAAGCTACCATTATGGCGGCTGCCGACAAAGAAGTGTTACGCATCGAGGATCAGTGCGACATAGGGCTGATTACTGATGACGAACGTCATGAAAAAGTAGTCAAAATCTGGCAGAAAGCCACCGATGATGTGACGGCCTGCCTGATGAATAACCTGGATTGTTTCAACCCTATCTTTATGATGGCCAACTCCGGCGCCCGCGGGAATGTGCAGCAGATTCGTCAGTTGGCAGGTCTGCGCGGTTTGATGGCGGATCCCTCCGGGAAAATCATCGACCTGCCTATTAAAGCCAACTTCCGTGAAGGATTGACAGTTTTGGAATTTTTCATCTCTGCTCACGGCGCCCGCAAAGGGTTGTCCGATACGGCGCTGCGTACCGCTGACTCCGGTTATTTGACCCGCCGTCTGGTGGATGTTTCTCAGGATGTTATTGTGCGGGAAGAAGACTGCGGCGATACCGAAGGCACCTGGATTACCGAGATCAAAGACGGGGAAGGCGTCATCGAAGACATGGTGGAACGCATTGAAGGTCGTTATCTGAATCAGGATATCATCAACGACGAAACGGGAGAAATTATCGCCCATAAAGGCACCATGTGTGATTTGGATACCGCGGAAGCTATTGTCTCCTATCTGAAAACCAAGCCGGTAGAAGAACGGAAAGTCAATATCCGTTCTGTCCTTACCTGCCGCACCAAACACGGTGTTTGCAGCAAGTGCTACGGACGCAATCTGGCGACGGGCGGTTATGTGGACATCGGCGAGGCGGTAGGTACCATCGCGGCTCAGTCCATCGGGGAACCGGGTACCCAGTTAACCATGCGTACTTTCCATACAGGCGGTATTGCCGGCGGGGATATCACCCAAGGTCTGCCCCGTGTAGAAGAAATTTTTGAAGCGCGGAAACCGAAGGGTCAGTGCTTGATTACCGAATATGCCGGCAGCGCTCTTTGTCGGGAAGATGAAAGCGGCCGCCGCACCGTTACCATCATCGGTGATAGCGGAAGCAATCAAGGTGAAATCCTGGCGGAATACAAAGTACCCTTCAGCAAAAAACTTTGTATCAAAGACGGACAGCATCTGGAAGCCGGTGATCAAATCACCGAAGGTCCCATCAATCCCAACGATTTGTTGAGTATTGTGGGCCGTCAGGGGGTACAGTTGTATCTGCTGCAAGAAGTGCAGAAAGTATACCGTAACCAAGGGGTGGACATCAACGACAAACATTTGGAAGTGATGATTCGCCAGATGCTGAAGAAAGTCAGAGTGGAAGACGCCGGTGAAACCAATCTGCTGCCCGGTGTACTGGTGGATAAATTTGAGTATTTGACAGCCAACGAAAAGGCAGAAGCCGAAGGCAAACAACTTGCTACCTGCAGCGATGTATTGCTGGGTATCACCAAAGCTTCTTTGGCGACGGACTCCTTCCTTTCCGCGGCTTCCTTCCAGGAAACCACCAGAGTGCTGACAGATGCCGCTATCAAAGGCAAAGAAGATCCGCTGTTGGGTCTGAAAGAAAATGTCATCATCGGCAAATTGATTCCGGCCGGCACCGGTGTGCCTTGCTATCGTGATTTGGAAGTGGAAAAAATTCCGGATCCTGTTGAAGATACCGCCGCGCCTCTTGCCGAATAAAGATTCTCTGTACAGCAGAAAAATAAAATAAAAGCCGTCCCGTTTTACGGGACGGCTTTTGGTTTACGGTGATTGATGGCGGAGCTTATTGCGGGCAAGACAGACGCGCCTTTAGCGGAGGCGTTCTTTCAGCAGCGGTGAGCAGAGAAAGGGATAGCGTTGGATTTCTGTCAGGGAAAATCCCGCTTTCAGCGCCAGAAAGAAGGTCTCTTCATCGCTGACGCCTTGCTCCCGCAGGCGAAAAGCAGCCAGGACTTCCTGCGGTTCACAGTGCTCTCTCAAGGTATTCAGACTTTTCAGCAGGCGAAAATCATCGGCATCCAGAATATAGAGGGCGGGGTTCAGTCCGTGTTCCAAGAGCAGAGACAGGTTTTCTACAATGTTATCCCAGCCCCAGCCGCCTTTTTGCTTCAGTCCTTCGTAGATGTCGGTGGCGTTGATTCCGTGGGAGAGGAACGGCTCCAGACTTTGCAGAATGGTTTTCCACCAATCTTTGGACTTCAAATGTTTGTAAATCATATCTACATCTACATCAACGCCGTTTTCGGTGAATATCGGCAGGCTGTAGGCGATTTCTTCCCACCAGCCTTTTGTGTTGAATTTGCGAAGTACATCCGCCAGATCAATTTTACTGGCGATGCCCGATGAAAGAAAGATCGCAATGTCGCTCCAGCCGCCCCAGGAACATTCTTGGCGCAGGCATTCATAAATTTCGATGTCGTTGGCAATGACGCCGTTGTCAACAAAGTCGGAAATATTGTTGGTGATTTGGATCCAGCGATCGGCTTCTTTCAGTTCCTGATAAACGGATTCCGCCGAGATGCCATATCGGGCAAAGGCGGACAGGTTGTGGGTGATACACCACCATTTGTCCGCGGCTTTTAAATCTTCATAGATCGTTTGTGCGGCAATGCCGGCCGCCAAAAAGGCGGGTAGGTGACGATCCAGCGCTTGCCACAGTTTATGATTCAGCAGATTTTGGTAGAGTTCGGCTGCCGAGATGCCTCCATCTAAAAACAGCGTCAGATGGCGGGCGATGCCCGACCATTGCTCATGCTGTTGTAAATTTTGGTAGAGTTTCACCACCGGAATGCCGTTTTCTGTATGTGGGGATTGGATATCTGTGTCGGAGGAAGATTCGGCCAATTGGGGCAGGGTGTTGAGGATGGTTTCCCAATCCTCATTTTTCAGCAGCCCTTCATAAATCTCCGCTGCTGACAGTTTCGCGCCGCCGGCTCGCAGTGTAGACAGATGGATAGCCAGAATTCTCCAGTGTTTTCCTTGGCGCAATTCTTCCGCCAGGGAAACCGCGGACAAACCGCCTGTCAGAAATTGTTCCAAATGTTCGGCGACGGCTGTCCATTTTTTCGCTTTTTTTAAATCGTCGTAGATGGTCGCCGCGGGGATTCCGCCTTGGAAAAAGAGGGATAGGTGACGGGCGATGATGGCATGGTGTCCCGCCGCCAGCAGATCGTGATAGAGAGGAAGGGCTTGCAGACCGTGGTCAACCAAACGGGGCAGTATTTCCCCAACGGCTTGCCAGCGGTTTTTTGCCTGTAAGTCTCCATAGAGCAGAGAAGGCGCTATGCCCTCGTCCAAAAAAACGGACAGATTTGGTTCGATGGCGTTCCATGCTCCGACTTCTTTTAATTTTTGATATAGTTGAGGGACATCCACGACAGCGCCTGCTTTTTTCAGATGGGACAGATTGACCAAAATGGCATGCCATTGTTGAGCTTGTCGCAAATCTTCATAGAGATGGTAAGCGGAGATGCCATGTTCCAGCAGCAAAGGTAGATTGGCGGATAATTTACCCCAGTCCGCGCGTTTTTTGCTTTCTTGATAGAAGGCTTCGGCATCGGCGCCGTTATCCAGAAAGAGCGCCAGGTGGTTGGTGATGGTGACCCAACGATTGGAAGAACGGTATTCTTCATAAATTTGCCGAGTGAAGCCGGCGATGTGTTGCTGCAACTGCCGTCTGATTTGCTTCTCGTCTTTGATGGCGGTTGGTTGAACAGTTTTATTCATCATGATTCAGCCCCTTGATTTTTCCAATTTTCAATTTTCACACGCAGGATGTCATTGCAATTGGGATTAGCCAATACCGCCTGCCGCACCTCTTCTTCTTCCCCGCCGTAGGTGAGGATTTGGTTCAGTGTTTCGGGCGAGGCGTTGGGATTATGGGCGATAACCAGCAGGGTGTAGGGATCTCTTTGGGCGTCTTCCGCCGCTTTTTGCAAAATCGCGGGGGAGGTGACGGGGTTGCAGAGAGCCAGGGTACGCACGAAAAAATTGCTGTCCTGAACCAGGATATCGGTATAGTAGGCGTCGCCGATGGTGGCGGCCATTTTGCGACGGGATTTTTCATCGCTGCTTTTGATTTGACTGATGGATTGTTTCATATCTTGTTCCAAATCGGATAACAATCGATCGGTACTGTTCAAAGAGGATAACTCCTGATTGAGCGAGGATAGAAAGACATCCATTTCTTGTTCATTGAATAGGTCAGTCATCGGAACCCCTCCTTTTGCGTTGCCGTTGACAGTGGGAAAAGGGAAACCCGCGGGGCGGCGCGCTTTTGATAGATTCCGAAGCGCGCCCCGCGGACGTCTTTTTAATCAAAAATTTCATTGATTTGACTTTCGATTTTTTGGATCAGCATGTCGGATAATTTGCTGACCTGAGCCACACCGATGGCGTGGACACCCCAAGTTTGGGCGATGGATTGGGCGGCGCCTGCCAGCCCGATCCCCGTAATGACCATATCCCGCCGAAAGCGGTCTATGACCGGGCGGATGGATTCCGCGCCGGATTTGCCGTCGGTCATGAAATAAATAAAATTGTGTGAGCGGTTAAATTGGGCGGCGTATTCGGCAACGCTGGAGCAGGCCGCTTCTAAGGTGACAGCGTCCGGTGTGCCTTGGTCGGCGTTGAGCTGTACCACTGCCGCCAATTGATCTCCGAATAGTTCCTGATCAAAGGTCTTCAGGAAGGTATAGTTTTGGGAATTGCCGAATACCACAATTTCCAGTGGAATTTCCAGCTCTTTTGCTACTTCGATCAGCGCCAGAGCGGCTTTTTTTTCTTCTTCGATGATTTGTCCGGCACAGGAGGCGGAGTTGTCGATGATAACACTCCAGACAAATTGTGTCTTTTTGGGCATGGTACGCCGCTCGAAGATGGATGGCTCGATGACAATTTCCCGGTTTTTCAAACCAAGCAACTGGTGAGTCCAGCCCTTTTGCAGACGGCTGCCGTGCCGTTGGTTTTGCATATAATCAAATTCCTCATCCAGGCGAAAACGGTCGGTGAAAAATTCCACTAAATCGTGTACCAGCTCTTTGGTGTCTTCTCGATAGCGGATGTAGCGCTGCAATGTGACGCCGTTCAGCCCCGATTGTTCGTTGTAAAAGGATTCCATTTGTCGGTTTTGGTCGGCTTTGATGGCTTGCAGATTTTTCACCGACATTCCCACCTGATTCTCCGGGGTTTCCCGATCGGGGAGGTCCAGTTCCTGGGTTTCCAGCAGTTGACCGTTTTCCTGTTCAAATTGGCTGCGAATTCTCTGGTGAGATTCTTCCAACTGACTGAACAACTGGTGGAGCGCTCGCCGGTTTGACATGCCTGCTGTTCGATTTTGGGGCGCCTGGCCGTTTTGTTCCGGCGCCAGTTCTCTTGTCGCTTCTTCTTCGGTCTCGGCGTCCGCGGTTGTATTCTCTTCCTGATAAGAATCGGCGATAGATGCTGTTTCTTCCTGCTCAGCGATTGCTTCCATTTCCTTTTGCCGCTGCAGCAGTTGTTCCAAAATTTCTTCTCTTCGATCTTCCGTCAGTTGTTCCCGCAGTTCTTCCAAGGCTCCTTGCGGAGCTTCTCGGCGTGAGCTGTCCGGCGGCGTTTGCCGGTCGGGGATTGTATCATTGCCGTCGGGAGCGGCGGCGGGCACACTGCTTTGGGAGTCTGCTTGCTGACTGTTGTCGCTTTCGCCGTATTGACTGCTTTCGCTGCCGCGACCGTTTTCGTTTTCATTGCCTTGGGAACCGCCGTCGTTGTCGTGACTGGTGGGGTCTTGGCTGGGCTGGTTGGAGACGGCGTCGTGTTCTTCCTGTTCTTCTTCGTTCTTTTCTTCTTCTCCCTGTTGCTGCTGTTCAGCGGCGTCCGGCGGCAGATTCAGCGCGTCCATGGGGAAATCGGAGACGATATAGAGATAATAGTAATGACGCCAGTTGTGTGCTTGGCGGTAGTTGAGATCATGGAAAAAGAGACCCTGTTCCACGGCGTTATCGAAGCAAAGCCAGAGGATGGGCATAGCGGAAATATAGAGATGCTCCCAATTGATGACTCCTTGCGCCAGCCGTTCCGGCAGAATGCCTTGTCCGCTGTTGTAGCCGAACCGTCCCAGTAATTTGGGTAGATTGAAATTGAGCAGAAAACCGCTCAGGTTGGTGTTGTCCAGTTGCAGTTCTTTGGCGAAATCTTCCAAAAAGGTTTGCCCCGTTTGGGGTGTGTAAATGGTGAAAAAGGGCGTGTCTAAATGCTGCTCTATGATTCTTTGTTGCATGTCCGATGTGAAGCGAGGGTTGCTCAGCTGGTAACGATCCATCAAAAATCGCAGCGTTCGTACATAACGGACGGTGGTTTTGCGGCAAAACTCCCGCAGTCGTTCCAGCAGTTCCCGTTGACCTTCGCTGAGTTCCTCTTCGACGACGCCTATTTCTTGAATTTGATATTGCAGGTATTCCGGCAAGGCTTCCTTTTCCCCTTTGGGGGGATTCAGCAGACTCTGCAAGTCTTCAAGTTCTGTGGGATTTTCGGAATCAGCCAAGGCTTTTTCCATTTCTTCCATTAGTTGGTCGATGGATTTTTGCCGTTCTTCCTGCTCTCCGCTTTTGGCTTGCAGTTGTTTTTTGACTTCTTCAATGGCGTTTTGCAGTGCTTGGGCGGTGTTGCCGCCGCCTGCCGCCGAAACACGCCCCTCCGGAGCGGGAGACGGCGGCGGGGTATCCGTTTCCATCGTGTCAGGCAGCAATTCGGACGGCAGCAGACCCGAAAACCGCGGCCAGAGATAATCTCGAATCAGCTGGATTTTGATGCGGCCGGAAGAGGTTTTGACAGCCTGCTCCAGGATGGCGTGGATACGAGAACTGAAACAGGCGCGCACTTGGGGGGCGGCTTGTTGTTCTGCCGTTTCCAGTACACCGGCGGGCAGCAACTGAACCAAATCCAGCGCATAAAGCAGGGTCAAATCTACTGCTTGTTTGTACAGAGAGCCTTTGCCCAGTTCTTTGGCCAGGGCACGGACATTTACTTCCTGTTCGTAGAGAGGGCGAAAAGCGGCGGTGGGATCACCGGCGAAGGAGTTTTGAATTTCCAAATAATTGACAGAAGCCTCCTGCACCGATTCTACCAGAGGCTGCAAAAGACGAAAATCCAGCTCTTTTTTTGCACACCAATCCTGCAATTTTTGCAAATGAATGCCTAAATGGTGGTTCAGATTGCCGATTTCATGACGCAGGCGGGCGTTGGTAACGGCGCGTTCCTGCTCCAGAATCTGTTCGGGATAGATGATGATATTAGGGATGTCTTTGCGAGGGTTGTTTTTGCTGACCCCGATGCCCCATTCTTCTCCCATGATGCCGCGGACGGAGACTTTGCCTTGCAGACCGTTTTGGTGAATCTTTTCGCTCAGTCCATAGGCCAAAAAAGGGATTTGTTCATTTATTTCCGCGATCAATTGCCGCCGCCGACGTTCTTTTTCGTCTTGGGAAACGAGGTCGTCGCGGGAGGCGGCAAACTTGTTTTGTAATTGTTTATCCATAGGTTATAATGACAGTCCTTCCGAAAGAATCGCTTCAAAAGCCTGTTTATCCTGACGGCCTTTGCGGTAGGTTTCCGTGTGGGGCAGATAGGTCATGGCTACAGCATACTGAGCGGCGGTCCAGGGAGATTTCCATTCGGGCAGAAGCGCGAGGTCCGCGTCCCAAAGATGGTTTTCCGCATAGAAGGTCACCGCTGAAATGGTGCCGCGCAGAGAAATATCTCGGTTCATCTGGGCGTCGCCGCTGCGTGTTTTGCAGGCTTCCACCGTTTGTCTGGTTCGGTGGGCGATCAAAATGATGTTTTTCAGATCTTTGACAATATTGGCAATTTCCGGGGAGACGCTGACGGCGCCGATGCCGTTGACCACTCGATTCCAAAGGCGGATAAACTGTTCGTCGTTGTATGCTTCCAGTTGCGGCAGGTAGCTTTTTAAGATCAGCGCTTCGTTGTGGGTGAAAATTTCATGTCCGGTGGAACGGTCGATTTCTTTCAGGGGCGGATAGCCCATAGACATGGTATGGGAACGGTCGTCGATGGTTTCCGCCAAATCCTCTACGCCGTTATAATCGGCGGGGTTCATTAACCCTACAAAAACTACGCCGGGAGTGGCATGGATAACCTGATCGCTCAGAAATACCGAGCGGTCGCTGTCAAACAGAGCGTTAAAGAATTTTGCCACGCTGGGACGCAGCAGATTGATCTCGTCCAATTCCAGTATGGCGTTGGGGGTGGAGATGGCGGTGAGGATGCGAGTGGGGACTTTGACCACTTCGCCGTCGGACAATTCCACATCGTAGGTCAGATCTCGTTCTTCTTTGTCGGGAGAGCAGACATAGCGGAACAGGGGGCGGTTGGAAATCGTCGCGTAATGTTCCACCAGTTTGTTTTTACCGCTGCCGCGGGGACCGACGATAATAGCCATTCCCTGGGCTTCCAGATTCTCCCAATCCGGTTCCCGGTGTGCTTTAGCCAGCTCTTCTAGGTGTTCACTGTTTGCCAGACCCAGTTGTCTGTTGATCAGGCGGGCAAATTCCGCGAATTTTTGTCGGATGAAGGGAGTCATTTTATAAGTTTGATCCAGCGGAGGAATAAACTCCGCTCCGTTGGAGTCTGTTTCTCTCAGAAAGCGCAGAATTTTCAACACTTGCGCGATTCTTTCCGCCAAATCGTCCGCGTCTGCCAGTTTTTGTCGCAGTTCTTGGGGAATGGCGGTGAATACCCTGCTCGGCTCCGTCAAGGTATCGAGGATATCTGCTTGCTGTTCCAGCTGCGCGTAGACGGCGTTATAGGCGTTGATTTCCGCTGTTCCTTGCAAAATAGTGTCCACATAGGGTAGCCGTTTATCACGGGTTTTTTCGTTGAAATTCATTTTCTCGCAGGGTTTGGCGCGGACGGTGAGACCGTTAGCGTCTTTGACAAAACGGATTTCCGAGAATTTTTGACCGCCGGAAATCATAATCTTGCTGGGCAACGCCTGCCAGGTGGCGGCGGACAGAGCGACGGACGGCACAACGGGAATAGGCACGCCGTTGATTTCATAATAGTGGGCGTCGATTCGTTTTTGCAGGGCTTCCTGTTCTGCCTCGCGGGCGGCCCGTCGCGCGGCTTGACGGTTTTCGGCGCTGAAAACACGGTCATTGATAACGGGCGCCGCGGGCAGCGGTTCCGCCTGCGGGGAGGAGGTTTCATCTGCATACACTTGCATAGCTTGGAGGCGTTCGATCCAAGCTTCCAGTTTTTCTTCGATTTCCTGTTTGGTTTCACCGGATTCGCTGACCCATTCCGGCGGGAAAATTCGCAACTTGGTCAGGATGCTTTCCGCTTTGTCGATCCTGGCTTGAATTTCTTCCTGGTTGGGAAGTCTTTCTTCGTTTTCGGCGGGGTTGGCGCTTTTGGTTTCAGTACTCATTTTGGATGTCCTTTCTTTCAAGATATTCCTATATGACAGGGTTCCTCCGCGGGAACCGGAAGTTTGAGGGGAAGACGATGTTAGTATACCCATGAAAAGAGGGTACTATCAGGCGATTCTTTTGTCCGTGCGCCTAAGGCGCGGAGTGGTTTCTACCTATTTAATTATCATTATTGATGATAATTAAATTATAGGAAATTCCCTTTTTTTTGTCAACAGAAGAAGGGGCGGTTTCTTCGGCAAAATGAGCGTTTTGCGGCAGCTATGGGGAATTTTCCCCTTTTGCGCGTATGTTTTGCGAAAATCCGGGGATACTGGAGGCGGACAAGGAGGAGGTTCGTCTCTCGAACGGAATCCCTTTCCATGATAAGAAAAAGAAAAGAGAAGGAAAATGTTGACTTTTGCATTTGTTGGTGATAAAATGTTAGAGTACGCTATTTTGGGATGCTTTGTTTTTCTGGAGATCTCACGGGCGGCGCAAATGCAAAAACGCTGTATGTAACAGGTTTTTGTTCTTTGTCGTTTTTTTGATGCTGACTGAAAAACACCCGTGCCGAAAATAAACACCCCTCCAAAGCGGAAGCCGTTTCGTCAAAATCGGACGGAACGGGGATGAAAAGATTAGGAACGAGTTTTTTCATCTTTGGGTTGCTATTCACGATGCTAAATCATAGCCGCGGCGTTTGACGCGACCGACGGCAAACCAACAGTGTTTTATCTTTCGAGGAAGGAGGTTGAAGGAATGCCAACCATTAGCCAATTAGTAAGAAAAGGTCGTCATACCAAAATTGTAAAATCTACCGCGCCTGCTTTGAAGGAATGCCCTCAAAAGAGAGGTGTGTGCACCAGAGTATATACTACAACACCGAAAAAACCGAACTCCGCATTGAGAAAAATCGCCCGTGTTCGTTTGACCAACGGAATTGAGGTGACTGCCTATATTCCCGGTATCGGTCATAACTTGCAGGAACACAGCGTGGCCCTGGTTCGCGGCGGCAGAGTCAAAGACCTGCCCGGTGTTCGTTACCACATTGTGCGCGGCGCTTTGGACGCTTCCGGTGTGGAAGGCCGCGGTCAGGCCAGATCCAAATACGGCGCCAAAAAACCGAAAGCCGCGAAGAAAAAATAATCGGTGACTAACAGAAAAGAAGAAAGACAATCTGTCATCTCACAACAAAGGAGGGTTTCTCATGCCTAGAAGAGGTGGTGTGCCGAAACGCGAGGTTCTGCCGGATCCGGTGTATAACAGCGTGGTTTTGACTAAATTCATTAACCAAATCATGCTGGACGGTAAAAAAGGTGTGGCGGAAAGAATCGTTTACGGTGCCTTTGATATTATTCGCGAAAAAACCGGCAAAGACCCGATGGAGGTTTTTGACGAAGCCATGAAAAATGTAATGCCCGTGTTGGAAGTAAAAGCTCGTCGTATCGGCGGCGCTAACTACCAAGTGCCTATTGAAGTACGGCCGGAACGTCGTCAGACTTTGGGGATTCGTTGGATTGTGGTTAATACCAGAAAACGCGGCGGTCACGGAATGGAAGAAAAACTGGCTGCTGAATTGATGGATGCTGCCAACAACACCGGCGCGTCTGTGAAAAAACGCGAAGATACACACAGAATGGCCGAAGCTAATAAAGCCTTTGCCCATTATCGTTACTAATTTGTTACTGGGAAAAAGAAGAATTTTGTGTTTGGCGGAGCGTGCCGTGCTTTGCCAGGCATTAGGCATACATGAAGATAACGGAGGATATCATGCCAAGACAAAATTCATTGCAAGATACTAGAAATATTGGGATTATGGCGCATATCGACGCCGGTAAAACAACCACAACGGAACGTATTTTGTTTTACACCAATAAAGTGCACCGTATTGGGGAAACCCACGACGGCGCGTCTCAGATGGACTGGATGGTGCAGGAGCAGGAAAGAGGGATTACCATCACTTCTGCTACGACTACCTGTTTTTGGCGCGGCAACCGCATCAACATCATTGACACGCCCGGTCATGTGGACTTTACGGTGGAAGTAGAACGCTCTCTGCGTGTGCTGGACGGCGCCGTTGCGGTGTTTTGCTCGGTAGGCGGTGTGGAACCGCAGTCTGAAACGGTTTGGCGGCAGGCTGACCGCTACGGCGTGCCGAGAATCGCTTATATCAACAAAATGGACAGAACCGGCGCGGATTTTTTCCGCGGAGTGAATATGATTAAGGAACGTTTGGGGGCTACTCCCGTTCCCATTCAAATTCCCATCGGCGCTGAAGACGCCTTTGTGGGTCTGATTGACCTGGTGAAGATGAAGGCGTATATTTACAAAGACGACATTGGGAAGGAAATCGAAGAAACGGATATTCCGGAAGATCTGCGGGAATTGGCGGAAGAATATCGCGAAAAGATGATTGAAGCGGCCGCCGAAACCGATGATGATCTGATGATGAAATATCTGGAAGGCGAAGAACTGACCGAAGACGAAATCCGTATGGGTTTGCGCAAAGGCACCATTTCCGTTGCCTTTACTCCGGTGCTCTGCGGCTCTTCTTTCAAAAACAAAGGGGTACAGATGCTGCTGGACGCGGTCGTTGATTATCTGCCTTCGCCATTGGATGTACCGCCGATTTCCGGTATCAATCCGGAAACCGGGGAAGAGGAAACTCGCCCCAGCGATGACAACGGTCCCTTTGCCGCTTTGGCTTTCAAAGTGATGACCGACCCTTATGTCGGTAAGTTGACTTACTTCCGGGTATATTCCGGTGTGCTGAAGAGTGGATCTTACGTGTACAACTCCACCAAAGGCAAAAAAGAACGTGTGGGACGTCTGCTGCAAATGCATGCCAACCACAGAGAAGACTGTACGGAAGTTCACGCCGGCGATATTGTGGCCGGTATTGGCTTTAAAGATACCACAACAGGGGACACCCTCTGTTCGGAAGACGCGGAAGTGATCTTGGAATCGATGGAATTCCCGGATCCGGTAATCGATGTCGCGATCGAACCGAAAACTACCGCCGACCAGGAAAAGATGAGTATCGCGCTTGCCAAATTGGCGGAAGAAGACCCCACTTTCAAAGTGCGGACAGATGCCGAAACAGGGCAAACCGTTATCGCCGGTATGGGCGAGTTGCATCTGGAAATTATTGTTGACCGTTTGTTGCGGGAATTCAAAGTAGAAGCCAACATCGGTCAACCCCAGGTTTCTTACAAAGAAACCATCCGCAAAGCCTGCAAAGGCGTCGGCAAACATGTCAAACAGTCCGGTGGTCACGGTCAGTACGGTCACTGCGTTGTGGAATTTGAACCCGGTGAACCCGGCTCCGGTTTTGTCTTTGAAAACAAAATCGTGGGCGGCGTCATTCCGAAAGAATTCATCGGCCCCGTGGAAGCCGGCATCAAAGAAGCGATGCTTTCCGGTTTGCTGGCAGGCTACGAAGTAGTGGATCTCAAGGCCACCTTGGTGGACGGATCTTATCACGAAGTGGACTCCTCGGAAGTCGCTTATAAAATCGCCGGCGCGCTGGCTTTTCGTGAAGCCTGCAAACACGGCAATCCTGTTCTCCTGGAACCTGTTTTCAAAATCGAAGTGGTGGTTCCGGAAGAATATATGGGGGATGTTATGGGCAATATCAGCTCTCGTCGCGGCAGAATCGAAGGAATGGAAGGGCACAACGGCGTGCAGTCCATTCGCGGTGTTGTTCCGCTGGCGGAGATGTTTGGTTATGCCACCGACTTGCGTTCCCGAACTCAAGGGCGCGGTACGTACACCATGCAGTTCTCCCATTTTGAAGAAGTGCCGAAGAATGTTGCCGATGAAATCATCGAAAACCGCAGAGGCTATTAATTGAATTCACATTTTTATTCCTGTATAATACAAACTGATTTGGAGGTATTTTCAAATGGCGAAACAGAAATTTGAAAGAACAAAACCGCATGTAAACATCGGTACCATCGGTCACGTTGACCACGGCAAAACTACATTGACCGCCGCGATCACTCAGTGCCTGGCGAAAGCCGGCGGCGCGGAATTCAAGGATTACGCGCAGATCGACTCCGCTCCGGAAGAAAGAGAACGCGGTATCACGATCAACACCGCGCATGTGGAATATGAAACCGAACATCGTCACTACGCGCACGTAGACTGCCCCGGTCACGCTGACTATGTAAAGAACATGATCACCGGCGCGGCGCAGATGGACGGAGCGATTTTGGTAGTAAGCGCGGCTGACGGCCCGATGCCGCAGACTCGTGAACACATCCTGCTGTCCCGTCAGGTAGGGGTACCGTACATCGTGGTATTCCTGAACAAAGCGGATCAGGTAGACGATGAAGAATTGATGGAACTGGTAGAAATGGAAGTACGGGAATTGCTGGACGAATATGATTTTCCCGGCGACGACACCCCGATCATCAGTGGTTCCGCGTTGAAAGCGTTGGAATGCGGCTGCGGCAGCAGAGACTGCGAATGGTGCGGTAAGATTTGGGAATTGATGGACGCGGTAGACGAATACATTCCGACTCCGGAAAGAGATACGGAAAAACCGTTCTTGATGCCTA
>CBCTTQ010000019.1:0-46099 GCA_965149945.1 uncultured Peptococcaceae bacterium | reverse complement strand
CACCGCCCACGATCTCTACGGCAGCTTTGTATGCGTCGGTGTAGAATTGCTTGGCATATTCATATCCGCCGTGATTGTGAAAGTAAGCGGAGTTCACATCAAAAATCAGTTCCCCGTATTTCACCGCATCGGCTTTCAGACCACGAGTGGAGATGACACCATCGGCAATCATCTGATCAAACATAGCGGCATAGCTGTCGGTGGGAGCCTTGAAGTGGATATTCCGGTAGGTTTGGGTGGTATCAATATCCTGGTTGGAGTAGCTGTCCTTTTCCCGTTCGTTATGCTCCTGCACCTTCGCCACATCATCAAGGGTGGGCAAGTCCTGGTTACGGGCAAAGGTGCGGTCGATTCCGTCGTTTCTGGCCATAAAAATCAGCTCCTTTCTGTTGTGCGGCAGACGGCTGGGGGACGGGGATGCACTTCCTGCGGGAAGTGTAATAACCCACTATGACACTTTCATCCCGAAGGGCTGCAAAGTGCCGTGGGCTCTCCGAGGGAGAATGCGGCATCTGCGGATGCCTTGCCGCCTTTAGAGGCTTGTGTGTGGCACCCAAATCCTCAAAAGGCGGTGTGACCGACAGTCTCTCCGCACTCTTGATTGCTTCAATTCTGCCGCTCACAGGTAGAGCAGATTTTGCAAATCCACTCTGCCATCCATCTCCAAATCTGCGGATTTTTCGATGGGGACGGGAGATACGACGGGTAAGAACGGCGGGCATCATGTGTCCCTCCGTTTCTGCCATACGAGATCATAGCCAAGGGCGTCGGCAAGCTGTACCGCTTCCACATACCGCAGAGACTCCCGCTGGAGCTTGTTGGACAGGTTGGAAACGCTGTCACTCCAGCCGTAATCCTCAGAAAGCCTGTCAACGACTTCCTGCATCGTATAACCGGAACGCACGATGTACGACTTGATTTCATTTCTCAAATTGGATTTCATGGAAAACACCTCATTCTTTCGTAAAGTTAGTTTGCCGTGGAGAATGCACGCTACACGCCTCAGCGAACACGGATAACATTCATAAAATCGCTCAGGACTGCGCCTATGAAGAACTGTCCACAACAGCACCCCATCGACTTTGCGATTGGGTGGGCCTGCAAGCGAAACCGTGAAAACAGCCACCTTTCCGCATACTACCATCACCAATCTGTAAATCACCGAATGATGATTTGCGTTCTGTTTACGGTAGTGCTTTTCACTGTTTGCACAACCATTGATCGGGAAGTGCGGATTTTAGAGCGCCCTCTGAGCCGAACAATAAAAAATGAACTTCGATTTTTTGCGTTCGTGCGTTCCTTCGTTCCACAGGCTGTACCCGGTCAGGAACGCATGAACGCACGAACAGAAGGTTTTGAAGTTTCATTACAACTCCATAGGCGAGAGCAGGACATAAATGCCCATATATCCCCGGCATCGCTTCCCACCGCCAATGTGCAGGTTGCTGACCGGCTCTAAATGGTAGCGTTCTGCGTTCTGGCTGAGCTGGTTTGCAAAGCTCTTTGGGGACAGCGGGTTTTCTGCATTGTCCTCACACCACCGTTTATAGGCTACATACAGATTTTTGGTGCTGGATTCATAATCGGCCTTGAATGCCACATAACCCTCAGAATCGAGAAAGTCCAGAATGTTGTTGGCGTCACGGACAGCGGAAGTGATATTGTCCTTGGCTCTCTGGCTGATGGTGAAGTGGTAGTGATTGGCGATCAGCCGCCGCAATCCCTCCAGCATCCAGAGGAAGATTCCCTCTTTTTCGGCAATCAGTTTCTCAGCAAGGAACGGATCATCGAATCGATCCGCAGGCTTGTCCTTGGTGGTCAGAATGATTTGGCGGCGAAAGAAACCGTCGCTGCGGTCGTGAAGCGCAGTCAATGCCCCGTTGCCAAAGCAGAGGAAGCGTACATAAAGCAGCCCTTGATAGCTCTGTTCTTTCTTCCGTTCCAAATCCATCCGCAGTTCTGCTGTCACAATGGATTTTACATAGTTGGTTTTGGTCAAGGCATTCATATCCAGATCATCGTCCACCATGAGCAACTTGCCCTCCAGGTCGGCTCTGGCGAAGCGGTTGTTTTCTACCTTCTGGATAGAAGTGGTGTTCATGTTTAGCCCGAAAATGGCATTCATCACCACACCAATCCGGCTTTTGCCCTCGCCGCCCTTGCCGATCAGCATGAGCATTTTCTGTCCTTTGGTGGATGGAATCAGGCAGTAGCCCAGATACTCCTGCAAGGCAGGAATATCCTCCGGCCCCAGCAGTTCCGAAAGGAAGCGCAGCCAGTGTTCCGGTGCCGGAGCATCAGCCCGATAGGATACTGACAGACGGTTGCTGCAATACTCTTTTTCCTTCGTAAACGTGCCATCCAGAAAACAAGTGCCGTTCGCCACATGGATGCGGTCACATTGCAGGGGCAAAGGGTCTGCATATGCCGCCAGCTTCAACGTCTTGAGCACCTGCTCCACCGTCTGTGCGACCTTGGCATGAAGCCAGGGCGAGATTTCCTCATAAATCGTTCGCTTTAATTTGCTTTCATCCGGCAACGGTCCCTCCACAGTATAAAAGCGGTCGTTGATACAGCGCATTGGATGCCGGGACAGGAAATCCCGGCAATATTCCGGCTCGATGATTTTCCCTTTCTCATCAATCCAAACAGGGCTGTTCATGGTATTGCTCCTTTCTCAGGCGGGCCTGTAATTTGCGGATGTATCCGTCTGCCGTTAGTTCGCTTACGACTTCGCCTCGTTCATAGGAATAGCCTTGCAGCAGGATGTCCAGCTGATACTCTGCCCAGGGCAGCCGGTGGCAGGCTTCTACAAACCGCTTGTCCGGCACATCTTCCGGTGCTTGCGGTGCATACCGTTTTTCCCAATCCAGGAGCAGCCGCCGATACTCGTTCAAAACAGAAAAGCACAGCCGCTCGTTCTCACGAAGCTGCTGTGCTTTGGTTTTGTGTTTCATTTTCCGGCGAATGACTTCCGGCAAGGGCTTGTCCGGCGCAAGGTGAAAGTCCGACGCCAGTTTTCGGGCCGCATCATATAGCCGAAGGTCAAACAGCTTGGCAGTCAGGTCGATCACATCCCCGTGTTCCCCGCAGGCGAAACAGTGGTAGTGGTCATCCGATACATATAAGCTCGGATGACGGTCATTGTGGAACGGACACAGTGCCATGCCATAATGGTTGACGTCAATTCCATACGCCTGCGCTGCTTCCTGTGTGTTGATACTGGCTTTCACCACTTCAAACAGATTCATACAGATTCCCTCCATTTCCTTTTTGATGGGGCAGTTTTCTCACCCCTCTGTATAGGTTATGGGGAAAATCGAAAAAAACAGGCTAATGGCATGACAAGGCATTTTCAAAAAACATGACAAGAATTTAATTGTGTGCTATTATAAAAATAAAAAAACATGACAGGAGGGAGAAGATGGATCAGATCATCAACCATGCGGTTTTGTCGCTGGATTTCTGGCAGGACACCGTGAACTATGAGGGGTGTACCATGCCCACAGGAACCATTGGTTGCGAGGTGCTGAACATCCCGGACAGTACCATTGAAAAACTGGATACTCCCTGCAATGTGCTGAACCAGCTGCTTCAGGGGATGAACACCGGTTCCGTGGATATGGAGCTGCTGCCGCAGGTGCAGCAGGCCGCTGGCGAGATCATCTCCTTTTTGCAGGCGACACCACCCTTCTCCCGATTGAATCGGAGCTATTTTGAGCAAAAACTTGCAGCCATCTTTTCCGAAGAATATATGGAGGACGCAAAAGCCTATTTGCAGCTTACGCAGCAGGAGCAGCTGATTTGTGCATTGACTGGTCAGCATAGCAAGGCAACCATGCTCGTCCGAATAGCGCAGGTGCTGGGGCATTTGAGCTATTCTCTGGGGCAATACAAGGAGGCTCTGACGAAATTTGCAGAGCGCTTGAATGAGCCAGACTATGACCGTACTCCGGACGGTTATGCTGCAATGTTCGGACAGTTCTTCAAAGGTGAGCCAACTCTGTCGCTGGATAACCCGGCCTGGATGACCCTAACCAATGCTTCGGTGCAGTATGTATCCGCCGTTCGGCCTGGAAAGACGGAGCCACAGTTGGTCAAGCGGATGCACTATGTCTCCTTTGTGGGAATGTTCCGTTCCGATCTGTTTGAGGGGCTTTGTGTGGGCCATGCACCTAAGAAATGCCCCATCTGCGGTAGATGGTTTCTTACCATTGATGCACGGCATACCAAATACTGCGGTGGTCTGGTCCCCGGCGACCAGCGGGGACGGACTTGCCGACAAATCGGCAATCTAAGAGGCCGGGAGCAGCGGGAGCTTGCAGACGATCACCCCATCAAGGCCATTTATACCCGCCGGATGAACACCATCCTGCAAAGCACCCGCCGTGGAAAGCTGGATGAAGAAACGGCAGCAGCTATGAAAAAGCTGGCAAAAGATAAGATGCTCCGTGCGCTCTCTGATCAGCGCTATGCCAGCACTGTCTATGAGCAGGAAATGACCCAAGATGCACTTTTGAAGGCCGTACAAAAGAAATAAGCAGCAAAATATCAGAAAGGTGGTGAGGGAAAATGGATACAGCGTGGACATGGGAGCTGTCCGGCTACTGTGCCAAATACAGCTTTCTGACGGAACCCAAGGGCCTGACCATGCGGGAAGTGGAACGCATCTTTCAGCTTGACCCGGAACCGCCTGTCCATCAAAATCTGAATGATTATATTATCAAGGCTGTGCAGAGCCAAGAACTGTGCTGGCTTTCCTTTTTCCTGCACCATTACGAAAATCGGCTTAATGGTCGTGTTCGCCGTTTCCTGCTGCGGGAGGGGCTGGATCGCTATGACCCGGAACGCTTTTTGGACTACAAAATGGGATGTGTGCTTGCCATGTTGGACTGTCTCCGAGGATATGATCCCGCACAAGGAGCAGATTTTCTGACCTATGCCCATCATTTTATCGGGAATGCCCTTTTGACCTGCCGGATGCAGGAGGAGGTAGGTTCCTTTGAAAATGTGGATGAGTACAAGGCTGTTCGTGGGATTGCTTGGCTCTACAATCAATCCGGCCAGTCTGAACAGGCGGCGATCCAAAAATATGCCCAGAAAAACGGCTGTGCCGAGGAAACCGCAGCAAAGTTTTTGGCATTGGCCAAGCAAAATCGCAGCCGTGTTCCGTTTTATCAGACCATTCAGGATGAGGACAGCGAAGAAACCGGCGAGGATGTCAGCCGGGATGACCATTGGGACTATGCGGAGATTCTATGGAACGGCATCCAGGCTGAAGCTGTCCGAAAAGCGTTTGAAAAGCTGAATTACCGGGAGCAGACACTTTTGGAAAAGAGAAACGCCATCTGTATGACCTGTGGTAGGGTCAGTCCCATCAGCACCCGACTGACCTTTGAAGAACTGGCAGTCCTCTTTGAGGGCAGCACAGCCAGTGGTGCAGAACGGGCCTACCGCAAAGCCGTGGAACACTTAGCCTGTCTGCTGACAGAAGCCGGTGTGCTTCACATGATCCGGCTGAAACGCAAATCCCAGACCAAACACAAAAAGAAAATCGCCGCCGCTGTCTACCTCTACCAGGTGGACAACGACGGCGAATGGGGTGAGATTTCGTTTGATTTTGAGGCTGGAACAGCGGAGATTATCCGCTTGGCAGAGTGGGATACGACGATCAGCAAAGTATTCGCCACAAAAGTAGTTGCTCTTGTTATGAAAGATGGCGATTATCAAACAAAGGAAAGCATATTAGCTGTTTCTTGCTGATATGCAATGTTTTTATGTCAATCTTTCATCGCATAACTTTCTCAAGCAATGTCTGATAGCTGTCTACAACATCGTAAACCACATTGTTATCACTAATGGCTTTGAAATGTTCTCGGGCGCAGTGAATTTTGGATTCTTCAATCAATCGCAACTGCATGGAACGCATCGAACCTTTGGTTTCAGCCACAAAATAGATGTGTTTTACAGTTCCTTCATAGAATGCAATCGCCCAGTCAGGATTGTAGTGTCCCACCGGCGTAGAGATGTAAAAACTGTCCGGCAATTTTACATAAACAGCAATATCGCTATTGGCATCCAGCTCGCTTGAGAAATCACGCTCGTTAGTGGAATCATAAACAATATGGTCGAACAGGCTGCGGGTTGCTTTTCTGGCGTTGACATCCAGCTTACCTTTGATGGTCGGCTCGGTGAAGATGTCGGTGGTGTACCGCTCATCCAGTACATTATAGGTGATATGCTGGATAATTGCAGTTGCCTTCTCGTCGTTAATCAGGGCGGCAGCACGAATGATAAACTCTTCGGGATTGTCTTTGAACTGATTAAAAGTGACCTTTTCAATGCCAGTCAGAATAGCAACTACGGCTTTTCTGGTCAAACCTGTTTCTTCCACGAGCTTTCCGATAAGATCATATTTCACACTGCTGCTGGCATGGATTCGTTTGCCGCTGTCATAGGTTGCAGACTGTTTTTTCACGAAAGCATTTCCGCTTGCGAGTTCTTCTTTTGATTTTATTTCATCCATTGCGCCAGTCTCAACTTTGAAGTAGATCTTCGGCACATGAAGATTTCTGTTAAGAGAAGTAATCGCATTGCGTACAAGCTCATCTGTATCAAAGTCCACTACATAAACAGATTTCGGGCTGATGCGTTGCCACAATGCCTTGAACTCAGGCATAGCCAGTTTTTCTGGGTCAACTTGCAGTTCGACATTTTTGTCGCGGGCGTTCTCAGGCTGCATGGAACGGCTGTCGTAAACAGAGTCCACAATCCTGATGACAGCATCCGCGCAGTCGGCTACTTCCTCGGCCACCTTGATTTCTCCGTTGGCCTTGTCAGCATAGTATTTATCTGTCAACGCGCCCTTCTTGTCCACATAGCCGTTGACCACCCTGTCAAAGTAAATAGCCTGTGCCATCTCACCATCAATAACCTGTTCGTTGCCTCGTGCATCAGTGATGACCTTGTTTTTGAAAAGATCGGCAGTGACCTTTTCAGGCCGGTTCGCAACAGCCTCGGCCAGCTCGCTTTGGAGGCCCTTAGCAAAGGAATCATAACTTTCGCTGGCAATGACCGTCAATACATTGATATTGTGGACATCGTTGCCCAGCACATTAGCATCCATACGCTCGCCGTCCTGATTAACACACAGACGGAGGCCACGGCCTACCTCCTGACGCTTGCGAACATCGCTGCTGCTCTGTTTCAGGGTACAAATCTGGAATACATTGGGGTTATCCCAGCCTTCTCGCAGTGCAGAGTGGGAAAAAATAAAACGCACCGGCGAACGCTTTGGATTGCGGTCAAGCAACAATTCCTTGTTTTTCATAATCAAGTCGTAAGCATCAATATCGTCGGAAGTCTTTTCCTTCTTGTCGGAGAGCTTACTGTCGGTCATCTTGCCCTTTTTATCGACGGAAAAGTATCCTGCATGGGTATCCTTTGCCTCGATAGCGTTGAGGTAGGCTATGTATGCCTCATCTCCAATGGAAAGCTGCAAATTCCCCACAATATCCGCATATTCTTCCTCAAACATATCCGCATAGATGCCATTGTAGGCTTGTCCTGCTGCGTCATATTGTTTATATTTGGCAACCTCATCAATAAAGAACAAACTCAGCACCTTAATGCCTTTATGGAATAGCTGGCGCTCCCGCTCAATGTGGGAGAGAATGGTTTCACGGATTTGAATTCGGCGAAGCTGTTCTTCACTAATCCTGCCGATCACATCACCAGCATAGATTTTGATGCCATTCAGGAACTCGATGTGGTTGTCCCGTCCGTCGATGAACTTGACCACAAAACCGTCTTTGTATTCCTCCATGCCGTTGGAATTATCATAGAGGTTGAATCCAATCCCCACCGTCATTGTCTTTTTGCGAATGCTCGTAGCACCCTTAAAGTCAAATTGAATGGTAGCAGTAGGATCAGCTTTTGACAGGTTGATGCTTTCAAGGTACACATAGCCGTCAGTTGCCGTGCTGCCGGACTCCGTGATGCCCTTGACGGCAATCTTCTTGACCAGACGCTTGTTGTATGCTTCCATTGCATCCAGCCGGTAAACCATGTTGTAAATGCTGTCCGTCTTGTGGGTAGCGGAGTAGCGCAGGGTAAGAAGGGGGTTAAACTCTTTCAGACGCTCCTTTGTCTGCTTACCTTCCACAGACTGCGGTTCGTCTATGATGAGAATCGGATTGGTTTTTGCAATGATGTCAATGGGGCGACGGGAACGGAACTCATCCAGCTTCATATAAATGCGTCTGGCATCCTTGCCCTTTGCATTGAATGCCTGTGAATTGATAATCATCACATTGATGGAGCTATCGGAGGCAAACCGGTCAATTTCGGTGAGTTGAGCCGAGTTATAAATGAAGAAGCGGATTTTCTTTCCGTATTCCTCAGCAAAGTGGTCCTGCGTCACCTGAAAAGACTTATACACACCTTCCCGGATCGCAATAGAGGGAACCACCACAATGAATTTACTCCATCCGTAGTGTTTGTTCAGCTCGAACATGGTCTTGATATAGGTATAAGTTTTACCCACACCGGTTTCCATTTCGATTGTCAGATTATACCGACCTTCCAATTTGGGAGAAGGCGCGATCTGATTGGCTCTTTGTATTTTGTTCAGATGTTCCAAGATCAGTGCATCAGACAGTTCCGGCACAATACGCTCATTACGCCAGCCGGTAAAGTCATGTTCCTCTTCCATGCCAATCTGGTATGTACCGGAACCTCTATCCATCATATAGATTGGCGTGAGGTATGGCTGACCGGCAAAGACATCCACAACTGCTTTTGCTGCATCTGCTTGGAACTTCTGGTGTTTGAATTGAAGTTTCATGACAGAGATCCCTTTTCCTTTTTTGCAATATAGCTGATATTCTTTTCAATAAATTGTTGACGGTTATCTTCCATTACTTTGTCCAGTTCCGCATCGGTCATCGGTTTCTCTTCCATTGGGACAAGCTTGACATCATAGTGTGCAAGTAGACCTCTGATGGAAGCATTTGCCAAGGCAGCAAGAAAACGAAAGTCAAAGGATGGAACAACTCCTTCAAAAGCATATCTGCAATCAACGAATGCATTTGAAACAAGAACAAATTCTTTTGTGAACTTCTCCATGTCTTTGTATTCAGGTGCCTTTTCTATTAAATAACCAATGACTTCACACTGAAATTCTTCAGGCAGCATTCTAAAAAGAACCAACAGATTGTGTTCTTTTTTATAGCTGATGCTATTTTGGGTCAAAATTGCTTTTAAGCTCAGCTCAATAGAAAAAGCCCCATTTACAAGCATTGGAACTGTGAATAAGAAATCGCCAGATTGCATATCAATTCTTTCAAGATTAAGATACGCATTATAAAATGATTTAGCCTGAAAAATAAGAAATTCCGCCTGCATTACAACACCTTCACACGCTTGGTTATATCATCCGCATCTTCCGGCATGTAGAGCTTGAAAATTTCAAAGACATTGATTTTCGCAGGGCTATCAGCAAAACCATCGTCGCGGAACACGGCACGGAGCGGCTTACGCTTGGCAATTTCCTTGACCACACTTTCCGGGATGTTTTTATCAAAGCAAGCGATCAGGTCGCCATCGTTATAGGTGTGGACGGTGCAGCCGTCGATTTTCTCACTGTGGTAAGGCATGGAAAGGGGCAGACCCCAATCCAGCAAACAGCCGAAGAACAGGTCAAGAGCAGTGCGATCTTCTTTAATATTGGAAACCATATCTGCAAGGGTTTGCTGATCAAGTTCATCTGCCGCATAATAGACATCCTTCATGTTGCTGTCAGCCAACTTTAGGACGCGGAATCCCACATCCAAACCTGTTGTCGTCAACGGGCTGTCAGCCTTAATTTTCTCGCCAGCACGCCGAATGCGCTCCTTTCCAATCTCTGTTAGGAGATGTGGTCTGTTCAAGTCGTCACAAATTTTGATTGCATTTTTCGTGATTTGAATAGCACTACCAGTCGCGGATTTAAGATTTTCGTCTAAATTTTCAGGCCACTGAACGAGAATGAATTTGGGAGAAATGCTCTGCTCGTATGCAACGCTCATTACTGCTTCTGCCGTAGTTGCCGAGCCAGAGAAGAAATCTAACACAACATCCTCATCTTTTAATCCAATGGCTTTCATCAGCAATGCAAGAATAGACACATCTTTGGGATTACTGAAACAGTTTGCTCCCATCAAAGCTGTCAATAATTTGGACGCGACACGACCATCTTTATACTTAATACTGGTAAGGCTCTGGTTTATTGTATCTTGCAGATATACCTTGTTGTTCGGTATCGTCGTTTCATCTTTTCCAAAATGAACATATCCCTGAGAAATTCTCTCTAACATTGTTGATTCGGGATAACGCCAACCACTTGCGGGTTCCTTACATGGTTTTCCTGTTATTGGATGGATCACATCATAGCGGTATTGTCCGAAATTAGGTCCCGAAATATCTGCTGCAAAATATACTCCGCGTTCGTCCATCCAAGAATAATGTTTGCTTGAATAAATAGGATTCGACTCCGGAAATTGTCTATACCATTCGAGAGCTGCTTTGTGGATTGCATCCCAATCATTCCCGTACTGTCGTCTAAATCCATCGAAAGCCTTGAATATTTCATCAGTTCCTTCTTTGGGTTCAGTCCATTCCCCGAGATTAGCGCATTTATCCTTAACATAGCAGAGGATATATTCGTGTTGAATAGAGATATACGCTTCATCGTTTTTACTGCTATTCTTCCAAACAATTTCACCTGCATAGTTTGATATACCAAAAACTTCATCTGCCATCTTTCGCAAATTGGATACTTCGCTCTCATCTATGCTCATAAAAATGACACCATCAGTGGTTAGCAACCCTCTTGCCAGCATAAGCAGGGGGTATATCATATTGCACCAAGACGAATGAAATCGAGGATTAGAAGTATTGTTTGTGTGAAACTGTCTATCGCCATTTTCATCAAGCACTCCCGTTCCATCTAAATATGCTTTATCCCCCATATCGAAGGTATCATTGTAAACAAATCGGTCTTTACCGCCATTGTATGGTGGATCAATGTAAATCATCTTGACCTTGCCCAAATAGCTCTCCTGCAAGAGCTTGAGGACTTCCAGATTGTCACCCTCGATGTAGAGGTTTTCGGTTGTATCCCAGTCCTTGCTTTCTTCCGGGCAGGGGCGCAGTGTCTTGCGGATGGGCTTGTTGGCCTCCACAATGGCAGCCTTCTTGCCTACCCATGTAAACTCATAGGCTTCATCGCCCTCTACTACATCAGAAGAGAGCATCTGCCGCAGCATATCAAAATTGATGGCTTTTTTCGGCTTACCGTTCTCGTCCACCGTTTCTGTAACACAGTTGGGGAACAGTGCGCCGATCTTCTCAATATTTTGCGCCGTTAAATCAGGCGTTTCCAGTTTCATGTGATCCATTATGAGTTTCCTCCAATTTTTATTGCGTACTGATCATAGTCCATTTCGACGATCATCTTTTCAATGCACTCAAAGATTGCATCATACGCTTTGACAAGTTCTTGCATCTTGTCGTCAATGTCTATTTTTATTGGCGATTTGAAATCTTTTATTTCGTATTTTTCATCAGGTGGCTGGTATTGCGCACCATTCTTCATACTGGTTGAGCTAATGGAATCCGTAGGGATAACATAGAATTTAAACGGGTTTTCAGCTTCAAGGTAGCTATAATCAATGCCGCCTTTGTGCTTAATATAATTAGCCCACTTACGAACCTCTTCAATTTTGGCTGAGCAAGATGTAAGTAGTTTTCTTGCTTTTGTTTCATTACGATTTTTTAGTTCTCCTACTACAAACTCGTAAGTGCATAATGACAGAGTTTTCTTTGTGTCCCATCCTTCATCGTAAGGATTGCCGTCCCTGTCTACGACAGATGTATACAGTTTTTTCCCCCAATAAACTGCTTGTAGCACATGATCAAAAGCATTAGAATACCATGTTGATGCAGTTCCAAAATAAATACAGCGAAATAGATACTGTGGAATATAGCCTTGTGACCATCGAATGTTATAATCAGTATCCAAAAGAAGGGCGCTTTTCATGGTAAAAAAACGCGCAAATCCCAAGCATTCAATAGCCTTCTGCATAAAATAAATGGATGGTTTGATGAACGGCTGTACAACCATAATCGGAGGTGTGTAGTGTATCAGTTTCATCTTTTCGGAAAAAGCACAGTATTCTTCTGCATTTTCTTTGTAAGTCTGTTCCTTTCCACGATATTTAATATAGCATTCATTTAGTTCTTTTTCAGATATGTCAGGGTGCCTTTGTATAAAAGTATCTATTGTCATGTACTCGCTTGATGCATCTCTTATTTTTAGAAAATCTTTGCATTCAGGCTCCATCTTTGCCGTAAATTTAAGATTCATTTCCTCACCTACATTTCATCATTATCGATTTTCATAACGATATGTACCAATCTGGTATATAGCCGCTTTTAATACTTGGAAGCATATTATGGCAGTATGCTTATCAGGAAGAAACTGTGTAGCCATCTGTTGATAAGGATGAATATAGTTTCTAAAATCGCGTACAACATGACTGAACTTTTGAACATCCTGTTTTAAAACGCCAATTTCTGTTGCCACATCTATCATGTTATTTAGCGTCCATTCTGGAAAAGCTCTAACTTTCCCGCTTGTTTTGTCTCTGGGAGCAGACTTTGCTTGATTAAATTGTTTGGGATATGCAGTTGCAACTCCTAATAAAATACCTTCTAAAATACTCCCGATCATGAATATAGCTGCTAATGGTGCCTCTGATTTGATACAAGCTTCTACTTCGCAAAGCCTATATTTAACAATATCGCTAATGTTAGCGTCTAATTGCAACTTTCCTACATTAACATCAAATGTTTGCTTTAAGAAGTCTTCTTCTTGTATTTCCGAGGATTCTCTTTGAGATTTTGATATGACAATCTTATCAAGTCGTTTGAAAGATATGATTTCATTATCTCTGATAACTTGCCATTTATCAAAAGCCATATATTGATTGAACTGCGCAATTAGCTGATCCAGCGTATCTATCTCACCGACAAAATCAATAACGGCAAATGTCATCTTAATACATTTATCTAACTCAGGAGTTCCATTGATCCTTTGAAGACGATCATCAGTATATGCCCATCGTGAAGGGAAGCCTTGTCCATAGGCATCATTAAAGCCAAGCTGATTAAAAAAGCTGACAAGTTTGGGGCCTGACCGGTAATGATCTGTTCCATCGCCATTTATTATACTTCGCAATATTTCCAGAGTCTTTTTACTTAGTAGCATTTTTGTTTAGCGTCCCCTTTCTTAATCTTTTTTGGGGAGGATTTCACATAATAAAGATAAAACTAATTTTGGATACACTAAGTTGGCAGATGTTTTTTTCAATCTCTGCACCATATACCAAGTGCAATATTCATAAGAGCTTTCGGTCAGCTTATATCGCCGCCAAATTAGGCTTATCATATCAAAAATTACACTTGGTCAGATCAGCTTGGTTCCAGTTCCACTTTATGGCTGAATTTATCGCACTCCGCAATTTGGAGATTCCCAAAAAAGCAAATCGGGTATGTGAGAAATGCTTTTTGAATTTCCTCATCCATTTCATTAAAAGTTCTCTGCGCAGCTACTTTATCATCCAGTAATAAATATGCACCGCAGCGAATGTTTGGAGGACAATCTGGAACAGTAAGTTTAGCCAACTCAACAATTTCCGATGGGTTTAACTTGCGCCGCCGCTTTACGATTTGCAATTTATTGAGCAGCATAATGTTTCCATCAGTAAGCCCTTGCGCTTGAAGCCATTCGCATATTTTCTCAGCAAATCCTAAAAGCAGGGGGTCTTTCTGCTTTTGTTCATCATAGGCGCTTAATATATCCAAAAGCCAGAAAACATAACGATCCGCCATCTCAGGTTTTAGTTCTTTTTGGATTATATCTTGGTACATCAGTTCATAGTTTATGTTTGATGTGTGGATGAACGCACTTTTATCAAGGAAAAGAAATTGAGATGCAGGAATCGGATTCTTGTGTTTCATGTCATCTAATGTAAACATTGCGATATGGCGCGGGGAAAAGAAGTTCTGGACGGAATATTGCCCTTCTTGATTTCGCTCAGCCCATATCCAGATTACAAGATTAGCAATTTTGAACGGACCGTAAAAAGTTTTTTCCGTCATGTTTCGGAAACCGATTTTTCGATTGTATAATACAGCTCCAACAAAGTTTTTAAGGTTAGATTCGTCTTGAGGAGAAATAGAGTCAATCTGCAATTCTTCGGTTACTCCGAGCAATTCAAGCATCTTTTTTACATCCTTATAATAGGCTAAGCTGCTTTTGCGCGATGCAACATCTACTGTAATTGGATCATTAAAAGTGATTTTTGCACCATTGATGCTGATTTCCCGGCTTTCAAGAACATCCAAAAAAAGGGAAGCGTCCTTTATAAATTCGGAAAGCGTACCACTGGGTTTGAAGCTTATAGAAGACTTTTTCTGCTCCTGATTTAGAACTAAACTTAGCCCTCTACCAATTCTTATCGTCGGCTCGCCCTTAAAATATTGGACTGCATAGGAATTATAATAAATCTGTTCTTTGACTTTTATATCCCCATCAACAGGTTTCGAAACGATTGCATCCGTTATCCTATCAATGGGAATTTCAATATCAAGTCCTTCTGGTTTTGCATACAAATAGAAATCGTGCGCGGACATAAAGCTCGGCAAATCTTCCTCTTTCAAACCGATCCCAGAAGCGTTGAAAGTCAAGCTTTCAATTTTTGTTCCTCTGCGTTCAAGTTCCTCTATTGAAAGCAAGTCTTTCCCTATAAAACTCGATTGTTTGTGAGCATTGCTGGTGAAAGACAAGAAAATATGCGCCATTTCCTTCGGATCATTTTCAGGAAATAATTTTAGTCGAATGGAATAGGTTCCCTGTGCTTTTGCACTTTTCAGGATTTTATCAAGATCCACAACAAGTAAGCTCGCATAGAAAATCTTATGTTCTCCTGTTGCAGGTACTACGCTTACTAAGAAAAAAATACAGCCGCCATCATGATAATAGTTTCTCAAATCCACTGTGCTGCATGAAAATGTCGCAACATCCGAGACAAAAATCTTTTCTGTCCCTTTCACCTGAATTGGAACACGCCCTTTGATGTTTTCTTTCTTTTGATCCTCCGATTTGTAAACAAAAACCGTTCCATCCCAAGAAGGCGTCTTGTCATTTGAATCAATGTAAGCATCCAATATGGGACACTTTAATAATGCTGATTTCAAAGCGGTTGTCGCAGATTCCTCTATGCGTTTCGTGTTTTTCACTTACTCACCGCCCCCTAAAAGGCTCTCCATTTTTTTGCGAATCTTTTTCAGCTCTGCGTTTAATTCCATTTTTCGGTTTAGTTGTTTTTCTTTGCGGATTTTCATTTCGAGAGAAGCGATCTTTTTTAGAAGTTCCTGCTTTGCTTCATCCCGTGCCACAGATTCTTGAAGCGTTTCCCCCTGTGTAGAAGAGAGGGAATCCCCAGCGATCTGCCGCACAAGGTTAGCATAGACGGCATCCATGTTCAGACCGTCGATGGAGAAGTTGAGGCTTCCCTCCGGTACCCAGTCGGTGTGATAATACCGGCTGACTTTGAAGACGTTGCTGCCGGAAGCAGCGGCCTCCTTGTAGCCAATCCACGCTTGTTCTTTTCTGTCACAGGTGAGCAGAAAAAGAATGTGATAGGGAATCTCTTTGTCAATCTGCCGCAGGACGGCCTCGTCAAACTGCGGCTCCTGCACCCTGACCTCAAACACTTCGATCTCCGTGACTTCCTCCCCAGCTGCAATGTTCATGGTGGTCGCTGCCAGCTTGTTGCGCCAATAGATGATACGGATCTGATCTACAAACACTCGCTTGAGCGTGTGAGGGATGTCTATGTTCTCATAAAACTTTTGTTTAGGGATGCGCTTATTAAATTCTGTTCTTTCGGGTAGACCCAGCATGGCAATCCCTCCTTACTTCACGACAAGGAAGCAGATCAGCTCAAAGTCATCCAGCCCGGAAACAGCGGACATCAAGGCCGTCGTGCCGCCGCTCTTGAACAGGCTGTCAATGTCGTTCTCTTCTTTTGCATCAATAATGGAGTTGATGGCATCGCTCAGAAGCTCTGATACCTCGCCCATCCTACGGCCATCTTCGGTTTCTTCATTGAAACGCCTGCACAGCTCCACGCAAGGCTTGTCCTTGCCCTTGCAGAGCAGTCGGATGGTGTCCAGCATCTTTTTCGGGTTGAGGTAGTCGCAGACAATCTCACCATCCTCGCTGATGTAGACCATGTAGAACGGATGAATGCGGTTCCGGTTGTCTTTATTCACGCTGTCGTTGATGTTTCGCAGGACGAAAACAACACCGGCGGGCGCACCCTCGCCTTTTGGCACGACGGCGTGCATTCCGTTGGGAGCCTTTTCTACATCATCGTGCTTCTTCATATATTCCAGCAAATCCAACCGGAATTCGTTCAGTCCCAAGTCCATGATGGAAATGCCGCTGGACATCTCTTCAATGTCCACAACCTCTTCTTGTAGCCGCTTGAGCTGCGCTTTTCGGTATTCCAGATCACCTTTTTCCTCCGGGTTGATTAAGTCATCGTCGCCGGTAGAAGTCATGACCGATATTTTCATGCGGGTCTCTACGCGGCTCTTTAGACTGATATATTCATCCAAGTCCATATCCGGCCAGAAGTTCACAAGTTGAATCTGGCTGTTCTTACTGCCGATACGGTCAATTCGTCCGAAACGCTGGATGATACGCACTGGGTTCCAGTGAATGTCGTAGTTGATGAGATAATCGCAGTCTTGCAAGTTCTGACCTTCAGAAATACAGTCGGTGGCAATCAAAATGTCCAGTTCATCTGTGCTTCCCGGCATGAGGACGGCTCTGCCTTTTGATAGAGGGGAGAAACAGGTCAGAACCGTATTCAAATCCGCTCTCAGGCGGGGTATCGTTGTACGGCCATCCACCGAGCCGGTGATCTCCGCCGTCTCAAGGCCGAACTCTTTTTTCGCAAATGCACTGACATTGGCGTACAGGTAGTCTGCCGTATCGGAGAATGCGGTGAAGATGATCAGCTTACGGTTGCCCGGATTGATGGGATGCTTCTGCTTGGAGCGGATGGTATCAAAGAGGGTTTGCAGCTTGGTGTCATGCTCCGGCGTGATGTCTGCAATCATCAAGGAGAGCAGTTCCAGATTGTCGGCATCCTTTTCAAGTTCCCGCTGCCATGATACATAGTCCATATCCGCAAGGTCGATTTTGACTTTCTTGCCGACAGAGAAGAAGTCGGTGTTCTGATCGTCATAGTCGAAGTCCTGCGCATTGGACATATCGGTCAGGTCAAGCATACAGCCGCCAGACCGGTAGTTCTTGATGGTCTGGATGGTACCGTTGATTAGCTCCTTGATGCGATCAAGCGTCAGCCGGAAGGAGTACACCGAGCTTTCCAGGCGCTTGAGCAAATTGATGCTCATGAGCCGCCGTATGCCTTCCTCACGGCCTTTTTGTGTCAGGCTCGTTCCCTTGTTGTGGGTGAGGTCAATGTACTTTGCCATCTTGGACGGCATGATGTAGCTGGACGGTGTGTAGATGGTCAGGCTCAGGGACATCAGCAGATTATAGATTTCATTGTAGTTGATTGCCCCGTCAAGGTCGGTCAGGCATGGCCGGAGCGAGATGGGCGGCAACCGGCTTGGGAAATTGCCGATGTCAGCGGTATCATAATATTTTTCAATGTGCTTTCTGGAACGGGCAATCGTTACGCTGTCCAGCAGCTCAAAGAAGTCAAAGTCCAGTGTTTTCAGCAGAGCGTCCGTGGTGCGCTGCTCAGCGGGAAGCTTGCTCCACGCATTGAAGGCGGTTTGCGCCTGACGGAAGATTTCGTCAATGCTCTTGGTGGTGTCAAGCTTTTCGTTGATCTGTGCAGCGTCTCCCTCATAGGCAAGGGCAAGTTGGTTTTTCAGGTCGATAAATTTGTTGTTGACCGGCGTTGCGGAGAGCATCAGCACCTTTGTCCGAACTCCGGCACGGATCACTCTGTTGAGCAGTTTTAGATAACGGTTTTCCTTGGCATCCTCACCGGTGATCTCGCCGCCGTTGCGGAAGTTGTGGCTCTCATCAATGACCACAAGGTCGTAGTTGCCCCAGTTTAGACGGTCAAGCTCAATCCCGTTGGAAATGCCGTGTTCACGGGACAAGTCTGTGTGGTAAAGGACATCGTAGCGCAGCCGGTCAGAGGCAATGGGATTGTTGATATAGTTGCCTTTATATGTATTCCAGTTCTCTGACAGTTTTTTGGGACAGAGGACCAGGACGGATTTGTTGCGGTTCTCATAGTATTTGATAACGGCCAGCGCAGTGAAGGTTTTACCCAAGCCTACGCTGTCTGCAAGAATACAGCCGTTGAATTTTTCAAGCTTACTAATAATTGCAAGAACAGCATCTCGCTGGAAGTTATAAAGCATTCCCCAAATTTTACTGTCCTTGAATCCGGTTGCCTCATTGGGCAGCTCATCGTCAGAAATATCCTCCAAAAACTCATTAAAAATATTGTAGAGAGTAAAAAAGTAAATGAAATCTGGCGAATTTTCTTTATAGGCAGTACTGATACTTTCAATTACAATATCTGTTACTTCTTGAAGTTTTTTGTCATCGTGCCACAGATCGTCAAAGAGTTTCAGAAAGTAGTCTGCATTTTCAAAGCTCTCGGTTTTTTGTACAGGATAATAAGCATTATTTCCGCGCTCACAGCCCAAATCAACTGTGGTGAATCCATTGATTGGCATATAAGTGCTTTCATCCACAGTTATAAACCCCATCATTTGTTCTTGAGTAATATTGGATTTGAAAACAACCTTTTTTCTAATCCATTCTGCACATTCTTTAGCTATGGCTTTTTGAGTAAGTTCATTGCGCAGTTTTACCTCAAACTCAGTCCCATATAGGCTGCGCTCTCGAGATAAACGGGGAATATAAAACTCTCTTTTGGCTTTTGGGGTTTTCTCGGTAATGAAAGTAGGCGATGTAAAAATAAAATGTAGCTTTTCTATGCCCTCAAGCTGTTTCTTCAATTCTTGATAAGCATAGATGGAAAAGCAAGCAGCAGCAATCGATATTTTGCTTCCTTTTTTGACTTCCTTCTGCAAATCATCTTTAATGGTATTATTAATGTTGTCCAATATTTGCACGGTAACACCTCATGATTTTCCATCACATATTATCACATTCCACTCAGAAGAAGCGGATAACTTATACTGATGATATTCAGGAAGGGAACAGCTTTAAACCCTACTTATATTTTGTGGATACCCTTTTTCTGAAAGTTACTCTGCGCCTTTTGAAATAGTGGTGTCTGGGAGTATTTCCATAATATCTTCAATTCCGCATCCGAGTTTGAGGCATATTTTTTCCAGCACTTCAACAGTTGTGTTCTCACCCTTTTCAAGTTTGCTCATTGTAGAGTAGCTGATGCCGACAAAATCGCGGAACTCTTTTTTCTTCATATCCCGATCAATGAGAATCTTGAATAGCTTCTTATAGGACACTGCCATTTTTTGCACCTCATCTTCTAAACTACATTGTGGCGAAATTACAATTTCATTATAGCATATCTTGCTGTGAAAAGCGAGAAATATTATGCGAACGCATTACTTTTACCTTTGAAATCACGCGATCATTTTACAAATGTAAAGCACCAGTGCATACGATAAGTGGTTGCACTGGTGCTCCTGTACCCTATGATTTTTTATTGTTTGTATTCCGTTACGGATTTGAGGTATCTTTTGGGATCGCCATTGAGAACAAGATCTGCATAAGCGATCGGGTCATTATAAATCAACCAATCCAATTCCGATCTCTGAAAGCGGTTATCGGCCACTTCATTCTCAACGGCAGTGCAGTCAATAGAAATCCTACTCTCATCAGTGAAGTAAAGTTCTACACAGGCGGTGTCGATATTAAACTCACAGGAAATCAGTTGTTTCATGGGATGTACCTCCAAAATTTAATGTTCTGGAAGTAATGTAAGCGTGGGTTTGTGGTGTGGTATCCTTAACTATGGGAAAGATCCCGCTCCCATTTAGAGACCGCTTTATCGGTCACATCCATTTTTTCCGCAAGTTCCAGCTGGGTCATCCCCTGTTCTTTGCGCAGTGCCGCGATCATCGCCCCAAACGTTTGTTTTTCCATGCTCTTTTCCTCCTTTGCTCGGATGGTTACATGTTATCACTTTGTCCTGTTTCTCGCAACCGACAGGTGGTTTAGTATCCTCGACCGACAGTCGAGTCCTGATTTCTTCTGAGAAAATGCCTGTTCGGTGTCTTTTGGGTTTATTTGTTAGGAGCGTTCCGTTTGGAGAGGGCGCAGATGGTTTCCACGTGGTAGCTTTGGGGAAAGAGATCGAAGGGTTGTACCGCGTCTATGGTGTAATCGACGCTCAAGATGGCCAAATCTCGCGCCAGGGTGGCGGGATTGCAGGAGACATAGAGCAGACGGTCGGGCGCGAAATCCAAAATGCTTCGCAGTAGCTGTTGATGGCAGCCTTTGCGGGGAGGATCCACGATGACCACCTTTTCCTGATGGGTGGGCAGGTCACGGCTGACCGCTTGAAACAATTCTTCCGCTTTGCCCAGGTGGCAGCGGACAGTAGTCAATTGGTTCCGCCGGCAGTTCGCGCGGGCGTCGGCGACGGCTTCCGGAACGATTTCGATGCAGTCCACACGATCGGCCCGTCGGCTCAGCGCCAGCCCGATGGTGCCGATGCCGGAATAGGCGTCGATGAGTTGAAACGATTTAGAGGGCAGGAATGCTTCCAGCGCGTCCAGCATGGCGGTGGTTTGAAGTGGATTCACTTGGAAAAAGGAGGCGGGCGAGATGGCGTATTCGATTCCTCGCAGTCGTTCATAAATGACGCTTTGGGAGCTGATTAGGGTCAAACGCCGAAAATTCGGACCGCCTCTTTCCAGCGGGGTATAGCCGAAAACCCGCAGGCGAGGTTCTTCCCGACGGAGATTTTCCCACAGGGCAGCAGTCGCTTGCTGTTGGGCTGTCGTTAGGGTTCCGTTTGTCAGCAGGATCAGCATGAGGGTATTGTCTGAAAAAGAGACGCGCGCCAAAACACCCCGCAATGCTGTCACCGGGAACGCCTTGTTTCGGTTTAGATGTTGTTCCAGCCGTTCTAACAATTCATTGACAGCAACAGGAAACAGGAGTGTACAACGACCGGAGGCGATTGTATGACTGTGTTCCGCCAAAAACCCCAGGTGGCAGTCGCCGTCTGGAGTTGTGTACAGACGAAAAATACCCTTGTTGCGGTAATGATAGGGATTGCTCATGCTCACGATAGGTCGCAGCGCGGCGGAAAGATTATTGAACCCGCCCACACGGCGCAGGGTATTGGCAACGGTTTCCTCTTTCAGGCGCAATTGCTGTCGGTAATCCATATGCTGTAGGGCGCAGCCGCCGCATTCTTGGAAGTAAGGACAGGGGGGCGCGACACGGTGCGGGGAAGCGCGCAGCAGCTTTTTGACAGCGCCCAGCAACACTCCTTTTTGGGCGCCGCTGATGGTAATCTCCGCTTTTTCTCCATAAAGAAGCCCGGGAACAAAGACAACCCGTCCTTTTTGGCGTGTGACCCCCAATCCTCGATGGGTATAGCCCGTGATTTCTCCCACAAAAGAAGTTCCGGGCAGGAAATCCGGGGAATCGGATCGGAATAGATGATTTTTTTTGCTCATATTGCTTGTCAACCTACTTTTCTGTATTGTAAAATAAGGATAAAATTGCATGTTGTGATAGAAATGTTATAATAATATTGGAATTGTGTTTATTTTATGGCGGCGTCTGTCTGAATCGAAACGACAAACGGGGAACTCAATCATCGGGGAGGGAATAGAATGCCGAGGGTGAAAATCAAAATCCGCATCAGCGATCATTATATGGAGTTGCTCAATAAGGATCGGTATGAGCCGGTGGTTCTGGAGATTATGAATGATTCGGAAATCGTTTTCCCCGATCAATATCGGAGAATTCTGAATCAGTCTCATGGGGAGAGCGATTACCGCAATGTCAATACCGGGCAGATGATCGATGCCAAACTGCTTTTCAAAGAGAAGCAGTGTTATATGCTGTCGCAAGGGAAAGACAAATTGCAAAAGTGGCTGAATTCTTTGAAGGCGGAAGTGGAAGAATTGTTCGAGGCGATCAAAAGCGATAGTAAGCGGGATTTGAGCTCGTCTATGCTGTATTTTGAAATGGTGCAGCGTCTGCGCTCCATTAAAAAGGGGGAGGACGTGGTGCTTTTTATGCCGTATCCTTTGGCGGTGGGGTATAAAAACGGAACGATTTCTTATTTAAATATGAATATATTTCGGTTACTTTTTGAGGATATGAAGCGGAATTGTCCGGAAGTGGCCTTGGGAAAAAGGGTGTACGTGGTTTATCCTTCTTTGGATGATAGAATCATTTTGTCGGAACTGACGGCGGAAAACGATCAAAATGAATACTTGGTTTCCGACGCTCTGGCGGAATATGTGAGCATGGAGATTTCCGGATGAGACGCGATTTGGATTATGACGAGGGTTTGGTTGTGTACGGTTTTTGTGGGGGGATTGTTTGATGTTGGAAAAAAGATACTACTCGGTGAATAATGTTCTGGATATTTGCAATGTTACGCGTCGGCAACTTTATTATTATGAGGAAAAAGGGCTTGTTCGGCCCTATCGAAATGAGAACAATCATTATCGATTATATTCCGAAGAAGATATTGTGCGGATTTTTTTTATTTGTGAATGCAGAAATTTGGATTTGCCGATGGTTTCTATCAGAAAATTATTGAATGAACCAACGACCGATACTTTGAAAGTGATTGTTTATGACAGAAAACTCGCCGCGCAAAGAGAGATGGAACAGCAGCTGCTGGCCTATGAAACGAAAATGCGGCGCTATCACGCTTTGCTGGACGCGGCTGATTTGGTAAGGAAAAACACCGCCGGCGCCGGCCAGATCGGCAAAACACGTTTAGAGGAATGCAATATCGTATATGTGGATACTTCGCGCAGTATCACCGACAGTTTTTTTTACTATGCGGATTCTTTTATAGAGTTGGAAAATGCAATCAAAAGAGAAGGCTATACCAAACTTTCCTCGAGGAAGTGTCTTTTTTCCAATGTGGTTATAAAAGATCAGGATTGTTTATTTCCGTATAACCAGAACTCCCGCTTTTTTTATGAGGTGAAAGAAGAATCTCCGCAGGCGAAGAATTTTATGAAAATGAAAGGTTGCGATGCTTTGTACACTTTTTGTGTAGGGGGCGGAAAGAAAAGTTTCATGGATTGCTACAACAACATGATCGATTATGCGAAAAGACAGCGGTATCAGCCAACCGGGGATTTGATAGAGGAGTATATTGTCGGTCCGGTGTTGTATTATCACAACAGCGAAGAGTGGGTGACCAAAATTTATTTGCCCCTTCAACCGGAAAAATAGTTGAGACCGGGATATGAATGAAATGTAAACAAATTGTGAAAAATATATTAAAAAAGTGAGAGATTTTTTTAAATTTTTATTGACCTTCACCCGTGTAAAGGTTGTAAGATGCTTATAGCGGGTTTGTAACGCACTGACATTTGAAAAGGAGGTTGAAATTATGAAAAAATCTTTAAGCGGAAAGAAATCATTTTTATTATTGAGTTTGCTTATTTTGACGCTGGTCGCATTCGCGGGTTGCGGCTCACAAGAGGGTGAAGAGCCTGCCGCCGATGTCGCGGATTTGGTTTTACAGAGTACCGTGATCTATACGGTAGCTGACGAAGAACCGATTTCCGGCGGTGTCGCGATTGCCGGAGATAAGATTTTGGCTGTGGGAACTATGGAGGAGCTGGAATCTTCTATCGGCGATGACACGGAAGTGATCGATTACGGGGATCGGATGATTATGCCGGGCTTTGTTGACGGTCATACCCATTCCAATGTGGCTGATACGGTAATCGGCGTTGATTTAACAGGTATTGATGATCAGGCGGTCGCGACAGAAAAAGTCAAAGAATTTCTGACGGAAAACCCCGATAAAGAATTTGTTGTAGGCGGCGGCTGGTACCAGGCCAATTGGGGCGGCGCCGACCCCGATAAAAAATATCTGGATGAAGCGACTGCCGATATTCCGGTCGTTCTTAATGATTACAACGGCCACGCCTCTTGGGTAAATAGCAAGGCTTTGGAAATCGCGGGAATTGACGCGGCTTTCGCTGAACAATTCAACGCGGAAAAAGGGCAGGAATACATTGTTGTCGATGATAACGGGGAACCTGTGGGCTATCTGAAAGAAGACGCCGCCCGTTTGATGGAACAATATTATCCGGAACGAACGGCGGACGATTTGGAAAAATGTATCAATGTATGGAATCAATACGGCGTAACAACAGTGAACACGATGTCCGACTATTACTATGATGATCCTTATTTTGATTTGATCGAACAATTGGAAGATGAGGGCCGATTGACCGCTCGCCATATGGTTTCCATCAATTTTGAGGAAAGTGAGGAAAATCTCCAAGCGGCGAAAGAACGTTTCAACAGCGATATGTTGAGATTGACCAGTCTGAAAACATTTATGGACGGCGTTGCTTCCGATTACACCGCTTCCATGTTGGAAAATTATAAGGATACCGACCAAAACGGCGGAGAACCTTATTATACCGCGGAAGAAGTAACCGAAATTGTGGAAAAAGCCGCCGCTAACGATTTATATGCTCACTTCCATTGCTGTGGCGATAAAGCGATCCGAACAGCGCTGGACGGTTATGAACAAGCGGTCGCGAACGGCGTTGAACTGAGTCCCGGTTTCAGTATCGAACATTTTGACACCACGCATCCGGATGATATCAACAGACCGGCGGAGCTGGGCATTTCCTGCAATGTGACGCCGGACTTCTTGGATCCCACGGGGTCGTTTGATACCAATCCCTATTTGCAGGTTTTGGATGAAGAAACCGCGAAAACCTTGTGGAATTATGGTTCCCTGTTCCAGTCCGGAGCCAATGTAACTTTTGGTACGGACAGCTATTACAGTTCTTATAATCCTTTTGTGCAGCTTTACAGAGCGACAGAACGCGTATGTAACGACGGCCAGCCGGAAGGCGGTTATTTGCCGGAAGAAAAATTCGCTTTGAAAGACGCGATCCGATGCTACACGCTGAACTCCGCCCGCGCCTGCGGTATGGAGGACAAGGTAGGCACTTTGGAAGCCGGTAAATACGCGGATATTCTGGTTTTGGATACCAATATTTTGGACTGTACGCCGGAAGAACTCTTTGACGCCGCTGTTGACGTAACCTATCTGGGCGGCAAGGTTATTTTCGACAGAGAGACCGCGGAATAAAGAAAACAGAGACATCTAAACCATAAATTTTTCAATTTCATCATTTCTTTTGAAAATCCCGAATTTTTTTCATTCGGGATTTTTCCTGTCTAAACAGGGAAATGGTATGAACATAATGATAAAGAAAGCGCCGGGAACAGATTTTGTATTGTACAATACTCGCTGAATATTGTACAATATAAGTATATTATAAGGGAAAATGCAAAAAATAGCAAAGCATTTTCCACAGAAAGAAGAGGAAAGAGAGATGGCGAAAAAAATCAGCAAAACCAACGCCATGCGGGTGTTGGATCAGCAGAAATTGCCGTATCAATGCAATGAATACGAAACCAAAGACGGTAAAATCGACGGTGTCAGTGTGGCGGAAAAAGTCGGAAAGTTGCCGGACGAGGTATTCAAAACCTTGGTGACCCGGTCTCCCGGCCGTGATTACTATATTTTTGTGGTGCCGGTTAATCGGGAACTGAATTTAAAAAAATGCGCGAAAGCCTGCGGAGAAAAATCAGTGGAAATGATTCCTGTTAAAGAAATTACCAAAGTGACCGGCTATGTGCGGGGCGGTTGTTCTCCCTTGGCGATGAAAAAGCAATATCCAACTTTTTTGCATCAGAGCGCGGAAAATTTGCCTGCCATTACCGTCAGCGGTGGTAAAATCGGAGTGCAGATCACTCTGCGTCCGACAGATTTGCTGCAGGCTTGCGGAGGTGCTTTTGCCGATTTGACCGATTGAGCGGAGCGGGAAGTTTGGGACAGAGCGTGCGGAGAAGAAATTTGGTCCCTTTCTTGATTCTTTTGTCGGAAATATGTTATAATAGCGATGTATTTTTTGATTTTTTACAGCGGGTTTGCGGAATCCCGCGCGGAATAGGATTCGGAGGATAAAAGAAAATGGTAGAAAAAAAATTGCCCTGCAGTGAAGAACAGCTGCGGGAGATTGCACGGGAATACGGCACCCCGTTTCATATTTATGACGAAAGGGGGATTCGGGAAAATGCCCGTGCCCTGAACGCGGCATTTGCCTGGGCGCCCGGATTTCGGGAACATTTTGCCGTAAAAGCGCTCCCCAATCCCTATATTTTGGAAATTATGAAAGAAGAAGGCTGTGGCTCGGACTGCAGTTCTTATCCGGAGTTGTTAATTTCCGAAGCGGTCGGCATGAAGGGAGAAGAGATTTGCTTTACCAGCAACGATACCCCGGCAGAAGAATTTGTTTATGCCAAAAAATTGGGCGCGGTCATCAATTTGGACGATCTGACCCATGTGGATTTTGTAGAACAATGCGCCGGTTTGCCGGAACTGATTTCTGCTCGTTATAATCCCGGTCCGTTGCGAGAAGGCGGCAATGCCATTATCGGGAATCCGCAGGATGCCAAGTACGGTATGACGAAGGAACAGATTCTCACCGCTTTTGCTCGTTGTCGGGAAAAGGGCGTGCGGCGGTTTGGCTTGCATACCATGATTGTTTCCAATGAAAACAATGTGGACTATCTGATTGGCACCGCGGCGATGATGTTTTCTTTAGCGGCGGAAGTAAAAGAAAAATTAGGCATTTCCGTGGAATTCATTAATCTCGGCGGCGGCATCGGTCTGCAGTATCTGCCGGAAGGCGAAGAGGTGGATTATCAGGTGTTCGGCGAAGGAGTTCGTCGAGAATATGAACGGATTTTGGTACCTGCCGGTTTGGGTAATGTGCGTCTGGCGTTGGAAAGCGGCCGTCGTATGACCGGTCCTTATGGCTGGTTGGTGGCAACAGCCATCCATGAAAAGCACATTTATAAGGAATATATCGGGCTGGATGCTTGTATGGCGCATTTGATGCGCCCCGCGTTGTATGGTTCATATCACCATATGACGGTGCTGGGCAAGGACAACCTGCCGAAAGATCATGTGTACGATGTGACCGGTTCTCTCTGCGAAAACAACGATAAGTTCGCGGTGGATCGGGCGTTGCCGAAAATCGATTTAGGGGATCTTATTGTGATTCATGATACCGGCGCTCATGGTTCTGCCATGGGATTTAATTACAACGGAAAGCTGCGTGCCAAAGAATTGCTGCTGAGACAAGACGGTTCCGTAAAAGTGATTCGTCGGGAAGAAACGGTGGCGGATTTGTTTGCCACTTTGGATTATCCCGGTTTAAAACAAGAATAGGTATAACCGGCCTTCTCCTTTAAGGAGGGGGCTGTTTATATTGGTTTTGAAAATCGTGGGATTGGGGATTGTTGCGCGGAATGATCGAAAAGTGTTCCTTTGTCCGCGATAGGGTTTCCCTTGACAGAGGAATACAATTGCGCCAGAATGACCCCATAGACGGAGAAAGAAATCATTGTGTCGTGAGAAAATCTGGCTGTCGCTCGGGGACGGTGTCCCAAAGAAGCAAGTGATTCGTCAGAAAAACGAGAAACCGAGAGGAAGCATATGGAAAAAATTATAAAAATCGGGGTCTACGGAGATTCCATTATGCGGGCGACGGTGCCCGATGAAAATTTGCGGTACCATTTTCGAATGGGACAATTTATGGAGCGATTGAAGGGATTGCCGTTAAAGGTGGTGAATCGGGCGCGGTTTGGCGCTACAGTGACGCGGGGTGAGACCCTTTTGGAAAAAGATTTAGTCAAAGGCGCCGCTTATGATGTCGCGCTCATTGAATACGGCGGCAATGATTGCGATTACGATTGGGAAGAAGTGGCGGCGGATCCGACGGGAACCCATTTGCCTCATACGGAGTTGCCGCGGTTTGTCCAAACGGTTGAAAAAATGGCAGACGCTTTGCGGGCACAGGGTACGCGACCCGTACTGATGACTTTGCCGCCCATTGACGCGCGGCGTTATTTTGAACATATTATCAGTAAAGGAGTCAATCGAGAAAATTTGTTGCTCTGGCTGGGAGATATCAATATGATTTATCGTTTTCATGAGTTGTACTCCAATGCCATTGAGCGGTTGGCTGCTCACAAAAATCTCCTTTGTGTGGATGTACGCAGCGCCTTTTTGGCGCGGCGAGACTGCGCTCGACTGATTTCTCGGGACGGCATTCATCCCACCAGCGCCGGCTATCGTTTAATTTATCGGCAGTTGTTGACAAGTGTGCGCCGTTTCGGGAAAAGTCAATTCTCAGCGGCGTCGCAAGACTAAAAGACGGATGTTGTTCGCTTTGGTTCTAAACCGATGAAGAAAGAGAAACTGTTTTCTATGAGCCGCGGTTTAGGCTCTATGCGGCTGATTTTCGTAAATAATATAGAAAAAGAACCCATGAAATGGGTTCTTTTTGATTTTGTCGAAATTTTAAACAGCGCGAAAAGGAAAAATAATCGAACGTGTCATGATCTTTTCATTGTATAAAAAACAATTGCGGAGAGATCGCTATTCCAGACCGGAAAGCTTTTCCTGCAGAAGCACGATCAGGCTGTTTTGCGTGTTGGACAGATGTTCCCGCGCGGCTTTTTTGGCGGCGGGGATGTTGCGTTCCGCCATGGCTTCTACGATTTTTTTGTGTTCTTCCACAGAGTGTTGCCGCACTTCCGGATTGGAGAGACTGATGATACGATAACGGTTGATTTGCTCAATGATATTGTTCATCATTTGGATTAATCGATCATTACGGCTGTATTCATAGATCAGTTGATGAAATTTTTTATCCAGTTCTGTCCATTCTTCTACGTCGGCGCTGTCCACCGATTCGCTCAGTTCCACCACCATGCGTTCCAGGGTTTCCATGTCGTCGGCGGTCATTCTTTCGGCAGCCAGTCCTACCGCCAATTGTTCCAGAGCGGTGCGAATTTCAAAGATGTTGACAATATCTTTAATGGAAAGTCCCGCGACATAAGCGCCTTTGCGGGGAATCATGACCACAAATCCTTCCAGTTCCAGACGACGGATAGCCTCCCGCACCGGGGTGCGGCTGACACCCATTTCTTCTGCTAATTGCACTTCCATCAGTCGCTCGCCGGGCGGCAGTTGCCCGGACATAATGGCGTCGATCAGCACATCAAACACCATTTCCCGCAGTGGTTGAAATCCTTCTAATTTAATAGGGGAAAGTTTTGCTCGTGTCATTTTGCTTCACGCTCCGTTTCTCTGTTGATCCTGTGTTTGAAAAATGCCCGCGAATGGAAAATCTGCTCGAAGCCGCGTCAGTGCAAACTCCGCTTTTTCGCGATCGGGAGTCAATCCCAGCATCGTACCGCCGCTGCCCGACATGATAGGGAAAATTCCCAGACTGCCCAGACGTTCCTTTGTTTCCCGTAGGGCGGGAAACAGGGCAAAGGCGGACTGTTCCAGCACATTTTCCGCGTTTTGAAGCAGCGCTTCGACATCTTGCCGATACAATGCTTTGCGCATTTCTTTGATATTGGGATGAGAGGGCAGTTGATGCCAGACCAAATTGCGGTATACATCGGCTGTATTGACGGGGAATCCCGCGTTGACTGCCACCACAAACAGCGGCGGACAGGCGGGAAGGGCCTGTAATTCGTCCCCGATTCCCGTTGCCAAAGCGGTGCCCTTTTGCAGACAGAAGGGTACGTCCGCGCCTAACCGAGCGCCCAGCCGCTTTAGTTCCGTCAAAGAAAGACCAAGTCTGAATTCTTCATTGATAGCCAACATGGCGGCGGCGCCGTCGGTGCTGCCGCCTGCGAGACCGGCTGCTACAGGAATTTCTTTATGAATTTCAACACGCAATCCGTCGGGCAATTGATACCGCTCTTTCATCAATTGCCAAGCTTTCAGGCAAATATTGGCGGTCCCTGTGGGAACATCGGCACGGTTGCAGTAAAGAACGGTTTCAGTGGCAGCCGTGACGGTCACTGTATCCTGCAGTGTAATGGTTTGCATAATCATTTCCACCAGATGATAGCCGTTGTCTTTTTTCCCGACTACATCCAATGCCAGGTTGATTTTTGCGGGCGCCGATCGTGTTATGGTCATGATATTTCCTCGTTTTTTGTTTGGTTGATTTTGTCGGCGGCGGCGCGAAGAGTCCTCCACCTCTCTTCTTATTATCATACCGTAAATTCAGTATATTCGCAAGAATTTTCTGTATTTTTCTGCTGATTTTTTCGGAATTTCGCTCCAAAGAACGGAAAAAAAGGTGGTTTGGCGCAAGGACGACCGACAGGCGCCCCTTGGATACCGGATATAAGAAGCATCGTTGTCGTTTATTTGATTGGGGGATTGGGCGGGCGCGTTGTTCCGAAAGGGCTTCTTTTAATAAGCGGCTTCTGCGTCGGGCGGCGTGAACGTCGGGCGGAAGGTTCTTTGTTTTGAAGGGGCGGTTGACCATTCGGCGGAGGAAGATAAAAAAAGAGCAGGCAATGCCTGCTCTCGGTGGTGACGCGTAGGGGATTCGAACCCCTGAATGCCAGCGTGAAAGGCTGGTGAGTTCAGCCGCTTCTCCAACGCGCCGTAAATGGTGATCCATCGGGGATTCGAACCCCGGACACCCTGATTAAAAGTCAGGTGCTCTACCGACTGAGCTAATGAATCAAGTTTCATGGGCTGTTCACAAGTATATATTTTACTAGAGTTTTCTTCTGTTGTCAAGCATTTTTTCTGATTTTCTCTCGGTTTGACGGAGAAATCGGAAAAAACGCTGGATTTTACGGCATTTGTCCGCAGAAAAGCCCGGAAACAAATGGAGCGGGTATTATTTCGGAAAATCAGGGACGCGTAGCTTTGATGCAAAAAAGGAAGGCGCCTTTTTATAAATGGGGAAATATCAAGTTTGCTCGAGAAAAATGGGATGAAAAGTGTTGCAAAAAGATGAAGAGTCTTCTTCGGACGAGCGCAGAAAAGAATTGACAAAGACAGGGTGAACCAGTATAATGATAAAGTGGCGGCAGGTGTGAGCCTGCGTAATTTTTGTTGCCAACAACGGAGAGGAGAATTCATCATGACTTCTGTTGTAGTTGTAGGCGCCCAATGGGGCGACGAGGGAAAGGGCAAACTGACGGATTTTTTAGCTTGTCAGGCGGATATGGTTCTGCGTTGTCAGGGCGGTTCCAACGCCGGTCACACGGTAGTGGTCAACGGCGAAAAACACGCGCTGCATTTGATTCCGTCGGGGATTTTGTCCGAGAACACCCAATGTGTCATCGGCAACGGGGTTGTTCTGGATTTGAAAGTCATTCTGTCGGAAATTCAAACACTGCATGAAAGGGGTTTTGCCACCGATCATTTATCTATTTCGGAAAAAGCTCATTTGATTATGCCGTATCATTATACGATGGATGAATATCAGGAACAGCTCAAAGGCGACAACAAAATCGGTACCACCAAACGAGGCATCGGTCCGGCGTATATGGATAAGATCGCCCGTCAAGGCATCCGCTTGATGGATCTAATGCGCTGGGATCCTTTCCTGGAGCGGTTGGAATATAATCTGAAAGAAAAGAATGCTATTTTCCGCGCAAACGGGTTCCCCACCATCGAAGGGGAGGAAAAAGAAGCGATGATCGCGCGTTTTCGGGAATACAGAGACCAGATTAAACCTTATGTCAAAGATACCCTGTATTTGGTGAATGATGCCGCGAAAGCCGGTAAAAAGCTGCTTTTTGAAGGAGCGCAGGGCGCTTTGTTGGATATTGACCACGGCACCTATCCTTTTGTGACTTCTTCCAATACGGTGGCGGCCGGCGTTTGCACCGGTTCCGGTTTGGGGCCTACGTACATTGACAGGGTACTGGGTATTGCCAAGGCCTATTGTACCAGAGTGGGCAGTGGTCCCTTCCCTACGGAATTGACGGACAAAGTAGGTGACGCTATCCGTGAGTTGGGCGGCGAATTCGGAGTGACGACGGGGCGTCCTCGTCGCTGCGGTTGGTTTGACGCGGTAGTGGTGCGTTACAGCGCTCTGATTTGTGGTTTGACCGATCTTTGCATCACCAAGCTGGACATTTTTGACCGTCTGCCGGAAATTCGGGTTTGTGTCGCTTATGAAAAAGACGGACGGCGAACAGATCGTTTCCCCTCTACTATTGAGGATATCGCGAAATGTAAGCCCATCTATGAGACATTGCCCGGTTGGCAGCAGGATACTACTGGGGTTCGGTGTTTTGAGGATTTGCCGGAAAACGCCAAAAAGTATATTCAACGGCTGGAAGAACTTTGCGGTATTCCTGTTTCTATGGTGGCTGTGGGTCCGGATCGCGCCCAGACTATTGTGCGTCGGGAGATGTTCTGAGCGTCAAAATTTTATCAAAGAAAGTGAAACAAGGCGGAGCGAGTCGCTCCGCCTTTTCATATATATCGGCGATATTTCGCCGCTTTTCAAAAAAGTTTCCTGTGATATTGGGCGATACAGGACAGATCAGTTTTGTAATTTTTTCGGATCAATAGTTTGACCGTCTTGAATCAACCCGAAATGATAATGGGGAACTTCCGCGGATTCTTCCAGAGGCGGTTCGGTGACAGTCCCTAACACCTGTTCGGCGCTGACAGTACTGCCTGCCGCCAAGTCGTCACGGAGCTTCAAACCGAAATAATAACCGATCAGTTGATTACCGTAATCAATTCGTAGATATTCCCCCAGAGCCTTGGTTTTGCCGCGTTCTGTGACGGTGCCGTCGGCGGACGCGGTGACTTCGCTGCCGACGCTGAGGGCAATGTCCACACCGCTGTGGAAACGATAATCCCGCCAGGTTTTGTCATAGCTGTAGCCGTAAGCGCGGATCAGCTTTCCTCCTTCTGGCAGCTGCCAGTGAAAAACGGACGATTCCTCGGCGCTGACGGGTTGCGCCCGCGGTTCTGTTGATTCCGCGGATGTTTCTTCATTCTGGGAGACGGTGTCCTCCGCTGCTTCGGCGGCGGCAGGGGTACTTTCCGCGGTCGGTTCAATATCTGTTGTTTCCAGCGCTGTTTCCACCGGGGGTTGGGGAGTGGTGGGAGATTCTTGCGCCACGGCGACTCCGATTACCACCAGCGCCAGCAGACTCAGTAAGGTCAGTTTGACGGCGGCTTTTTTCTTCTCTCGGGGTGAAGGCGATGTTTCGGATCGGCTCTCTGTCGTTGTTTCCTTGTCCGCTTCGGAGTCGGCGGTTTGGTTTTGTGCCGCGGCGTCACGGATAATGCTGTCGCCCTCTGGGGGCGGGGTTTCTTTGCCGGTGTTGTTGATTCGATTGGCGGCAAGGGCTTCCTCTGTGGTTTGGTGAAAAGATTCCTGTTTCTTTTTCATAACCGATACCTCCTGATCATGTGGGTTTGTATTGGTTATTTTTGCCTCAGAGGAGTGATTTTATACGTGATTCTCGGTTTTTGAAAAAAACAGACCGCTGAAAGGCGGTCTGTTGAGTGGATTTCATGAAGAGCAATTTATTTGCCGAAGGCTTTTTTGAATCGTTCCATGGCGGCGACGGTGTCTTCCCGATTACCAAAAGCGGTCAGTCGGAAATAGCCTTCTCCCATGGCGCCGAAACCGCTGCCGGGAGTGCCTACGACGTTGAGTTTTTCCAGCAGTTCATCAAAGAATTCCCAGGAAGTCATGGCTTTGGGCGCTTTTAACCAGATGTAGGGAGCGTGTTCGCCGCCGAATACCGTGAAGCCCAATTCTGTCAGGGTATTTTTTATGATACGGGCATTTTCCAGATAAAACTGAATGGTTTCTTTGCACTGTTTTTGTCCTTCATCGGTGTAGACGGCCGCGGCGGCTTTTTGTACGATGTAAGGAGTTCCGTTAAATTTCGTAGTATGCCGGCGGTTCCACATGGCATTGAGGGAGATTGCTTGGCCGTCTTGGGTGTATCCCATCAGCGCTTTGGGTACGATGGTGTAAGCGCAGCGGGTACCGGTGAAACCGGCTGTTTTGGAAAAACTTCTGAATTCAATGGCGCATTCTTTGGCGCCTTCAATTTCATAGATGGAATGGGGCAGTTGATCGTCTTGGATGAAGGCCATATAGGCGGAATCAAAGAGGATCACCGCTTTTTCTTTTTTTGCGTAGGCAACCCAGCGCTCCAGGGATGCTTTGTCCATGACGGTACCGGTAGGATTGTTGGGAGAGCAGAGATAGATGATGTCCGCGTGCCATTGGGGCGGCACCGCGGCAAAGCCCGTTTCTTCTTTACAGGGCAGCAGCTTGATTTCTCTGCCCGCCATTTTATTGGTGTCTACATAAACGGGGTAAACAGGGTCTGTGACTGCTACCACATTGGCAGTGGAGAAAATATCGCCGATGTTGCCGGTGTCGGATTTGGAACCGTCGGAAACAAAGACTTCATCCAGATCCAAATCGACGCCGCGTTGATTATAGTCCACACGGATGATTTCTTTTTTCAGAAAATCGTAACCTTGTTCCGGACCGTATCCATGGAAGGTTTCCGGGTTTGCCATTTCGTCCACGGCATCGTGAAGCGCTTGGATAACGGCGGGACAAAGAGGCTTGGTGACATCTCCGATACCCAGTTTGATGATTTGGGCTTCGGGGTGGGCGGCGGTGTATTGCGCTACTTTTTTAGCAATGTTGGAAAACAGATAGCTTTCTTCCAGTGTTTGATAATTTTCGTTGATCAATGTCATATTAGGACTCTCCTTTTGTCTTTTCGTAAATTGTCAAAACTAATTTCATGATACCATTATTGTCCTTTCTGTGTCAATTCTTCCGTGGGATTTTCCTCAAAAAAACGACAACTCCCTGCAGGGAGTTGTCGCGGAATGTCAAAGGTTTATTCTTCCCAAACTTTGACGCCGATGGATTGCAGTTTGCCGATGAGATTTTCATAGCCGCGGTAGAGATGACCGGTTTCGCCGATGATGGTTTGACCTTTGGCGACCAGTCCCGCGATGATCATGGCGGCGCCTGCCCGCAGGTCGGTAGCGTTGACTTCGGCGCCGTGCAGTTGAGAAATGCCGTTTACCAAAGCGGAGCGACCTTCGATACGAATATTGGCGCCCATTTTGTTTAATTCCGCCACATGCATGAAGCGGTTTTCAAACACGGTTTCCGTTACGGTGCTGGCGCCGTCGGCTGTGGCAAGAGCCGCCATAAACTGCGCTTGCATGTCGGTTGGAAATCCGGGGTAGGGCAATGTTTTGATATCGGTGGGATGAATACCGTCGCAGGGCAGCACTCGCATGCCGTCGATTTCGTCGATGATGTGAATGCCGGCTTCTTCCATTTTGGCAATAGCGGAAGTCATATGTTCCGAAATGACGTTTTCTAAAAAAAGCTCACTGCCGGTTACGGCCGCCATCAGCATAAAACTACCCGCTTCGATACGGTCGGGGATGACCGTATGGCAGACGGGAGACAGGCTGCGCACCCCTTGGATGCGGATGATGCTGGTACCGGCGCCTTTGATTTTGGCGCCCATGCCGTTCAGATAGTTGGCCAAATCTACAATTTCGGGTTCTTTGGCTACATTTTCCAGAACCGTGACACCTTCCGCCAGAGATGCTGCCATCATCAGATTTTCTGTAGCGCCGACACTGGGGTAGTTAAGGTAAATTCTGCCGCCGTGCAGGCGATTGGCCGTGGCATAGATGACGTCGTTGCCGCCCACGTTATCCAATGTAATGTGGGCGCCCATGGCTTCGAATCCTTTCAAATGAAGGTCAATGGGGCGAGCGCCGATGTTACAGCCGCCGGGCAGCGTGATGGTGGCGGTACCCATTCTTGCCAGCAGGGGACCTACCACCAAAATGGAAGCGCGCATTTTTTTCGCCTGTTCAAAGGGGGCTGTGGTACTGGATAAATTGGTGGAGTTTATATAGAGGGTAGCGTTGTCATAGTGGGTTTCCGCGCCCAAATATTCCAAAACGCTGCAGAGATTTTCCACATCGGTCAGCCACGGGGTCTCGTGGATCTGACATTCTCCTTCGGTCAGCAGGGAGGCGGCAATCAGGGGCAGCACCGCGTTTTTGGCGCCGCTGATATGAACGGAGCCGCTGAGTTTATTTCCGCCTTCGATGATGATTTTTTTCACGAGGATTCCTCCTAATGGGTGATGGTATCAGAGACCGGCTGTGCCGGATAAGGTCAAAACAACAAGAAAATAAACGATCTGTAAAATATCAAAACACTATAATTTTCTACATATTATGCGTGAAATCCTGCCGGGTGCCTGTATTATTTTCCCGCGGGAAGCGGACACGGAAAAAAGAGCAGATGAATCATCTGCTCTAAAGCGGCGTTTTGCCGCATAAAATGTTTTTACGCCAGCAAGAGGAAATAAATCAGAACCAACGCCCCTAAAATAATGCGGTAGTAACCGAATATTTTGAAGTCTTTTTTCTGAATGTAGCTCATCAGGAATTTAATGGCTAAAACAGAAACGATGAAAGCGGTAGCCATGCCGATTAACAGGGTGATGATTTCCGCCGCGGTGAAAGAAAAACCGAATTTCACCAGTTTCAACAGGCTGGCGCCGAACATGATGGGAATGGCCATAAAAAAGGAAAACTCCGCCGAGGTTTTGCGGTCAACGCCCAGCAGCATAGCGCCCAAAATGGTGGAACCGGAGCGAGAAGTGCCCGGTACCATAGACAGGCACTGGAAGCAGCCGATGGCAAAAGCTTTTTTCAAGGTCATCTCTTTGAAGTTGCAGACGCTGAATTCTCTGGTTTTGTTGCGATTTTCCAGCAAAATAAAGAAAATCCCATACAGAATCAGGGTAACCGCTACGGTTTGATAGTTGTAGAAGTGTTCGTTCAGCCAGTCGTCCAGCAAAAAGCCTAAAATAACAGCAGGAACGCAGCCGACGATGACCCGTCCCCAGATGGCGAAAGTATCCCGCTTTTGCTGTTGATTTTTACGGGGAGAAAAAGGGTTCAGCCGATGGAAATACAGGCAGACAACCGCCAGAATGGCGCCCAGTTGGATGACTACCAGAAACATTTCCATAAATTCCGGTGTTACGTCCAGTTTGATCAATTCATCAATAAGGATCATATGACCGGTGCTGCTGATGGGCAACCATTCCGTGATTCCTTCTACGATCCCGATGATGATGACCTTAATGATTTCTAAAAAAGACATGAAGCAACCTCCGTAATTTTTTTTGCGCATACACTATCGCGATCGGATAATCGCCGAGGAGAATATTCTTTCGGCAATATCTTACAATATCATACCAGTATTCATCGGACTTTGCAAGGGGCAGAAGGGAAAATCCGCGCGAATCCTTTTCGACAAAATTGTTTTTGTTCCCCGAAGAAATTCCTCTGTCAGGCGTGGAAATTGTGATATGAATATGGTATAATAAGATGAATTGGTTTGTCATATCCGAGTTTTTGTTTTGCAAGAAGCTTCTGTGAGACAGGTCTGATTTTTTGACGGGTGAGAAGGAGCAGAGTCGGCTTGGGACGAACCGAAGAAGAAAAACCAAGGAAATTGAGGAAATCGGAACAAGTCCGCCGGCATCGCGCGGGCGGAACCGGGTTCCGGAGGATCATAGAATGAGTTTGACAGATAAAGAAAAACTGCAAAAACAAATCACCGCCGCCAAACGTATTGTGGTCAAAGTAGGCACCAGCTCGTTAGTATATGAAAACGGCAAATTGAATTTTCGTGCTTTTGAGCTTTTGGCGCGGCAACTGGCTGATTTGAAAAACAGCGGCCGGCAGGTGGTGCTGGTTTCCAGCGGCGCTGTAGCCGCCGGTATGGGCAAACTGAGTCTTTGGCAAAAACCGTCGGAAATCAGCAAACGGCAGGCGCTGGCAGCCATCGGACAGGGATTTTTGATGCAGGTTTATGAAAAATTTTTCGCGGAATACGGTGTCAATGTGGCGCAGGTACTTTTGACCAAAGGGGATATCTCTCAGCGAGAGCGCTATCTCAACGCGGGTAATACCTTTCGCGCTCTCTTTGAATACGATATTTTGCCCATCGTCAATGAGAATGATACCACCTCTTTGAGTGAGCTGAAAGTGGGAGATAATGATACGCTGGCGGCATTGACTTCTTGTTTGGTGGAAGCGGATTTGTTGGTTTTGCTTTCGGACATCGACGGGTTGTATACCGCCGATCCCCGTCAGAATCCCACCGCGCGGCGGATTTCTTTGGTGGAAGAAATTACCGCGGAAATCCAAAATATGGCGCTGGGCAGCGGCGGAGATTTGGGGACGGGCGGTATGAAAACCAAATTGATTGCCGCTGAAATCGTCAATAGCTGCGGTATTCCCATGGTGCTGGCCAACGGCGGAACGCCGGAGATCCTTTTTTCAGTGACGGAAGGCAAAGATGTCGGTACGGTGTTCGCGCCTAATCATAAAGTTTTGCTTGGAAAGAAGGGCTGGCTGGCCTATGGAGCGGACAGTCGCGGCAAAATCTGGATTGACGACGGCGCTCGAAAAGCGTTGGTGGAAAAGGGCGGCAGCTTGCTGCCTTCCGGAATCAGGAAGGTAGAAGGCAGCTTTCGTCGAGGCGATATTGTCAGCGTCTATGGGTTGAACGGTCCGACGACGGAAATCGCCAAGGGGTTTGTCAATTACGGTTCTGACGAGATCGAACGAATCAAGGGCTGTCAAAGTCGAGAAATTAAGAAAATTTTAGGGGTGGACAGCTGTGAAGACGAAGTGATCCACCGCGATTATATGTCAGTTAAAATTTAAAAAGTAAAGGAGCAATGTGATGAAGACCATTTTGGAAATCGGCCGGGCGGCGAGGGAAGCCTCGTATCAATTGGCGGCGGCGCCTACGGAACAGAAAAATCGCGCTCTGCTCAACATGGCGGAACAATTGGAAAAAAACTATGACGATATTATGGAAGCCAACACACTGGATATGGCCAATGCTATGGCCAAAGAGAAACCCAAAGCGTTTTTGGATCGGCTGATGTTAACAGAGAACAGAATTCGGGCGATGGCCAAAGGACTGCGGGATTTGGTGGCGCTGCCTGATCCTGTGGGTACTATCGACGCTCAGTGGAACGGCGCTCAGGATATTGAAATCACCAAAGTCCGTGTTCCTTTGGGGGTTATCGGGATTATTTATGAAGCTCGCCCCAATGTGACGGCAGACGGCGCCGGGATTTGTTTAAAAACGGGGAATGCCGTGATTCTGCGGGGCGGCTCCGACGCTATTAACTCCAATTTGATTTTAGGCAGGCTTTTGGCAAAAGGCGTTGCTGAAGCTGATTTGCCTTCCTCCTCCGTGCAGGTGGTAGAGGATACGAGTCGGGATACGGCGAACAAGATGATGACGCTGAACCGATACATTGATCTGTTGATTCCCCGCGGCGGCAAAGGGTTGATCCAATCGGTGATCCAAAACGCCACCGTGCCGGTTATCGAAACGGGCGCCGGCAATTGCCATATTTTTGTGGATGAAACAGCCGATTTGAAAAAGGCGGCGGACATCATTCTCAATGCCAAAGTGCAGCGCCCCGCTGTTTGCAACGCGGTGGAAAGTCTTTTGGTGGCGGAAGGCGTCGCGGAAAAGGCGCTGCCTGTGATTGCCGAAGCTCTGCGCAAAGAAAAAGTAGAAATTCGCGGCTGCGCTCGCACTGTAGAAATTTTGCGGCAAAATGAACTTCCCGTGACACCTGCCACAGAAGAAGATTATGATACGGAATACAGCGCTTTGGTTATTTCCTGTAAGGTGGTTAAAAATCTGGAAGAAGCCATTGCTCATATCAATCTCCACGGTACTCACCATTCTGATTGTATCATCACTGAAAATGAATACCATGCCGAATATTTCCAAGTAGCGGTAGATTCCGCGGCAGTTTATGTCAATGCTTCTACCCGTTTTACCGATGGGGAACAATTCGGTTTCGGGGCGGAAATCGGCATCAGCACTCAAAAACTGCATGCCAGAGGCCCCATGGGGCTTAATGAAATGACCGGGTATAAATATCTGGTCAACGGAAACGGACAGATTCGCAAATGAGCGATCTGCGGCGACGTGAAAGATCCGCCAGGCTGTTCACGGAACAATCGGGAAAGGAAGCCGAGGTGTTATTTTGAGTGATTTGATTTTGGCGGTATTTTTGTTGCTGGGGGTTTGGTACGGATGGCGCCGAGGACTGGTGAAGATTTTGGCCGGACCGGGCGCTGTTATCGGCGGCATCTTTTTTGCTCGCCATTTGGTTGGTTTCGCGGCGCCTTTGGTGGAGGCAAAACTGCAAAATACGGTAACCATCGGTTCTGATTCGGGAAACCAATGGCTTTCCGGCCTGTTTCTCAGCAGCACCTTTTTGGGGAAGGCCGTGGAATTAATTTTGTTTTTGCTCCTTGTGGGTCTGGTGGTTTGGCTGTTCCGCCGATTGACCAAGACGGCGGGCGATGTAGTCAACAGTACGCCGCTGGTAGGATTTCTCTGCCGTCTGGCGGGGGCGTTGCTGGCGTTATTGTGCATGGGAGTGTTGCTCTATGCACTGCGGCAATGGGCGATTCCTTGGCTGGCGCAGGTGTCTGCCGGTTGGGCGGCTGTGGGCGATTTCCTGGACAATTCTGTTCTGGTGCTGCCTTTTGTGCAATGGCTGGGTAGTTTTGTGTTGGATATGGCGGCCTACGGCGTGGCGGCGTTTGATTTTAAAACCTATGGGTAAACGGAGGCATGACAGATGGAACCGGAGAAACAAAAAAGGATGCTGCGGGAACAACTGGAGTCGTTGATCCTGGGCGCGTGGGGAGGCAGCCGCTGGGGTGTGGCGGATTTGAGACCGCGCCGCTCTCTGTTGCGGCAGGTATACGGTGATGGTTGGGATTTGTATGACCGTGCAATTTCGGTGGCGGTGTTTTTTCCCCGCGAGGTGCTTAATGAGATTTTGGAAGGACCGACCTTAACGTATCAGGCTTATTATGATATTGTTAACGCCCGTCTTAATGATATTGCTTTGCGCGTCACTCTTTGGTTGGAAGAGCGGGGTTATCGGGCTTTTCCGGTGCCGGCTTCTCAGCGGACGGGGAAACATAAGGAAAGTTCTGTGTTCAGCCATCGTTTGGCTGGCCACTGGGCAGGGCTGGGTTGGATCGGCAAAAGTCTGTCTTTGGTGCATCCGGAAGTGGGACCGCGGCTGCGGCTGGTGACGGTGTTGACGGACGCTCCTTTGGCAACCGATGTGCCGCTGACGGAACAGTGTCCCGCTCATTGTCAGATTTGTCGGGAGGTTTGTCCGCCGGGCGCTATCAAAGGGTATTCTTTCGCGGAAGGACAACCGATCGAAGAGCGTTTTGATCGGGCGGCCTGCGCGGGATATCTGCGCCAGGTACGCCAAAGCTTCGGCAAAGAAATCTGTGGTAAATGTCTGGCTGCTTGCCCCATCGGCAGGCGGCGGCATGATAGATCAAGATAACGAAGGCGCCCTGACAGCGGGGACTTTCGTACCATAAAAAAAGGAGGAGTTGACTATGGCAGAAGATTTAAACGCCAAAACCATCAGAAAAAAAAGACTGACGGAAATGTCAAAAGCTTCCGGCTGAGCGGCCAAATGGGGTCCGGAGGACCTCTCGGAAATTATGGCGGATTTGCCGAAATTCAGTCACCCCAATTTGTTGGTGGGTACAGATACCTTTGATGATGCGGGGGTTTATCAAATCAATGCGGAGCAGGTGATTATTCAGACATTGGACTTTTTTACGCCGATGGTGGACGATCCGTATTTGTTCGGTCAAATCGCGGCTGCCAATGCCCTGAGTGATGTGTACGCCATGGGCGGCGCGCCTATTACTGCCATGAACATCGCGGCGTTTCCCACCTGTATGGATCGGGGAACCTTGCACCAAATTTTGTTGGGCGGCGCTCACAAAGTGCGGGAAGCGGGCGCTTTGCTAATCGGGGGTCATACAGTGCAGGATGACGAACCGAAATTCGGTCTTTCTGTGACCGGTCTGGCGCGTCCGGATGAACTGACGCCTAACGGCGGCGGCGAAGCGGGGGACGTGCTGTTCTTGACCAAACGATTGGGTACCGGACTGGTTTCCACCGGTTTGAAAGCCGGTTTGGTGACTATGGACGAAGCACGGGAAATGGCGGAAGAAATGGCGCAGTTAAACAAAGCCGCCGCCGAAGCCATGCGACAGGTGGGCGTCAAAGGCGCCACTGATGTGACGGGCTTTGGTCTGTTGGGTCATTTGAAAGAAATCGCCGAAGCTTCCGGTACAGGAGCTGTGGTATATTCCGATCAAGTACCTCTCTGGGAAAAAGCCAAGGAAATGGCGAATTTGGGCATGATTCCAGGCGGCAATTATCGCAATCGGGAATATTTGGCTCATGCGGTAAGAATAGAGGAACAGGTGCCGCGGGAAGTAGCGGATTGTTTGTATGACCCGGTGACCAGCGGCGGCTTGTTGATGGCGGTACATCCTGAGAAGCAGGAAGAAATGCGGCGGGAATTGGCCGCGCGCGGTGTGCGTTATGCCGTCATCGGTCAATTGACCGAAGGCAGCGGTATTTTGGTAAAATGAGTTTGCGCGGGGCTGGGAATTTTCCCAGCCCTGTGTGAATAAAAAACTTAGAAAAATGAGGTGACGAGGGATGGCGGACCGATTAAGTTTTATCACCGACTATGATTTTTTGAATTTGGGCTGGAGCGCGGAAGCGTTGGCTGCTTTATATGGCGGCGTTTTGCTGGCGTTGATCGTGTTGGTGATTGCTTTAGTCCTTTGGCGGCGGCACAAAAAGAAGGCCGCTTCCGCCGAAAAACAGGAGAATCATTTGCCGGAACGCTGGCGGGAGATCAGACCGGACAGCGAGGAACTGCGGAAAGTTTGGCAGGAAGCCACAGAAGCGGAACGGGAAGAAATCGGCCGTTTGAGTCGTGAGGCGCGCTGGTGTTTGGATTATCTGAAGGAATGCGGCAAAAAGGACGCTTCTTATGAGATGCTTTTGCAGCTGTGGTCATATCAAGAAACCGAAAAAGAACCTCTTTTGAAACAAATGGTACAGGAATTGGCGGATTCTCATCTTGAGCAAAGTATGGCGGCAAGCCGTCTGATTATGGAAATTCAGGATGAACGGATTGTACCCCATTTGTTGTTAGCGCTGCTGCAAACAGAGGAATATCCTCCCGCCAGGGTGGCGGAAGCGTTGTCCGTATTCGGCGCGTTGGCGGGTCGCTCCTTGGTGGCGCTCTATCATAAAGTGGAGGAAGAACCTCGTCGTTTGGTGATTTTGGACGCCATGGGGCAACTGGGGAAACAATGCCCGTGGGCGGTGCTGGAAGAAGGCAGCCGCAGTTCCAGCACGGAAATCCGAAAAAAAATCGCCGATCTTGTCGGATTGTTGTTGCCTGACAATACCATTTCTTTCTTGCAGCCGTTGATTGCGGATCCTGAAGGTCGGGTTCGGGCGGCGGCGGCGGCCGCTTTAGGAAAATTGGGCGGTCAGGAAGTGTATGCCATTTTACGGGAGTTGCGGCAGAGAGATCCCGACTGGCAGGTGAAAAGCACCTGTCAAACTTTTCTTACTGCTTGGGAAAACAATATCCGCAGTCAAGTGGCGGTGGATGAAGTAGATCTTTGGTTGGCGGGACAGACGGAAGAAATTCCTGAGACCGAGGAACAAAAAAAAGCAAGAACGGGGGAAAAACCATGACGGATTTGCAGAATATACAATGGGCTGTGGGAGATGTGGTACGGTTGAAAAAGCCTCATGCTTGCGGCGGCAATGAATGGGAAATTACTCGAGTCGGCATGGATTTTCGTGTGAAATGTTTGAGCTGTGGGCGGTATGTGCTGATGACGCGGCAAGATTTTAAAAAACGAGTGAAATCTTTGCTACGCAAAGGAACTGCGGCGGATCCTGTTCCACGGAATGAAGGGGATCGCTGAAAATATCGATTCAGAGTGGGAGACGAAGCGTTTCCCCTTTTGAGCAGACTTTTCTAACGGAGAAGTCTGTTTTTTTTGGTGAATTTTGCCGGCGTTTTATGTGTATGGCGGTGTATGCATTGACAGTTCTATACAAAGGAAAACTCAAACGGGTGTTTGACACGAAAAAGGTTCCTGAAATGGGTCCGCGTAAGACGAATCTGCGCGAGTGGGCGTTTTTTGAGAATGTGTCTCAATCATCGGGCGAAAGCTTTTTGGCAAGGAGTTTCACGGAAAAATATGTAAAAGAATTTTCACGATCTGTGAAAAGATCCCCGCTTTTGACGCGGAGATCTCTTAGAGAAATTGTTAAGATTGCAAGGAGAAGTTGAAGATACCAAAATGGAAATCATGTGCGAATACAATATGTCGCAAGGCCCGGAAGGCGCGCGAAACGGACTGCGAAGAAACAATGATAAAATATTCTGAAAAGGGGAGGCGGCATAATGAAACGAATGAAAGATTGGTAAAAGATAAAAATATAAAATAAGAAAGAAAAACGTAAGGCGCGACTGCCGAAGAAGGATCGGCAAAAAAATAAAAAAACGCTTGCACTCGCGTCGGTTTTGTGATATGATAAAAAAGTTAAATGGGAAAAATCCCTGTGCCGAGCCGGCGCTCGGCGCCATTCGTCCGAAGGGAGGTGCAAATGAATGCGAAATTATGAAGCGATGTATATTATTCGTCCCGGTTTTGAAGATGAAAAATACGCGGAAATCGTTGAAAAATTTAACGCGATCATTGGAGCGAACGGTGGAGAGGTTGTTAAAACCGATCTGTGGGGCAAACGCAGACTGGCTTATGAAATCGAAAAAGTCAGAGAAGGTTACTATGTGTTGGTCACCTTCAAAGCGGAACCCGAACTGCCCGCCGAATTGGAAAGAAATTTCCGGATCGCCGATGATGTAATGCGTTACATGGTAGTAAGACTGCCGGAATAAGAGGTGATTGAATGTACAATCGAATCATTTTGGTCGGCAGATTGACCAGAGACCCTGAATTGCGGTTCACCAACAACGGCACGCCGGTATGTCAATTTTCGCTGGCGGTGGACAGTGGGTTCGGTGAAAATAAGCGCACCGATTTCATCAATATCGTTGTTTGGAACAAACAGGGTGAAAATTGCAGTACGTATCTTTCCAAGGGTCGCATGGCATTGGTAGAAGGTCGACTGCAAATTCGCAATTATGAAAACAAAGAAGGCAGAAGAGTCTATGTGACAGAGGTTGTGGCTGACAATGTCCGCTTCCTTTCGCCTAAAAGTGAGCAGGCTCCGGCCGCTCCGTTGGGTGGAGGGTTTGCTGATGAACCCGCCTTTGATGATGGATTTCCTTCCACAGATGATGATCTGCCGTTCTAAAATATCTGAAATTGAGCAATAGGAGGAAGCATCATGGCTGAAGAAAGACCCGCCCGCGAAGAACGCGCGGAAAGAAGAGCGCCCCGCGGCAACAGAAATCGTCGTGGCCGCCGTCGTGTTTGCAGCTTTTGCGTGGATAAAGTAGATCATATCGATTACAAAGATGTGAATCGTCTCCGCAAATATGTAACGGAACGAGGCAAAATTTTGCCCAGAAGAATCAGCGGCAACTGTGCCAAACATCAAAGAATGTTGACCGAAGCGGTGAAAAAAGCCCGCATTGTGGCATTATTACCCTATACCGCTGAATAAAGCAAGTTCAAAAAAGTGAGAAGAGCAGAAGGGATTCTGCTCTTTAATTTTTGGCGAAGGAGCGAAGGAAGAAATGGAGGGGATTGGCGGAGAGTGCGGTGAAGATTTCGTGGGAGGACAAATAGAGAGGGAAAAAAGCAAAAAAAAATCAGGGATAGGGTATTGACAGGAGGGGGCAGTTATGGTAGAATAGGATTCAGTGCTGCTGAGGCACTCGTGCCGGGAATCGCTCAAACCTTTGATTCTGCTT